>CAZLEQ010000012.1:0-47513 GCA_964558575.1 uncultured Acidimicrobiaceae bacterium | reverse complement strand
CGACGAAATTCGGGCATCTGAAGGTGAAACTCCTTCAGCCCCTGACTCGCTCCGCGTGACCGAGACTACATGGATCCTCGCGAAAATCCAGACAAGACTCGCAGCTGGCCGCAGGCAGCGTCGATGTCGCGGCCTCGCGTGTCCCTGATCGTCACGTTGACTCCCCGGTTGTCGAGGGCCTTGGCGAACTCCTCGATGTGGAGCTGTGATGAGGCTCGAGCCTCGCTCAAGGGAGTGGGGTTGAGGGCGATCAGGTTGACGTGGGCGCGGAGACGCCTGGCGATCGAGGCCAACTTGTCGGCCTGGTCGAGGGTGTCGTTGACGCCGTCCATCATCGTCCATTCGATGGAGAGCCGCCGCCCTTTCCTCTCGAAGTACTCGGCGGCGGCCGCCTCGAGCTCGGCGATCGGGTAACGCTTGTTGGTCGGCACCAGAGAGGTCCTCAATTCGTCGTCGGCGGCGTGGAGGCTGATGGCGAGATACACCGGCCAAGGCGCGTCGGCGAGACGTCGGATGCCGGGGACCACTCCCACGGTGGAGACGGTTATCGCTCGGGCCGACATCCCCATCACCTCGATCATGCGGCGCAGCGCCTCTCTGACCCGATCGAAGTTGGCCAGCGGCTCGCCCATGCCCATGAAGACGACATTGGTGAGATGGTCGGGGACACCCGGCATCCCGATCTGGCGAAGAAAGGCCTGGGCGTAGGCGACCTGAGCCACGATCTCGCCCGGCTCGAGGTGACGCTCGAACCCGAACTGTCCAGTGGCGCAGAAGGTGCAGCCCAGTGCGCAGCCCGCCTGGCTGGAGATGCACAAGGTGGCCCGCCGGGGGTATCCCATGAGCACTGCCTCGATCGCGGCGCCATCAGGTGCCCGAAATAGCCATTTCCGTGTGGTACCTCCGTCGGCACTCTGCTCCATCTCGACCTGGAACGGCCACAGGCGGGGCCCGATCGTCTCGCGCAACTCGAGGGGGAGGTTGGTCATCTCCCCGGCGTCGAGCACGGGAGTCCGATAGAGCCATTCGCGGAGCTGGTCGACCCGATACGAGGGTTCACCCTGTAGGAGCTCGCCCAGCGAGTCGGGGTGCGTGAGGTAAGCCACCCATCGGATGATAAGTAAGGGGTCCTCGGTATCGACCTCCGTCGCTGTGCTTATCTGCTATCTCGACTTGAAGAAAGCGAAGGTCGTGGCAGGATGATGTGGGAGGCTTATCAGTCACGCGCATGGGGGCGAAGGTGAATGTCTGGTACCGGAAAGTGGCGGCCTGTCGCCACGAGCGAACCGTTTCGGTCATATCCGAGGGTCTCGAGCGAGAAATCTGTGAGGGCTGTGGCAACGTCACCGTTCGATACGAGACGGTGATCGACGGCTCACTCGACCGCGAGGTGTTTGCCCGCGGGGCCGACAAGCGCGATCCCTCTGAGTCGACAGAGCGACGTTTGCTCGCTCGACCGCGGCGATGGGCGTGAACCGAATCGGACCCTGAGGCGTAAACCCGGCGAACGACGCCTAGCGAGGAGAAGACATGAGACGCCTCATCGTCGCGCTGTCCGTGGTCGCACTGTTCGTCGCCGGAGCCCTCCCGGCGCTGAGCGCCAATCACCCGACCAACTATCGAGCCCATCTCGGCGGAGATCAGGAGGTCCCTGCGGTCGATACCCGGGCGCAGGGCCAGGCGATCTTCAAGCTGTCGCCCGACGGCGAGACGCTGCACTTCAAGCTGATCGTGGCCAACATCGAGAATGTGACCATGGCCCACATCCACCTGGCCCCGGCCGGGGAGAACGGCGACATCGTGGCCTGGCTGTACCCGGACGGTCCGCCCCCACAGCTCATCCCAGGAAGATTCCAGGGTGTGTTAGCGCAGGGTGAGATCACCGCCGGTGACCTGGTCGGCCCGCTCGCCGGAGCGGACATGGCCGATCTCATCGACGCCATCAACGCCGGCACTGCCTATGTGAACGTGCACACCAGCCAGTTCCCTGGCGGTGAGGTGAGGGGTCAGATCGGCTAGCTCTGCTGGGCCAGATCGATCCAGGCTCGGGCGCGCGCCCCGCTGACACTGGCCGCCTCGGCGACACGGTCGGGGCTGGCTGCCGCCAGCGCTTCCACCGTGCCCATGCCGGCACCGGTGAGCCTCTGTGCGAACACCGGGCCGATCCCGTCGATGGTGTCGACCGGTGGGGATGCCGGTGGTTCCACCTTGAACGAAGGCGGGTCCGGCTCGCGCGACGTGGCGACCGAGATGAACCGGTCCCGCATCGCCCATACCACCGCGACGACCGCGCCTATGAATCCGATGACTTTGGCAAGCCGCTTCATCTCCGGAACATTAGGTAGCAGGAGACGGGTATGACCGCCACTCCCTAAGGTGCGGCCGATGAAGGTCGACTATTACTACCCACCGGGGCCACCGGAGAACGCGGCCGCGGCAGCCCTCGAGGCCGTCGAAACCGGTTACGACGGGTTCTTCACCGCCGAGACCCAGTACGACCCGTTCCTACCCATCACCCACGCCGCCGTGGCGGCGCCCGACCTCGATTTCGGCACCGCCATCGCAGTGGCGTTCCCGAGATCTCCGATGGTCACCGCCATGACCGCATGGGATCTCGCCCGCCAGACCAGGGGCAGGTTCCTGCTCGGGCTCGGCACCCAGGTGCGGGGGCACATCGTGCGCCGATTCAGCTCCTATTGGTCGGGTAAGCCGGCACCACAGCTACGGGAGTACATCCAGGCGATGCGTGCGGTCTGGGACAGCTGGCAGAACGGCACCCCTCTCGCCTACGAGGGTGAGCACTACCAGCTGACGCTGATGACGCCGTTTTTCAATCCCGGCCCGATCAGCCATCCCGACATACCGGTTTACATCGCCGGGGTCGGACCCTACTTGAGTGCCCTCGCCGGTGAGTTGTGCGACGGGTTCCACGTCCACCCGTTTCACACAATTCCGTATCTCGACCAGGTGGTCTTGCCCAAGATGGAGCAGGCGGCCAAGGAAGCGGGCCGGAGTCTCGACGATGTCGAGATCGTCAGCACCATCTTCATCATGACGGGGAGCAACGACGAGGAGATCGAGATGTCGAAGGAACCGATCCGCCAACAGATCTCCTTCTACGCATCGACGCCTTCCTACCGCGCGGTCCTGGAGGCGAGCGGATGGGATTTCGGTGAGAAGCTCACCGCGCTGTCGAAGCGGGGTAAGTGGGATGAGATGCCGGGAGCCGTTCCGGACGAGGCTGTGGAGGGCGTGGGAGTGGTCGCTCCCATCGAGGAGCTGGCCGGTGCCATCAAGGACCGCTACCGCGACCGGGTGCAGCGGGTTGGCTTCTACACCATCGGTTCGGTGCTGATGGAGGACCACGACGCTCTCCGCCAGGTCGTCGCCGATCTGCGGGCGTGACCATCGCGCCAACTGAGGGCGCTGGACTTCGCTGACCGGGGCTCACAACCCGGGGTTCGCGGATCAGAAGACGAGGGCCGCGGTGGTGTCGACCCTGGGGTCGGCGGCGGCGCGCCGCTTCGCGCCGTCCAGTTCGATGATCGACATCGGGCCCCAGCCGGGTTGCCTCTGGTCGAGGCGAGACAAGGAGTGGCCCCGTGACTCGAGGTCTTCGGCCACTCTCTCCGGGAGGTCGGGCTCCAGACCGACCTGGGAGCCGGTTCCAGGGCCGAAGTCGGAGATGGTCCAGCGCGGTGCCTCCTGGGCGTCTTCCAGCGATGCATCACCGATGATGGCCCGCGCCGCCAGCTGGGCGATCAGCTGGGGCTGCACCGCCCCACCACGGGTGCCGAGGATCCAGCGCGGCTGGTCTCCGTTGGTCCACAAGGTCGGGCTGAGGGTGTGCAGCGGGCGTTTGCCCGGCGCCAGCTGGTTGGGATGACCGGGGGTGAGGCTGAACCCCATGCCGCGGTCTTGGAGCAGGAACCCGGATCGGACCGCACCAAAGGGCGACCCAGTCCCGCGGTAGTTGGACTGGATCATCGACACCGCCATCCCGTCGGCGTCGGCGGCGCACAGGTAGGCGGTGCTGGAGGTGCGACCCATCGGCACTGGCCACACACCAGACCGCTCCCTGTCGACGGATGCAGCCGCCCTCTCCAATCGCCGCGGGTCGAGTAGCAGGTCGACGGGAAGAGCCACGGTGTCCGGGTCGGATACCAGGTCGTTTCGCTCCCAGGCCAGGGCGCGGTAGGCCTCGATCAGGAGATGCCACCACAGCGGGTCGTCGGGGTCGTCGGGTGGGTCGAGCATCTCGAACACCGCCAGAGTCCCGAGTCCCAGATAGCCCTGAGAGTTGGGCGGGATCGTCCAGGCGTCGAGGCCGGCAACCCAGGCTCTGATCGGCTCCACCCAATCGGCATGGGAGACGGCGAGATCATCCATTGTGATGAGACCGCCCACTGCATCGGAGATGTCCTCGCCGGGCGTGCCCCCATAGAAGGCGTCTCTTCCGCCGTTGGCCACTTCCTCCAAGGTCCTGGCGAGAGCCTTTCGCACGACGTGGTCACCGCGTTGCACGGGGGAGCCTTCGGGATAGAAATCGGCCACCGCCGGGCTGTCCCGGTAGGTGTCGGCCTGCCGGGCGAATGCCCCCGCCTGTTCGGTCGACGCCGGGAAGCCGTCGGTGGCGAGGCGTATGGCGGGAGCGAGGACCGAGGCCAGATCCAGATGCCCCAGCTCTGCAGAAAGCGTGACCATCCCCTCGACACACCCGGGGATGGTCACCGCAGCAGGGTGGTCTGCGGGGATCTCGTGGACGCCCGAGGTGCGGAGCTCATCCGCATCGGCGTTGGATCCGGCTCTGCCCGACGAGTTCAGAGCGCGCGGTCGGGCCCATCCGGGGACGTGAACCAGGGCGAACAGGTCACCGCCGACACCGCAGGTCTCGGGAGCGACCACACCCTGGGCCGCGGTGGCGGCGATGGCAGCGTCAACCGCACTGCCTCCGGCTTCGAGGATCTCCCGACCCGCCTCGGCGGAGAGGTGGTGCGGAGTGACTACCGCGCGAGAGGTCAAGGGGTCTTGAGGTCGGGGAGAAGCCGGTTGAGGGCGTCGAGGACGGAACGGACCACCGCCCGCGCCTGGTCGCTCTCGACGTAGGCAGACCCGATGAGGGTGCGCTCCGAGGTCTCGGTGACCACGACGATCTGGGCGATGGCGATCTGGCGGCTCCCCAGAACGGGCAAGTCCATCGAAGCCACCCCGAGGCCGATGCCATGGTGTATCGCCTGTCGGACGGCTTCCAGCGTCGCCTCTGCGATGAGACGCCAGCGGGTCGACGTGGCGGCAGCCCCCGTCGACTGACCAACGAGAAGACGCTCTTTCCACTTGAGGGTGACCGTCACCTCGGTGCGGTTGCTGTCGGTGCTCTCCCCGACATCGACGAGGGCGGGACGGCTACCGCTGTCGAGCACGGAGTCGGCGAGTTGCACCACCGACACGATGCGACGATCGATGCTGAGCCCGAACAGGGCCTGGCCGAGCGACTGGACGTCGCGCACCACCTGCTTGGGGTGCTTGTTGCGACGGGCGAGCACGTGGATCTCGTCGAGGTGGCCGTTGGCTGCCACCACCCGGGCGGCCTCGACACCTTCGATCCGACTGATCTTCTCCTGCAGCGCCGCTACGTCCATCTTCGGTCAGCGTAAACCCTTCCGGGATGGACCGATACCCTGTGGTTCGTCTTTCTTCTTGTGAGTGCGCCCCCCAGCCTCTAGATTGCCTGGGGCTGGAAGGAAATCCAATGGGGCAAGTGGGGCAGACGGTCTCTGACCGCCTGCCGGACCCTATAGGCGGGCGAAGTCAGGGGCCTTTTGACATTTGAAGGGTTCCCGATTTCGGGAACATGGTGAGAACGGCGTCCTCGTTGGTCGTGATTGGTAATACACGCCCATCAACCCAGCGGAGCGGAACTGTCTGTGCCGGCACACAACGCCGGTGCAAATAAACGCCAAGGGTGGACGTGCATAGACGTATGAGAGCCCGTTTGGTCCGCATACTCGCTGCCGCCGCCAGCCTCTCAGCTTTGATTGCAGCTGGCAGCGCTAGCCAAAGAATCGGCTGACTGAGGACGCCGCCTCACCCAAATGGCCAAGAGGTAGACGACTACCGGGGTCCCCATTTGAGCTTGCCTGGATTAGACCGCCTGCGACGCCGCTACCGGCGTCTCCAGCCCGCGGTGCAGCGACGATTGAAGATCGCTGTGCCCTATTTCCTGATGGGCCTGCTCGTCTTGGCTATCGCTCTCATGCTCGGTGATGCACCCAACTGGGCTATCTGGTCGCTGTTCACCGGCTTGTTTGTTCTCCTGGAGTGGTTCTCAGTCGAGGTCAACGACCGTCTCTTCCACTCCTCCTCGATCATGGTGGTGATGACCGCCGGGGTCATCTTCGCCATGGATCCCGAGTCAAGCGCATCGTTGGCGATGGCGCTGATGGCTGCCGTTGGGGGGATCGTTCCCGACGACATAAAGGAACGACGTTGGTTTCAGCCGATGGCCAACTTTGGGCAGTTCGTATTGTCGGGAGCGGCGGCAGGACTCCTGCTTGACTTCTCCCTTGGATGGATCGGGTCGCCGACCACGAGCCACCTTTTCCTCATTGCGGGCGCATCCATGGCCGCCTCGCTCGTCTACACGACCGTTCAGACACTCGCCGTGCGACGTGCAGTCCAGGTTGTCTACCCCTACGACCGTCTCCAACCCTGGTCTCACCTTGGGACGCTCCTCGCCGGTCAGTTCGTGATGGGACTCCTCGGCGGTCTCTTCGGTGGCGCCTATCTGATCGCTGACCGACCTGCGATCCTGGTCCTCATCGTCGGGGTCTACGCCATCGGTCACATGTCCTTGTACGCCTTCTCCCAACTCCGGGTCTCCCATCTCTCCGCCATCAAGGGGTTCGTCAAGACCCTGGAGGCCAAGGACATGTACACCCGGGGTCACACCGAGCGGGTGGCCCACTTCGCCGAGATGATCGGTGAGGAGTACGGGTTCAACGGCACCCAGATCGAGATGATCAAATGGGCCGCTCTCATCCACGACCTGGGCAAGCTGGCCGTGCCCACCGAACTGATTCGCAAGCGGGGACGTCTCGACGACGAGGAGTACGCCCAGATGAAACAGCACGCCCACCTCGTCGAGGAGATCCTGGCCGAGGTCGACTTCCTCCAGCCCATGGTGGAGATCGCCTCCGGTCATCACAGCCATTACGACGGCAACGGCTACGGAGGCCGGGGTCACAGCGAAGGGGAGACGCCGAGCCTCGAGACCTGCATCGTGGCGGTGGCCGACGCCTTCGACGCCATGACCTCCGCCCGCTCCTATCGGATGGCTCTCTCCCAGAGGTATGCACTCAGCGAGTTGAGGAAGAACTCGGGTGCCCAGTTCCACCCCGAGGTGGTCGACGCCTTCGAACGCGCCCTCGACAAGTCGGGCAAGCGATGGGGTGCTCCCCACGTGAACGACGAGGAGATGGCACGTCGTCTCGCCGAAGAGCCGGAGTTGACCCTCCGTGGCTAACTGGCACCCCCGCGTCCTCCTGCTCGCCTCGTGGTTCTTCCCATTCGCGGTCGGGGCGGTCGGTCTCTACGCAGCCTCCAGCGCGGAGGCGAATCCCCTCTACATCCTCATTGCCGCTGCCGCGCTCGTCATCGGCTCGATGTTCGGAGTGGCCACCTCCAACTCGGGGAACCACTTCACGATGGGTCTCGCGGTGGCCGCGGCGATTCCTTTCGTGTTCTCCAGCATCGATGTCGCAGAGCCGTCGGCGTCGATCGCGGCATACGGGCTGGGCCTCGCCGTCGTCTGGGCGTTCCGCCACTCTCGGGGCGAGCGTCACAACGACCTGCTGCCGGTGATGGTCCGCCGCTTCGGCGGCTACGTCGTCTATGCCATCGTCTATGCGGCGATGCGGGTGGGGCTCTTCGCCGAGTTGGATGGCGGCTGGGAGGACCTCTTCCCGTTCGCGGTGGCAGTGGTCGCCTGGCTCGCCGTCGAGGTGGTCATCCGGGCGATGTTCGTGGTGGGTCCGCGCGAGCTGTCACGCAGCTATCTGGCCCGAGCCCTCCTCCACGACGTCAACGTGTTCATGGGGTTGGCGCTCACCGGTGCCCTGTTCGGCGAGCTGTTCGCTCCCATCGGATGGTGGGCCTTGCCCATCGCCCTGTTGCCCTACTCGTTCGCCCATTCGGCGTTCAAGCGCTTCCAGGAGACCAAGACCACCTACCGACAGACGATCCGCGCCCTGGCCCGGATTCCCGAGGTGTCCGGTTTGGGCATCGACGGTCATGCCGACCGGACCACCGAGACCGCGACCTCCATCGCCAAGGAGCTCGGGCTGGGACCGTCACAGGTCGATGACGTCGAGTACGCGGCGCTGATGCATGACATCGGTCGGGTCAGCCTCAGCGAGCCCCAGATCCTCAAGTTGGGCTACACCGAGGACGACCTGGCCCGTTGGAGTGCCGAGATCATCGCCGAGTCGCCCTACCTGGAGCGAGTCGCCGAGCAGGTGCGTCATCAGTACGACCCCTATCGCAAGCCGGGGGAGCAACACGACCCCGACATCTCCCTCGTCTCCCGGATCATCAAGGTGGCGGCGGCCTACGACTGGAAGGTCCACCGGAGCGGCATGTCTCCCCTGTCTGCCCTCGAGGAGCTGCATGCCGGGGCGGCCTATGAATACGACCCCATAGTGGTGGCCTCGTTGCGCAGGTTGCTCGAGGCTCGAGGGGTCCTCCGGCGTCCGTCGCGGGTGTGACCGGCCCGACTCTCATCCAACGAAAAATTTCGGGATAACCCGGAAAATACCCTTGACAATCGAACATATGTTCGTCTAGGATAGACCACAACTTCCCCATCGCAAAGTTGAACATTCGCCAGGAGGGAAGACGATGAGCGCCTTGCGCTCGGTGATCGAGGAAGTCACATCCACCGATCTGAGGGCGATGTCAGACGGTGAGCTCACCGAGGAAGCCATCGAGATCTCTCGTGGCATCGATGTCCTCACCCACCGACTGGCAGGGATTGCCGAGGAATCACGCACCCGGGGTTCCTTCCAGCGGGCCGGGTATCTCAACGCCACTCGCTGGCTGGCGGACATCACCGACCTCGACGACTCCACCGCTCGAGGCCTCATCGCTCTCGGCGGGACACTGGCCGCCCATCCCGAGACCAGTCGTCTCGCTGCTCAGGGAGACCTGTCGAGCGCCAGGGTCCGTGTCCTCGGCAGGGCTGCCAACGCTCACCCCGATCACTTCGAGCGCGACGAGGAGATGCTTCTCGATTTTGCAGACACGCTCAGTGTGAGGGATTTCAAGAAGGCCGTTTCGTATTGGTCCAATTGCGCCGACGACGAGCGGGCAGAACAGGATGCCGCCCGGCAGTGCGATGCGACCACACTCCATGCATCGCAGACCTTCGGCGGGATGGTCAGGGTCGATGGGTCATTCGACCCCGAGGCGGGCGAGATCATCCTCCAGGCTCTCGATGCAGCCATGACACCCGAGGCACGGAGAGATGGTGCCTCGGGAGATCTGCGTCCCGCTCCGAAACGACGGGCCGATGCCCTGGTGCAGATCTGTCGCCAGTATCTGGCGTCCTATCCCGGGTTGGTGGGCGGTCACCGGCCCCATGCCACGCTGATAGTCGACCTCGACACCCTGGAGGGACGTGCCGGCAAACGGTGCGAGCTGTCCCACACCGGGACCATCACTCCCGAGACCGCCCGGCGCATTCTCTGCGACGCCGAAGTCTCTCGAATCATCGTCTCCGGCGACTCGGTGCCTCTGGAAATGGGCAGGGCAGCGCGGACTGCTACCCCCGCCCAACGACGCGCCCTGGCAGTTCGCGACGGCGGATGCGCTCGCCAGGGATGCGATCGAAGACCGGAATGGTGCGACGTGCACCACAAGACCCACTGGATTCATGGTGGCGAGACCAACCTCAGAGATCTCGAGCTCCTCTGTCGTCCCCACCACATCGAGGAGCACGAGAAGCATCCCTCCGGGCCCGGGCCACCGTGCCATCACTGACGCCCGTGACCTCGAGCGACATTCAGATCAGACGATTCGCCGAGCCGGGTTGCCGGCAGCTCAGCGGATCCCGAGCAGCCTCTCCGGGGGCGTGCCCCGCATCAGCTCTCGTACCCCTCCCGGTACCACCAACGCCGATGAGGTGGCCATCGCCACCCTCTTGCCCTCGGAATTGACCAGCTCGGCGGAGGTAACCCGCAACCTCCTTCCCATGTGCTGCACCCGGCCCGAGGCCTGTAATTCCCCACTGTCGATCATGACGGGCCTGGTGAAGCGAACGTTCATGTCGAGGGAGGCGAAGACCTCACCGGGTTCGAGCGTGGAGTAGACCGCCGATCCCATGGTCGACTCGGCGATCAACGCGATCATCCCGCCGTAGAGGAAGGGTCCTCCCGCCGAGAACCAGGGCGACGTGCGGAAATGGCCGGTCACCGATCCGGGTTCTTCGACCTCCCACGTCGGCCCGAATAGCCGCCCGAAATTGGGACTGACCTCGCCCGCGATGATTCGCTGCTGGATGTCGATGGGTCGGCCGTTGACGATGGTCTCCAGGTCGAAGTAAGAGTCCTCGGGGGCGGACCGCAGATATGGATCGGGGGGATCGCTGGGACCCGTGTCGGGTTCGGGGTAGTCCGCCTCCAGGTCGACAGGAGCGTCAACCACTAGACATCGGGTGGTTCCGTAGGCCATCAGGCGCCCATGACGGTCTGAGATCTCGACCGCTGACAGCCCCACCTGATTGCCCTGGTGAACGCTGGTGGCCCGACCCACGATGTTGCCTGTATCCCTCGTGAAGGGCCTGACGAACGAGAGGTTGAGCTCCGACGTCGTCACCGACTTGCCGGGGGGCAGACCGGTCCATATCGCCACGCCGAGCGGCGCGTCAGCCAGGAGCGCGAATGTTCCCGCCCACACGATCCCGAAGGGGTCCTCGAGCCAACGGGTGATTGGCATCGAGAAGGTCGAGCGACCGGGGCCGGCGTCAGTGGGCCTGAGACCCGTGAGACGGTGGATCGGCCCGACGGGAAGCTCGCCGCGGACATAGCGTCGTGCACCCTCGAGTCCGGAGCTCTGCAGGCCTCTCGGGTCTCCGATCGCTCCGCGGACTGGCTCGTCGATGATCGTTGAGATTCCGATCGTCATGACCCAATGACTCTATCGGTGGGCCGAAGGAGTCGCCCCATGAAGGAAGATCAGATCATGGACGATTAGCCGAGCCCGGCTGGGCTTGGGCGCCATGCTTGAAGTATCGCCGCGGCCGGCGGAGCTCGTGCTCCAGGAATACCCCGAGACCGAGAGCGAGGAAGATGTCCCCCAGGCTGATCACCTCTCCGATGCCGACGAGACGGAGGGGGATGACGTCGGCGAAGAAGGTCAGTCGCGACGACTCATCCAACAGGACGTGCTTGAAGGTTCCCGACAGATCGGGGTCGCTGACTGTGAACCCACTGGCCACCTCGGCGGCTCCGGCCAACACCGGCATGCCGCCGTTGGCGGCGATCACGACGAAGTTCATCAGCACGCCGATCCCGGCGATCCACATCCCGGGCTTGGAACGGTTGAGCATCACCAGGATCATGAGCAGGCCGAACGAGAACAGCACCATCGTCAGACCGGCCCATTCGGACCACTCCCGCTGGGGGAGAAATCCGGTTCCCAGTTGGAGGCCGAGCGCGATGAAGAGGAGCCACCACGCTCGCAGCTCGATGTCCCCGAGGTTGACGAGCCTGCCCCCACGCAGCACTGCGATGGCTAGTGCTAAGAAGATGACGATGGCCAGCCATAGCATGGGCTTCGACGGTAATCGAGCGACAGTGGCAAGGGGAGTGTGCGAAAAATGACGGTGAGATACGACGTCTCGGGAGGTCGGGCCACCATCACGATCGACGACCCCGAGCGACACAACCCGATGTCGGTCGAGACGATGCGTGGTCTCCTCGAGAAGACCCGTGAGGCTATGGAAGATCCTGAGGTCAGAGTCGTCGTCTACACCGGTGCCGGCGAGCGGGCGTTCTGCGCCGGAGGTGACCTGTCCGGCTCGTTCGTCGACGATCCCATCGGGCTTCACCGGGGCCGCGGCGACATGGCCGACCTGATCCGGCTGATGATGCGGGGAGGCAAGCCCACCGTCGCCCGGGTCAACGGCCATGCACTCGCCGGTGGCTTCGGCCTCGCCGTGGCCTGCGACATCACCATCTGTGTCGACGACGCCAAGTTGGGGACGACCGAGGTGAAGGTTGGTCTTTGGCCGATGATGATCTCTGCGGTGCTGGTACGCGCCATGCCGCGCAAGGCTGTCCTGGAGATGATGCTCACGGGCAGGATCATCACTCCCGACGAGGCGCTTCGGCTGGGGGCGGTGAGCCGGGTGGTTGCGCGAGATCGACTCGACGCCGTCGTCGACGAAGTCGTCGACGCCTTTCTCTCATCGAGCCCGACCACTCTCATGGTGGGCAAGGACTCTTTCCACGCGATGGCGGATGCCGATCTCGACACCGCTCTCGACCGTCTCCAAGGAGGTCTGACCGAGATCGCCATGACCGACGACGCGGCCGAGGGCGTCTCCGCTTTCATCGAGAAACGGCCCCCGGAGTGGAGCGGTAGCTAGCGCACGCACGGGACTCAGCGAGCCAGTGCGTCCCTGACTCGTTTCCGCCACCGACTCCAGGCCAACCGCGCCCAGGAGATGAGGGATTGTGTAACGAGACGCCGGTTCTAGCCTCTTCCTCGATGAGGTATCGGGTCCTGGTGGCGGGGTGGGCGCTCATCTGGAGCGGTCTCTTGCTCTTCGGTTACGTCGGCTGGCAGCTGTGGGTGACCGATTGGCTCAACGCAGGTCAACAGACGGAGGCGTCCGGGCATCTGCGCGCCGAACTGTCGCGCCCGGCTCCGCCTCCCCAGTCGATCGCTCCTCTCGACACCTTCGACGACGACCAGCAGCCGCCTGAAGACGTTCCCGAGTCCGTCGATTACTTCCCGGAGGAGCGTTCCGACACCGGCGAGGGCTTCGGCTTTCTCACCATCCCCGCCATCGGGCTCGAGGACATCGTTCTCTACGAGGGGGTCGATCGGGAGACCCTCAAGAAGGGCCCGGGGCACATGGAGACCACACCGCTCCCCGGCCAGCCGGGAAACTCGGTCATCTCAGGCCATCGCACCACCTACGGCCGACCCTTCTTCGACTTCGATCTGTTGGAGCCCGGAGACACCGTGGAGGTCGAGACCAGCGTCGGTACCCACGTATACGAGGTGCGGGAGATCATCGTGGTCGAGCCGACCGATGTCTGGGTGACCGATCACAGAGATGGCGGGTGGCTGACGATGACGACCTGTGAGCCCAAGTTCTCTGCCCGTCAACGTCTCGTGATCTGGGCCGAGATGGTCGACGGCCCGAACCTCGAATTCATCAGGGTGCAGGACCTCCTCGGCCACAGGCTGCCGACCATGCCTGTGGGATAGCCTCAGCCGAAGACGAGCCCCTCGAGGATCTCCTCGTTTACGATTCCGTTGAAGACATCGGTGATCGTCCCGTTGCTGTCGATGATGAAAGTGGCGGGTAGACCCAGGTTGGGATAGGCATCTTCGAAAGCGGTGGTCCCCATCGCCAGCGGGTAGGCGGCTCCGATCTCGGCGGCGAACTCGCGGGCCGATCGCTCGGAATCCTCGACTGCCACCCCGATCACCTGGACTTCGGGGTTGGCATCGGCGAACGCCGAGATGTCGGGGATCTCCTCCCGGCATGGCGGGCACCACGACGCCCACAGGTTGACCACCACCGGCGTGCCGCGCGCCTCGGACAGCGTGAACCTCCCGCCGTCGAACACCTCGACGGAGAACTCAGGTGCGGGCTGGCCGACCTGGGCTACCTCGGTGGGGCCTGAGCGAACGATCCACCCGACGACCAGACCGGCCACCACCACGAGGACGAACACCCCGGTCAGCTTGAGCCCGGGCCGGGGGAGAGGCCCCGGTGTCTCCTCAGCCAGACGCCATCCTCCTGAGCACGTAATGGAGGATCCCACCGTTGCGGAGATACTCCACCTCGATCGGGGTGTCGACCCGAGCCACCGTCTCGAACTCGACCTTGGTCCCGTCGTCCTTGGTGGCGGTCACCTCGATCGTCTGCCGGGGTCGAAGATCGTCGTCGACGGCGATGTCGTAGGTCTCGGTGCCGTCGAGGCCGAGAGTGGCGGCGCCCTGGTCGTCGACGAAGTTGAGCGGCAGGACACCCATCATCACCAGATTGGATCGGTGGATGCGCTCGAACGACTTCGTGATCACCGCCTTGACCCCGAGCAGGAAGGTCCCCTTCGCCGCCCAGTCCCGCGACGAGCCCATCCCGTAGTCCTCTCCTCCTAGAACGATGAGAGGTATCCCTTTCTCCTTGTAGGAGAGTGCAGCCTCGTAGATCGACTTGACCTTCCCGTCGGTGAAATCTGTGGTCCAGCCCCCTTCGGTGCCGGGGGCGAGCTCGTTGCGGACCCTGATGTTGGCGAAGGTGCCGCGGGTCATCACCCGGTCGTTGCCGCGGCGCGAGCCGTAGCTGTTGAACATCGGGGGCTGCACTCCGCGTTCGATCAGATACTTACCCGCCGGGGACTCGACCGCGATCGATCCGGCCGGGCTGATGTGGTCGGTGGTCACCGAGTCGCCCAGCTTGGCCAGCACCCGGGCACCCGCTAGCGGCTCGATCGGGCGCAGTTGGGGGGTGAGGTCGGTGAAGAAGGGGGGCTCCTGAACGTAGGTCGACTCTTCGTTCCACTGGTACAGGTCCGATTCAGGTGTCGAGATCTGACGCCACTCGTCCGACCCGGTGAACACGTCGCTGTACTTGTCGACGAATTGGCTCCGACGAACGCTCTTGCTCACGATGGTGGCGATCTCCTCCTGTGTCGGCCAGACGTCCTTCAGGAATATGTCGTTCCCGTCCCCGCCCTTGCCGATCGGCTCCTCGATCGGATCCCAGTCGATGGTCCCGGCGATGGCATAGGCGACGACGAGTGGCGGAGAAGCCAGGTAGTTGGCTCGCACATCCGGGGAGATGCGTCCTTCGAAGTTCCGGTTTCCGGAGAGAACCGAGGCCGAGACCAGGTCGTGGGTGTTGATCGCCTCGGAGATCGGCCCGGGTAGCGGCCCCGAGTTGCCGATGCAGGTGGTGCAGCCGTAACCGACGACCCCGAAGCCGAGATCCTCGAGGTCCTCGATCAGTCCCGAGTCGGTGAGGTACTCGGTGACCACTTTCGATCCCGGAGCCAGCGAGCTCTTCACCCAGGGCTGGCGCTGCAGCCCGAGCTGGCGTGCTTTACGGGCCACCAGACCGGCAGCCACCATCACGTCGGGGTTCGAGGTGTTGGTGCACGAGGTGATGGCGGCGATGACCACGTGACCGTCTCTCAGGGTGAACGTGTCTCCCTCGTACTCGACCAGGACAGTGGTCTGGGCGTCGACCGGGTCGGTCGCCGCACCTCCCTCATCCTCCCAGCTGACCACGGTCGAGGACCGTGACCCTCCGTTCTTTCCGAAGATGTTGGTGAGGTCGGCGTTCCACTGCTCACGCATCGCCGAGAGGGCGATGCGATCCTGGGGGCGCTTCGGCCCCGCCAGAGACGGCTCTACCGTCGACATATCGAGTTCCAGCTCGGCGCTGTAGGTGATGGACTGGGAATCGTCACGCCAGAGCCCCTGGGTCTTGTAGTACTGCTCGACGGTGTCGATCAGCTTGTCGTCACGACCGGTGAGACGGAGATACTTCAGAGTCTGGTCGTCGACGGGGAAGAAGCCGACGGTGGCGCCATACTCGGGTGCCATGTTGGCGATCGTCGCCCGGTTCGCCAGCGGCATGTCGTCGAGACCCGGGCCGTGGAACTCGACGAACTTTCCCACCACACCGTGGTCGCGGAGTATCTCGGTGACCCGCAAGACCAGGTCGGTGGCCGTGGACCCCTCGGGGAGCCTCCCGGTGAGCCGGAATCCGACCACTTCGGGGAGGAGCATGTAGATGGGCTGGCCGACCATCGCCGCCTCGGCTTCGATGCCCCCGACACCCCAGCCGACCACACCGAGTCCGTTGATCATGGTCGTGTGCGAGTCGGTGCCCACCAGGCTGTCCGGGTACAGGTGTTCGCCATCGTCCCATACCACCTTGGCCAGGTACTCGAGGTTGACCTGGTGGACGATCCCGGTTGCGGGAGGTACCACGCGGAAGTTGGCGAAGGCCGATTGTCCCCACTTGAGGAACTCGTATCGCTCCTGATTGCGCTCGAACTCCTTGGTCGAGTTGATGATGAGGGCGTCGGGTCGGGCGAAGGCGTCGACCTGCACCGAGTGGTCTATCACCAGGTCGGCGGGGATCAACGGGTTCACCTTCTGGGCCGCACCCTCGTCACCGGTCATGCGCACGATGGCGGCACGCATGGCAGCCAGATCGACGACGGCGGGGACACCGGTGAAGTCTTGAAGCACGACCCGGCCCGGGATGAATGGGATCTCGGAATCTCCGACCTCGGTTGCGTCGTAGGCCGCGATGTGGCGGACGTCGTCCTCGGTGATGCCGACTCCATCCAGGTTGCGCAGGGCCGCCTCGAGAAGGACCTTGATCGAGTAGGGAAGTCGTTCCGCGTCGGCGATGGCGTCGAGACGGACGATCGCGCGGATTCCCAGTGCCGTTTCCAGTGTGCCGCGCGCCCCGAATGGGTCGTTGGACATTTCAGCCTTTCGAATGGGCAGAGTCTCTTCTCCGAGCCTAATGAAGGCCACTTGGTCCGCCATTCGCCGCGAGACGTAACATCCGGCGAGGTTTCGGTTTCGCTCAACTCGGGGCGCCAGACTTCGCCTGGCGGGGCCTGCAACCCTGGGTTCGCGGTTTGGCCTTCAGACGATGGTGACCGGGACCTGGGTGACGCAGTCGTCGTCGAGAGAGTGGTGGGGGATGACCACCGGGTTGCACGGATAGGACATGGCCCCGAAGAGTCCGGCGACGATGCCGCGATCCAGCGAGCAGATCACCTCCGGGTGGTTGGTGGCGGTCTCCCCGAAGGGACAGTGGGAGGTGAGCAGACGCTGGCCCTCGATGTCGGGATCGACCGAGAAGCCGAGCCCCGTCATGGCACTGGCCACCGCCTGGACCGCCTCGTCGTAGCCGGGCTCGTCGCCGGCACCGATCTCAGCAGCCAGCTTCTGGCCGTACGACCGTCCCACCTTCTCGGCGATCTCGGCAACGTCGGGCGGAGATACCTCCTCCAACACCTCGAAGAGCATCTCGGTGAGCATCTCGAAACGGCGGGGAGCGAAGTGGACGCTCACCTCCTTGTTGGTCGGCTCGTAGGTCTTGGCCGGGCGGCCTGCCCCCGGGCCTCCCGCACGACGCTGCTGGCTGACCTTGAGGTAGCCGTCGTCGGCGAGCCGGTCGAGATGGTGACGGGCGACGTTGGGATGAATGTCGAACAAGGCAGCGACCTTCGAAGTCGTCATCGGCTCGACCGACTCGCGCACCGCGATGTAAATGGCGCGGCGGGTGGGATCTCCCAGCGAAGAGGTGAGATCCGAAATCCTGGCGTCGAGCGTCTCTGTGTCCATGAGGGGTACGTCCTGGCGAAAACTATAGTTTCGACAGGCTTCTAACCACTGTCGCCGTAGGGGAATCAGATGGCCGAACGATCTCAGTTGCTGGATGCGGTCGCGTCCATCGAGTCGCCGCTCTTCGTCGGTCGCACCCTCGGTGAGCTCGGTCTGGTCAAAGACGTCAACAAGAAGCTCACCGGCAAGGTCAAAGTCGAGCTCCTCCTTCCCACGGCACCGCCTCCCACACTCGATGAGCGCTTGCGTGAGGCCTTGGCCCCGTTCACCACCGGCGCCGATGTCGATGTGGAGATCATGGAGGACGAGGCGGTCCTCGGCTGGATGAACCAGCTGAAGGAGAAAGCGGGACCCCCGATAGGAGAGCCCGGCTCGGCGACCCGCACCGTCGCCGTGTCCTCGGGCAAGGGTGGCGTGGGCAAGTCGTCGATATCGGCGAACATGGCGGTGGCGCTGGCACGGTCCGGCCACAAGGTGGGCATCGTCGACGGCGACATCTGGGGATTCTCGATTCCGTCGATGCTGGGGGTCACCCATCCCCCGGTGATGGTCGGGGAGATGATCGTGCCTCCAGTGGCCCACCGGGTGAAGGTCATGTCCATGGACTACTTCGTCGGCGATGACAAGGCCGTCATCTGGCGCGGCCCCATGCTGCACAAGGCGATCGAGCAGTTCCTCAAAGACGTCTTCTGGGACGACCTCGACTTCCTCATCGTCGACATGCCTCCCGGCACCGGTGACATCGCCATCTCGATGTCCCAGTTCCTGCCCCGGGCGCAGGTCCTCTTGGCCACCACCCCTCAGCCCACCGCACAACGTGTCGCCAGGCGGGCGGCGTTGATGGCGGCCGAGGTGGATCAGGAGGTGATCGGAGTGGTGGAGAACATGTCGTGGTTCACCGGCGACGACGGAAAGCGGTATGAGCTGTTCGGGTCGGGAGGCGGGCAGGCTCTGGCCGATGAGCTGGGTGTCGATCTCATGGCGCAGGTTCCGCTGGTCCCTGCCATGGGTCGTGGCGCCGACGAGGGCAGGCCGGCCGCGGTGGCGGTGTCCGGATCCGAGGCTGCCGCTGCGTTCGACACCCTCGCCGAAGCGGTGATCGAGAAGCGGCCGAGGGTTCGCACCAATCCCGCATTGGTGATCAAGTGACGCCACGGGATGTCGCCCGCTCGACCCTCGGGTGGGCATTCGGGATGTCGGTCACGATCCTCTTCCTCTCCCTCTGGGGCAGAGCCGTGGTGATCGACACCGACGCCCTGGCAGAGTCGCTGTCGCCCTTGGCCGACACCGCCATCGTCAGCGACCTCCTCGGCAACTGGATGGCCGATGAGATGATCGAGGCGGGGGCAGACCCAGAATTGGTCGAGCCCACCATCGACTACTACTTCCAGTCGAGCGGGATTGGAGATGCACTCGACCAACTGGTGGTCGAGATGGTCTATGCCGCCGGTTCCTCGGGTCCCGAGGCCGCCACCGTCGATATGGCGGCCCTGATCCGCCCCTCGGTGCCCGAACTCGCCCTGGGACTGTCTCAGTTGGGCTACCCGGTGACCCAGCAGGAGGTTGCCCTGGTCGTGGCTCAGTTCGACCCGCTGGTGATTCGCCAGCCCGGAGCCGACCCGATGATCGGCCGTTCCTCTCCGACGGCTGCTCGGCTCGGCACGGCGGCCCTGCTCGCCCTGGTCGCGATGATCGGTTTCGGGTCGGGGGTCGCAGCCTTGTCCGAGGATCGGGTTGGGGCGGTGAAGAGCCTGCTGACGCGGGTGGCCGTTGGTGGTCTCAGCTTCGCCGTGTTCCTCCGGGTCGGCTCCTGGGTGCTCGATCCCGCCGGGGGCCGGGCACCGGTGCAGGCGACCCTCTCCGAGGTGACGCGATCCAAGTGGCTGGTTCCCTTGGAGGTGGCTCTCGTCGCCGCCGCCGCCGCCGCCGCGATCTACTACGGGCGCCGGTGGCTCACACGGGGGGAAGCGATCCCGTCGCCAGACGAGTCACCCACACTGCCAGCAGAGCAATCAGGGTCGCTATCAGGACACCGTTGAGCATCCGATTGCTCATCGGCTGAACCCGTCCCGATCGCCGCAAGACGAACCAGACCCACCCCACCGTGGCGAGGAGCGCGATGGCGGGCACCAGAGGGTGATAGACGATGGCGGCGGCGAAATCTCCTCGTAGCAGGTGTCCTGCCGCCCTGGTCATGCCGCACCCGGGGCAGGCCATACCGGTGGCCAGCGCTAACGGGCATATCGTCGGCCCGTCTTCGAACCCCTGGACGAGGGTGAGCATGCCGACCACGGCTATCGGAGAGAAGAAGATGAGCCGATCGCGCCGGGTCAGGGTCATGGCGTCAGGTTACGCCAACCGGTTACGCCCTTCCCGACTGCATCGCGTAGTTGCGTCGCGACATCCCGGTCGAGATGGCGGAAGCCCAACTCGCCCTCGGCCGTCGTCTGGTAGCTGAGAGTGCTCATACACCCATCTTGTCCAGCGTCCGGTACAGGTAGGAGGCCGGGGTGAGGAACCAGGCCTTTCCCCCTGTGTAGTAGAAGCGGCCATCGTGGGCGATACGGCTGTAGACGCTAGGAGGGTCCTCACCGAGCAGCATCCCGGCCAACTCGTGACCCAGTTGGCAGGAGAGCCCTACTCCGTGGCCGGCGTATCCCATGGCGTACCAGGCACCTTCGATCCTGCCGATGTGGGGGGTCAGGTCGAACGGTATTCCCAGCTTTCCTCCCCACACATGGGTGATGTCGACGTCTTCCAATCCGGGCCAGAAGCGCACCAGGGCCCTTCTCAGGTCGATTGCCGACTCCCCGAGATCGAGGTCGGGGTGGAGGCTGCGTCTCCCGCCGAGGAGGATGCGGTGGTCGTGGGTTCGGCGCATGTAATTCAGCAGCCTGCGTTTGGTGAAGGTCATCGCCCCTCCGGGAAAGATCCGCTCCGCCCGCTCGGGCCCAATCGGCTCGGTGACGATGATGTATGAGCCGATGGGCACCACCAGCCGCGCCAGACCCGGTACCGGTTGGCGCGTGGTGTAGCCGTTGGTGGCGACGACGACCTGGCCGGCGTCGATCGAGCCCTTCGAGGTCTTCACTCGCAGACCGGGAGAGGTCTGCTCGATGGATTCGGCCGCACACTGGTCGACCAGCACCCCACCGGCGTGCATGACCAACTCGGCGAGACCGAAGGAGAGCCGCGCCGGGTGGATCCCAAAGCCCTCGGGCTCGTACAGAGCGACGTCGAAGTAGTCGCCGCCGACGACGGTGCCCACATCTCCACCGCTGAGAACCTCCCAGTCGACCCCCACGTTCGCCCGGTACCAGCTGAGTGTCTTCTCGAAGGTCTTTCGCTGTCGCATTCCGCGACCCAAGGCGGCCATACCGTTCTCGTGGACCAACGCGTCGACGCCCGGCTGCCCGGCGAGGTCGCGGACCAGCTCCACCGAGTGGACCGTGGACGCCCACATCTCGCGTCCGATGTCAGGCCCGTGACGGGCGAAGACGGTGGTGATCCCCGCCTTCACATCGGGCGAGACCATGCCACCGTTGATCGAGGAAGCGCCACCGGCGATCTCGCCGCGGTCGATCACTGCCACGGACCGCCCCGACCTGGCGAGCCGCAGGGCCGCGGAGAGGCCGGTGAGACCGGATCCGACCACCAGCACGTCGGCCTCGGCTGGCAGGGGGTCGCTTCCGATGCCGTCCGGTCTCGGGTGATCCTCCACCCAGAACGGGGCCAGTTTCACAGGGAGCGCAATCCCTTCGTGAACAGATCACTCATCTCCGTCACCTGCTCAGGTGTCATCGTCAGCGGAGGTGACACCTGGAGGCCTCCGCCTCCGACGGCGCGGGTGAGCACCCCCGCCGCACGGCAGGCGGTGGCCGCCCGATAGGGGAGGGTGTCGTCGTCACCCACTTCCAGCTGGATCGCAGCCAGGGCGCCCACGCCCCGACGGATACTGGACACGACGTCGATCTCCTCGAGGGGGAGCAGGGCGTCGTAGATCTCATCCTCCAACTCGGCGGCTCGGGCGAGGAGGCCCTCGCGTTCGATGATGTCCATCACCTTGATGCCGGCGACACATGCGGTGGAATGGCCCGAGTAGGTGTAGCCATGCCGGAAGATGAGACCGGGGGTGTTGAAGAAAGGCTCGGCGATGTGGGAGGCGGCAACCACCCCTCCGAGCGGGGCGTAACCACAGGTAACCCCCTTGGCGAAAGTGATCAGGTCGGGTTCGAGCCCATACTTGTTGGCGGCGAACCAATCGCCCACCCGTCCGAACCCGGTGATCACCTCGTCGGAGATGTAGAGCCCGCCGGCTTGCCTCATCGCCTTCTGAACCCGCTCCAGGTAGTCCCCGGAGACGGGGCGGACGCCACCTGCTCCGATCACCGCCTCGACGAAGATGCCGGCGGTCCGGTCGGCTCCGGCATGGTCGATGGCCTTCTCCACTGCTTCGGCGTCGTCGTAGGGGACACTCACCACGTCGGACACCAGGTCGCCGCCATAGCCGACCCGGTTGGGCTCCATTCCCCCGAGGGTGGTGCCGTAGGTGTGCATGCCGTGATAGGCCCATTCCCTGGCGATGAAGACGGTGCGGTTTGGCTGCCCTATCGCGTTGAAATAGCGCCTCGCCAGCTTGGCGGCGGTGTCGATGGCGTCGGAGCCTCCCGAGCCGAAGAAGACCTTGGACTCGGGGTCGGGCGACACCCGGGTGATTCGATCCGCCAACTCCATGGGCGGGCGGGTGGCGTAGTCGATGAAGGAATGGAACGCCGGCAGCTTGCGAGCCTGGGCGTCCATGGCGTCGGTGACCTCGTCACGCCCGTAGCCGATGTTCATGTACCAGAGTGATGCCGCCGCATCGAGATAGCGATTGCCCTCTTCGTCGTATACGTAGATGCCTTCGCCTCGATCGACGATGAACGGTGCGTGCTGCACCTTGGACATGTCGGCGAAGGGGTGCCAGAACGATCCCATGACGCGGCAGGCTAGTTGCGCCCAGAACCTGCTTCCTAATGCACCAGAGCCGGTATACCGGCTCTGGAGCGTATGGAAAGACTGAAAGCGCCGGGTTGTCTCACCGACGCGAGTCGACGGCATCGAGAAAGGCTTCGACCTCACGCACCGAGCTCAACCGGTGAACCGTGGCATGAGCCCAGGTACCGTTTCTCATCGCCTCCTCGTACTTGGCGCGCACGTGGGAGTGTCGGGTCCAGGTCCAGACGATGATGTTCCTGTGGGGGTCCAGTCGGTACAAGTTCGAGAAGGGCTCTTTGACCCCGGGCCAGATCTCTTCCCTGGTGAGCAGTCGCTTGAGAGTCCTCCTCACCACCCGAACCATCGCGGTAGGGCGTGGCGGATCGAGCCAGACGAAGACGTCCGCTTTCGGCCAGACGACATCTCTGGTCCCGTGACTGGTGTAGTTGCCGTCGACCACCCATCGGTCGGCATCGGTGAAGTGGTCGAGAGCCGGCAGGAACTCACCGTGGGCAACGTCGGCGAGACCGTATTTGTGGAATACGGAGTCCATCTCGAGATGGGGCACACCGAGACTGGCGGCGAGCATGCGGGCGAGCGTTGTCTTTCCCGACCCGCTGCCGCCAACGACCACTATCCGATTCATTGGAGCCATATCATCGAGAAATGGTCGCAGGTATCGCAGTCCGGCCGTTCGCATCGCTGCCCGCTGATGTCTCGATCCTGCTCACGGCCAGCCGCGCGGAGGGTCACAATCTGGTGGAACGTCTCGTCGACGATTGGCGCGACGGATCGAATCGCTTCGATAGGCCCGGGGAGATTGCATTCGAAGCGAGGATCGGCACCCGGCTCGTGGGCGTCGGAGGGTTGAACCGCGATCCGTACCACGATGATCCCCAGGTGGGGCGCATCCGACACGTGTATGTGTCGACGGCCGCCCGAGGTGACGGTGTGGGCACTGCCCTGGTCACGGCTCTGATCGGCCATGCCCGTGGGCGGTTCACCAGGGTGAGGCTTCGCACCGTGACCTCTGCTGGTTCCGCGTTCTACAGCGCCCTTGGCTTCGAAGAGACACCCGAGGAGGCGGATTCGACACACCAGTTACGGCTCCCTTAGGCATCACCGATCGCCATACTCTCGCCGATGCAAGCCGATCTGGTGATTCGTGGCGGCCGGGTCCTCACCGCGGACCCGTCACAGCCATTCGTCGAGGCAGTCGCCGTGATCGGCGACCGAATCGCCGCCACCGGACCGGAGGCCAGCGCCGCCTCCCCCCGTGAGGTGATCGACCTCGAGGGTGGACTCGCCACCCCGGGCTTCATCGACGCTCACGTCCATCCCGCCAGCAGCGGGCTCGACAAGCTCCGCTGTCACTTCGACGACGCGAGTGACGGCGCATCGGCCC
This sequence comes from uncultured Acidimicrobiaceae bacterium, assembly GCA_964558575.1. Lineage (GTDB taxonomy): Bacteria > Actinomycetota > Acidimicrobiia > Spongiisociales > ZC4RG35 > JANQRA01. The sequence continues at coordinate 23,521 of CAZLEQ010000012.1, read as the reverse complement.
TGGAGGTGGTGGCGGCATACGCCGCCGCAAACCCCGAACTGCCCTGGATCATCGGTGCCGGGTGGCCTCAGTCCTGGTTCTCGAATGGGTGCCCCGCAAAGGAGCTGCTCGATCGAGTCGTCTCCGATCGGCCCGTGTTGTTGACCAATTCCGACGGCCATGGCGCCTGGGCCAACTCCAAAGCCCTGCAACTAGCCGGTGTCGACGCCGACACGGCCGATCCGCCCGACGGGAGGATCGAGCGTCTCCCCGACGGCAGCCCTCAGGGGACGTTGCACGAGGGCGCCATCCGCCTGGTCGAGCGTCACGCCCCCGAGGACACCGTCGACGACCTGACTGCCGGTCTGGCTCGTGGCCAGGAGGAATTGCTCTCGTATGGCATCACCGGCTGGCAGGACGCCATCGTCGACGAACGCATCCATGACGCCTATTTGCGTCTCGACGAGCAGCGACGACTCCACGGGCGAGTGGTGGGTGCTATGTGGTGGCGGCGGGATCAGGGTTTGGAGCAGCTGCACCAGCTCGTCGCCCGGAGAGAGCGCACCGGTGAAAGGTTTCGTCCCATGTCGGTGAAGTTGATGTTGGACGGGGTCGTGGAGAACTTCACCGCCTCGATGCTCGAGCCCTATCTCGACGATACCGGTGCTGTCAGCGGCAACCGAGGTATCGACTTCATCGACCCCGAGGAGCTGAAGGAGATCGTTCCGATCCTCGACGACCACGACTTCCAGTGTCACTTCCATGCCATCGGAGACCGTGCCGTCCGAAGCGCCCTCGACGCAGTTGAGGCGGCCCGGGACCGCAACGGGCCCTCGGACAACCGACATCACATCGCCCACATCCAGGTGATCCACCCCGATGACCTCCCCCGGTTTGCCGCTCTCGAAGTGATCGCCAATGCCCAGCCGCTCTGGGCTCACCACGACGAATACCAGACCGAGCTCACCAAGCCCTTCCTGGGAGCGGAGCGCAGCGGCTGGCAATACCCGTTCCGTTCTCTCCTCGACCATGGTGCCCGGATGGGGATGGGCAGCGACTGGGGTGTGTCCAGCGCCGACGTGATGGAGGAGATCCACGTCGCCGTCACCCGGACCTGGGAAGAAGCCGAGGAGCCCCTCTGTCCCGAACAAGCGCTGCAGCCGCTCGAGGCGTTGACTGCGTTCACCGCAGGTTCCGCCTACATAAACCACGCCGAGACGGAGACCGGAAGCGTGTCCGTGGGTAAGCTCGCCGACTTCGCGGTTCTCGATCGAGATCCTCTCGAGGAGGGGCCGTTCCGGGAGGCAAAAGTGGTTACCACCGTGATCGGTGGAGAAGTGGTGTACGAGGGAAGGTGAATGGCTGAGGCGGCCGTCGAGCTGGTAGGGGTCCGCAAGGAGTTCGGCGACGACGTGGTGGCGGTCGACTCCCTCGACCTGACCATCCGGGACGGCGAGTTCTTCTCCCTCCTTGGACCCTCCGGGTGCGGTAAGACCACCACCCTGAGGATGATCGCCGGATTCGAGTTCCCCACCGAGGGGAGCGTGCGGATCCAAGGCGCCGAGATGGGCCTCATGCCCCCGAACCAGCGGCCGGTCAACACCGTCTTTCAGTCCTATGCCCTCTTCCCCCACATGACGGTGTTCGAGAACGTCGCCTTCGGCCTCCGGATGAAGAGAGTCGACAGTGCCGACATCGAGGCGCGGGCGAGTCGAGCTCTCGACCAGGTTCAGCTCGGGGGCCGCGCTGACGCCAGGCCGAGTCAGCTCTCCGGAGGCATGCAGCAGCGCGTCGCTCTGGCCCGGGCCCTGGTCAACGAGCCCGCGGTGCTCCTGCTCGACGAGCCTCTCGGAGCGCTGGATCTCAAGCTTCGCCAGAACATGCAGCTCGAGCTCAAGGACCTCCAGTCCCGGGTCGGCATAACCTTCATCTACGTCACTCATGACCAGGAGGAGGCTCTGACCATGTCGGATCGGATCGGGGTGATGAGTGAGGGCCGTCTCCTCCAGGTGGGCGACTCCCAGGACATCTACGAGCGGCCAACGTCACGCTTCGTCGCAGACTTCATCGGTGACATCAACATCATCGATGCGGTGGTGACGAGGGAAGGCAGGGCCAAGCTGGTCAACGGTGTGGAGGTTGGGGTGTCGGACAGCTCCGGAACCGGACCGATAGGTCTCGCGCTGCGACCGGAGCGACTTGCCCTCCATCGACCGGGGGAAGACGTGCCCCCGGAGCGGAACCGTCTCAAGGCGCGGATCGCCAGACGCACCTACTTCGGGGACGTCTTCTACTACGACGTCGATGCAGGCCTCGACGAACTGCTCGAGGTAAAGGAGGAGAACCGCCCGGAGATCGGCACCCACGAGGTCGGCTCCGAGGTCACCGTCAGCTGGAGTGTCGAGGCGGCGAACGTGGTCATCGAGTGAGCGTCGAGGCCCCGGTCACCCCTGAGCTGGAGCATCAGGCGCGGAGAGCGGAGTCGCGCCGTGGGCTCCGGATCGCGCTCCCCGCCTACGTATATCTGGTCCTGTTCTTCGCTCTTCCCTTGCTGTTGGTGTTCGTCTACTCCTTCGCCAGCCGCTCCGCCACAGGCCGGACCGTGCTGCGCAACTGGAATCTCGACTCCTACGAGAGGCTGCTTTCGCCTCTGGTCATAGAGATCTTCGCCAGGTCTTTCGTCCTGGCGTTGGTGACCACCGCCATCAGCCTGGTGGTCAGCTACCCGTTCGCCTATTACATCGCCACCAGGGGCCCCAGACTGCGCAACGTCCTGCTGGTCCTGGTGATGATCCCGTTCTGGTCCAATTTCCTGGTCCGCACCTACGCATGGCGGTTCCTGCTCGGCAGTGACGGAATCGTCTCCCAGATCAGTCAGGTGTTCGGGGGTGAGCCGATCCGGCTGCTGTTCACCAACAGCGCGGTCCTGATCGGGCTGGTCTACGGGTTCCTCCCGTTCATGGTGCTACCGCTCTACGCGGCCATCGAGCGTCTCGACTGGAATCTGGTGGAGGCGGCGCGGGACCTGTATGCCAACGGGTGGACCGCCTTCCGCAAGGTGACTCTTCCACTGTCGATGCCGGGTGTGGTGGCCGGCTCGATCCTGGTGTTCATCCCCTCCCTCGGAGCGTATGTCACCCCGGCGATCCTGGGAGGGGCGAGGACCGTCTTGTTGGGCGACTACATCGTCAGCCAGTTCCTCGCCGCCCGTAACTGGCCATTCGGCTCGGCCCTCTCGTTCGCGGTGATGTTCGTGATGCTGCTCGCCACCATCTTCTACTTCCGGGTAGGAGCCAAGACCCTGTGAGCGAGCCGGCCAGTGGTCGTGTCGAAAAGATCCTCGGGCTCAATGCGTGGATCGTCTACATCTTCCTGTACGCCCCGATCGCTCTGTTGATCGTCTTCTCCTTCAACGACAACAGCAACGTGTCGATCTGGACCGAGCCATCGCTTCGCTGGTACGGGGAGATGTTCCAGAACCGGGCGGTGATGGGAGCCCTACGCAATTCCCTGATCGTCGCTTTCTCGGCGACTCTCGTGAGCACAGTCGTGGGGACCATGCTCGCCATATCGCTCGAGAGATACCGCTACCGGGGGCGGGGTTTCCTCGACGGGCTTGCCTACCTTCCCATCATCATCCCCGACGTGACCATGGCGGTGATGCTCCTGGTCTTCTTCTTCCAGGCGTTCGGAGTCCTCGACGCTCTGATCGGAGTCAGCCTGACCACAGGCATCCACACCATCATCCTCGCCCATATCGCCTTCAACATCTCGTTCGTCGCCGTGGTGGTTCGGGCACGGATCGCCCAGTTCGACAAGGCGCTCGAGGAGGCCGCTGCCGATCTCTACGCCACCCGTTGGCAGGCTTTCTGGAAGGTCACCTTCCCGTTGATCCTGCCGGGAGTGGCAGGGGGGGCGTTGTTGGCGTTGACGTTGTCCCTCGACGACGTGGTGGTCACCCAGTTCGTGTCTGGCGCGGGGTCGACCACCTTGCCTGTCTACGTTTTCGGATTGGTCCGCAGAGGGGTGACGCCCCTGATCAACGCGGTGTCGGTGGTGATGCTGGCAGCCTCGATGCTCCTCATCGCCATCTCCCTAGGGTTTCAGCGTGGCTCCGTGGCCAAGGCGCAACGGGTCGCCGATCCCGAGGCACTGCTCGAAGATGTCCGGGATTCCCCTCCCGATTGAGTGAAGGCCGTTTCGGCGAGATAAGGTTGCGCCGCAATTCCCACTCGCCCTGGAGGAACGATGAAGAGAATGGTGAGGGTGCTCGCAGTCCTGACGACTGTGATGCTGATCATGGCGGCGTGCGGTGGCACCGAGGACACTGGTGCCGAGGCGGCCGACTGTGAGGTCGACCAGGTCGACGGTGACCTCAACTTCTACAACTGGTCCGAGTACATCGACCCTGATCTGATCTCGGCGTTCGAGGAGGAATACGGCGTCGACGTGATCGAGGACTTCTACGAGTCCAACGAGGCGATGCTCGCCCTGCTCCAGCAAGGTGCGGTCTACGACCTGATCGTCCCCTCCGACTACATGGTCGGGATCATGATCCAAGAAGACCTGCTCACGCCGCTCAACACCGACGCGTTACCCAATCTCGACAACCTGGCGCAGCGCTTCAGGGAGCTTCCCTATGACCCGGGACCTCGATATTCGGCGGCGTATCAGTATGGGACCACCGGTCTCGGGGTGAACCTGGCAGTCGTGGGTGAGGACTTCGACCCGAGTTGGGCCCTGATCTTCGACCCGGAGCTCACCGCCGGTTACCCGGGCGGGGTCTCGGTGCTCAACGACCCGCGGGAGACGATGGGCGCCGCCTTGCTGTATCTCGGCCATTCGCTCAACGACACCAACCTCGAGCATCTCGCTGAGGCCAGGGACGTGATCGTCGCGGCGAGAGCCGGCATCACCACCTTCGACAGCGATCAGTACGCCACGGCTCTGGTCAATGGCGAGGTAGCGGTCTCCCACGGCTACTCGGGTGGCATGATCACCGCCATCTCGGAGGCCGACGACCCTGACCAGTTCGTCTATGTGTTGCCCCGGGAGGGTGCCACCTTCTGGATCGACAACATGGCGGTTCCGGCAACTGCGGCGAGCCCGTGCACCGCGTTCACGTTCATGAACTATCTGCTCGATGCCGAGAACGGGGCGACGCTCACCAACTGGAACTACTACGGCACCCCCAACCAGGCGTCACTCGATGCGGGTCTGATCGAAGAGGAAGTCGTCGAGTTCTACGCGGATAGCGAAACCGCCCCCGGTCTCGAGATCATCGTCGACACCGGAGACTACGAGATCAACTTCACCGACTATCTGGCCGAGGCGAGGAGCTAGCAGCCCGTTGACCCCCGGGTGGGGGCCCGTCCTGGGCCCCCACCCGTCGTCATACCCGGTAGCGTTGGGACCATGTACGGCGGCGAGATGCGCGTCCTCGAGGTCTTCGGCGACTCCATCGACATCGGTCGGGGGCACGGCTCTACCTGCGCGGAGATGATCCGTCGCTATGTCGAAGTGCGGATCGGTCTGAGTGGCCGGGAGAGCTGGAGCGGGGGGGTAGCCGACCGCGAGCTCATCCTGAGTTGCGCGGACGATCTCCTCGAGCACCACGAGCGCTTCTCGGAGAACCTCTACGCCGAGATGTTGGCCATGGCGGACGCCGCCGGGATAACTCCCCAGGAGGCCATGGCCGTGGGAGGTTTCACCGATCTCGTCGACGTGGTCAGAGCCCGCGTGCCGCAAGTGGGAGAGGAGCACAACTGCACGGGGATCATCAATCCCCGGACCGGGGTCTTCGCTCAGACATGGGACATGCACGCCTCCGCCGGAGAGTTCGTGATCATGCTCAAGATCGACCCGATGATGGGCCCCGACGCCTTCGTGCAGACCACCGCGGGCTGTCTCGGTCAGATGGGGATGAACGAGGCAGGGATCGCGGTGGGCATCAACAATCTCACCTCCGTTGGCAAGCCTGGGGTGACGTGGCCTTTCGTCGTGCGCAAAGCCCTCGAGCAGATGACCCTGGACGATGCCATCGAGGTGGTCCTCGGAGCCGACCTCGCCGGTGGTCACAACTATTTCGTGGTGGGGCCCGATGGCGAGGGGGCGATGATCGAGGCCATGCCGCGCAACAAGCGGTTGGTTCGGACCAACGGCGCGCCGCTGATCCACGCCAACAACTGCCTGTACCCGGAGACCTTGGCGGAGGAGGGTCCCCGCCTCTCCGAGTACGTGGAGAACAGCAACGAGCGTCTCCGCATCGGAGAGGAGAAGGCCCATGACCTCGAGGAGTTCTTCGCTGACCCCACGATCTCACGGCGCGCCAGCGATCCTGCCGAGACCGCGACCTGTGGGGCGATCATCGTCGAGCCGGGCGAGCGGACGATGAGAGCGGTGTGGGGCATACCGGGAGAGCATCCATGGGAGACCTTCCAGCTCTGAGCGTCGAGATCGTCAACCTCGAAGCTTCGATGGCAGAGGATCTGGAGAGGATCGAGCACCTGTGTTTCCCCATGGCCAACCGGGACGATCTCCTCTCGGCCGACGACATCAGGGCATATGCCGAGGTCTTCCCGGAGGGCTACTTCGTCGCCCTGCTCGCCGGTGAGCCCGTCGGCCAGGGAGCCGGGATCTACCTCGACTTCGACTTCGACCACCCCCAGCACACCATCGCCGGGATCACCGGTGAGCATCAGTGCGGCAACCACGACCCCGAAGGTGCCTGGTACTACGGAACCGATATCAGCGTGCACCCCGATCACCGGGGCCATGGCATCGGTCGCAGGCTCTACGAGGCGCGTAAGGACTTGGTGAGGAGGGACGGAAAGCGCGGGATCATCGCCGGTGGCTCCCTGCCCGGCTACTACCACCACAAAGGTCGCATGTCCGCCGTCGACTACGTGGAGAAGGTGGTGGCGGGTGAGCTGACCGATCCGACGTTGACCTTCCAGCTGTCGAATGGCTTCCAGGTGAGGGGGATGCTGGAGCACTATCTCGAGGACGAGGCCGACGATGGCTGGGCGGCACTGATCGTGTGGGAGAACGAAGCGTGATCGATGCCACGGGCGTCATCACCGGCGAGTTTCCGCGTTCTCGGGGCGCCCGACTCCGCTGAGCGGGGCCTGCAACCCTGGGTTCGCGGTTCTAGCCCGCTGACTTACGCTCGGCCATGCCGTTGAGGATCTCGAGAACCACCCGGTTGGCCAGGTAGGCGGTCTGCTCGCCGGGACCGTCGTAGGGCGGGGAGACCTCGACCACGTCGGCTCCCAGCACCACCAGGTCCTTCGAGAGACGGCGCACCGTGTCGAGGATCTCCCGCGAGTTGAGCCCACCCGGCTCGGGGGTGCCCGTCCCGGGGGCGAGCCCCGGGTCGACGACGTCGATGTCCACCGAGATGAAGACGCCCTTCGCCCCTCCGGCCAGCGAGTAGTCGACCGCTTCGTCGACCACCGCGTCGAGACCGCGATCGACGATCTCGTTCATGAGAAACGAGCGCATCTTGTTCTCCCGCATCCACTCGATCACTTCGGGCTCGGGCCAGTAGCCGCGCAGCCCGATCTGGACGAAACGGTGACCGGGCACGGCGCCCGATTCGATCAGCCGCCGCATCGGCGTCCCGTGACCGATCAGCGAGCCGTTCTGGGTGAATCCGGTGTCGGCGTGGGCGTCGAAGTGGATCAGCGCGATCTCGCCGAACCCATGGGCGCGGGCGACGCCCAGCGCGTCGGGCCAGGTGATGGTGTGGTCGCCCCCGAGGACGATCGGAACCTTTCCGGCCCGAGCCAGATCGGTGACCACATCGGCGATGCGATCGATCGACCCCTCCAGCTGGCCCGGCTGGACGTATACATCGCCGATGTCGACCACGCCGAGCACCTCGAACGGATCGAGGCCGGTGGGCAGATGGGGCCGGTAGCCGTCCATCGCCCCGTAGTCGGCGTTCCTGATCGCCGCCGGACCGAAACGAGCTCCGGGCCGATAGGTGGTGCCCCAATCGAACGGAGCCCCGACTATGACGACGTCGCCATCGCCCATCTCCTCCATCGTCACCGCCGGGCAGCCGAGGAAGGAGTTGCGCGAGGCAAAGGAGATGTACTCGGCCGAGGCGAACGGGATCTCGGACTTGCGTTGCTCGTAAGGCGTGAACATCGGATCGATACGGTAACTGCCGCCAACGGGGACCGGGATCCCAAACATCGGGGGGATCTGGCATCATGGCGTCATGGCCGAGCACTCGGAAGAAGCGGACGTCACGCGCGGCGCCCGTATGGGAAGAGCGGTGGCCAAGGGAATCGTGATCGGGTTCCCCGTTAGCCTCCTCGGCTTGACCCTGGCTGTTTGGCTGATCACCGATCTCGACATAGCAGATGCCTTCGCCACGGCGCTCCTGCCGGGGGTACTCCTCGGCGGCTTCGCCGGCGGTTTCGCCGGGGTAGCGGCCACCATGGAGTGACCGAGTTCATCCGTCATGGACCGCCGTGACGAAGGGGCTGAAGCAGTGTCAGCACACAGGAGAGTCCTCGTCACAGGTGCCACCGGGTACATCGGTGGGCGGCTGGTCCCGCGGCTGATCGAGTCGGGTGTCGCGGTGAGATGCCTGGCCCGCGACCCGTCGAGGCTCGATGACCTCTGGTGGCGCGACGACGTCGAGGTCGTTCCGGGGGACCTGCTCGCTCCGGACTCACTGGATGGGGTTTCGGAAGGCTGCACCGAGGCGGTCTATCTGGTGCACTCGATGGGCTCGGGCCCGGGCGACTTCGGGCAGAGCGATCGTGAAGCGGCCCAGAACTTCGTCAACGCCGTCGACGAGGCATCGCTCGAGAGAATCGTGTACCTGGGAGGCCTGGGCCACGGCGAGCTGAGCCCTCACCTCTCCAGCCGCCAGGAAGTGGGTCGGATCCTCGGCTCGGGAAGGACTCCGGTCACCGAACTCCGCGCTGCGGTGATCATCGGTTCGGGGTCGGTCTCCTTCGAGATGCTCCGCTATCTCACCGAGATGCTGCCGATGATGGTCACCCCGAAGTGGGTTCGCACGATGTGTCAGCCGATCGCGATAGCCGATGTTCTCGAGGTATTGATCCATGCGCTGGGAGAGAGGGGCGGTAGTGCCGTGCGGGAGATCGGCGGCCCCGACAAGCTCAGCTATGAGGAGATGATGAGGGTGTACGCAGAGGTTGCCGGTCTCCCTCGACGGTGGATCATCCGGGTGCCCGCCCTCACCCCGCGTCTGTCGAGCCTCTGGATAGGGCTGGTGACACCGCTCCCCGCACGGGTGGCCCGGCCTCTCGTCGACAGCCTCACGGTCGAAGTGGTGGTGGACGACAACTCCTTCGTTGAGGAGGTGGCCGGTCCGCTGATCACCTATCGGGAGGCGGTGACCAGAGCGCTGAGACAGGCCGCCGATCTCGATGTCCCCACCCGCTGGACCGGTTCCGGAGTCGCACCGGCTCAGCCCTATCCGGGCGATCCTTCCTGGTCCGGGGGCACCGTGGTGCGCGATGAGCAGGTGGTGCACAGCAGCGCCTCTCAGGACGACCTCTTCTGGGCGGTGAAGAGGATCGGAGGTGACGTCGGCTACTACACGATGGACTGGGCTTGGCGCCTGCGCGGCCTGCTCGACTCCATGGTCGGTGGTGTCGGGCTGCGTCGGGGCAGAAGACACCCCGAGGACATCCGCAAGGGCGAGTCGCTCGACTTCTGGCGGGTGGTGGACATCGAACCGGGCTCGTCCCTACACCTGCAAGCCGAGATGCGGCTTCCGGGCCAGGCTTGGCTGTCGTTTAAGGCGGAAGGCACCGACGGAGGTAGCCGGCTCACTCAGACTGCGGTGTTTACACCAAGAGGCCTGCTCGGCCGTCTCTACTGGTGGGCGATGTTCCCCTTCCACGTGACGATCTTCCGCCGCATGGCCAGGCGGATCGCCGCCTCTGCCGAGAGTCGTCCTACTCCTCGCGCAGGCTGAAGACCACCGTCTGCAGGTCGGTGAACTCGTGAGTCCGCTGCCGTCCCCATCCGGTGTCGGTGCCGGCGGCGCCACCGAAGGGTTGGAAGGTCTCCCACGTGTCGGTGGAGTCGTTCACGATGACTGTGCCGGAGCGGATCCTGTCGGCGTAGTAGAAGGCCTTGGTCAGGTCGTTGGTGAACACGGCCGCCTGGAGCCCGAGACGGGTCCGATTGGCTACGCCGACCGCGTCCTCGTCGTCGCGCGCGGTGAGTATCGGGAGCACCGGCCCGAAAGACTCCTCCTGGGACACCATGGAGTCCTCGGGGACTTTGTCGACCACCGTGAACTCGTAGTAGAGATCGGTCGGGTGGCCCCCCGCCCGTTTCCCACCGATGAGGACCTCGGCTCCGCGCTCGACGGCGTCGGCCAGGTGCCGGTCCATCTTCTCGGCGGTGGCCTCGTTGTTCAGCGGTCCCATGTTCGTGTCGTCGTCGAAGGGGTCGCCGAGACGCACCACGTCGGCTGCCTTGATGGCGGCTTCGACGAACTCGTCGTGCACTTCGTCGAGGACGATGAGGCGCTCAGTTGCCACGCAGACCTGGCCGGCGTTGTAGTAGGCACCGTAGACCGCGGCCTCCGCCGCCCTCTCGATGTCGGCATCGGCGGTGACCACAGTCGGCCCGTTGCCCGACATCTCCATGATGGATCGCTTCAAACCCATTTGGGAGACGATGCGGGCCCCGGTGGCCGAAGACCCCGTGAATCCGATGGCGTCGATGCCGTCGTGGGTCACCAGCGCCTCTCCGATGTCGCCCGCTCCGGGAATGATCGAGATCGCTCCCTTGGGCACCCCGGCCTCCTCGAACACCTTGGCCATCTCCAGGAGTGCCCAGCAGGTGAACTCCGGTGGCTTGACGATGAGGGCGTTGCCAGTGGCCAGACCCGGGCCGACGTACTCCATGGGGATCATCACCGGGAAGTTCCAGGGTGTGATCGCCGCCCAAACCCCGATTGGACGGTGGACCGTGAACATGCGGCGGTTGCGCTCGGTGGTGGGGATGAACTCCCCGGACAAGCGCTTCACGTCCTCGGCGGCGATCTGGAAGTAGTCCCCGGACTCGGCGATGTCGTCGACCGACTCCGCGCTGTAGGGCTTGCCCTGTTCGATGGTGAGGATGCGAGCGACGTCTTCGATCCGTTCCTGCCACAGGTCGTAGATGCGGAGGCACATGTCGGCTCGCTCGAAGGCGGTCCAGTGCCGCATCTCCTCGGTGGCGCCGCGGGCCGCGGCTACGGCACGGTCGATGTCGCCCTGAGAGGCCTTCGGCACGTTGTAGATGTGCTCGCCGGTTACCGGGGAGTTCACCTCGTAGTGATCGTCACCTGTGCCTTCGGTCCATTCTCCGGCGATGAGCAGCTCGAGATCTTGGGGCATGAGGTGAAGTTAGCCGAGACCCGAAACATCGAGCGCCAGTTCGGCCGGGGGGGCGGTAGTCTCCGCTCGATTCGTAAGGAGTGAGATGGGTCTACAGGGAAAGAAGAGCGTCGAGTGGTTCGAGCGGGCCTCCTCGAAGCTGATCAACGGCGTGTCCAGCCAGTTCCGATACTGGGGTGACGAAGACACGCTGATCATCGAACGCGGTGAAGGCGGGCATGTCTACGACGTCGATGGGAAGCGCTACATCGACTACCAGTGTGGCTTCGGTCCGATCATCCTCGGTCATGCCGACGAAGAGGTCGGGGCCGCGGTGGCGGAGGCGGCTGCGTCGGGCACGACCTTCGCCATGTCGCAACGACGTGAGGTCGAGGCGGCCGAGAAGGTGATGGAGGCCCTGACCTGGGCCGACGGGATGCGCTTCACCAACACCGGGACCGAGGCGACCATGCACGCCATCAGACTCGCTCGAGGATTCACCGGTCGCGATCTGGTCGTCAAGTTCGAGGGCCAGTACCACGGGGTCCATGACTACGTGATGTTCTCCACCGCTGGAGCGCCACCAAGCGGTCTCGGATCCAGGTATCGGCCGGTGCCCTTGCAGTCGAGCTCAGGCATCCCCGATTCGATTCGCACCTACATCAGGACCCTCCCCTTCAACGATCTCGGATTGGCGGCCCGTCTCTTCGAGGACGAGGGTCGCCGTATCGCGGCGGTCATCGTCGAGCCGGTGCTGGGCAACGCATTCGGTTTCATGCCCGTGGAGGGATTCCTCAAAGGTCTGCGGAGCCTGTGCGACCAGTACGACTCGGCGCTGATCTTCGATGAGGTCAAGACCGGGTTCCGCATTGCCACCGGCGGGGCAAACGAATATTTCGGTGTGACCCCCGACATCGGAACCTACGCCAAGGCGATGGGGAACGGGTTCCCGGTGGCGGCCATTGCCATGAGGGGCGAGTTGGTCGAAGGCTGGCGCAAAGGCGGCATCGGTCAGGCGGGCACCTATTCGGGGAACGGTGTCGCCGCTGCCGCAGCAGATGTCACGGTCACCAAGCTACTCACCGGGGAGCCCCTCGCCAGGGTGGAGAAGGTGGGCCGCTCCCTGATGGAAGGGATCGAGAGCATCCTCGCCGACAAGGGAGTGACCGGGAAGGTGACCGGGCACCCCTCCATGTTCTCCATCTACCTCGGTGAGGGGGAGCCAAAGGAGTTCCGTGACACCGTCGGACACGACAGGGCCCTCTACGAGGACATCTGCTTCCGCATGATCAAAAAGGGCGTGATGCCCTGTCCCGACGCCTTGGAGCCCTGGTTCGTGTGCGCGGCGCATACCGACGAGGACGTCGCCGAGACGCTCCAGGTTTTCGAGGAAGCACTCTCCGGAGCACTGAACGACAAGTGATCTCCGTTGCCGTTTCCGGTGCCGGCGGGAAGCTGGCCGGACCGATCATCACTGCCGTGGCGGCGGCCGATGATCTCGAGCTGACCGCCCTCTACAACCCGAATCGTGTTGGGCAGGAACTGGAGGGCACCGCCATCGTCGGCGAAGCGGGCGAGGTTGGCGCCGAAGTCATCGTCGAGACCGCTCATCCCGACGTGGTCTTCGAGAACCTCGAGGCGTGGCGTGACGCCGGGTCGGCTGCCGTGGTCGGAACCTCCGGATTCACGGCTGAGCGCCTCGAGCGCCTCAGAGAGATGTGGGGGGCGGACACTCCGTGTCTGGTCGTCCCCAACTTCTCCATCGGTGCCACCCTCATGATGCGTTTCGCCTCCCAGGCGGCCGCCCACTTCGAGGCGGTCGAGATCATCGAGCGCCATCACGCCACCAAGCCGGACGCCCCCAGCGGGACGGCGTTGGCCTCGGCGATGGGAATCAGCGACGCCGGGGGCAGGTCGGCGGAGAGGTCGGAGGAAATGGTGCCCGGTGCCCGCGGCGCCAACGTCGAGGGAGTGCGGGTCCATTCCCTGCGACTCCCTGGCCTGATCTCCCAACAGGAGGTGGCCCTCTCCAATGCCGGGGAGGTGCTCTCCATCGAGCACCTCTCGACCAGCTACGGGTCCTTCGCCAACGGAGCACTTCAGGCGATAAGGGGAGTGCAAGCCCTCGACGGCGGTGTCCACCTCGGTCTGGACACCATCCTCGAGTAGACGTCGCTCATCTGAGGGCGCCGTACTTCGCTGGGCGGGGCCACCAACCCTGGGTTCATCTGGGGGCGTTGGACTTCGCTGGGCGGGGCCTGCAACCCTGGGTTCGCGGCTAGGTTCGGGCCCATGGCAAAGATCCACGGCGGCCAGATCATCGCCAGGGCACTCGTGAACGAAGGGGTCGACACCCTGTTCACCCTCACCGGGGGCCACATCGTCCCCATCCTCGACGGTTGCCTGCAGGCTGGGATGCGGATCGTCGACGTCCGCCACGAGCAAGCCGCCGCCCACGCCGCCGAGGCCTACACCAGACTCACCGGCAAGCTCGGTGTTGCCGCGGTCACCGCCGGACCGGGTGTCACCGACACGATGACCGCCGTGGCCACCGCCTTCTACGGGAGCACCCCCATGCTGGTCATTGGTGGCCGGCACCTGATCCGCCAGGAGCTGAGGGGTGGGCTCCAGGAGATGGACCACCCCCGGCTGTTCCACTCCATCACCAAGTGGGCGGGCACCGCCTGGCAGGTCGACCGTCTCGCCGACTACGTGGCCACTGCCGCCCGACATGCCTTCGAGGGTCGGGGCGGGCCGGTGTTCCTGGACGTTCCGATGGACGTCCAGTTCGACATGGTCGAGGAGACCGCGGTGCGATTTCCCACCTCCTACCGCCAGTCGTCCGGCTTTGGCGCCGATGAGGCCACCCTCGACGAGGTCGTCTCCAAACTCCACGGTGCCGACCGGGTGATGGTGTTCGCCGGTGCCGGGACTCGCGCCGGAGTCCAAAACCGTCTCGCCGACCTCGCCGAGGTCCTCCAGGCGCCGACTTATGTCAACAGCAGGGCTCGGGGAGCCCTTCCATACGGACATCGGCTCCTCGGGAACCACCAGAGATCCCGGGCGATGGCGGAGGCGGAGGTGGTGCTGGCTTTGGGCGTCGACTGGGACTTCCGCACCTCCTACGGGGAGAAGATCTCATCCGATGCCACCGTCATCCAGATCGACGGTGACCCGGCGAAGGTCGGTTGGAACCGACCCGCCCACGTCGGCGTCGTGGCCGACCCGATGACCGTGGTCGCCCAGTTGGTCGACCGAGCCGACGACATCCGCCGGGTCGATACCCCGGTGTGGACCAAGGAGATCGTGGAAGCGGAGGTGGCGAAGGTGGAGGAGGCCGAGCGAGCGGCGTCCGACGACTCCTCGCCGGTGATGCCCCAGCGCTTCGCCAAGGAGGTGGCCGAGTTCTTCGGTCCAGACTCGATCGTGTCGGTCGACGGCGGGGACATCGTCTCCACGACCGCCCGGTGGCTGCAGACATCGACTCCCGGGCACGTTCTCGACCCGGGGCCGTTCGGGACGCTGGGCACCGGTGCCCCGTACGCCATCGCCGCCAAGACGGTGTTCCCGGAGAAGACCGTTGGTGTCGTGTTCGGTGATGGCGGGTTCGGTTTCAACGCCATGGAGTACGACACGATGGTGCGTCTTGGCCTGCCCATCATCGGGGTGATCGGCAACGACGGGGTGTGGTCGAACATCAAGACCTTCCATCGCATGGCCTATCCCGACCGTCTCGTCGCCACCGACCTGGGGGTGCGTCCCTATCACGAGATGGTGCGCGGGTTGGGTGGTTACGGCGAGTTCATCGACGATCCCAACGAGATCCGCCCCGCCCTGGAGAGAGCCCGGGAGTCGGGGCTCCCCGCCCTGATCAACGTGCACATCGCCGAGACGGTGCGGATATCCTCCAACTACAGCCAGTAGCGCGCCCAGCCAACCCGCTATTGCAAGGTCCCCGGGTCGTCGGGGACGTCGACCGCGTGTTCCCGAAGCGTGTCGAGAGGGATGACGTCGAGGGCGCGTTCGTGGGTGGCGGCGAGCACCACCGGGGCTGCCACTCCATCCTGGTGCGCCCGAAGCCAGTTGCGGGCCGTCACGCACCAGCGGTCACCGGGCTCGAGACCGGGAAACTGAAACATCGGCGCCGGCGTGGTCAGGTCGTTGCCGATCGAGCGTTGGTGGTCGAGGAACTCTCGTGTCATCACCCCGCAGACCGTGTGACTCCCGATGTCTTCGGGCGCGGTGGCACAGGTGCCGTCGCGGAACCAACCGGTCACGGGGTCAGTCGAACAGACCTCCAGTTCATCTCCGAGGACGTTCCGTTCCGCCATTACGCGACAACGTAGCGTCGTACCCGCGATCAGAGGAAGGCGATGGTGAGGCCGCCGACCACGAGGCAGTAGAGGGCGAAAGGCGCCAACCCGACCCGACGCAGGGCGGCCAGGAGCAGGGCGATGGCCAGGTACCCCGACACCATGGCCACGCCCAGGCCGACCAGCAGCTCCAATCCCAAACCCCCCTCAGCCACCACGTCGGGCAAGGACACCAGCCCGGCTCCGGCGATGGCCGGAACGCCGAGGAGGAACGAGAACCTCGCTGCTTCGGTCGGCTGGAACCCGCGGCCGTTGCCGGCGCTGATGGTGATGCCTGACCTTGAGATGCCCGGGATCAGGGCCAACGCCTGGGCGATCCCGACCACGACAGCATCGGAGACACGCCCCTCGAGCAGCACTCGCAGGCCACGACCGAGACGCTGTCCGACGATGAGGATCAGGCCGGTGGCCACCAGGGCGATCCCGACGTAGGTCACGTTCTCCTGGATCGACTCGATCCGGCCCTCCAAGGGGAGGCCGACCACCGCCGGCACTGTCCCCACCGCCACCAGCAGCGCGATCTTGCGCCCGTTGGGATCGCGGCGCAAACGGAGCACTGAGGCGACGTCGCGACGGAAGTAGATCAACACCGCCACCAGCGTTCCCAGATGAAGCACCGCCGAGACGGCGAGAGTGGGAGCGGACACTTCCATCCCAATCGCAGCGAGAAACTCGGGGACCACCACGAGATGGCCGGACGAGGATATGGGCAGGAACTCCGTCAGTCCCTGGACGAGACCCCAGATGATGGCGGCGAGCACCTCGGCACGGTAATGGTCACCCACTCGAAACCAGGACCGCCAGCCTCCCGTTGGCGACGGCGATCGCCACCTCCGCCGAGTTGGCCGGAGGGACGGCCACCCCACCGTCGGTGACGGCGAACGGGTCGTCGGAACCCGGGCTGGTGACCACCCCGGCGACCTCGGAGCCGGAGTCGAGGAGCACGAGTTTCACCTCGTCTCCCACGTCGGCCCCTTCCGGCAGAACGACACCAACCACCCACCATCCCGCGGGGACGGTTCGGCCCTCCTGACCAACGGCCGACGACATCACCGGCCAGCCGGCGGGGATCGGCTTGGTGGCGACATCACCCCGATTCGCCGCCTCGAGAAGATCGACTGGGACACGGCGCAGCTCCGTGTTGGTGTCGTCGATCGCGTCCCCGACCGCGATGGCGACGGTGGCGAAAGGGACCTCCGTGGTCGGGTCGGGTCGAAACTCGACGTATGCGGCGAATGTGGCCACCAAGAGGACCAGGGCCCAGCGCCCCATGGGAAAGGGCTCGAACCAGAGCATGTACCCGACCGTACGGGTGGGGCCGGTGGTTTAGAAGGGTCTCGTGGTCAGTCGTCGCCGGACGACGTCGACGCCGACGTGGACGCCGCCCCGGCCTTCTCGGTCGACTTCTTGGTCGAGCCGTCACCGCCTGAAGAGGTCTTCGATGTGGCGGCGGGCTTGCTGTCGGTGGCGTAGAAGCCGTCACCCTTGAACACGATGCCGCGGGCGTGGAAGACCTTCTTCAACTCGCCGCCGCACTCCTTGTGCTTCTTCAGTGGCTTGTCGGAAAACGACTGGAAGACCTCGATGGTCTCACCGCAGTTCTTACAGGCGTATTCGTAGGTTGGCATCAGGTATCGACTGACCGCTCAGACGTGGTGGAACCTCCGGGATTGTAGAACCGGCCCCCGACCTGTTCCATTCCTCCCGATCTCAATATGATCGCAGAGATGACACTCACGATCGCCCTGGCGCTGGTCGCTGCCTATGTCGTGGGGAGCATCGACTTTGCGGTCATCGTGGCCCGCATGCACGGGGTGGACATCCGCCAGGTGGGCAGCGGCAACCCGGGAGCTTCCAACGTGCTCCGCTCTGTCGGCCGGATCCCGGCGGCAATGGTCCTCATCGGAGACACCCTGAAGGGAGTGATCGGGGCGGCTATGGGGATGATGGCTGCGGGGACGGTCGATTTTCAGAGCGAATGGGCTTTCCTGGCCGGCTTCGCCGCCGTCGTCGGGCATTGCTATCCGGTATTCCATCGCTTCCGCGGGGGTAAGGGAGTGGCGACTGGCCTCGGTGTCCTGATCTTCACGGTTCCGTGGGTCGGCCTGATCGTGGTGGCCTCCTGGCTCGTGCTGGTCAAGCTGACCAAGACCGCCTCCATCTCGTCGCTGGCCGTCGTGGCGGCATCGATTCCCCTGGCGATGTGGCAGGGTGTGGCCGGGATGAGTCTGGTCTGGCTGCTGGCCATCGTCGGCTTGGTGGTATGGCGGCACCGGAGCAACATCCGTCGCGTATTCACAGGTAGCGAACAGAGAGTGGAAGCGTGAGCATCGACGTGGCAGTGATACCAGCCGCCGGGCGCGGGACCAGGATGCGTCCCGCCACCCGGGTGGTCCCCAAAGCGCTGATCACGGTCGTCGATCGTCCCGCCATCCAATATGCGGTCGAGGAGGCGGCACGGGCCGGAGCCAAGGAGGCCATCGTGGTGGTGGATCTCGACGCCGGCCATCTCATCGCCCAGCACTTCACTCTCGACGGTCCTCTTCCCGGATTGGAGGACATCAGGGTCCGGCCCGTCGTCCAGGAGGAGGCTCTCGGGCTGGGCCATGCGGTACACGAGGCGGCGGAGATGGTTGGCGACCGGTCGTTCTTCTGTCTCCTCTCCGACAATATCGTCAGACCTGGCCAGGACGTCCTCGAGCGGATGGCAGCCGGGAGCGACGACGGAGAGGTGTCGGTGATGTGTCTGCGTCGACTGACTGATGAGTTTCTCTCCAAGTATGGGGTGGTGGTCCCCGCCTCCGAGGTCGAAGACGGGTATCTCGACATTGGCGGAGCGGTCGAGAAACCGGGTGTGGAAGAGGCGCCTTCCCGATTCGGACTGGCGGGTCGATATCTGTTCACCCCCGAGGTGTTCTCCATCCTCCAGAAGACCCCTCCCGGAGTGGGTGGAGAGATCCAGCTCACCGATGCCATCGACGAGTTGGGCAAGCGTGGCCGCCTCCGCGGATTCCTGGCAGACGGCGATCTCCTCGACACCGGCACTCCCCAGGGCCTGCTCAAGGCGACCAAGGTGCTTGGAGCGCATCAGTTCGGGGAGGATGTCTTCGACTCGTGAGGCCCATCGCCGAAGTCCGATCTGCGATCCTCGCCACGGTTCGGCCCCTCCCGGGTGAGGTGGTCCCGTTCCAGGAGGCGGTGGGCAGGGTCCTCGCGGAGGCGGTGGTGGCGCCACATGATGTCCCCAGCTTCTCCAACTCGGCGATGGACGGGTTTGCAGTGCAGGGAGCGGACGTCGGCTCGCCGGGCGCAGTACTCCGAGTTCTCGAGGACGTGGCCGCAGGTCAGGTGGCCACCACCGAGGTCGGCGAGGGCCAGGCGATCAAGATCATGACCGGGGCTCCGATGCCCGAGGGCGCCGACACGGTGGTCAGGGTGGAGGACACCGAGACAGAAGACGGCAAAGTGCGTATCGCGGTCGCCACCCCACCGGGTACGTCGGTGCGCTCGCCAGGTGGCGACGTGGCGGCAGGGAGCACCGTGTTCGAACCCGGAACTCGTCTCTCCGAGGCACACGTCGGTGTTCTCGCCACCATCGGCGTGGTGTCCCCTGAAGTCGCCCGCCGACCCAAGGTTGCGGTGATGTCGACCGGAGACGAGCTGGTGGCGCCGGAGACCTCCGAGCTGGGGCCGGGGCTCATCCGCGACTCCAACCGACCGATGCTCCTTGCCCTCGTAGCCGCCGCCGGGGCCGAGCCCGTGGACATGGGCCGAATCCCCGACGATGCCGACGCACTTCGGGCCGCGCTCGGTGAGGCGGCTGCCCGGTGTCACGCGATCGTGTCTTCCGGAGGCGTGTCGATGGGGGAGTACGATGTGACCAAGATGGTCCTCCGCGACGAGGCAGACGTCGACTTCTTCCCGGTGGCGATGAAGCCGGGGAAGCCCCAGGGCTTCGGGATCGTCGGTGGAGCAGCCTTCTTCGGTCTCCCGGGTAATCCCGTGTCGGTCCTGGTTTCTTTCGAGCAGTTCGTGCGCCCTGCGCTCCTGGCCATGCAGGGAGCCTCTGCCCTGCTCCGGCCACGGGTCTCGGCAGTGGCCGGTGAGGAGTTCCATTCCGATCCGGCCAAAGAGGAGTTCATCCGGGCCCGTTTCATCGACAGCTCGGCAAACCCGAGCGTCGTTCAGACCGGTGGCAGCGGCTCGCACGTCCTCTCGGGCGCCGCCAACGCCGACGCTTTCGCCGTTCTCCCGGTGGGCGTCGACCTCATCGCCTCAGGGGATCCGGTGATACTCGAGCTGTTTCGGGCCGTGGAGACGAGAGGAGCTGAGGATGGGTGACGACCGGCTGACTCACCTCAACGAAAAGGGGGAAGCACGAATGGTCGACGTGGGCGACAAGGAGGTCACCAGACGTAGCGCCGTTGCCGAAGGCCTGGTGAGCATGTCACCCGAACTCAGGGATATGTTCTTCTCCGGCGATCTTCCCAAGGGCGACGCCGCCGCGGTGGCCAGGGTGGCGGGCATCCTGGGAGCAAAGAAGACCCCTGAGTTGATCCCGTTGTGTCATCCGATCCCACTGTCGTCGGTGGACATCTCTCTCGAGTCGGCTGGGCATGGCGTGGCCATCACCGCTACCGTTGCCACGACCAGCCAGACCGGCGTCGAGATGGAGGCCCTGACCGCCGTCTCGATGGCGGCGCTCACGATCTATGACATGGTCAAGAGCGTTGAGCGAGGAGTGACAATCGAAGCGGTCCGCCTTCGCAAGAAGGAGGGGGGACGGTCCGGTACCTGGGAACGCCCTGAGGTCGTTGATTGAGTGGCTACTCAAAACTACGCTTCACCAGCGGACGGAGTTACTAGATACAAATGAGCACACCCCTCATAATCGCTGCGCTGGTGATATGTGCCATCTGGGCTGTCTATTTGCTTCCTAGCGTCTTCGGGGAACGGAGTAGCGCTTCCTCCATCAACTCCACCGAGGAGTTCGATCGCTGGACTCACTCCATGGCTCACGTCCAAAAGCACTCCACCGCCGATCTGGCCGCGGCCCACAAAGACCGGATCAGGGTCCGCCGACGTCGGACCCTGAGCGTGTTGGCCGGGCTTGCCCTGGCCGGGTTCGCCGCCGCCGCCTACTACGGCTCGACGGCATGGCTGCTCGCCGGGCTCTTCTTCATCTCGCTGATCGGTCTCTACATCGCGGCTCTCGCCCAGATGAAACAGCAACGTCTGCAGCGGCTGAAGGTGACCCACGTGGCCGAGCGTCCCACCGAGTGGGAAGAGCCCCAGGTCCGAGTCATCGCCAATTGACTTTCGACCTCTCCGACGAGGTCCGTTCCATCCTCGACTCCCGATTCGAGGCGCGTGAGAAGGCCATCACCGCGTCGCGTCGGGCGATCCGCGCCGCTGCCAACGGGATCCGTTCGCTGCACCGGTCGGAATGGGATCGCGCCAACACCCTCATCGCTCGAGCCGGAGAGCTGATCGCTTCCATTTCCGACGCCCTAGCCGCGAACCCGGAGCTCCTCGGCCATTCAGTGGTCCACGATGCGGCAAAGGAGTACGCCGAAGCCCGAATCGCCCAGGCGGTGTTCACGGGGCCGGACATTCCCGGCTTCCGCGACATCGGAGTGGACCCGGTCCCATATCTGCACGGCCTCGGGGAGGCGGTGGGAGAGATGCGGCGGCGAATGCTCGACCTGCTCCGGGCGGAGCGACTGTCCGAGGCGGAGGATCTTTTGGGGAAGATGGATGAGATAGTCGACCAGCTCGCCCAGGTCGACTATCCGGACGGCATGACCAACGGTCTCCGCCGCACCACAGACGTGGCTCGGGCTCTCGTCGAGCGTTCCCGCTCGGACCTGACCGCCACAATGGTTCAGGAACGTCTCCGTCAGGATCTTCGCGACCGGTAGCGGCGCTCGTCTCTCACCCAGCCAGCGCTTCAGGAATCGCTTGCGCCAGCCGATCATGCCAACTGTGCGGTTGCGCAGAGCCGGAGAGACATGACGACACCTGACGCTGGGGTGGCATGGCGAGGAAGCGACAGCCTGGCACGCGTCGAGCAGCCCCTCGAATCCGTGGTCGGCCTGGCCGAGCTGCTCTGCGATCGAAGCCGTGACGTGAGTGCTGCGGCCCGCAACGAGATGATCGAGCAGCTGGCGATCCGCGCTCAGGCCGCGCATCATGCCGTCCGCAACCTGGCGGTGGCCGATCAGCTGGCCAGAGGCGAAATCGAATTCGATGTCGAAACCGTCGAGTTGAGAGAGCTGGTCGAGTCGGTCGCCCAGGAGTGGACCCTGGCTTCCCGCGGAGCGCGGATCACCGTGACGGGCTCGATAGATGCCATCGGTGACTCCCGGTGGGTAGCCCGGATCGTGCGCAACATCTTCGAGGACGCCATCGATCGTGGGTGTCGGAGCATCGACGTTCGCATCTCGGAGTCCCACAGCAAACTCGTCGTCGAGATCGACGAAGACGGAGCCGAGATCCCCGACGAAGAACTCCTCGAGCTCGGCTCAGAGCATCATCGACTGGTTGCCTCCACCTGGGACGGCTCGATCGTCGGCATCGGGGTGGCGGTCGCGCGGGGCCTCGCCAAGGGGATGGGCGGTGAGGTTCGGTTCTTCCGGACGGGCGACCGCAATACCTGTGAGTTGACGCTTCGCAAACAGAGCAGCACCACGAGTCGGCGTCGCCAGCTTCCAGACATCGCCGTCGAGCCGAAGCAACCCAAGCCCCAATGGGATGATCTCGTCGAGCTGCTGGACGGGGAGTCGGTGTCGATGGTCTATCAGTCGATAGTCGACATCCGATCCGATCCGGGCTCACCGAAGGTGGTGGGCTACGAGAGCTTCGCCCGCTTCCCGTACGCGTCTCCCCCCGAGTGGTTCAAGCTGGCGGGGTCGTCCGGGGTGGGGACAGATCTGGAATTGCTGGCCCTCCGACAAGGGATCGAGGGTTTCGCCGAGCGTGAAGACGGCTCGATCCTCGCCTTGAACCTCTCGAACTCGACTCTGCTCTCTCCCGGTCTCTTCTCTGCCCTCGAGGGAATCGACCCCGGGCGAGTGGTCCTCGAACTGTCGGACACCGCCCGCATTCGCAGCTATGAGGTCACCAGGAGGGCGGTCGACTCGTTGCGGGCGCGCGGTGTGAGGCTGGCGGTCGACGACGTGGGCGCCGGAGAGGTCGACATGTGGCACATCCTCCGTCTCGACCCCGAGATCATCAAGCTCGACCGGCATCTGGTCGCCGACGAGAACGTGAGACGGAACAACGCGCTGATTCGCGGCTTGACCGCCATGGCCCGCGACTTGGGGATCATGGTGATCGCCGAGGCAATCGAGACGGACACGGAACGACGCCGGCTCCTCGACCTCGGCGTCGAGTTCGGCCAGGGTTACCTCTTCGGCAAGCCAGGCCCCGTCGAATGGAAGAGCCGCGTGCTGAGCGACCTCGACTGGCAACGATCCGATCTGGCCTGACTCGCGGCGACCGATACAATTCGCCGTCCCCACAAGGGGCTGTAGCTCAGCCTGGCAGAGCACCTCGTTCGCAACGAGGGGGTCACGGGTTCAAATCCCGTCAGCTCCACCAAACACCCTGGTCAAAGTCGTTTTCTACTCGCCTTATCCAGCGTCGTGTTGACACAGGCGTGGCACAAGCGTATCCCCGAAGGAGCACCTCTCACACGACGAGGTGCCATAGACGCAACTCCCGCCCGCTCCAGGAGAAAGTCCCCACGTGGCTCGTTAGTTCCGCAGAAGAGTCAGAACCGCCAGCACCCGTCGGTTGCTGTCC
>CAZLEQ010000011.1:1343-68877 GCA_964558575.1 uncultured Acidimicrobiaceae bacterium | reverse complement strand
AACAATGCTCAGAAGGACCAGCCAGAGAAGGAACAGAAGAAGACCGACGATGCTGAAGATACCGGCACTCGAGAATGGACCGGTGTCGACGACTATGGCCAAAGCCCCAATCGGCGAGGAGAGCGCAACAGCTGCTCCGAACCATGCCAGCCACCTAGGAAAGGCATTGTGCCGGAACGCGACCAAGGTCGCAGCTCCAGTCAAAACGGCCATGGGGAACCAGTTCACATCGTTGGCGAGGACCACCAAGGCATAGAGCGCTCTAGTCGTGTCTGGATCAGCGTAACTGGCTATCCCATCTGCCAGGGCGGTGTTCACAATCCCGCTCACGGACAACAGGGTCACGAAGATGATCCCCCCAGCGAAGGAGACAGCCGACAGTCGTCCGGTTCCGCCCTCCGAGAGGCGCAGATGGCTACGTACGGAACCGAGGAACCAGATGAGGAAGACCAGCGACAGCCCATACAGGTACGCATGGATGAGGAGTTGGCGTCTGTTGGCTACGAAGAACTCGACGACGTCCTGATCTCCAGGCTGCCCACCAATGATGGCCGCCACCGACGAGAGAACAACGAAAACGATGCCGGTGGCGGCAGCCAACCCTCCCATGTCATCTGTACGCCTCCTGTGCGGATTCTGTCGAACCTGTTGGCGGCGGTCAAGGGTCGCCGACCAAAAAAAGAAGAGTTTACGTACCCTTAGCGGGTGGATCGGCAGACTTCCTTGCCCGGCACGGTCATCGAAGTATCACCGTGCGGGCCGGCTCCCGTTAGTCGTCGATTGCCTCGATGCCGAGCTCCTTGAGACGTGCGAGGTGGTCCTTCATTGCCTGAAGGTCTTCGGGGGCGTGCCCTTCCCAGTCAGTGAGCTCGCCCGTGACCCGCAATGGGTCACGAGAGCGGTACGACTTCGTCGGGTTGCCGGGGAACTTCTTGTCCGTCAGGTTCGGGTCGTCCTCGATGGAACCGGTTGGTTCCACGATGTAGATCCTGCCGGGGCCCTCGCCCTCCGCCAGTTCGGCTCCCCAAACAGCGGCGTCCACTGTGGCCGTCAAGTAGACGTGGTTGGCCTTCTTCCCGCTGCCGTAGTTGGAGTTGTAGCCGGCCCCGATCAGATCTCCAGGCTTCAGATCGGCACGGGTGCCGTGGTAGTACCGCTCTTGGCTGGCGTCGTCCAAGCTCCCATTGTGCCAGAGCATCAATTCCGGCGGACAGAGGACGCGTACATGACGGCACCTCGATCGAGGAACCTCTACCAGCAGAATTGCAGTCCAGCTCTTCAAGCAATTCTGGGCGGACAACGAACACTTCTGGAGTGCGCGTATCGGCACGTATCGAGTGCTCGGGGTAGGTTCGATCGAGTCCTGAAGCAGGATGAATTGGATGACCCACCCAAACGTCGCCGTCGTCGCCAAGGCCTACCAGGCACTGAACCGGAGGGACTTTGACGGCTTCATATCAGCCTTCGCCGATGATGCGGTGTTGTACAGCGCCGACGGACAGATCGAGGGCAAGGAAGCCATCTTGTCGGTCATCCGCCAACTCATCGGCCTATCAGAGAACAGTCTCGAAATCGATGTCCACGACATCCTGGCAAATGATGCCCACACGGTTGTCCTTCAGACCACCAAGGCGCAGTTGGGTGAAAGGCATCTTGAAGATCGAGTGGTGTATGTGTTTCACATGAACGATGCCGGGTTGATTCGCGATGCGTATTTCACCGGTGATCCCAGAGTCCAAGAAGAGTTCTACGGGCTCACCTGAACCACGCATAAGCGATTCATCTCTAGCGGAAGTGCCAATATCTGACATCGAGCGACATCGGCACCTCGCGACGGGTCGGATCCATGGACTCCCCGCTATCCCATGGCAATGCATGCCTGCGACATGTTGTGTTCGCGCTCGGGGCCGTGGATAGACTCACGGACGCAGATCGACTTCATGGTCAATCGCCGTCGTTACTGGAGGATCCCGAATTGGAGAGGGAGATCGCGATGTGTTGTCACGCCGCGGATCACGGCTCGTGCTTACTGCCCGTTCGGCGGCAGCTCTGATGGCGACCGCGGAAAAGATCGAGACTGCGATGGCCAGACTTCATACGGGGGGCTAGACGACAGGAGACTCACTTACTCGGACTCCTCAGAGCCCATGGCTGAGCCGAGAGATGAGGGAGGGTAGCAATGTCGGGTAGACCAAGCAGGGTCCTGCTCGCCGGAGCAGTTCGCCCTAGGGCTGGCGATCGTTCTCGTCGCCACGATGGACGGCGACCGTGGGACACTGGCGGTGGTACAGGCTTGGGACGTGGCACGCAACGACGGAGACATAGATGCTGCGAAGGAACTTGTGTCCGAGGACGCCCGGCTGTTCGGCGTCTCGATGCAACTCCCCGAACGCCGTGACGCTTTCGTCGACTCCTTCGGGTCCAAGACTCAGCCGGTTGGGAGCCACGCGACTTCGATTGCAGCATCGACGGTGAGTCCGTGTCGTGCCGGTACGAACAAAGTGATGTTTTCCTCCGGAAGATGGGGCTGGTTTTGACCGGTAACCACGAGTGCATGGTGCACGACGGCCTCATCGTCTCCGCCGACCGGACCCACGATCCCGAGTCACGGTCTGCTTTCGACTCCGTCTGGCGAAAACTACGACAATGGGTGAAGGTGCACCATCCGGAGGTCGAGCCGGTCATCTGGGCGAGCCCCAGATCGGTTGTCTATTCGACCGTGGAGGGAGTAGAGGCGACATCGTCGATCTTCGACGCCTACCTGGCTTCAAAGTAGCTTTTGTGGCCAATTCCAGACGTTCCGGTTCGAGATCCTTCATCGTGCGGCAATCCTGTTGCGACCAAACGGGGTCGCCCAGCTGCGACTCGCCAACATCCGGCGCACGCGAGCGATCCACACGCTGTTGAAAATGCGTTGGCCCGGGCCGCCTGAGCTGTTGACTCATAGGGCTAACGGCGACCGTATCAGTCACGGACGGCGTACCGCAGAACGATCACGCCGTTGCTGAACCGGTGCTCGTCAACCAATTCCAGCTTCAACCGCACACTATCCGGGAAGAACCGTTTCCCGGCGCCGACAATCGCAGGGCAGACGAACATTTGAAGCTCGTCAACAAGACCAGCCCTCAACGCCTGCGCGGTTCGCTGCGAACTCGACTATTCGAACAGAACCGTCGCTCGGCATAAGCGAAACCAGTCGGAACCACCGAAATAGGCCTGGTCTGTTCCGTGCAACCGAGATCCACACAGGTCACCCGCTCGACCCCCAATAAACAGTCGTTCGAGTTGTGCTCCTCGCTACATGCCGAGCATCGGACAGGACGGCGTAAGCCCTGAGAATCTTCGGTTACGAAATCCGGAAATGATTTGCGGAATCTCTCCAGATCCGGCCTAGGCGACCGAAATCTAAGAACTTGTAGGACAGAAGGAGACAACTCCGTGCACGTTCTGGCCTCGATGCGGTCCCTTGGCTCGCGCTACATGGCGCTATGGATCGCTCAGACGACCAGCCTCATAGGCGCGTACTTCGCCGTGATAACAGTCCCGCTCCTGGTCATGCACATCCAGGCCGCAGCCGGATCGGAGAGAACCCTCGACTTCGCCATCAGCTACGCCCTGCAGACGGCACCCGCACTGATCATCGGGCTGCTCGGGGGAATCCTGCTCGACAGAATCAATCTCCGCCTGGTGATGATCGTCACCAACCTGCTCCGGGCGTGCGCCTTGTTCTACCTGGCCGCCGAAGTCGGTTCCTACGGGATCGGCACCGTATTCGCCATGGCGTTCGTGATCGGCTCCTTTACGACGCTGTTCGACTCCGCCGTCTACACAATGATCCCCTCGCTGGTTCCCAAAGACCGGTTGTCCGACGCGAACTCTTTCGTTGCCGTCTCCGTCCAGGTCACCACCGCCCTCGGTCCCTTGGTCGGAGGGGTGACAGCCCTCATCTTCGCCGGCCCCGCAGTCGGCCTCTACATCAACGGCGTCGTCTTCCTGATCTCTGCGTGGTCTCTGAGGAACGTTGGCCGGGTTGCCCGCCACGCTGACGCCGCCGCCGAGCGCGGGTCGTTTCTCGCCGGGTTCAAGACCGGGATACATCATCTCTGGAACGAGCCCAGGCTGCGCATCTCCACCGTCACCGCAGCCGTCCCCAACTTCGTGATCGGGTTCATCGAAGCAACCTTTGTGGTGCTGGCCATCGTGGTGCTCGAAGCCGAGAGTGGATTCCAGATAGCCGTACTGCTCTTCTTCATGGGAGCGGGCGGAGTCATCGGTGCTCTGGTCGCCCCCCTTGTGTCCAGAGCAATCGGACTCGGACGAGCGATGATCGCGGGACTGGCGATGTCGGGTGTCTCCCTACTGATCGTGACGGTGAGTACCTACGGCGCACGGGCCATGGCGCTTCTCGCCCTCTTCATGGCGGGCATCTCGGTGATGAACGTCCCTCTCGTCACCATCCGTCAGGTCTATGCGGGGGAGGCGATGTTGGGAAGAGTGATATCGGCTGCCCGGGCCATCGGATGGGCGGGCCTGCCCCTCGGAGCTCTTGTCGGCGTCTGGCTGGGTGACTTCGAGAGAGCGTATCTATTGATCTCCCGACTGTCGCCGATGCTCCTACTGGGATGCGCGCTCTGGCTGTTCTCCACGGTGATCTGGACGGACACGTTTGGCCCGGGGTACCGAACAGACAGTCGTGAGGCCCAGAAGGAGACCAAGCGGCAGGCCGTGGAGACCGCGGGAGAGGTTGTCAAACTTGGCAGGGACAGAAGACAGGCAAGGGCGTGGCCCTTCTTCCTCATCGCGATTGCCTTGGTGTTCTGGTGGAACGCCAAAGCAGGTGCGGGTGTCATCGTCATCGGGGTTTACGGGATGCTTGCCATCTCCTACTTGTTGCTCAAGATGGTTCTGGCTTCGCGTTATGAGCCCTGGTTCGACCCGGCACCCGATATGAGCGTCGCCGTATTCGTTCCTGTCTATAACGAGGATCCTCTGGTGTTCAGGGAGTGCCTGCGATCCCTTCTGAACCAGACCAGGATCCCTCAGGAGATATGGGTGGTGGACGACGGGAGTGATGATGCTACGTGTATCGCTATTGCCGCGCGGCACCTGAAGAACCACGGCGGCCGGGTGCACAGGTTTAGAGAGAACCGGGGGAAACGGCACGCTCAGGCGTGGGCGTTCGCTCGATCCAAGGCAGACGTGTTCGTGACTGTGGATTCCGATACGGTCCTCGATCGTGCATGCATCGATGAGGGTTTGCGATCCTTCTTCGACTCCGAAGTGAGTGCGGTCTGTGGGAACGTTCGTGCCCTCAACGCGAAGAAGAACCTGCTGACGCGTTTGATCGATCTGAGGTACTCCAACGCATTCACCTACGAGCGAGCGGCGTACTCGGTTCTGGACTCGATGCTCTGCGCCACTGGAATCATCACCTTGTATCGAGCCAGCATTGTTCGACGCTACCTAGATGACTACGTGTCACAACGGTTCTTGGGGGTCGAGGTCTCTTACGGGGACGACAGGAGACTGACCAATTACGCCTTGAGGCATGGACGTGTCGTCTTCCAAGAGACCGCCAAGGCGATGACATTGGCACCTGACAGACTCAGCCACTTCCTCAGGCAGCAGCTTCGGTGGAACCGGTCGTTCTTCAGGGAGACCGTGTGGGCGATATTCCATCAGAAGAGAGCCAGAGTCACCGCCCTGGCCGTTTCGGAACTCGGGTTATGGCTGTTCTTCTCGGCAGCGATCATGATGGCAATCGTGGTCCGACCGATCATGGCCGGCCAGTTTGTCGGCTATTACTACCTTGGCTTCATAACGTTGATGTCGTACGTCAGGTCGGCACGACATGTCGATGTGTCGTTCTTGACGTTCCTGCTCTCACCTTTGTACGGGATCATTCACATCTTGTTGTTGACCCCATTGCGTCTATGGGCCTTGTTGACGCTGCGGAAACAAGACTGGGGTACCAGAGCGGATGGGGTCGAGATTGGTTGGAAGAAGCCGGCGGCCCGTGTCACCGACTCCCCGGTTGGCATCGAGGTCCCAGTCTCCCCGGCGTAGCAGAGTGGGCCCGTTTTCGGCCGAGGCATTTGCTACGGGGGGTCCGAATTCGCTGTCCGCTGCAGCTCACTCCCGGACTCAAAGCCTGAGATGGGGTTCCACGAGCCGATTGGCTGGAAGCGCTTCCCGGCATTGGCTGACAAATCTGGTCACCTCGATCGTCAATCAGGTAGCAGCAGGATCACCACCGACATCTCGGATGATCCGGTCACCCGAGTGATGTGACCCTTGCCGTGAGTGTCCTCCGCGAGCAGGACGGTTCCGGGGGTGAGTGATCTCACCTGCCCATCACTGGCTTCGATCTCTCCCTCACCTGGCCGGCCTCATCGCATTCTCCGCTTCTGGCGCTGCCCAACAGGACTCCCTCCCTCCTTTCACGGATTCGGCTGTCGATGAGGTCGAGAGGTATCTCGAGATGCGCTTGTCCGAGGTCGGCGTGCCCGGCCTGGCCACGGCGATCGTCCACGACGGCGAGATCGTGCTCGCTTTGGAGCTGGGTGAGGCCAGCCCTGGGATTGCGATGACCGCCGCCACCCCGCTGTTCATCGCCTCGTTGAGCAAATCGATCACCGCTATGGCGCTGATGCAACAGGTCGAGGCCGAACTACGTCACCTGATCAAGAAGAGGCCACAACCATCCCTCTCCGCCTCGGGCTCACCGGACGAACCGCTCGTACGCACGTTATGGGCGCGCTCGGCCGCCCAGTTCCATCGACACCCGGGCCCGGAAGAGCCCGGTCTGTCGGTGATCAGCCAGCCGGGATTGTCAGCCGTCGAAACGAAGCCGAAGACGCCGCAAGTCCTCGTCGGTGCGGACGCGCTGGCTCAGCTGTTCGAAGTCGTCACCGGCATGCACAACCCGCCCGGCGAGTTCATCGGCTTCACCGGCGACTATCCGTTTCACCAAGGCGATGGCTGAAGCCCCATCTCCCCAATGCTGCTCGGCATGGGACTCGAAGTCCGGGAGCCAAAGCCGTCCCTCTACACTCCATGCCAGCCGCTCGGTCATGGGAGTACGGACAAAACCAGGATGGATGGTGAGGGCGACGACACCGCTGTCACCGAGTTCGTTGGCCAGAGTCTCAGTAAACCTGGCGACCCGCCTTTCCAGCAGCGAATGCCGAAACGTGCTCTCCTCCGTGGTCCCCGAGGTTGCCGTAGACCGTGATGATGTGGCCCGAACCCGCCCCCAGCATCGGATCCAAGACGGCCTGGACACACAGCATGGTGCCACGCAGGTCTGTCGTCACATCGCGCCACCAGTCGTCCGGATCAATGGTCGAGATAGGACCGAGCGCGGAGGCGCCGCCGGCACACGTGATCAACAAGTCGGGAGGACCAACCTCGATCGTCGCCCGCTCAAAGGCAGACCGCACATCGACGGGACTCGTCACATCCACAGATCTCGCATGGAGCCTCGATCCAGTGCCAGCCTCCTCTGCGAGCCGGTCCAACGCTGCGCTCGACCTGGCAAAACCAGCGACGGTTGCACCAGCATCGGCAAGAGACAAAGCGAGCAGGCGGTCAATACCGCGGCTTGCCCCGGTGACGAACGCGACCATCGGCCGATCAGCGGTTTCCATGAGTCAAGTCTCGCGAATACACGATGAGAGCGAGTGTACGGGTTCGGGTCCTGCCGGGGGCGGTACCACGGCCCCTCGGTTCTCATGCGAAGTGACTGCTGGCCAGCCCCGTTTGCTCGACGATGAATGCTGCTCTCTCTCGAGGTGGCCCTTTCGGGAGTTCCATCATCTCGTAACCGAGTTGCGTGTACGCCCAACGCAGGTGGACATCGAACTCCTGGATCTGCGCAAAGGAGGCACGTCTGAGGCTGTCGGTCGTGTAGATCTCCTTCCAAGGTGGTGCGATGAAGATCGGAGGCTGGTAGCGGAAAGCGGCCGCCTTTTCGAGGATCGGTCGCGGATCGACCCCATAGGCTGCTGCATAAGCGACGCAG
Source organism: uncultured Acidimicrobiaceae bacterium (assembly GCA_964558575.1). Classification (GTDB taxonomy): domain Bacteria; phylum Actinomycetota; class Acidimicrobiia; order Spongiisociales; family ZC4RG35; genus JANQRA01. Next base: position 60,854 of record CAZLEQ010000011.1, on the reverse strand, counting down.
TCGGGCAGACCTCTATCGAAGAAGACAGCATCGGTTCCAGAGACAGCCTCGAAGTCATCGATTGACCGTGCTGCCAGTCTCTCCACGAACAGCTCCGGACGATCATCAAGTGTGGTCTCCCCTGTCTCTGATCGGTGCTCAGCTATCAACTTCCGGGCCGGCTCACCGACCGTAGGGAAGCGATCCCCCAACCGCTCGATGACGCTCGTCTTGCCGGTTCCCGGGGCGCCCGTCACTACAAAGCGAGGCATCACATCACGCTATACGCGAACGGACACCCGCTCACCATCACCAGCTCGACCCTGCCTGTCTCGGTGCCCGGACGACGACCCGGCATGAATGCCGCGACCTCAGGGAGCTCCCAGCAGGACTATTCCTGGCCGTAGAGCGTCACTCCTTGACCGTACTTCTCCACGAAGTGGTCGAGCACCTCGCCAGGTTCGGCATGTCTTCCAGTCTCGGCTTTGGAGTAGATCAGGTTCCCATCCACCCTGACATCGAACACGCCCTTGGAGCCTGTGCTGAGCGAGAGAGATCGCACGATGTGCTGATATCGGGAGAGGATGTCATCGGCCGCGCTCACGGCGCGGTCTAGATAGTTTCACGGAACGCAATAGGTGATCTCGATGTCATGCATGGGCAGGTCACAAAGCTAGCCCACTCGATCCCACGCAGTTCGGCAAGTCTGGGATCGTGTCAATGGTCGGGGGCAGACATCTGAGTGCTGGTGTCGGACTCATGTTCCAGCAAACGGAAGAGCCCCTTGGATGGTTTGTAGACCCTGTCGGGATATCTCTCGACGAGTTTCCAGACACATCCGTTGACCGTTTTCGGGTGGAAGTCGGGATCTGTCTCCTCGATCTTGGTTCGCAGGTCCGTCCAGCGCAGACCCTCTGGATGCTGCTCGAGCAACTTGAAGGCGGTGGCGTAGATTCGCTCCGTGACCTTGGAAGACTGAATATCGGGCAGATCAGTTTTCTGGCTCATCGAGCCACCCCATCCTTTCCGACGATTACTCTCTGACCCGGTCAGAACGACAGTCAGGAAGCCGATACGACGATATCTCAGAGCCCACGGAAACTTCGCTATGAGATCGACCTGTCTCATGTAGATCCTGGGACAGCTTCCCGGGACTCACAGTTGCGGTCGGTTTCCCGAGATGACCTCCAGGGTCTCGCCAGGCTCATGCTCGACGCATACCGGGACACAATCGACTACGACGACGAGACCCTCGAAGATGCGATCGATGAGGTCAGGTCGTTCCTCGAAAACAACACGGCGCTTCTCCATCGGTCTTATCTTGTGGAAGATGACGGGACGATCGTCTCGGCAGTGCTCGTCTCGCGCGCTGAAGGGAGACCATTCATCGGCTATGTGATGACCCTCCCTTCGCACAAGAACCAAGGGCTGGCCCGACTCGTCACCAGTACCGCCCTCGAACGTCTTGCCGGCGATGGTCACGAGACGGTCGTCCTCTACATAACCGAGGGGAATATTCCATCCGAGGCACTATTTCGTTCCGTTGGTGCGGTTCAGGTCGAGCCCTGACTACCGCGCAGCCACCGTGGGTTTGGAAACGAGATGGGACGGGTACCAAGAGTCAACTCGTTTACAGGATGGATTCAATGCCCAACTCAAAGTCCAGTTACGCCAAGGATATCGGAGAGAAGGTCAAGGACGACGTGGTCGCACCAGTGGTGAAAGGAGCTGCAATCGGCTCCGAGAAGCTTGCTGAGGGTTCCGAGGCGATAGCCGAGGGTGCCCGGAGGATGGCGGACAAGACCAAGCACTGGGCAGACGATGTGACCGGAGCCCGTCGTCGACGCAACCTGATTTGGCTCGCACTCGGTCTCACCGTGTTGGGTGGGGTAATCCTGCTGCTCATCCAGTCCAGCGACAACTGAGGGCTGCTGCCCTAGCGCACCTTCGACACTTCCTTCGATTCCCGGTCACCGGATGTCCGGGACTGATGTCAGAATGGCCAGGTGATGACCAGACGCGCCGGACCATGAACATCGAGGGATGGTTGCTCGAATCGGACCCGGCCATTCGTTGGCAGGTGATGGCAGACCTCACCCAGCAACCGAAAGAAACGGTGACCGCCGAACGCGCCCGCGTGGCCACCGAGGGCTGGGGAGCCCGGCTGCTCGATCTGCAAGGTGAGGACGGCCAGTGGGCCGAAGGCACCCACTTCCCGGCCTCGTTCTCGTGGACAAGCATCGAGAGGGGGCCAGACGGCCATATGGTGGCCCAGCCGTGGACTGCCACCTCCTGGTCGCTCTCCTTGCTGCGGCTATTCGGTCTTCCACCCGACAGCCCCGAGGCGCGACACGCGGTGACCATGGTCAGAGAGAACAGTCGGTGGGAACACGCCGGTCAACCCTTCTTCGAAGGAGAGGTGGAGCCCTGTATCAACGGGCTGACCGTCGCCATCGGCTCATACTTCGGCGAGGACGTCTCCGGCATCGTCGATCGTCTCCTCGAAGAGCAGATGGACGACGGAGGATGGAATTGTGAGCAGGAGTCCGGGTCGACACGAGGGTCGTTTCACACCACGATCTCGGTTCTCGAGGGACTGTTGGAGTTTGAGGACAGATCTGGTCCGGCCTCCGCTGTCGGCAATGCCCGATCCCGTGGTGAGGAGTATTTGTTGGAACGACGATTACTCCGCCGCATCTCGGACGGCGAGGTGATCGACCCGCTGTGGACCCGGTTCTCGTTCCCTCCCTGGTGGCACTACGACGTGCTACGTGGGCTCGACTACTTGCGGAAGACAGGCGTCGGCCCCGACGAGAGAATCGATGAGGCGATCGGCCTCGTCGAACACAACCGGGGTGAAGATGGCCGCTGGCCAAGGCAGAACATCCATCGCGGCGACGTCCATTTCGAGATCGACGGCGCCGAAGGCGAGCCGAGCCACTGGAACACCCTCCGGGCGCTTCGAGTGTTGAGTTGGGCTGGTAGCGACCAGGACTGAGGCGGCGGGCGGTCACCGGCCGACCGACCGGGCCAACACCTCGCGTGCCAACGCCGGGTCCGCCTCGTCCCCCACCCAGCTGACGAAGTGGTCGGGACGGACCAGGCCGAAACGGAATCCGTACCCGTCGGCCTCGCCACCTCGGGCTCTCGCCACCACCTCGATTGGCACCCCCAATGAGTCGGCGGCGGTGCGGAACGAACCGACCGACTCTACCGGCCCTCCCACCGACACCAGGGTGAAACCAGGGCCGAGACACTCGAAGACATCCTCCCGCGGTGGGAGGTGATGGCCGGGCCGGGCGGTGAATTCGTGGGAGCCCACCGCCGACGGGGTGCCCGTGGCCCACACGATCGGAGACCCCTCGTAGTGAGGCTCGAAGTCCGACACCCCCAGCGACGACCTGAGCTTGCGCTCTTCCCAGGCACGCTCGAAATCGGCGAGGTTGACTGCCGGATCGTGAATGGTGAGAAACTGACGCTGGGAGTCGATCATCTTCTCGATGAAGTCCGCCGCGGTCGACTGGAAGACCGGTTGCCGCTCGGCGCCGTACGAGTCGAGCAGTCGCTCGCTCCCCCACCCTTCGAACCACGCTGCCAACTTCCAGCCCAAGTTGCGGACATCCTCGAAACCGGTGTTGATCCCATACCCCCCATAGGGAGGATGGCTGTGGGCGGCATCCCCGGCGACGAAGACCGGGCCCTTGCGGTAGGGGTCGGCCACGGCGAAGCGCAGGTCCCAGAACCCGACGTAGCCGAACTCGACCTCGAACTCCGCTCCCATCGAGTCGTGGAGGAGGCCGGCGAAGTCGAAGTCTTCACGGGTGGCATCGTCAGGGACCGGAGCGTGGAAGAAGAACTCGCCCTCACCGTCGACCCTCCCCAGGAATCTCCAATAGCCGTCGAGGGTCGGATCCATGATGTTGAAGAAGGCGACCTCCCCGAATCGGGAGACCAACTCATGCAGGCCCGCCGAGCGAAAGACGAGCAGCACCATGCGTCGTTCGTGGTCCGTCATGATCTCCGAGATCCCGGCCGCCTCCCTGATCGTGGAGTGACTTCCGTCGCATCCGATAATGAACTCCCCGGCGACGACCTTCTCCTCTCCGGAGTCACGGGACACGGTGCGAACGGCGTTGCCGTCGAGGCCCTCACCCGACCAGCCATAGCGAATCTCCACCGAAGACAGGGTCGCCGCCTTCTCTCTCAGAACGCGTTCGGTCTCGTATTGAGGGATCCGCTCGTTGGGCTGTGAGTAGTAGTCGGCCACCATGCTCCGCTGCCACCAGGGGTAGGAGTATTCACCCATCAGATCCCGGTAGGCGGTCACCCCAGAGTTGGGGTATCCCTCCGGCATCTTCCGCGCCTCACGAATCTGCTGGTCGATCCCCCAGAAGGCGAAGTGCTCCATGGTCCGCTGGGTCAGGTTCTGGCCCTTCGGGATCGGTTGTGAAACCCGATGCCGCTCCACCACGAGACACTCCACCCCGCGCTCTCCGAGCTCGACGGCGAATCCCATCCCCACCGGGCCTCCCCCGACGATCACGACCGGAAAGTCCTCGCTCACGATGAGAAGTCGTAGAGAACGGTCGGGTTGTCGACCAGGACCCGGTGACGGCTGGTCGGGTCGGGAACGAAGTCAGCGAGCAGGTCGACGAGGTCACCATCGTCCGGCATGTGCCGCACGTTGGGGTGGGGCCAGTCGGTGCCCCAGAGAACGCGATCCGGGGCTACCCCGACGAGGGCCAGGGCGAAGGGAGCCACGTCGTCGTATGGGGGCTCTCCGCTTGTGGTGATCCGCTCCGCACCGGAGATCTTCACCCACGCCCTCGAATTCGTCTCGAGCAACTCGAGCAGGCGGCCAAAGGGCTCCTGGTCGATACCGTCCGCCGCCTGGATCCGGGCCATGTGGTCGATGATGAATGGAACCGGGAGACCGGCGAGCAACTCGGAGTAGCGGGAGAGGTCTCCGGCGTCGAAGTGCAGTACCAGATGCCACCCCAATGGGGCGACTCGGTCCACCATCCCCCGGAATCGCGACAGGTCGGGCGCACCGCCGAGGTGGGCGACGAAGTTGAACCTGATCCCGCGCACGCCGTGACGATGCATCTCCACCAGGGCTTCATCGGTGTGCGTGTCGTCGATCATGGCAACTCCCGCATAGCGACCCTGGCCCCTCCCAAGGGCATCGAGCATGGCCCTGTTGTCGGTGCCGTGACAGGAGGCCTGGACGAACACTGCCCGGGTGAGCCCGAGACGCCGTTGCAGCTCCTCGAGATCCTCGAGACCCGAGTCGGGCGGGGTGTAGGTGCGGTCCGGGGCGAAAGGAAAACGCTGAGCCGGCCCGAAGATGTGACAGTGGGCGTCACAGGCGTTCGCAGGCGGAGTGAAGCGGGTGGGTCGGCGGGAGTCCCGCTTCGGGGCCGGGATGGTGGGAGTCGACACTCAGTAGGACCGGGGGTAGACGGTCCCGTCCATCAGCTTGCGGGCGGTGCGGATGATCCCGGCGCGCCGTACCTCCCGGCCTTCGAGCTCGACCCGGGCCTCGAAGGTCCCGACGGGATGCTCCAGGGTCACCAGTGACGAGTCGATCTCGGACACGGCGTTGGCCGGGGTGTCTTCGAGGAGACAGGCGGTGGCGACGGAGACGGCGCCGAGGACGCCGATGGCGTCATGGCATCGGTGCGGGATGAAGCTTCGGGTCGAGACGCTGCCTCCGGCTTTGGGGGGCGCCACCATCGTCAGCTTGGGGATGGTGATGTCGGAGACATCACCGAGACCCATGAGCCGGCCGGCCTCGAGCCGGATCTCCTCGAGACGTGAGCGCAGCTCCTGGTTCGACTCCAGCTCGAGACAGTCCTCGTAGCCGGTCACTCCCAGGGCGTCAGCTCGCATCACCACCACCGGCATCCCGTTGTCGACCAGCGTCGCCTCCACCCCGGCGACTTCGTCGACCGGGTTTCCAGTGGGCAGCAGCGAGCCCGTGGTGCCTCCGGCGATCCCCTCGAAGTCGATGCCTACCTGACCCGAGGTCCCGGGGACCCCGGAGATGGCCGTGTTGCCCGAGTAGTTCGGGACGCCGTCCTGGACGCGGAAGCGAGCCACCGCCAACCCTCCGGTGTTACGCATGCGGATCCGCACCGAGGCCTCTCCGTTGGGCATGTAGACGAGCCCACGTTCGAGGGCGAAGGGGCCGATCGCGGCCAAGAGGTTGCCGCAGTTCTGACGGTCGGTGACGAACGCCTCGTCCACCCCGACCTGCAGGAACAGATATTCGACGTCGACGTCGTCTTCCTCTGAGGAAGATGCGATCGCCACCTTGCTGGTGAGAGGGTGCGCCCCTCCGAGACCGTCGATCTGGCGAGGATCGGGAGTCCCCATGATCTGCAGCAGGAGACGGTCCCGTTCGGAGGCATCGGACGGGAGGTCGCTGGCGACGAAGAAGGCGCCCTTCGAGGTGCCTCCTCGCATGATCATGCAGCGGATGCCGTGGTCCATGTCCGCCATCTACAGGAAGGCAGTGTGCTCTTCGGATTCCAGGATCATCAGCCCGGCGGCGGTGTTCGATGCCGGGACGTGATAGTGACGATGCACCTCCCGCACATTCCGTCCCAACGCCCCTCGCATGATCAGCCACATCACCAGCTCGATGCCCTCGGACCCGGCGTCGGAGAGGAGCCGGGTATGGGAGATCCTGGTGAGGGCGACCGGGTCGTCGACCAGCTTGTCGAGGAACTCCTTGTCAAACGGGGTGTTGACCCAACCCGCCCGCTCTCCCTGCAATTGGTGGGACATCCCTCCGGTCCCGAACACGGCCACCTTCAGGTCATCATCGAAGTCGTGGACGATGCGGCGGATCGTCTGGCCGAGGTCCCAGCACCGTTTTCCGGTGGGGGGTGGGTACTGGATCACATTGACCGCCAGGGGTATCACCTTGGCCGGCCATCTCTTCGGCTTGCCGTACATGATCGACAGCGGCACCGTCAGCCCGTGGTCGACCGGCATGTGATTGCAGATCGTCATGTCGAAGCCGTCGAGGATCAGGTGCTCCGCCAGGTGCCAGGCCAGCTCGGAATGGCCTTCGACGGTGGGTATGTCACGGGGCCCGTAGCCTTCGTCGGCGATGGGGAACTCATCGGCGACCCCCAGGGCGAAGGTCGGGATCAGGTCGAGGTCGAAGGCCGAGGCGTGATCGTTGTAGGCGAGGATGATCACGTCGGGCTCGGCGTCCGCCATCCACTTGCGGCCGGCCTCATAGCCCTGGAAGAGCGGTGCCCAGTAGGGCTCTTCCTCACGGTCGTTGTCTATCGCCACCCCGATCGAAGGCGTGTGGGAGGTGGCCACCCCGTATGCCACCTCAGCCACTGTTGCGTCCCCCGTCGAGCATCATCTGTTTGAACTCCGCCTCGGTCATCCCCGACATCACCCCGCCGACGTGTTGGAACGAGAGACCGTCGATGATGGCGATCTTGTAGATGTAGTAGATGTTGCCCCCGAGCCGGAGTAGCTCGAGCCAGTTACGTTCCAGCACCCCCTGCTTCTGCTCGGGAGTGATCCCGTGCCGGTCGCAATAGGCGGCCTCGTCGGTCTTGAACTCCTCCCGGTTGGCCGGATCGTTCAGACTCATGCACATCATGTTGAGCCGGTAACCCATCCGGTGCCGCTCCCCATCGAAGACATACGTCCCCGGGATGTCGTCGTAGTCCCTGCGTGCTCTGGCCATACGATCGATCCTCAATGTAGACGAGCACCCGGGCACGATGTCGACAATATTGTAGACAATCGCGATGCGGTGCCGATATGGTTGAGGATATGCCGAGAGAGTCGCTCCTGGTGGTGAGCGCCCACGTCGGGGATTTCGTGTGGAGGGCAGGCGGTGCCATCGCCCTCTACTCCGCCCGCGGTCACACCGTCAACATCGTCTGCCTCGCCTACGGAGAGCGGGGCGAGTCGGCCCGCTACTGGCGAATGGGCATGAGCCTCGACGAGGTGAAGCGAGCACGCCACGAGGAGGCAGAGAAGGCGGCGGCGGTGCTCGGCGCCGAGATCAGCTTGCTCGACGGCGACGACTACCCACTGATCGAGACCCCCGAGCTACTCGACCGTCTCACCGCGATCTACCGGGAGACCCAACCCAGTGTCGTCCTCACTCACACCGAGAGAGATCCCTGGAACAAGGACCACGAAGCCGCCCACACCATGGCGCTGAAGGCTCGGATCATCGCCCAGGCACCGGGATATCAAGGGGAGGGAGAACCGCTCGGCGCTCCCCCGGTGTTTCTCTTCGAGCCTCACCAGACCGAGTACTCCGGATTCATGCCCGACGTGCTGTTGGACATCACCGAGGTGTGGGACGAGAAACTGGAGGCCATGCAATGCATGGAGGGCCAGACCCACCTCTGGGACTACTACACCGACGTCGCCAGACGGCGCGGGGTCCAGGCGAGACGCAACTCGGGGCCCAACCTCGGATTGCCCACCGACGCCATGGGCGAGGCCTACCAGAGGGTCTACCCCCAGGTGGCCTCAGAACTGTCATGACGGGCTCGGTGGTCGTGCGTAACATCGAGCGGGCCGCCCGGGAGGTGATCGACAGTATCGGTGCCGCAGGGGTGGCTACGACCCACGAAGCCGCCGGGCGTATCGGACTGATGAGCGCCGCGATGCGACCGATCCAGGACGGTGCCCGCATCGCGGGATCGGCGGTGACCGTGCTCGCCCCGCCAGGAGACAACATGATGATCCACGCCGCGGTGGAGGTCGTCCAACCGGGGGACGTGTTGGTTGTTGCAACCACATCGCCGTCCAGCGACGGCATGTTCGGCGAGCTTCTGGCCACCTCCTTGCTCCACGCCGGATGCACCGGACTGGTCATAGACGCCGGGGTGCGAGACGTGGCCGACTTGAGGGAGATGACCTTCCCGGTGTGGTCGACGGCGGTCCACGCCCAAGGCACGGTGAAGGCCACCCCGGGTTCGGTCAACGTGCCGGTCGTCTGCCGGGGAGCACTCGTAGTCCCCGGAGACGTCGTTGTCGCCGATGACGACGGTGTGATGGTGGTGCCGCGGGCTCGAGCGCCGGAGGTGCTCACCGTGGCCAGGGAGCGTCTCGCCAAGGAGGAGGAGACCCGACAACGGCTCGCCACCGGTGAGCTGGGCGTTGACTTCTACGGACTCCGCGCCAAGTTGGAGGACCTGGGCACGCGTTGGGTTGACACGCCCGATGACGTCTGAGCCAATCCAGGTCACCGTCTTCGGGCTCGGGGAGGCCGGGTCGCAGATCGCGGCCGATCTGGCGCGAGCCGGGGCCGATGTCCACGGATACGACCCGGCGGAGGTGCCCACCCCGGAGGGAGTGGTCCGTCACCACGAGCCCGGCGCATCGGTGAAAGGCTCCCGTCTCGTGCTGGCGGTAACCGGGGCGGGGGACGCCCAGCGCGCCATCGCACAGGCCTGGGACGAGATGAGGCGGGGAACGATATATGCCGACCTCTCCACCGCTCCACCCGCCTTCAAGGAGGATCTCGCCGACACGGCGTCACTCAGGGGTCTCGTCTTCGTCGACGTGGCCCTGATGGGGACAGTCCCCGGGCACGGGTTGGCCACGCCGTCCCTGGCGTCCGGTCCGGGGGCGGTCGTATTGGCGGACATCGTCAACGGGTTGGGCGGTCGGGTGGAGATCCTGAGCGACCGTCCCGGTGACGCGGCCGCCCGCAAGCTGCTCCGCAGCGTGACGACGAAGGGACTGACCGCAGTACTGATGGAGAGCCTCGAGGCCGCCGCGGCTCTTGGAGACGCCGGGTGGATGTGGACGCATCTGGTCGAGTTCGTCACCGCGGCGGACGAAGGGCTGATGCGGCGGCTGATCGAGGGGACACCGAGACACATCGACCGGCGCATCGTGGAGATGGAATCTGCCCGTGCCTTCCTCGAGTCACTCGGAGTTGACCCGACGATGACCAGAGCCACCGTCGAGGCGTTGCGCCAGATGAAGGAGAAGGGGACCACCGGCACCCCGAAGGGCTGAGGTGTGGGGAAGATCGCCCTGGCCGGTCAAGGGTGCCATCGACATCCACCCTCACCACCACGCGGCGGGCAGCCAGCCCTGCCGACGGCACCGACCTGATCCGGTGGTCAGCTCAGGTCGAGTCGCATGATGACGCGAGGAAACCCGTTCAGCACCGAGTCGGTGTCGGCGACCTTGGTGAATCCGGCCTGCTCGAAGAGTCCCCGCGTGCCCACGTAGGCCATCGTCAGGTCGACTTTCTCGCCGCGGTTGTCGACCGGGTAACCCTCGAGGGCGGGCGCACCATGATCCCGCGCGAACGTGATGGCGCCGGCCAGGAGGTCATGGGAGATGCCTTTCCCCCGGTGCCCCGGTCGCACCCTGATGCACCACACCGACCACACGTCGAGATCGTCGACATGGGGGATCTTGCGGTTGCGTGCGAAGGTGGTGTCGGCTCGGAGAGCGACGGCGGCCCAGCCCACCACTTCGTCGCCGTCGTAGGCGAGCACCCCGATCGGGCCTTCGTCGATCAGCTGCTGAACCCGTTCGCCGCGGGCCTGTCCGGTCAGCGCCCGGTTCTCTTTCGATGGGATTCGGTAACTGAGGCACCAGCACACGTTGGCGTCGGGCCGCTGCTTGGGGCCCAGCATCGTTTGGACGTCGTCGAAGTCGGTCGCCGATCGAGTCCGGATGGTCATCCATCATGGATACCACAACCAATTGACTGGTGCCCCACAGGCCAAGATCGGCAGACCAGACCTCGGTCGGCTGGCTGCTGCCGCGCCGTCAGCGGTTGTCTAGGGGGCGCCTTGCTCCGACCATTGGTTGAGCACCGCGATCACGGAGGCGAGGTGTAGGCCCATCGAGCTCGAGGCCGTTTCGACGTCTCCGGCGACGATGGCGTCGACGATGGCAGAGTGTTGCTGGAGCGACTCCTCGGACCGACCCGGCATCACCGCCAGCCGATACTGATGATGCGCGGAGCGGTTGCGAAGGTTGGTCACCAGGTCGTTGCCGACACGATGTCCACTGATTTCCCAGATGCGACCGTGCAACGCCCGGTTCAAAGCCGAATACCGCGCGTTGTCCTTGGCGGCGACGGCGCCACGCATCTCCTCCACGATCTCGAGAAGCGACTGTTTCGCCCCGCTGTCATCGCTCCGGGCCGCCCTGGCGGCCAACAGCGTCTCGAGCACCTTGCGCGCCTCGGCGACCTCTATCGCTTCCTCGAGGCTGATGCGCCGCACCATCGCCCCACGGTTGGCCTCGATGTCGACGAGACCCTCGGCGCGCAACTCGACCAGGGCCGATCGGATGGACCCGCGGCCCACCGCGTATCGCTCTGCGAGTGCGATCTCGGGTAACCGTTCTCCCGGGGAGAAGGTGCCGTCGAGTATCTCTGATCGCAGCTTCTCGGTCGCTTTGGGGCGCGGTGTCTTCTCGGCCACGACGTGCCGCGATTGTATGCAATCGTGTCGGCAATCGCCGGTCACCGGCGAAATGCGGAGCGGTAAGGGCTCCAGAACGTCGGGCCCTCCGTTGAGGCCTCAGAAGAGAACCGCTTCCTCGTATTCCATCTCGGGCGTCTCTTCGAACAGATGGTTGGCCTGCATCCAGCGACGGGTCGACTCGTACACCTCACGGGTGTAGGGCTCTAACACGATCCGCTCCCCGGTCCCGAACCCCTGCACGTCGACATCGTCGTGGAACTCGGCCGGCAACTCCCTGAGGAAGTAGTGCTTGTAGCGCTCCGGCTCGGCATCGATATCACGCTGTGCCCGCTGCAAGGCACGGAAGTACTTCTCCACATCTTCCTGCTCGGCACCGCCCTCGATGAGGAACCCGATCATGAAGGTGGTGTCGGCGACTTTGCGGAAGCCTTTCTGCTCGGCCACGTACATCGGATTGCCGAACAGGTTCGCCGCCGTGATCGAGCCTTCGAGGAGACGGGTGAGCCGGTCGATGGGACCACCCTTGTACACCAAGTGGATCGCCTCTGGCTCGAGGATGCTCTGCAGGGCTGCAAGGGCCGAGAAGTGGCTCCCCGAGTGGTAGCCGACACCGATCTCGACACCGGCCAGATCGGACGGCTTGAAGACCCCCGAGTCGGGTGTGACGTAGATTCCGGCCGGGGTCACCGAGTAGGCGTTGCCCCACATCTTCCCGTGCGAGGAGGCTGCGGCCTGGTTGACCGCCCAATGGCAGGCGGAGCCGACGGCGCAGGCGTTTCCGGCCTCCATCGTCTCGTAGGCGCCGGAGCGATACTCGGACCCCTCGGACACAGTCGGGATCGAGGCCACCCGGTCGTTCATCAGGGTGTTGTCGATGAACTCGTACTCGAGGCCCTCGTCGGCGAAGTAGCCCTTCTCCTCGGCCACCCACTCCTGCAGGCGACCATGGGTCTGGATCCGGAACCCGGCCATCGCGTACTCCTCTTCGTCGGCCTCGGTGGCGAACTTACGGAACCTCGCCAACGAGCACAAGGCCTCGTCACCTACCCGGGCCTACCCGGAACGGCTTCCGTTGACACCGATGAGGAGGACTTCGGGGCACGTCTCCGGTCAGCCGCGGTGGCCTGAGGCGTTCCTCACCGCCTCCCAGACCCGGTGGGGCCGTAGGGGCATCTGCAGATCGGTGACCCCGTATGGCCGGAGTGCGTCGACGGCGGCGTTGACGATCGCCGGCGGAGCCCCGATACAACCGGCCTCACCGGTGCCCTTCACCCCCAATGGGTTCGACGGCGCCGGACTGTAGGTGCGCCCGAGGGTGAATGTCGGGGTGTCCATCGCCGACGGGACCAGATAGTCCATGAAGCTGGCAGTCACCGGATCGCCGTTCTCGGAGTAAACGATGCCCTCGAGCACCGCCTGTCCGTAACCCTGGGCCAGCGACCCCACCACCTGGCCATGGACGATCATCGGGTTGAGCACGTTGCCGCAGTCGTCGACCGCCACGTATCTCTCGATGGCCACCTCCCCGGTGGCCATGGACACCTCGACCACCGCGACGTGGACACCGAAGGGGAACGTCTGTGACTCGGGAACGAACATCTCCGAGCTCTCCGCGCCGGAGAGGTCGGCGAAACCGACACCTGACTGTGGGTCTCCGGCCACGTGTACCCGGCCTTCGGCGAGGACCAGATCCTCGACGCTGGCCTCGAGCACGGCGGCGGCCCTCTGTTTCATCTCGCTGATGACAACCTCCGCCATCCGCACCAGAGCCGACCCGGTGAGCTGGGCGGATCTGCTGGCGAAGGTCCCCACCCCCTCGGCGACCAGGCCGGTGTCCCCGGACATCACGACGACTTCGTCTGGGGCGATCCCGAACATCGGAGCCAGTAGTTGCGGCCACACCGTCTCGTGGCCCTGCCCTGCCGAGGTGGACCCGGTCATGACCTCCACCCCTCCGTCGGCTCCGATCCTGACGTGGCCGAACTCTCCGGTACCGGTGGCACCGCCGGCTCTCTCCACGAAGGCACCGATGCCCACACCGATCGGATCGCCTCCATCACGGCGGCGTCGCTGCTGTTCGGCGCGGACCGACTCGATGTCCACCATGTCGAGGGCGATGTCGAGCGCCCTGGCGTAGTCCCCACTGTCGTAGGTGGCACCAGTCCGGTTGGGATAGGGCAGCTGGTCGGGGGCGACGAAGTTCATCTTCCTCACCGCCGCCGGGTCGAGACCCGCCACCACGGCAAACTCGTCCACCGCTCGCTCCAAGGCGAAGGCGGCCTCGGGCCGGCCCGCCCCCCGATAGGACCCGGTGGGGGCGAGGTTGGTGACCACGCCGGTGATGTCGACGGTTACCTCCTCGATGTCGTAGAGACCCTGCGCAACGAAGCTGGAGAGATGAGGGATGTGCGACCCGGTGTGGGGATAGGCGCCCAGGTCGGCGACGATCTCGATGTTCGCCCTCCTGATAAGGCCATCGGCCTCGCCTTCCAAGGTGACCGTGTGGGTCTGTCCCCGCCCGTGGGTTCCACTCTGGAAGTGCTCGCGACGCTCCTCGATCCAAACCACCGGCCGGAGGTGTCGGATGGCAGCGGCAACCACTACCAAGTATTCGGGGAACAGTCCCCCCTTCATTCCAAAGGCCCCACCCACGTCGGGAACCACGACCCGGACCCGGGAAGGGTCCAGTCCCAGCTGAAGAGCGAGTTGGGTGCGGAGGCGGTGTGGCGCCTGATGACCGCAGTGGACCACCAGACCATCGGTTTGGGTGGGCGCGGCACGGATCGCCAGACCCTCTATCGAGGCAGGGGCGAGACGCTGGTTGTGCGTAGTCACGGTGGCGGACAGGGGGTACTCGCGACCCGACGTCTCCGAGCCGACGCGGCCACGGAAAGCCACGTTGCCCTCATCGAAGAGGGACATCGCGTGGTGGGCGGCGCTCCCCGGGTCGATGACCGCACCGAGGGGCTCGAGATCGGCCCAGATCGTCCCGGCGGCATCCACGGCCTGTGTCTTGGTCTCGGCGAGGACCACGGCGATCGGCTCGCCGACATAGCGGACTTTGCCGGTGGCGAGCAGCGGACGCTCGAATCGAGCCTCCCCGACATGAGCTCCGCCGCCGATCGGGGGCACGCCGATGTCGGCACCGGTGTGAATCGCTGCCACCCCGGGCATGTCCGAGGCGGCATCGATGTCGACCGAGCCGAGCACACCGTGGGCGACGGGGCTGCGATAGAAGTGGGCGTGGAGGTCGTCGGCCCCGATGAGGTCGGACACATAACTGGCCGCACCGGTGATGAAGCGGCGATCCTCGAGACGACGCCGGGTCGGCTGTGTTCTGGCACGCACGACCCCGCACGATAGAGGGCGACGCGGGCACGGCCCCGGTAGCGTGGCGCCATGGATCTCACCGGCAGACGCGTGGTGGTGACCGGCGTTGCCTCCGGTATCGGGCTCGCCACGGCGCGATATCTGAAGGACCGAGGGGCCACGATCGTGGGTGTCGACATCAAACCGTCCAATCTCGCCGACGAGCACTTCGAGGTCGATCTCAGCGACCCGGCCCAGATCGACGGCCTGGTGGAACGAATCGCCCCCGGGGCCCACGGGTTGTGCAATGTCGCCGGGGTCCCTCCGTCGGGGCCACCAGCGTCGGTGCTCGCCCTCAATGCGAAGGGATTGGAGCGCCTCACCGTCGCTCTGGCTCCCCGCCTCGCCGACGACGCCTCGATCGTGAACATCGCCTCGTCGGCCGGCAGCGGTTGGGCCAAACGGGTCGATGCCCTGCGCGCCTTCGACGAGATACCCTTCGAGACAGGGGCCCTGGAGCGTTTCGCCGCAGAGCACGGGCTCCTCGAGGAAGGGGCCAGCTACTTTTTCTCGAAGGAGTTCGTGATCACCTGGACGATGAGGAACCGGTGGCGATGGCGGGACCGAGGCATCAGGGTCAACTCGGTGAGCCCGGGGCCGATCGACACCCCGGCGTTGGCCGACTTCATCGACACCCTGGGGCGGGCCAAGCGGATCATGGAGCTGATGGACCGCCCGGGCCGACCCGACGAGATCGCGCCGGTGGTGGCCTTTCTCCTCTCAGACGAGTCGGGTTGGGTCCGTGGGAGCAACATCGCCGTCGACGGGGGCATGACCAGCCACCTCGCCCTGGAGCTCCACGGGCTCGAGTGACCAGTGACGTCGAGCGTGCAATCAGGCGCGGTGAGGGCGCACCCGTGCACAGTCGATGTCGGTCGTCAGAACCGGTATCGCGTCTGGCTGAATGGGCCCTTGCCGAATCCGAACACGGTCTCCGGGGCCACTTCGAAGACGATCGACTTCATTCTCCGATTGACGAAAACCGAGCCCGTCACCTTGAAAGACCAGGCATCGCCATACTTGGATTGGTAGGCATCGGCGACTTCGCGGAGCCGGACAGTGTCGTGGACCCGGTTGGCTCTCCCCTCCACGACTACGTCGAATCCTCTGTCCCATTCGTTGTTGCCGGTGGTGAGAACGCAGTTGGGATTCTGCTCGAGGTTCAACGCCTTTCTCTCCTCGGCGCCGGTCGTGAAGTACATCCGGCCGTCGTGCCAGACACCGACGAGTGGGGTGACATGGAGACGACCATTGGGACGCACCGTCGACAGCCAATAAAGGCCAGCGTCCCGCAACGTCGTCTCGGTCTCTGGCCACGGTACGGCATCCGCGTCCGTGCCGGAGTATCTCGGGTCGAGCTCAGGTGTCGGCTCATCGCTCATTCCATCGAGCGTATCGAGCACCTGGCGATTCTGTCCCCGACAACGCGTAGAGTTGTCCCCATGCCGAGAGCCATCTGGAAGGGTGCAATCAATTTCGGCCTGGTGACCATCCCGGTCGGGATGTACACGGCCACGGACAACAGGACCCCCAAATTCAAACAACTCCGGAAGAACGACCACTCGCCGATTCGCTACAAGAGGGTCGCCGAAGCCGACGGAGAAGAGGTCCAGTGGGAGGACATCGTCAAGGGCTACGAGTTCGAGAAGGACCGCTACGTCGTCTTCACCGACGAGGAGTTGAACGCGGCCCATCCGGACGGGAACAAGCTGGTCGATGTGATCCAGTTCGTCGACGAGGACGAGATCGACCCGATGATGTACCAGAAGTCCTACTACCTGGCTCCTGAGAAGACGGGCGTGAAGGCGTACCGGATCCTGGCGGAGGCGTTGGAGGGGAAAGGCCGGGTGGGCATCGCCAAGGTGTCGATCCGGGAGAAGACCCAGCTGGCCACGCTTCGGGTGAAGGACGACGTGATCGTCATGGAGACCATGTTCTGGCCCGATGAGATCCGCGCCGCCGAATTCGAGGAGCTGGGCGCCGAAGTGGAGGTCCGTCCCGAAGAGGTGGAGATGGCGGCGTCGATCATCGACAACCTGACCCGACCTTTCGAAGGCAGCGAGTTCGTCGACACCACTAGGGAAGCGGTGGAGCAGTTGGCCGAGAAGAAGGTCGCCGGGGAGGAGATCGTGGCACCCGCATCGCCTGAACCGACCAAGGTTGTCGACCTGCTCGAGGCACTCAAGGCGTCGGTCGAGGCCACCAAGGAGAAGCAGGCCAAGGCAGGCTGACCCCGGAACGCTGCACTGTCGGTCTTAGAGTCCCGGCGTGACCTCTTACGGCGCGGTGGAGATGGGTGGGACCAAGACCGACATGACCGTTGGCACCAGCCACGACGACATGGCAGAGCCGCACCGGATCGCCACCACCGACCCCGACGAGACCCTCGAAGCCATCATCGGCTATCTCACCGCCCGGGAGGTGGCCGCGGTGGGGGTGGCGTCCTTTGGCCCCCTGAACCTGGACCGAGCCAGCCCGAGGTACGGCACGATGTTGCTCACGCCCAAGGCGGGCTGGAGCGGTGTACCGGTCTACCAGCGACTCAGCCATGGGCTCAGTGTTCCCGTGGTGCTCGACACCGACGTCAACGGCGCCGCCCGCGGTGAGGGGCGCTGGGGGGCGGCCCAAGGGATGGCCAACTTCGTCTACGTCACCGTGGGCACGGGCATCGGTGCCGGGGTGGTGGTCCATGGCGAGCCTCTCGGTGGCGAGCGTCACCCCGAGATGGGACACGTCGCGGTGAGACGGCACCCCGACGACCAACACCCCGGGTCGTGCCCGTATCACGGCGACTGTCTCGAAGGCATGACCGCGGGCCCCGCTCTGGAGGCTCGGTTCGGCAAGCCCGAGACCTGGCCGGGGAACGATACGGTGACCGACCTCGTCGTCTACTACCTCGCCCAGGGAATGGTCGACCTGATCTACACCGTCGCTCCCGAGAGGATCGTGGTCGGAGGTGGTGTGTCCCGTCTCCCCACGTTCCACGAGCGCCTGCGCGACCGGGTGGAGGCCATGCTCGCCGGCTATCCGGATAGCCCCGACCTCGACCTGCTGATATCGCCACCCGGTCTCGGAGAGCAGTCGGGGCTTGCCGGAGCGCTGCTCCTCGCCGCTTCAGGGGTGATTTGATGGGCACTCCGAAATTGCAGGTGCGTCCCAACAACCCGGACTTCCTCGATCTCCCCTGGGAGCATCCTGTCGACGAGTGGACCGACGAACGGCTGGTGACGATGCCCACCGGGGTCCACCGCCATCCCGTGGTCTTCGCCGCGTACGACGAGGGCGTCTACGCCATCAAGGAGATGTCGCTGCGGCTGGCCGTCAACGAGTACCGGGTGCTGCGAACGCTGCAGGCCCGCACACACCGTTCGGCCGAGCCGGCCGGGCTCGCCGAGCGCGACTGGCTCGACCCGCACGAGGAAGGTGCGGGAGTGGTCATCACCCGGTATGTCGACCACTCCTTCCTCTATCGAAGACTGGTGTCGGGGGCCGGCTTCGGGGCGCGGCGAAACCAGATGCTGGACGCCCTGGCCGGTCTCCTGGTCGAGTTGCACATGGCCGGGTGCTATTGGGGTGACTGCTCGCTCTCGAACGTCCTCTACCGGTTCGACGCCGGCCAGATCGAGGCGATCATGATCGACGCGGAGACCTCGGAGCTCCACGGCTCCCTCAGTGTCGGCCAGCGGCTCGAGGACATCGAGATCATGAAGGAGAACGTCGCCGGGGAGATGGGCGACATCGCCGCAGAGATGGGAGAGGACATCGAGGGGGCCGACATCGGCCTGGGCTGGGATGTCGAGAACCGCTATCACGGCCTGTGGTCGGAGCTGAACGAAGAGCTGGTGATCACCCGCGACGACCACTATCGGATCCGGCAACGGATCGGCCGGATCAACGATTTGGGATTCGCCGTCGACGACCTGGAGATGACCCCGGTGGACGGAGGCAACAGAGTGCGACTGATCACCCATGTCGGTGGCCGCACCTACAACTCGGACAACCTCAGGCAGCGCACGGGGATCGAGGCGTCGGAGAACCAGGCGAAGCTGGTCCTCAGCGACCTCAACTACTTCCTCTCGAAGCACGGCGACCTCACCACCACCCGCAAGAGCGTCGGCACTTTCAAGTGGCTCAGCGGACAGTTCGAGCCGATGGTGGAGAGGATCGGCGAGGAGTGGTTCGGTGACGACCCGGTCCAGGGCTATTGCGACTACCTCAACTTCCGCATGGCGATGGCCACGGAACGTCAGGCCGACGTCGACGCGTGGGAGGCCTTCGAAACCTGGATCGAGAGCGGATTTCCCGGCTTCGACCCCGACCAGTCCTGACTGACCGATCAGGCGGTGACGACCGCGGGCTTCTCGACCCCGATCCGGTCGCCCGTCTCGGCGTCGAAGAAGAGCAGCTTGTCGCAGTCGACGGTGAGCTGCAGAGTATCGCCATGGCTGACCCGAACGTCGGGGCTGACCCGGGCAATGAAGTTGGTGGTATCACCCATTGACGAGGCGTCCTGGCCGGCGTCGGCGAGGAGCTCCTCGATGTCTGGCGTCACCACGGGATTCCGATTCACCGTGAAATGGACGAAGGTGTCCGCTCCGAGCATCTCGCTCACCTCTGCTTTGGCGTCGAGGGTTCGATCCGGATCGTGTCCGGCAACTGAGGCCGCCTCCAGATCGCTCGGCCTGACACCGATCACGATCTCGTCGTTCATCCGGTCTTCCAAACCGGGATGCTTTTCGAGGGATCGTTTGCCGACCAACAGCCGCGTGTTGGGAAGCACGGCCCAGACTTTGTCTCCCTCCGCCTCCAAGTGTCCGTAGGTCAGGTTCATGGCAGGGCTGCCTATGAAACCGGCCACGAAGAGGTTGTCGGGGCTATTGAACAGCTCGGTGGGAGCACCAACCTGCTGCAGGTTGTATGGAGCCCGCGGCGAAACGGCCCGGAGAACCGCCACCCGGTCACCAAGCGTCATCGCCTCGACTTGATCGTGAGTGACGTAGACGGTGGTAGTGCCGAGTCGCGCATGCAAGCGTTCGAGTTCGGAACGCATCTGCACCCTCAGCTTTGCATCCAGGTTCGAGAGGGGCTCGTCCATCAGGTAGGCCGCGGGCTCGCGCACGATCGCCCGCCCCATCGCCACTCGCTGTCTCTGGCCGCCCGAGAGCGCCTTCGGTTTGCGGCCGAGCAGGTCCTTGATCTCGAGGACATCGGCGGCCTCGTGGACCCGACGCTCGATCTCGGTCTTGTCCATCTTCCTGAGTTTGAGACCGAAGGCCATGTTGTCGAACACGCTCATGTGTGGATAGAGGGCATAGTTCTGAAAGACCATGGCGATGTCTCGGTCCTTGGGTGCCACTTCGTTCACCACTCGGTCACCGATTTTCATCGTGCCTTCGCTGATCTCCTCCAGCCCGGCGATCATCCTCAGAATCGTCGACTTGCCACATCCTGAAGGGCCGACAAGTACCAGAAACTCGCCGTCTTTGATTTCGAGATCCACGCCGCCAACGGCCCGGGTCCCGCCCTCGTAGATCTTTCCTAGTCCTTCCATGGTGATGGCGGCCATCGGTCCTCTCTTCTCACGAGCCAGGTTGCGTTTGGTGAACCTAGCCGATAGCGATGGCCGCGCGCCACGCCACAACACGGATTAGAAGCGGTGACGGCGCTGTTGGCCAGACCATGAGGCGTGGGCAAACCGTCGTGGTGCTCGTCGCAGCGTTCGTCGGTTCGGTGTTGGCAGGCTGGTACCTGTTCACCGGCGAGGTGGGGGGCAGCCTGGCCCATGCGCCCAGCAGTTCGCCGACCGTGTTCGACATAGAGCGAGATCCCGATGTGCCATCGCTTCCTTTCGACGACAACCCCGACCCCTCCCGATGCGGAATTCCGGTGCGGTGGGGCGACGAGGACAACTCGGCTTGGCTTTCCGGGCTCTGGCGCGGTGAGTTGATTCAGCCGCAGGTGCTGGTCTACGACAGCCACCTTCGCAAGAGCGTGGCCGGCGGTGCCCCACATGGCACGCGAGTCGAGATCGTCCTGTATCAGGAGAACCCGGTCCTCGACTATTACATGGTTCGGATTCCCGGGTCGCCGGCGCAGGTTGGCTGGGTCCCCGAGCCGTTCCTCTCCTTCGAACCCGTGGCTTGATCCCTACGCTCTGCAGCGTGACGAAGGCGGAGGAACGCAAACCGAGCGAGAGACGCCGGTGGCTGGCGGTGTTACTGGGAACCGTGATGCTCCTGGCCTCGTACCTGATGTTCATCTGGTCGTTCGCGGTCGCCTCCGGAAGCGAGACGACATTCGCCGGAGGGCTCTTTGGTATCGCCTTGGGTCTGGTGCCCGCGGTCTTCGCTGTGGCCGCCTTCGTCTCGGTGAACCCGAGGACACTTGCGGCGACCCTTGGGGCTACCGTCGTGTGGCTGGTGGTCACGATCCCGATCGCAATCGGGAACATCCCCACTGGACTCGTCGCCGGTTACGGAGCCGGCGGAGTCATCGCTTTTCGTCTCGGAGAGCAACACACTCGGGGGAGCCGCGTTGTCGCGGTGTTGATCACGGTGTTGTACACGATGCTCTTGCAGCGGTATCTGCCAACGGTGGGGATCTTCGCCGCGGCGCCCCTGCCGTTCCTGGCGGTGGCTCTGGCCGACATCTACAAGGAGCGCTTCGGCGAGCCGGAGCTGTCTTGATCAGCCCTTGACCGCACCGGCGGTGAGGCCACCGATGATCCGCTTCTGGAAGATCAGCACCAGGACGATCAAGGGGATGGTGACCATCACAGCAGCGGCCATGATCTCCCCGAAGGGCTCCTGACGGGACACAGTTCCGGTGAACAGGGCGATCGCTACGGGGATGGTCCGAGCATTGGGCTCGATCGTGGTGAAAGTCAAGGCGAACAGATACTCATTGACGGCGGCAATGAAAGCCAGCAGCCCAGTGGTGACGAGAGCCGGGCCAGTCAAGGGTAGAAGGATCATCCGGAAGGACTGAAACGGCGTGGCTCCATCGACCTGAGCTGATTGGAGGAGGTCACCAGGCAGTTGTTGGAAGAACGCGGTGAGCACCCACACCGTGAAGGGCAGGGTGAACAACATGTAAGACAGAATCATCGACGGAATCGCCGGGATACCGAAGTTGACGATCACCGCATAGAGACCGGTGAGCACGGCGATCTGAGGGAACATCGTCATCGACAGGATCAAGTAGAGAGACGGTTTCTTCCCTCGAAAACGCAGTTTCCCCAGAGCGAATCCAGCGAAAGAGCCGATCACCAGTGCTACCACCGTCACCGAGACGGCGACAATGGTGCTGTTGAGGATCGCCCTTATGAACGTGGCGTTGTTGAAGACGGCATCGTAGTTCCGGAACGAGATGGATACATCCCCCGTGCCAGGATCACGGGGAATGAAGGTGGCGGGTGTCATCCGCAGTTGAGCCTCTGTCTTCAGCGACGAGTTGATCGCCCAATAGAAGGGGAACAGGAGGAAGATCGCGATGAGCCCGATCAACGCCCAGAACCCGATACGGGTCCAGATCTTCTTGCGTCGCCGCCGCGAAATCTCGGCATCGGTCGGCTCGGCCCACTCGTCGGCTACAAATACCGGGCGTTCGCTGGTTATGTCAGTCATCGGAGGCCAACCCCAATCCGCGAATGTAGAAGATGGCGAAGATGGTTATGAGAAAGAAGATCACCACCGATGCCGCCGATGAGTATCCCAGCAGCTTTCCGTCGATCAGGGTGTAATACGCGTAGCTCGCCATCGAGTACTTCTTCTGGGCAAACACGATCTGGAACAGGTCGAAAACGCGGAGGGCATCGAGAGTGCGGAATACCAACGCCACAGCGAGGGTCGGCTTCAGGAGCGGAAGGGTGATCGACTTGAATTGATTCCACTTGCTGGCACCGTCCACCTCGGCAGCCTCGTAGAGCTCGTCCGGTATCAATGAGAGACCGGCCAACAGCAGCAATGCCATGAAGGGGGTCGTCTTCCAGACATCGATGATGATCGCCGCAGGCAGCTGGAAGGACTGGTCGGCGAGGAAAGGGGTCTGCCCGTCCGACAAGCCGACTCGCTGGAATATGACATTGAAGAAGCCCGCACGGGTATCGATGAACATCCACTCCCAGATGCGGGACGAAACCGCGGTGAGTATCGCCCAGGGCACGAGCATTGCGGCTCGCATCGCCCCCCGCCCCCGAAATGGAGCGTTGAGCGCCAGCGCGATACCCAAACCGATGAGCACCTCGAGAGAGATCGACGCCACGGTGAAGATCATGGTGTCGGCGATGGCCAGAACGAACGCGGGGTCGGTTGCTCCGAGGACGTATTGGTTTCCGAACAGGCCGAAGGTGAACACACTCCGATAACGGCGCGGCTCACGAGGCAGAGCCTCGAGTGGCGACTCAAACTCGGGTTCGCCGGTCACCTCGTTGATCACCGGATTGCCCGAGGTGTCGAGTTCTGGCTGGAGCTCGACCAGCGTGAAACTGAGCAGATTCGAGTAGTTCTGGAGTCCAACGAACTCCGTTTCAGCGGCACTGGCGAACCTCTCGTTGGTGAGGCTCGAGTAGAACACCGCGCCCAAGGGGTAGAAGGCGATCGCCAGCAGGATCACCAGCGTGGGTACCAGCAGCCAATAGGCGAGCTTCTCCTCACCTCTGGCTAGCGAGATCTGCTTGGTTCTCTTCGGCTGTTTCGGTGGAGCCGCTATCGCCACTGGTCCTCCTGCGAAGGCGATACAAGCACATGCCCCGGTCACGTGCGGCCTGCTACGCAAGCGAGGGGAGAGAGATCATCTCTCCCCTCGCTTCTCACCCCGTATCTGTCATGGGCTCCCGGTGGGGAACCCGGTCTCATCCTCCAGGTCGAGCTCGAGCTCGGCGAGGGCACTGGCAGCATCGGTGCTTCCGGTGAGGACACCGTGGACGGCGTTGAAGAACAACGACGAAACACCGCTGTAGTTGGGAGCAGTCACAGTCGACGGACGGGCCACCGCATTGGTGAACACGTCGAACAGACTCTCGAAGAACGGGTTGGCACCGATCACTTCCGAGTCGTCGTACAACGACTCGATGGTCGGGTTCAACGAGTAGTCGATCGCCCTGATCTTCTGCTGTTCTTCGGAGGCCATGAAGAAGGCGAGCCTCGCCGCCTCTTCGGGATGCGCCGAGTAACGGGAGACAGCGAGCTGCCAGCCACCGAGCGTGGCTGCGCTCTGGCTGGCCGTTGCTCCGGGCAATGGTGATACGTCGAACAAACCCTGGATGGGGCTGTCGTCGGCGTTCCCGAGTGAGTAGGCGTAAGGCCAGTTCCTCATGAAGGCGGCATTTCCGGCCTGCCACACGTTTCGGGCGTCTTCTTCACCGTAGGCAGTCACACCAGGCGGTGAGATCGTCCCCACCCAACCAGCGGCCTGATCGACAACCCCGACTGCAGCGTCGTTGTTGATGGTGATGGTCCCATCGGGCTCAATGATCGATCCGCCGCCGGCGGAGGCGATCCACTCGAGGGCATCGCAGGTGAGACCCTCATAGGCGTTGCCCTGCCAGACGAATCCCCAGAAGTCCTGGTTGCCTTCGTCCCGCTCCCCGTCCTGAATGGTCTGGGCCGCAGCCTCCAACTCATCCCAGGTCTGCGGAGGGTCGAGGTCGTACTTCTCGAGCAGGTCAGAACGGTAGTAGAGCAACCCGGCATCGGTGAACCACGGGATCCCGACGAGCGCACCATCAACCGTGTTGTTGGCGACGATCGCTGGGAAGTGACCCTCGGCGATCTCGGCGCCGGTGCGGCCCTCGCTATCGGTCATCGTGTTCAAGTCGATGAAATGCTCGGCTAGGTCTCCCGGCCAGATCACGTCGATCTGGAAAACATCGCCCTCAGACGACTGGGCCTGGAAGAGCTGGAGGTACACCCCGAGTCGATCCTCGACGAAGTCCGGTGTAGAAACCACCTCGACAGTGATCCCCGGATTGTCGTCCATGAATGCCTCGGCGATTCTCTCGGTGCTCTCCAACTCGGCGCCGACGTTCCCGGCGAGGATGCGCAGCGTTATCTCCTCACCGTCGCCGCTGGGTTGGGTGGTCGCCCCATCCTCGGCGGTGGTCGTCGTTCCCTCGGTTTCGTCCCCGCAGGCGGCGAGCACCAGCAGCAGGGCCACGAGGGTGATTAACCATCGTTTCTTCATATCTTCCTCTTTTCCTCCTTCAGGCCGGACAATCAGCCCGGCGGATCATCAATCTACACATCGATCGCAGCTCGGTGTTGGGTCGCGCCGGCTCAGCAGGTGGATGGGCCAATGGAGCACCGCTCAACACGTCGGTGTCGCGTCGATCACCCGGGCGGAACAACCGGGCGGGGGCGACTACTGGGTCAGGTGTCGGGCTCCGCCGGTGCGATCCTCGACATAGGTCATGATCAATTCAAGCAGCGCGGCCGACCCCACCACGCTGGCCACGAAGAAGAAAACGGGGTGACCGCCAAGTAGGGCGAACACCCAACCACCGAGGCCGATGAGTGTCAAGCGCTGCCGAAGTAATGCCGTTCGTCTCGTCGTGTGCAAAGTCTCGGCCTTGTGCTTGCAGGCTTCCAGGGTGGGTAGTGCGGCTATCGGCACTGGGTCTACGATCACCGACCCAGACTCGCCCGCGCGCTCCTCCAACTGCCACCGCGTCGGGCCCACCCGGTGGATCCGAAAGCCGTTGCCGAACCAGTGACCGTCTACCCTTCGCCAATCGAGCATCTGCCCTCCAGTCCTCTGAATCGAATCTAGCGGGTAGCCGAGCACTTGATAAGGGCCCCCTGTCTTCCCCTCCGCCATCGGAGATGGCGTAGCCCTACCCGCGTTCGGAGCCGAGTCTCAGTCCTCGGCGAGCCATACCGCCGTATCGGCAGCAAGTGTGCCATCACCCAACGGGCCGCTCGAGAGCAGCACCTGGCCTTCCGGCAACGCCACCGGAGAACCGCCGTAGTTGACGAGGCAGGTGAAGCCGCCAGGTCGGCGAAAAGCCAGGACTCTCGGACCGTGCTCCACCCACTGGAGATCTTCGTCGTCGCGCAAACGCTGGTCGCGGATGCGGATCGCACTCCGGTACAGCTCCAGGGTCGAGTCTTCGACGCCGTCCTGACTCTCGACCGCCAACTCTGCCCAACTCTTCGGCTGGGGCAGCCAAGATCCGTCATCACCGAAGCCGAAGGAGGGTCCACCTCGTTTCCAGGGTATCGGAACTCGAGAGCCATCCCGGCCCTTGTCGGTGCGATTTGATCGCGCCCACACCGGGTCGTCGAGTACCGCCTCGGGTAGATCATGGACCTCGGGGAGCCCGAGCTCCTCCCCTTGGTAGAGATAGACCGAACCAGGAAGCGCCAGCATCAGGAGAGCTGCGGCACGAGCGCGCCGGAGGCCTAACTCGAGGTCCATCTGGTCGTCTTCGCCGTGGAATAGCCATTCGCGCGCGTCGACATCGGGTGCCAGCCCGTATCTGGTGACGTGTCGGACCACGTCGTGGTTGGAAAGGACCCAACTGGGAACAGAGCCGACCGTCGAGGTAGCCGCCAGCGAGTTCTCGATGGTCGACCGAACCTGGTCGGCGTCCCACCGGGCCCGGAGGAAGTGGAAGTCGAATATCTGGTGGTACTCGTCGGGCCGGCAATACAACACGAGCCGGTCCCGACTGGCGACCCATGCTTCGGCGATCATCATGGTGTCCTCGTACTCGTCGAGAACCGACCGCCATGTTCGCACCACGTCATGGAGCTGGGCTCGATCCCAAACCGGATGGTTCGCCACAAATGGATTCGAGAGATGTGCGTCGCGATCTTCGGAGGCATCGGGATAGCCGGCGGCCTTTATGAGCCCATGGGCGACGTCGACCCTGAAACCAGCAGCTCCAAGGTCGAGCCAAAAGCGGATTATGTCGATGAACTCGTCGCGCACTTCCTGGTTCGACCAGTTCAGGTCCGGTTGGGACTCATCGAACATGTGCAGGTACCACTCGCCGTCGGGGACCCGGGTCCAGGCAGACCCACCAAACACGCTGTTCCAATTGTTTGGCGGGAGCTGCCCATGGTCACCTTTGCCCGGGAGGAAGTGATAACGGCGTCTCTCCCGACTCCCGGGTGCTGCCTCCAGTGCCGCCTGGAACCACTGGTGCTCCCAGGAGGTGTGATTGGGGACCAGATCGACGAGCACCCTCAAGCCGGCCTGCCGAGCCGTCGTGATCAGGTCCTCGGCTTGACCCAACGTCCCGAACAACGGGTTGATGTCGCGATAGTCCGCCACGTCGTAGCCACCATCGATGAGCGGAGAGACGTACCACGGGTTGACCCAGATGGCATCGACTCCCAGGGAGGAGAGGTACGGAAGCCTGGAGATCAGACCCGATATGTCTCCGGTCCCGTCGGCATCCCCATCGGCGAAAGATCTCAGATATATCTGGTACACGACGGCATGTCGCCACCATGGATACTCGTCAGCCACGGCAGGCAGTATGGCCCTTGCCCGCCGAAGGAATCAACAGCGTGACATCGAGGGTGGCCGGGTGCTCACCGCCCTTCGGGCCCCTCGTGGGCCCAGGTGACCGTCTCCGGGTCGTTCACCTCCACGCCTTTGAAGACCGGGGCGCGCAGATGGTCCTCATGAGTCCATTCCTTGTACTCCACCCTGACCACGATGGCCGGCTCCACCCACACCGGCCGGCGCGGTCCCGGCACCACCACATCGTTGCTGAACGGGCTGGTGTCCCGCTCGATCTGGGCGAGTGCGGAGTGGAAGGCGCGTAGGGACGAGTCGCTGAACCCCGAGCCGACCGCCCCGATCCAGCGGAGCCCGCTCGGCTGGTACAGCCCCACCAGGAGGGAGCCGAAAGTCGCGGCGCGCCCACCTTCACCGGGCAGATAGCCGCCGACGACGGCGCGCAGGGTGTGGCGCACCGCGATCTTGAGCCAGTCGTCCGATCTCCTCCCCGGCTGGTAACGGGAGCCCCGTCGTTTGGCGACGATGCCTTCGATTCCTCGCTCCCGGACCGCCTGGAACAAGGAGATGCCATGGGTCGGCGTCGGCTCGGGGACCACGATCGGGGCAGAGAGCTCCAGGCTGTCGAGCACAGCCCGTCTCTCCTCATAGGCGATTCCGGTGATGTCGGAACCGTGGAACAAGACGTCGAACACCACGAGATTGACCCCGGTCCTGTCCCCAGCATGAGCTCCACCGAATCCGGTCCGGCGCTGCAGCCGTGAGAACGACGGCCGCCCCTCGTCGTCGAAGGCGACGATCTCGCCGTCGACCACCACGCCATCGGGGATCTCGATCGACGCCAGTTCGGGGAACGGGGCGAGGAGATCGAGCCCCCGCCGGGAGCGAGCCCGGATCCTTCCATATTCGGCGCCGAAGACGGCCCGGTAGCCGTCCCATTTCACTTCGAACCACCAGTTCTCGTCGTCGAAGGGCTCCGCCCGCCGGCCGGCGAGCATCGGCTCGAAGTCGGGCAGCTTCAAGTGCTGCCCAGCTCCTCCCCCACCAGACGGTTGACCAGACCGCCGTCGAGATCGTCACCGTGGGTTTTCATCAGAACACCGATGACCCTCCCCGCGGCCTTCTCATCTCCGGCAACGGCCAGTTCCTCGATGGCTTCGACCACGAGGCGACGGGTCGACTCTTCGTCCAGTTTCTCGGGTAACCATCGGGACAGGTATTCGACCTCGAAGGCGAGCTTGTCCGCCATCTCCTCACCGCGTTCCCCGAGGCCAGCGTATTCGTCGCGTGACTTCTCCATCCTCTTCACATAGGAGTTGATCACCCGTTGGTAGAGGGCGTCGTCCACCTCGCCGGCGAAATCCGGCTGGCTCTTGGCCGTGGCCACCTCGGTCTGGACTTGTCGGATCGCGTCGCGGCGGAGCGCGTCCTTCTCCTTCATCGCGGCTCGTAACTCGGCAGTCAATTCTTCTTGAATGGTCATGGGTCACTCTCGGAGGGTCGATATCAGCCCGGGGTCGTCGGTAATGATGCCCGTGACGCCGATCTCCACCAACTCGCGAGTCCGCTGGAGATCGTTGACCGTCCAGGCAAACACACGAAGCGGCACGTTTAGCGGCGCCGCGATCAGGGAAGACTCCGCTACGAGGACCTCATGACCCGCGTCTACACAATGATCGACGGCTTCACCGAACGCCACTGCGCCGGGAATGCAGAGACCGGTGGTGACGTTGGGATAGATTCGGCGCACTGCCGCTATCGAGTCGGGGTAGAAGCCCGTCACCACATCCCCCGGACGAGCACGGTGGGCGGTTTCGAGAGCGAGACGGTGATCCGGCTCGAACCCCGGTTCGCCGGGCCAGTTCTTGACCTCCATCTGGACAGGTGTGTCCGGCAGGGCCGCCAGCACCTCGTCGAGGAGTGCCGGATGGTGGCCTTCGCCGAGATCTATCCCGGAGAGCGACGCCCAGGGCGTATCCCCCACGGGGAGCCCGCCGAGAAACGGGTCGTGGGACAACACCAGCCTGCCATCGCCGCATCGACGAACGTCGATTTCGACCGCGTCGGCGACCTCGGCGGCGGCGATGCACCCGGCGAGGGTGTTCTCCGGATAGCGATCCGGCCACCCACGGTGCCCGACGACCGAGAAATCTAAACTCATGACAAACAATCCCAAGAAATCCGTTTACAAGGACCTGGTGGCACAGTACATTTCGGCTCGGAAACCCCCCAGGCACCTTCGAGTCGACCTCGTGACCGTGCCCTTGTGAAAAAGATCACAAAGTAAGGAACCCATGACCCTCACAACCATCACAACCGATTGGCGCGACCTCGCCGCCTGTCGGGACTCGGAGCCGACGCTCTTCTTCCCGGTAGGCACCACCGGTCCGGCGATCGAGCAGATCGAAGCCGCCGTGGCCATCTGCAACACCTGCATGGTTCGTGAAGATTGCCTCCAATATGCGCTGGAGACCAACCAGGAGTCCGGCGTATGGGGTGGCTATGCCGAAGACGACCGCCGTCGTCTTCGCAAGCGCTGGCTCGCCGAGCGACGTCGCCGCGCCGTCTGAACGAATCGACATCCACACTCGAGGAGGCGCCCATGGGGCGCCTCTTCCACTTCTCCCCCGTCCTCTCAAACCGAAGGAGCGAAACCGACGGTTTGGTTCTCCCCGGCGTCCTCGATCTCGATGAAGGCCACGCTCCGGGCGGGGATACCGACGGTCCGTCCTCTGGAGTCGGTGAACCAACCCACCCCTCCCTCGGCCAGTGAAGACTCGATCTCCTCCCGGAACGCCTCCGGGTCTTCGATCTCGAGCTCGAGCAGCTTGTCGGTCGTGCTGATTCCGATGCGAACCTTCATGGGGGCGATCGTAACCCTCTTCCAATCGCTGGGTGGCGGACCTACGTTGCCCACATGGCTCGGGTGATGGTCATCGTCGGGCTGGTCGCGGGGATGATGCTCAGTTCTGTGGCCTTCGCCTCTTCCCAACATGAGGTGCGGCTGCCGGTGACCGTCGACCAGCCCGAACCCACCGACTCGTCCGCCAGCCCGGTGACCGTGGTCAAGGGAGATCATCTCTGGAAGATCTCGGCGCGATATCTCGGTCCCGGTGTGCCCAGCCAGGAGATCACCCCGTACTGGCGCCGGGTGGTGGTGGTCAATGGTCCGAATCTCCGCTCGGGCGACCCGGACCTCATCTACCCGGGCGAGATCGTCTACCTGCCCGCTATCCCCTGATCGCGGTGAACCGGTAGACCCCGCCCTCGTAGGTGGTCACGTAGAGCTCGCCGTGGCCGTCGAGTCCGAAGCTGGTGATCGAGCCCACCGGCCCACCCAGGTCCTCGGTCCAATCTCTGGCCTCGGTGACCTCACCATCGACGAATTCGAAACCCCTGATCCACTGTTGCACCCAGTCGGAATAGAAGTACGTACCGTGGATTTCGGGTATCTCGGCGCCGCGATAGACGTATCCGCCGGTGATCGAAAGACCCTCCTCATGGGTGTAGACGAGCACCGGTGAGGTGTAGTCGTCGGGGTCGCAACCGGCGAGATGAAAACACCGCTCGCCCTCCATGTCGGACCAGCCGAAGTTGTACCCGCCCTCGTCGATCGAGACCACGTTGACCTCTTCCTGGTCGGCATGGCCGACATCGGCGATGTAGATGAGTTGGTCCACGGGATCGATGGCGAAGCGCCAGGGGTTGCGCAGCCCGTATGCCCAGACGTCGGGCATACCCCCACCGTCGACGAAGGGGTTGTCAGGGGGTATCCCGTAAGGGTCGCCGCCGTCCACGTCGATGCGGACCACGGTGCCGAACGGAGTGTTCGGGTCCTGTCCCTGCGCCCTGCTGTCGGCACCGTCGCCCATCGAGACCCACAAGTAGCCGTCAGGCCCGAAGGCGACATTCCCACCGTAGTGGCGGATGTCGGTGGCGTTCTCCGGCTGCTCGTACTCGAAGATCACCCTCTCGCTGCCGGGATCGGCCACGTTGGGATCGTCGGACGACACGGTGAACTCCGAAAGCTGACGCCTACCCCCCTTGTCGGTGTAATAGACGAAGAAACGACCGTTCTCGGCGTACTCCGGGTGGAAGTCGAGACCGAGCATCCCTTGCTCGATGCCTCCGGCGAGGACCTGGTCGGTGAGATCGAGGAAGGCCGGGTCGAGCATGGTCCTGGTCTCATCGAGGATGCGGATGACGCCGACACGTTGCACCACGAAGAGCCGGTCGTCTCCGACGGGGGCAGCCAGATCCACCGGCTGACGGAACCCGTCGAAGATCTGCTCCAGCCGAACCTGCTCGAGGGGCCCGAGCTCGGGCTGGGTGTCCTCCACCGTCGTGGTCGGCCCGTCTTCACCCGGGGCGGTCGTCGACGTGTCGGGGTCGACTGTCCCGGGGTCCTGAGTCGTTGTGGTGGTGGTGTCCGCCACACCCGGCCCCTCCTCGCCGCCACCGATACCAAGCACACGGAGAAAGAGGAACCCGATGAGAAACACCGCGACCAGCGCGATGAGCAGCACGCGATAGCGGGCCTGGTCGGAGCTGACGGACTGACGATGTCGGGCGGTCACAGAGCGGTCGATTGTATGACCCGCCGGGGCGAAACGCTCACTCAGTCGTCGACGGCGGATCGAAGGCTGTCGGAGGCGGCGGCTGCGATCTGGTCGGTGGTCACCGAACGGGCTGGGGCCGACCCCCCGGCGCGATCGGCGTAGTCGGTCTCGATGCTGTGGCCGAAAGAGGTCAAGCGCCGCCGGTCCTGGCTACCCGTCAACCGCGCCATCGCGAGGAAGACGGCACGTCCCAATATCGGTCCCTCGAGTCGCGCCAGCGTCTCGGTCAACCTGGTCCCCTCGTCGATCGGCGTGAGGGTGAGGTCGATGAGCAGATCGATCGGCCCGCCGGGGATGGGTGCCGTCATCCGGACCACGACGCGCTGCACAGGACGCCACTCCACCACGACCTGGGGGATGGCGTGGTTTCCGTGATAACACTGGTACACCGTCCCCTCGCCGACCCGACTACCGGTGCGGTCCAACAGCTCGTGACGATCCGCACCCATCAGGATGTCCCGGAACTGTGTCTGGTTGAGATAGTCCCATACGATCTCGGGCGGCAGGGCAATGGTGGTCTCGAGCGTGGTCACCACCTCGTCCTCCCCGTACGTGATGAGGGTTTCGTCCTTTCTCTCCTCGAACACCGGGTGCATGTCCCTGACCCAGGTGACCACCTCGCCGAAGTCCACCAGATGCTCGACGTGACGAACCATTTCGTGGCCGGCCTCGCCGAGACCGAGTGCTCTCTCGGCGGCATCGGTACACAAGATGTAGGCACCGAGCCCCAGTTCGGCGGTCACGGTGTTCTTCAGGAGCCGATGGAGCAGGTTGACATCACTGCCCACCAGCTCCTGATACCCCCCAACCGTCTGCAGCACGAACGTCCCATGGTGGACGAAGAACTTGAGATCGAGAGAGGACACGTTGGCACAGGCATTGCAGCGGCAGGTGTTGTTGAGGACCATCAACTCGATCGCCCGCCGGAAGGCGACGTAGGTGTCCTCGAGACTCTCGATGAACGTCTGTGGGCTGACAAACCCCTCGTCGAGGGAGTAACTGAGCACGGCATCGCCGGCGAGGCCCGATATCTGCAATGGTGGGCGGGTGTGCTCGATGAGGAGCTCGAGCAGATCGGTCAGGGTCCCTTGCGCGTGGTCGAGCTCCGACTCGCTCAGGTACGCCGTGTAACCGGTGATATCGGCAACCAGGAGAAAGCCGCGTTGCTCCATACACTCCTCGATCCTATACAGAGCACCCCACCGCCCTATCGGCTGATCGGGGTCACACCTAGGCGTTCTCTCCGAGGAAGATCTCCGACACCGAGGAGTCCATGAAGATCGCCTGGAGCGTCTCGGCCAGGATCGGGGCGATGGAGAGCACCTGGACGTTGTCCAGGGCCTGGATGTCACTGCTGACCGGGAGGGTGTTGGTGACGATCACCTCTTCGATCGGCGCGTTCTTGATCCGATCGAGGGCAGGATCGGAGAAGATGCCGTGAGTGGCGGCGATCCGAACGCTCTTGGCGCCGAACTCCTTGACCATCTCGGCGGCGTTGCACACGGTCCCGGCGGTGTCGATCATGTCGTCGACGATGACCACATGGCGGTCGGTCACCTTTCCCGCCATCGACAGGGCCTCGGACACGTTGTGCTCGTCTGGCTCGCGACGCTTGTAGACGAAGGCGACGGATGCGCCCAGGTGACGGGCATACCGCTCGGCTCGCTTCACGCCACCGGCATCGGGAGACAGGACAGTGGTCTTGCCGTTGAGCCTCCCGCTCAAGTAGTCGGTGATGATCGGGAGGGCGGTGAGGGAATCCCAGGGCTTGGAGATGAAGCCCTGGAGCTGTCCCGTGTGCAGATCGACCGACACCAGCCGGTCTGCCCCTGCCTTCATGAAGAGATCGGCCACGAGTCGGGCGGTGATCGGCTCCCGCGGCATGACCTTCTTGTCCTGGCGTGAGTAGCCGAGGAAGGGGATGACGGCGGTGATGCGACGTGCCGATGCCCGACGCAACGCGTCGATCGTGATCAACTGCTCCATGATGTTGTCGTTGACCGGGGCACAGTGGCTCTGGATCACGAAGCAGTCGGCACCGCGCACGCTCTCCACGGGCCGCACGTAGATCTCGCCGTTGGCGAAACTGGATCGCTCGATCTTGCCCAGCTGGATCCCGAGTACGTCGGCCACTTCGTCCGCCAGGGGCTCGTTGGCGCCCCCGGTGAAGACCATCATTCGATTGCGGGAGACGATGTCCACGTCAGTCCTCTGCGTCTTCGGCTGCCTTGCGCGCGGCGCGCTTTTGAGCGTAGCCGGGTATTTCCCTTTGATCAGATCGCTCGATTGCCAGGGCGTCTTCGTTCACGTCGGTGGTGATCACCGACCCGGCCCCGGTGCTGGCCCGATCGCCCACTCTGACCGGAGCGACGAGCATGGTGTCCGATCCGATGAAGGCATCTTCGCCGATCTCGGTCCGCGACTTCTTGACTCCGTCGTAGTTCACGGTGACGACACCCGCACCGATGTTGGCTCGAGCTCCTACGTCGGCATCGCCGAGGTAGGCGAGGTGGTTGGCCTTCGCCCCCTCGCCCATGACCGTGTTCTTGGTCTCGACGAACGTCCCGATCTTCGAGCCGTCTTCGAGAACGGTTCCCTGACGCAACGAGGCGTAGGGCCCCACCTCGCACCCGTCGCCGATCTGCGCACCACGTAACACCGCATACCAGACCTTCGAGTCCTCGCCGATGGTCGAATCGACAGCAAAGACGTCGGGGCCGATCTCGGATCGGGCACCGACGGCAGTGGCACCCTCGAGATGTGTGCCCGGGTAGATGAGCACCCCGGGCGCCAGCGTCACAGCCTCGTCGATGTAGGTGCGCTCGGGATCGATGATCTCGACGCCCGACTCCATCAACCTCTGGTTGATCCGCAGGCGCAGTTCCTTGCGGGCTACGGCGAGTTGATCCTGCGAGTTGATACCCATCACCTCCTCGGGCGACGCCTCGACCGTTGACAGTCTGTCACCTTCGGTCACCAGGATGCCGATTACATCGGTCAGGTAGTACTCGCCCTGATCGTTGTCGTTGGTCACCCGTTGCAGCGACTCGGCGAGACGTCCCGCCTTCACCGCGTAGATGCCGGCGTTCACCTCGTCTATCTCCAGCTGGACAGGTGAGCAGTCGCGATCCTCGACGATGCCTGTGATCTGACCTGATTCGTCTCGAACCACGCGTCCGTAGCCTGACGGGTCGTCCAGGCGGGAGGAGATGAGACGGGCACTCTCGCCCTCGTCGAGTTCGGCCAGCCTCTCGAGAAGCCCGGGAGTGAGCAGCGGGGTGTCCCCGTACAGGATCATCACCGTGTCATCGGGGTCGAGAGGGCCCAGTGCCTCCAGACCTATCCGTGTGGCATGGCCGGTGCCGAGCTGGTCGGCCTGGAGGGCGTCGATGACGCCTGCGGGGAGGATGGAACGGACCTGTTCGGCCCCATGGCCGACCACGACCACCGTCGAGGCCGGCGCCAGGGTCGAGACAGCCGCGATGACATGGTCGACCAGAGGACGGCCCGCGGCGCGATGAGCCACCTTGGGAAGGTTCGACTTCATCCGCTTCCCCTCGCCGGCCGCGAGGATGATCACATGTGTGGGCAAGTGGGGCCTTCCTGTGCTCTGCGCTGGGGGGGCAGGACTCGAACCCGCAACAACAGGACCAAAACCTGCCGTGTTACCAGTTACACCACCCCCCAATACCTCGATCGAGGGCTTGACTCAGAATACAAGGGGACACACGATGAACCCGAAACCATCGAGTGTGCAGAAGTACACCGCGACGGTGTTTCAATCGTCCACTCGATCCTCGACACGGCTGACCCCCCGGCTCCTCAGCTCGACCCCCCTGCCCGCGCGGGTCAGATCGGCGACCGCTCCCGCGGCGTCGGAGGCCTCGTCGAGGGTGGCGAAATAGCCGAAACAAGCCGATCCCGATCCGGTGAGACAGACCGGTGTCCCCCACACCGAGGCGACATCGGACATGAAGTCGCCGAGACGGGGCTCGAGATCGAGGGCCGCAGGAAGCAGGTCGTTGCGCATCGGCATCCCGCCCCGGAGTGACGGGGGGAGCCCATCGTCGGCGACGCGAGCCCCCTCGGGCCCCTCCAGCCGATCCCAGCGGTGATAGACCTCCCGGGTCGCCAAACCGAACTCGGGGACCACCACCGCCACGGCGAAGTCGTCCAAAGGCGTGACGGGCTCGATCACCTCCCCGATCCCACTCATCCTCAGCGTCCCCCCGATGAAGAACAGCGGAACGTCTGCCCCGACACGAGAGCCGATCCGGGATATCTCGTCCCGGTCCACGTGAATCATGTCGGAGACGGCCAGCAGCGTCGCCGCGGCATCGGAGCTGCCGCCCCCCAGTCCGGCCTCCATGGGGATCTCCTTGAACAAACTGAGGTGGAGTGGGGGCACACCCACCGTTTTCCGCATCTCGGCCAGAGCCCGCTCCACCAGGTTGTCCTCGATGTCCGAAGCGAAGGTGTCGTCACCTTCCTCTCCCCGCTCCACCTGCAGTAGGTCGCACCACCCCACAGTCTGAACCAGGGACTCGAGCGGGTGGTATCCGTCGTCGCGAGCTGGTCGAACCAACAGCGACAGGTTGAGTTTCGCCGGTGCCTCGTAGCGGGGCATCAGACCGTCGCCAACCTCAAGTAGTCGTCCGGACCGAGGTTTTCGGCGCGATCGGTGGGATCGATACCAGCGGCCTCCAGCTTGGCCACCGGGTCGTCCAGGACCTTCGCCAGGGACCGTCGCAGCATCTTTCGCCGCTGGCCGAACCCCGCCCTGGCCAACTCCACGGCACGGTCCGCCTCGACCGGGGCCGGTTTCCTCTCCATCACGACCACGGCCGACTCCACTCGGGGCGGTGGGTAGAACACCTGAGCAGGAACCGTGAACGCCACCGACGTCTCGGCGTGGATCCCGGCCACGACCGACGGCAGGCCATAACCGGTGCTGCCCCGGGAAGCGGCAAAACGCTCCGCCACCTCCTTTTGCACCATGACCACGAACCGTTGGACGTTGGGGGCCGATCGCAGTGCCTTCAACACCACAGGGGTGCCGACGTTGTAAGGGAGATTGGCCACCATCGCCCACCGGTCACCATGCAGTGATGCGGCGAAGTCGACCGTGGTGACGTCGACGAACCTGAGCTCCACATCGAGGCCGGCGGTCACCTCCGCGAGCACGGGGCGCAATCCATGGTCGATCTCATAGGAGACGACGTGGGCACCGGTGGCGGCCAGCGCCCTGGTCAGAGTCCCCGTCCCCGCTCCCACCTCGACGCAGCGCGATCCGGGACCAACCCCGGCCAGCGCCACGATCTTCCTCGTGATGTTGGCGTCGGCGAGGAAATGCTGGCCGAGACGGGGGGTTGGGGCCAACCCATGTCGCTGCAGCAACCCGGCGATCTCGGATCGGGTCTGCGCGGTCACCGGGAGAAGATCCGGACGGCGTTGGCAGACGTGGCTGCCGCGACGTCGGTCACCGGCATGTCCCACACTCGACCCAGCGCCATGCCCACATAGGACACCCACGAGGGCTCGTTGCGCAAACCCTGGTGTGGTGGCGGGGCGAGATATGGGGTGTCGGTCTCGACGAGTGCCCGCTCCGGCGGCACCAACTCGGCGCCCAGGCGGATGGTCTCCCCCGTCTCGAAGGCAACCGGCCCGGCGAAGGAGAAAGTCACCCCGAGCTCGAGGAAGCGTCGCGTCCAACGAGTGCCACCGGTCCAGCAATGGAGGATCGCCTGGGGGCCGACACCGGTTTCCTCGATGATCCGGTGTACATCACCGAAGGCGTCCCTGCAATGAACGATGACCGGCTTGTCTGAGTCGAGGGCGATCGAGATCTGATCCCGAAACGAGACCTCCTGTGCCTCACGCGGGGACAGGTCTCGATAGAAGTCGAGACCGGTTTCCCCGATCGCCGAAACCTTCGCTGCCATATCCTCGATCGCGGCTCGCTGTTCGGGCCATGCCGACGCCTCGTGGGGATGGAGACCGGCGGTGGCCAGCAC
The DNA here is from genome assembly GCA_964558575.1 of uncultured Acidimicrobiaceae bacterium. Classification (GTDB taxonomy): domain Bacteria; phylum Actinomycetota; class Acidimicrobiia; order Spongiisociales; family ZC4RG35; genus JANQRA01. The sequence continues at coordinate 22,949 of CAZLEQ010000011.1, read as the reverse complement.
CCTCCCGGGGAACTCCCGGGCCAGGTCGAGTGATGCCTGTGAGCTCTCGGCGTCGATCCCCGGAGCCACCACCCAGTCGACGTCTTCGGCACGGTCCAACAGATCTCCGGGAGGACGCCCGTCGAGCTGTAGGTGACAGTGTGTGTCGACCCAGGTCATCGATGATGACGGTACCCGCCATCCCCCGTGTCTCGATCGGTAGGCTGCGCGCCGTGGATTCTGGGATTGCCCGCAAGATCGACGACCTGGGGAGGATCGTCATACCCGCCGAGACCCGGCGAATGTTCAACATCAGGGAAGGCGATCATCTCTTCATCAACGTGGAAGGGGGAAACATCGTCCTGCGGAAGATGACAGACTCCTGCACCTTCTGTGGCAGCGACCATCAGGTCTCCCAGTTCAAAGGGAAGGGCATCTGCTCCACCTGTCGATCTCAGCTCGACTCCTGATCCTCGAGCAGGGCCTCGTAGACCTCCCGACGCGACGCGCCCGCCTCATCTGACGCCGCCTTTGCCGCCTCGCGCACGCTGGCTCCTCCGGCGACGAGTCCCCGCGCCCGGTCGATCGCATCTTCGACGGAAGGAGCCGGTGGCTCGACCGGGGCGAGGACCAGAGTCACCTCACCTCTCACAGGACCGGACCAGCGCTCCACCGCCCCTTGGAGTGGACCAACCCAGGTCTCCTCATGCAGCTTGGTCAGCTCCCTCATCACGGCCACCGAGCGGGACCCCCCACACGCCTCGGCGAGATCGGATAAGTCGGCGGTGATACGGTGGGGACTGGCGAACAACACCACCGCTCGCGTCTCCTTGCTCAGCTCCGTGAGTCGCTCCGACCTCTCCCTCCCCTTCCTGGGGAGAAACCCCTCGAACACGAACCGATCACCACCGAACCCCGAGAGGGCGAGCGCGGTGGTCACCGCCGATGGACCGGGGATGACCGTCACCGGGTAACCCGCCTCCCGTACCGCCCGGACAGCCGGAGCGCCGGGGTCGGACACGGTGGGCATGCCGGCGTCTGAGACCAGCACCACGGTGTTCCCCGACCGCACCGCTTCGACCACATCGCCCGATCGAGACTGCTCGTTGCCGGCGAACAGTGACACCAGCCGCACGGAGACCACCAGGTGGCTGAGGAGCTTGGCAGTGCGTCTGGTGTCCTCGGCGAAGACGACATCTGCCGAGGCGAGCGCGTTGCGGAGACGCTCGGAGACGTCGCCGAGGTTTCCGATCGGTGTGGCGCAGACGATGAGACGGCCGCTGGGCACGTCGGGACGCTAACCGGTCGGTTCAGGGAGGCCGACACCAGATCGGATCTGCTCGCCAACCGAGGGCTCATGGGCGGCGATGAAGTAGAGGTTCCCGCCCATCACCTCGACCCACGCGAAGTGATCCTCGGGGAAGTCGTTCAGGGCGAACGAGAGCAATGCCTCCTCGAGCGTCCGCATGTCGCCGGGGGTGTCTCCCCGGTAGACGATGAGGAGCGCAGCGTTCTCTCCGTCGAACCACTGGTGGTATGTATCACCGCCCCATCCCGCGGCCGCCTCTGCCACGGTTTCGGTGTTGGATCCCTGGTTGAGGAGCAGTCGGAAGCCGTGTTCCCCCCAGACCGAGGTCCGCACCAGTTCGTACCCCGGGATGGTGATGTCGGGAATCTCCACCTCGACCGGGAGATCCCGTCGGTAGGCGCCGGGGTTGATGACTTGCTCGGTGGATCCGGGAAGGTCGGCGAGTGTCGTGTAGGCCTCGTTCACCTCGCCCCAGCCCCCGGCAGACTCGTAGAGAGTCTGCACGAACGCCAGGCCGGTCTCGTACGGGAACAGCAACGACTCGGTTAGAAAGCGGGGGGCGGCCTGGAAGGATGTCGTGTCGATCTCGAGCGACTGGGCGATGAACTCCCCCAGCTCGCGCTGACTCAGCCGCTGGGCCCACAACACCTCGGCCAGAGTGGCATCACCTTCGATGAGGGCCTGGTAGGCACTGGCCTCGTCGAGACGGTCTTCGTCGATCATCACCCGGAAGGACTCGTGGAACGAGAAGTGCTGGTCGGTCAGGGCGTGGACCAATTCGTGCAGCAGGGTCCCCCGCTGCAGCACGGTGAGACCCTCATCATGCGCGGGGATCACGATCTCACCGGTCTCGCCGTCGTAATATCCCGCGACCTGCTCGCCGTAGAGATCGAGGACGATCTGCTCGAAATCGGCCGCCTCGTTGAGCAGGCCGAGCATCTTGTATAGGGCCTCGTCGGCGGGGAAGTCTTCAGACTGCTCCTCGATCTCGGCCCGGACCAGTGCCTCCAGCTCGTCCTCGGTCACCACTCTTATCTGAGGTGGGCTGAGGAACGGCAGACCCCGGATCTCCTGGGCCTCCTCGATCAGCGTCTCGAGCTGCACCCTGACCTGGTCTGACAATCCTTCGAGACCGGAGAGGTCGGGGGCGGTGGTGGTCGGTGCGACCACTTCACTGGTCGTGGTGACCTCTCCGATGGTGGTCGTGGTATCTGCTACGTCGGCGGTGGTTTGCGTCCGCTGATCACCAGTGGTGGTGGTCGTCGCCCCCTCGCCACCGGTACAGGCGGCGACCACGAGGGACAGCGCAAAGAAGATGGAGAGACCGCGCATCATCGGGGCCAGAATATCGGCGGGCGGCGCCTAGACCTGTCGTGCCGAAGAGGTAAGGGTGCCTCCACTGCTCGATCCTCGTCCACTGATGAGGTGCACCAGGGTGAGAAGAGCCCCGGTCACGAACAGTCCGAGTCCCAGGGCGCCCAACCCCCGGTTCTCGGCAACCACCCCGAGGATCCAGGGAACGCCGGCGGCTCCGATGTTGGCGGCGGCGAGTTGGTACCCCATGTTCCGGGTCGAAGCGATCCTCCCGATCCGCGCCGGGGTGAGCGAGACCAGGGTCGGGAATACCGCCGCCAGACCAAGGCCAGCGACGGGTAGACCGATCGCCCCGAGACCGAGAGGATCCAGCCAGAGCCAGAGAATGCCGAGCAGCGCAACGACCATGCTCGAGTTGAGGATGCGGGGCGGACGAAATCGGTCACCGACGATACCGAATCCGAATCGGCCCACGGTGAGCCCCGCCCAGTAGACGGCAACCCAAGTCCCGGCTGTAGCGGTACCCACACCCCTCCCTTCGTTCAAGAGTGTGAATGCCCATTGGCCGGTGGCCACCTCCAGCCCGGTATAGAGGAAGAAGAGCATCAAGAGGAGCCACCGCGCCACACGCCCCCCAGTAGACGCGGTGGCACCACTCGGTTCCTGTGCACCACCGGTCCAGCGCTTCCTCCGCGTCCATATGGCCAGGGAGGAGAGAACAGCCAAGACCGACAATGCCGCGTACCCGCCTCGCCACGCGTCGCTGAGGACGAGGCTCACGGTGATCACCGCGGGTCCCAACGTCGCTCCCACTCCAAAACAGGCGTGGAGCAGGTTTATCGATCCGACGTCGAGGGCGAGGGCGGCATGAGCGTTCATCCCCGTATCGACGAGACCGCCTCCGAGACCGATAAACACCGCAGCCGTGGTGATCACGCTCCAGCGCGGAGCGATTGCTATCCCGGCGACACCAGCGGCGAGGCTGACGGAGCCGATTCCCACGAGCGCGCCGGTGCCGAGACGGGCATGGAGCAAGCCATAGCCAAGGCTCGTCACCAGATAGCCGGCGCTGAGAAAGGCGAGGAGCACCCCGAGGTCGGAGAGCCCCCTTCCGAACGCGGCGCGCACCGATGGCCAGGCCACCCCCAGCGAGCCGTCGACCAAACCCAACATGACGAAGGCACCGAGTGCCACCGCGAGGGCTCGTAACGGAGGCCTGCCAGACCTGGTCTCTTCCACCTCTGAACTATGCCTCACCGAAGCGTCGCCCCACGCCACCCGCTCGATTCGCAGAGCCGAGAGTCGCCATTGGGGATGTATGAACGGAATCGATGACAGAATCACGTCGATACCGGACACAGACCCGCGAGTGAGCCCCGAGACAGACCGGCGAACACGATTCGAGTCCGCCGTCGAAGAGGTGTATGAGCCCGTCCAGCGCTACCTGCGTCGCCGGGCGACATCGCCGGACGCCGACGACGCCCTCAGCGAGGTGATGCTCACCCTATGGCGTCGTCTCGACGACGCCCCACCGGACCGGGTGCTGCCGTGGTGTTACGGAGTCGCCCGCAACGTGCTCGCCAACCAGCGGCGCACTCACAACCGGCATCTCCGTCTGGTGAGGCGCATCGAGGCCGAGCCCCCCGGCCCTCCGGTCGGCGACCCCGCGGACGCCGGCCCGGATCCCGAACTGGCGACAGCACTCGGCTCGTTGGCCGAGGACGATCGGGAGATCCTGCGCCTCTGGGCCTGGGAGCGGCTGGAGCCCAGGGAGATTGCACCTGTGTTGGGAGTCTCGGTCAATGCGGCAACCCTCCGGCTGAGCCGGGCACGATCACGTCTCGCCAAGGTCATGCAGCGACAGGATCAGGCACCGGCGGGACATATCTCGGGTGAAGGCACATAGGAGCGCCCGGATGAGCGACGAGATGAGAGAGCGACTGGCCAAGATCGACCCGATGCCCTCCGTCGTGCCCACCGAGCCGACGACATCGGAGTCGTCGCGTGAGCTAATGGAGAGAGTGATGAGCACACCCGTGAAACAAAGGACCGAGGCGCCTGCCGGCGCCCGTCGCCCCTGGGCGGTCGGCGTGGCAGCCGTGGTCGCCCTAATGCTGGCGGTGGCCGGGGGGACAACGCTGATCGGTGGTGAAGACCCACCGCCCGTGGCGGACTCCCCGCCGCTCGAGCTGACGGCCGGAGGTGAGGACGTGATGGCAAGCTGCATGATGTTCTCTGCAGAGGAGCTGGAGCGGGTCGCCGAACTGGCCTTCGAGGGAACCGTGACCGAGGTCGATGGCGACCGCATCACGCTCGACGTCGAGACGTGGTACCGAGACGGCGATGCCTCCCAGGTCGTACTCAATGCGCCCCAGGGAATGGAAGCCCTGATCGGCGGAATCCCATTCGCAGTCGGAGAGCAGTACCTGATCTCCGCACAAGCCGGGAGTGTCAACTACTGCGGCTTCAGCGGGCCGTCGACCCCTGCGCTCCGGGCCGAATTCGAGATGGCCTTCGCCGGAGGTTGATGACAGACTCGAACCCCTGGGATCCGGGCGGCGCGCCAGCGTTGCCCGGACCCTGAGGTCGTGAAACGACGCCCGCCTAGTCGGTATGGCTCCCCTTCACCACCAACACGTCGCACTCGGCGAGGTGGATGGCACGATGGCTCGTGCTTCCCAGCACCAAGGATGCGATCTCCCCGCGCCCCCTGGTTCCCACTACGACCAACGAAGCTCGGAGGTCGTTGGCATACCTGACCAGGGCCTCCGGTGGATAGCCCTCGAGGTCGACTCGCTCCAAAGGCACGTCGACCTCCGAGATCAGGTCGTCGACGCTGCCCCAGACTCCCGCCCGCTGCGACGCGGCCACCTCGCCCCAGTTGACCGCGGCCTCGGTGTAGACCATCGGCTGATAGAAGACATGAACCAAGTGGAGATCGGTGGCGCGCCAGGTGGCCTGCTCCAATGCCCTGGCCACCACATGTCTCGATGTTGGTGACTGATCGATCCCGGCGACCACAGTCATGCCGCATCCTTTCGCTCTGTTCGCTGCCAGCCTCGCCGACAACGCCCCATAATGCCACGACCCGGGGGGTCCCCAGTCCGGTGGAATGTCCCGAAAGCCCAGCCAGTGCCCCTCTGGCGCCCACTCGCGGGAATACGCGCCCACGAACAAGTGTTCGTCATTTTGTGGAGAAGACCTCATACTCAAACACGAAGCGACGTCGTGGTGACGCGAACGGTTCGTCGGGAACCGACCTCCTGGGCCACTATCTGGCCGGAATCGGAGCCTACGAGTTGCTCGACGCCGACGACGAGGTCCGGCTCGCCCAAGCGATCGAAGCCGGCGACGAGGCGCGTCAGCGTCTCGAGTCGGGCGAGAAGCTCGAGACCGGGGAACGCACCCGGCTGCAGCACAGGGTATCCGAGGGTGAGACCGCGCGTCGTCGCTTCGTCGAGGCGAATCTGAGACTGGTGGTCGCCAACGCCCGCCGCTACGCCGGCAACGACGTCGACATGCTGGACCTGATCCAGGAAGGGAATCTGGGTCTGATCACCGCGGTCGAGAAGTTCGACTGGCGTCGTGGCTTCAAGTTCTCGACCTACGCCACCTGGTGGATTCGTCAGGCGATGCAGCGCGCCCGGGCCAACCTGAGTGATTCGATCCGTCTCCCGGCGCGACTGCACGACTTCGTTCCCGCGGTCCGCGCCGCTTCCGAGGCCCTTCAGTCCCAGCTCGGGAGGACGCCGACGCCAGAACAGATCGCCGAGGAGACCGGCATCGACGTCGATGATGTCGAGGACGCTCTCCGGGTCGGTTCGACGGTGGCGCTCGAGTCTCCCGTCGGAGAGGACGGGGCCATGCTCGGTGACTTCATCGCCGATCTCACTGCCCTGCAGCCCGACGGCGAGGTCGAGCAGGTCATGATCTCAGAGGCCCTCCACGATGCCCTCGCCGAACTCCCCCCGCTCCACCGCCGCGCCGTCGAACTGCGTTACGGGCTCGACGTGATGGGAGCGCCGGCCACCATGGCGAGCGTCGCCAACGAGATCGGTGTGGCGGAGCACCGGGTCAAGCCGCTCATCGACGAGGCTCTCGAGGTGCTGGCCGAGCGGCTGCGGCGGTTCGAGGAGATAGCCGCTGCTTGATCAGCGGATCGAGCCTCTCCGCTTCGGTTGGCTGATCAGTCACCGGTTGGTCGTGGTGCGACCGGACTCGGATCAGTCATACCGACTGGGATGAGGTCGCCACCTCCCGCCCCGAAGGCTGTTTCATCATCGTCGACCTCGGGAACCGACGCCGGGCCGGTCGTGCCCACGGCGAGCCCAAGGAGGATCACCGCGGTCAAGGCGAGCGCCGTCTGATAGGTGCTGATTGGCCCTACGCCCCCGGCGATCAACAGCAGCAGACCGGCTGCGATCGTGACCCGGCGGTCAGCCAGGGCCGACCCCAGAGCGATCACCAGGCCGCCGAAGGCAAACCCGTAGGCGATCGGCGAGAACCAGCCGGGAACCCCGAGGTTCCACAGGGTCAAGATGGACAGGGTCGAGCCGCCAGCCCAGAATCCTGCCCCGACCAGGACGAAGACGGCCGCTCCCGCGACCACGGCCGAGGTCTTCACCTTCCCAAGAACGACAAGGGGCGTGGTCGCCAGTGCCAGGAGCAGAAGCCCCTCGGCGAGAACGACCGCGAAATCGACGGTAGGCCCTGAGATCCCAGGTCCGAGCCCCTGTCCGAGGATGCTCCAGGAAGCCGAGACCGAGGCGGCGACGAACGCGGCGACCGGAACGCTCTGCGCCCCACGCCAGGTGAGGGCCAACACCGCGACCAACACCATCACCGACATCCAAGCCACCACCGAGGGGGTGGCCACGCCGATTCGCCCCAGGAGCGAGGTGACGAGGAAGACCGAAACCACGCCGGCGAGCACCCTCCCCGCCAGGGTCCCACCGGTCCAGGTCATGCGACCGAGATACACCAGCACGGCGACGACCAAGACCACTGCCAGGTAGTAGGCGAGACGCCCCGCTTCGCTGAGCATCCCTATAGAAGTGTCAAAGCGGCCCAGTCCCGGGATGTGGATGAGAGTCCGGGTACCGGTTCGCAAGAGCACCAACTCGACGATGACGACGAGCCCCAGCCATCCGGACAGGAGCCGCAGGATCGAGTTAGACGCTGCTCTCGGCATCTGAGCCCCTTTCACTCCTCCGCATGTACCGCCAGACCACCAGAGTTCCCAGGGTCAACAGGACGATGAAGCCGTATGAGACGACGAGCATCGGGTTCGACGGCGTGTAACCCGGCCAATCGTCGGTGGCGGCTACCGGTCGGCGAGGTGGGTCTTCGGGGGTCACCCGAAGCTGGGTGAACGTCGACACCGACTTGATGCCGTCTCGCTCTCCCCTGCTGCCATCCCACACCGCGAACGCGACGTCGATGGGGCCCCCGCCGATCGTGGGCTGCATGTCGCCGGTGGCGGTGAACGGTCTCGCGAACACCACCATCCAACGGCCGTCCTTGTGGACCGCGTGGCCATCGAGTCCACCCTGGTCGGTTATCTCCAGGGTCCCGAAACCCCCGGCGACGAGATTGCTCATCCCGGTTCGAGCTTCGACCCGGGCTAGCGGATTGCCTGCCTCCCGGGCCGTGAAGTAGAGGTCGTCGGTCGATGGATACGAGTCGACGTAGCCGTACTCGGACAGGGTGGGGGGACCATTCTGCTGGTCGGCGCGCCAATGCCATATGTTGACCGCCTGGTCTGCCTGACCCATGCAGATGGCGGGCACTTCACTCCCCGCTTCCGCGGGGAATTGGATGGCGGCGGCATCACTGAACACCTCGTGACGATCGGAGTCCCGGTCTGGTGTCCGATCCGACCACTCCAACATCACGTACAGACGCTCGTCGTGATGCACTGCCCTGACCGCGAGGCGTTCGATGGCGCCACCTCCCATCGGTAGTTCCACCTGCTGAGACGTAGTCGGCAGAAAGACCGGCAGAATCGACTGCCACTCGGGAGCGGAGCCATCCATCGGCGGTGCCGTGGTGACACCCCAGGCTCCGATCGACTGGTTCTGGGCCATCGCCGGATTGGCATCGGCGACTCGCAGGAGAACCGCGACCAAGACCAGGGCCGAGAACAGCGCCACCTTCGACCTGAAGAGGGTCACGGCCCACCTCCAGGCGAGGGGGCCGGGCAGGGGCCACAGCCGCCATCGTCCGGGGCCGCATGAGGCAAGGGATCCTCTACGACCTCCTCCGGCTCGATACCCATGGCGCGCAAATCCCATTCGATCCACACTGCAAGCAGCTCTCCGAGCGCCGAGTACCAGGGGCTCGAGGCCACGGCGCGGGCCCGCAGGCCGAACGCAGGACCCCAACAACCAAGGTGGTCGCGGAGAAAGGCGGAGGCGGTGTCACGACATATCGAGGCATTGTCCGGAGCACCAGTGCGGAGAGCCAGCGCCTCCTTCTTGGCGAGGAAGGCCATGAACTCCAGTTCCACCGTGATGTGATCCGGACGTTCTCGCTCGGTACCGCCGGCCTGCAGCCCGTGCGCCCGGTAGAAGCCGGCGATGTCGGCCATGATCGCTGACTGTTGAAAGATCTGGTCGCCGCGATAACCGGTCTCATGTCCCGGGGCATCCTGGGAGGCGATGGGCGGGAACAACTCCATGTACTGACGGCGCAGGGTCTCGATCCCGATGGGCAAGGCCTCTCTCGCCCTGAGCGCCGCCTCCCCGGCCTCGGCTCCGACGTCGAGCTTGGAGACCGCGGGAAGGAGCGTCGACGCCACGACTTCGAGCCGGCCCTCGGTCGGGAGCATGAATCCGGTCGCCAGGAGGGAGTAGACGGTGAAACGCCCCGTCGCCTGGATCAGGTCGCGTTCTAGATCGGCGGTGAGTGTCATATCGAGTTCACCTTCAGGGGGCGCTCGTGGAGCGGCTCTTCGACACTGATGCGGACGATCTCGTGCCCGTCGGCGTCGAAGCCCACCGCGGTGTCGTTGTAGATCTCATAGGCCTCCCCACCCACCTGGACCTCGCCGACCCTTTCCCCCTCCTCCACGTCGAAGGAGAAGATGACCTGCTGGGAGGCTCGGAACAGCTGTAGGACCGCGAGGAGTCTCCGGGAGGGCCGGGTGTAACGGTCGATGGCCCGGTCGACACCCGGACCGAACATCTGATGCAGATAGTCGCGGGGGACCCAGCGCGGCGGGATGTAGTAGATGTTGGGCTGGGTGCCGAACTGGGGGTAGAGGGGCAGCGCCACCTGCTCTTCGTGCACCAGGTAGTAGAGAGGGTGGTCGGGGTCTTCTGTCCAGGTCCCGTCGGCTTCGACGTTCACCAGGCCCTGCATTCGGATCTTGCCCACGCAGGCCGTCATGCAGCGGGCCTCCATGGGATGTCCCTCGGTGAGGGGGTCGTCTCCGTCCTGGCGGGGGTAACACCCGATGCACTTCTCCGACGTCCCGGTGGTCGGCCGGTACATCGATTTCTTGTAGGGGCAGGCCTCCACACACTTGCGGTAGCCCCGACACCGCTCCTGGTCGATGAGAACGATCCCGTCCTCTGGTCGCTTGTAGATGGCATTCCGGGGACAGGCGGCGAGGCACGCCGGATAGGTGCAGTGATTGCAGATTCGGGCCAGATAGAAGAACCAGCCCTCGTGCTCGGGGAGACTGGCCCCCTTCGCCGTCCACTTGGTTCCGTGATCCTCGAACCGATTGGGGCCCTTCCACTCCTCGTCGCTCGGAAGGTATCCCACCGCGTGCTCGGAGGAGTCGGCGGCCTCGAAGATGGTCTTGCCCTCGAAGGTGCCGTATGGGGCGTCTTCGCCCCGCTCTCCGTAGTCCCACACCTGACCACCCGGGTTCGCCTCCTCGAGGAGCTCGAGCGTCTTGACATCCCAATCCCGGGGATAACCTCCGTAGGGCTTGGTCTCGACGTTGTTCCACCACATCAGCTCCTGGCCCGGGGAGAAGGTCCATGTCGACCGGCAGGCCATGGTGCAGGTCTGACAGGCGATGCACCGGTTGATGTTGAACACCGCGGCGAACTGCCGCTTCGCTCCGCCTCCCTCGAAACGGAAGTCCATCTCCCGACCCAGCTGCCAGTTGTACGCAGTGGTCATCGCACGCCTCCGAAGACCGCCTCGACGAGTGCAGTCACGAAATCGGCGCCGCGTCGTCGGTAGATCGCGTTCGGCATCGCATATGCCGGCGAGACGAACAACTGCAAGATCTCTTTGGCGGAGAAGCCTGCCAGCGCGTACTCCTCGATGAGGCAACGGGCGGTGTCGGTGTCGGTTTCGACGCCGATCTCAACCGGGCGTCGCACGCCGACGAGCTCGAATGGGTCGCCAGACTCGAGAATCTTCATGTGCTGACACCCTTGATGGTGACGATCTGGCCGGACAGGTACCGCTGCATGAACCTCGACTCGCTGCCCGGGCTGTGACCCGTGGTCGCACCCGACCAGACCCCACTGCCTCCCAGCCCACCCGGCTCCGCCAGGGTGATCCGGACCAAAGTCTCTTTCGGGACGGTGTTTATGGCATGGTTGTCGACGTCGAAACCGAAGATGAATCCCATACCGGCGGCCCTCTTGTGAAAGAGACTGTCGGTCTGATGCATCGGCGGGGCCCAGCCTCTGGTGAGTGACTGCTGGCTGCCGTGGCGGAAGCTCGATTGGTAGCCGGTGTCGGCCAGGGCGCGACCGTCGGCGCGGCTCTTCTGTGCTCGAATCGTCCGCGGCGTCGCCATGTAGAAGGCGTGCTTGATCATGGTGACCCCCGGCGGATACGAATGGTTGTACGTCACTCTCGCCATGAGCCGGGCCGCTTCGTAGAAGGGGTCATCGGGTGAGGCGCCGACGTAGGGGCGGTCCGCCGGGTTGGCATCGATCCAGACCCAGTCACCGCTCTCCAGGCCCAGACTGCGCGCATCGGCAGGGCTCATGTGGAGCTGGGCATCACCCACGCCGGGCATGCGGGTCTCGGTTCGGTGTGGGTCGCCGAAATTGGAGTTCCAGATCCAGTGCCAGTCGGTGACCGCCCATGAGGAGTGGACCGAGTGACGCGACTTGGGGGTGAGGCAGAGGAAACGGTATCCCTCGTCGAATAGAGGGTTGACGGTGCGACGCACCTCGGGCCACGACATCTTGATGTTGCGCACCTGCCGGCGATCGGCATCGAGGTCGCCAGGGTCGATGCCGTAGTCGTTCGGCCGGATCCAGGGGCTGGTCGAGACGATGACGTTCGGGAGGTAGGGAGTGGCCTCCACCGCCTCGCGGTGGACGATCAGGTTCTCCCCGTACTCGATGGCCTCGGGGAGATCGCAATAGGCGTTCAACCTGCCGGTGTCGGTGTAGAACGGAAGACTGTCGTTGACCTGCTCCCAGAACGGTATGCGGGGATAGGTGCGGTACTGCATCAGTGCCCCGCCCGGCTCGCCGTACTTGCCCGACATGATGTCGTCGACGGTGTAGCCCTCGGTGGTGAACGAACCCTTCAGGACTCTGTCGAGGTACACCTCCGGCCGACCTTCGCTGGCGAACTTGAAGTAGTCGGCGAATCGTGGCTCACCGGTGAGCCCGGCCAGCGCTCTCGCCACTCCGGCGAAGATGGCCACGTCGTCACGGCTGTCGTAGAGAGGCCTGATTCCGCCCTTCCAGAGCTGGAGGAACGGGTTGGAGCACGAGCCCCCCATCTCGAGCGTCTCGAACTCCAACCAGCTGTTGGCGGGGAGGACGATGTCGGCGAACTCTGCCGACCCGGTCCACTCGATCTGCTGGTCGACGATCATGTCGACCTTGGGGTTGGTGTGCTTGATCAGGTGGTAGGCCCACTTGGCCTGGTTGATCAGGTTGGCATTGTTGTACCAGAGCACCTTGGTCGGAGTGGGCATGTGGGTTCGTCCGGTGAACACCTTGCGCCCCTCGGCGGGCGTGTCGACCACCAGCGGCCGGTCCCCGTAGCCCCAGTAGGAGGTGTCTTCGCCGTGAAGGTAATGATGGACGTTGTCGAAGTCGTAGGTGTCCCTCTCCGATAGGAGTGGGTTGAATGGGTCTTCGTTGACGTAGCCGCCTACTCCAGGGCCGAACCAAGGGGCGGCATGGAAGATGCCCCCCTTGTAGTTGCCGGCCCAGGTGCTCACCCCTGAGCCGGGGATGCCGATCTGACCGGTGAGCATCGAGACCAGGTAGGTGGCCCGGTTGTGGAGGGTGGCGTGGAAATAGTGGTTGACGCCCTCACCGACCTGAATAGACATCGGCCGGATGGTGGCCACGTCCTCGAGGAGCCGCTCCAGCAGTTCCTTGGGCGATCCGGTGATGTCGGCAACCGTGTCGAGGTCGTAGTCGGCCAGATGCTCTCGATAGAGGTTGAGCGCCGTGGCCGCTTCGACCCCGGACCCATCGGCCAGGGTGATCGTCCCTCGCCAGTCGACCTCCGGATCCAGGCCGGACTCGGCCAGACGGTCTCCCACCTGTTCCCGGCTGATGGCACGTAGCTGGCCCGAAGTGTCTCTGATCACCCGGTCGCCGATCTCCTCGTATTGCTCGGGGGTCATGCCGTGGAGGGTGAAGCTGGGGCCTTCGGGATCGAGTAGAGGCCCATGGCCGGCAAACACCTCTTCGGCGCGCAGCCTGGTCAGGTCGTCGAGACGGATCAGGAGGGGGAGGTCGGTGAATCGCTTCACGAAGTCGAGGTCGTAGAGGTCGCGCTCGATGAGCTCCTTGGCCAGATAGAGGAAGATGGCGGTATCGGACAGACCGGCCCGCACCGGGATCCAGTAATCGGATTTCGACGACTGGGGCCCGTATTCGGGGACGATGGAGACCAGCTTGCCCCCGCGCTCGATGATCTCTTGAAACCAATGGCTCTCCGGCATCTTGTTCTCGACCAGGTTCTTGCCCACCTGGATGAGAAGACGGCTGTAGCGGAGGTCGTTGAAGTCGACCTCGGTGGTCTGGAGCCCATGCACGAACGGGAACCCGGGGGCTTGGTCGCCCCGCCAGGTGTACTCCGACCAGTCCCTGGCGCCAACCGCATCTTCGGGTCCCACGCCGCGGACGTTTGCGTCGAGGAGCGCCAGCATGTTGCCGAACCGGAAGAGCCCGAACTTGCCGGCCACACCATGGACCGGCAGCGAAGACCCGAACTTCATCGTCCGGACACCCGACCCCTCCCAGAATTCGAGCATCTCCGGCTCGTAGCCGTCCCGATCGATGAGCCGGCGGTGGCCATCCTCTCCCGAGTAGGTGCGGGCGATGGCCTCCAACCCCCGGGCCGCATAGTCGTCGACCTCGTCCCAGGTGAGTCGGATGAAGGTGTCGTTTCCCCGATCGTCGAATCGATATCGGGTCCGCAGCTCCGGATCGTCGGAGAGGGAGGGAAACCCGTCGTCGGCCCACTCCTTCCAGCCGGTTCTAACCATCGGGGCGCGCAGGCGATAGGGGCCGTAGACCCGCCGATGCAGCGTGAAGCCCTTGAGGCAGCCGCGTGGGTTCCAGTGGGCGGTGGAGGTGTTCCCCTGGGGATCGGTGTAGTTGGCACCGTCGTAGTTCTGTTCGAGACGGGTGACCACCCCGTTACGGGCGAAGGCACGAAGCCGGCACATGTGGGTGTCGTTGGGAGCGCAAATCACCGTGAAACTGCTGTCGTATGCGTACTGGTCTCGGTAGATCTGCTCCCAGCCCCGGTTGGGATAGGTGAGGAGAGGGTTGTCGATGCCGGGGAACGCCTCGAGGGCGAGTAGCTCGAGGTCGAGCACCCCCGAGATCGCGGCCAGGCCGGCCCCGCCGGCCACCTTGATGAACTGACGACGCGTGACTCGAGCCATTCAGCCACCTACCGGGGGGTGCAAGGTCATCGTGTCCGTATTGCTAACGAACGTTCGTTAGTAAAGAAAGGGCCTAAAGTCCCTACTGGCCTCCGCTGCGGCGATACTCGCACTCATGAGCTGGCAGCGCGGCAGGGAGACCAGAGGAAGGCAAACCCGATGATCGTCGACGTCCTCCTCCTCCTCGTAGGCATCGCCCTGATCGTGGTCTCCGCCGACCGGATGGTCCTCTCTTCGGCGGACCTCGCCCATCGCTGGGGCGTCTCCCCGGTGATCGTCGGAGCCGTGGTCATCGGTTTCGGGTCCTCGCTTCCCGAGATGATGGTGTCGGTCCTCGCACTCGACCAGCCCAACGGGCTCGATCTGGCAGTGGGCAACGTGGTTGGCTCGAACATCGCCAACATCTCGCTGATCCTCGCGGTGGCCGTGATCATCTTCCCCTTCGGAGGCCAGAGCGGAGTGATCAAGAAGGAGGGAGCCCTGATGCTCACCTCGTTCGTCCTCGCCTCGCTCTTTCTCTGGGACGGCGTCCTCCGGGTCTACGAGGGAGCGGCACTTCTCCTCGGGTTGGTCCTCGCCGGGATTGCAGTCGTCACCTGGTCGAAGCGAGACGACACGACCGAGGCAGTCGAGGACGCGGCGACCGGGCCGGCATGGCGCGACGTGGTGATCGCCCTCGTCTCGCTCGGAGTTCTCCTCGCCGGTGCCCGGGCGATGGTGATCGGAGCCGAAGGCATCGCCCTCGAGATCGGCATGAGCGAAGGTGTGGTGGGTCTCACCATCCTGGCTCTGGGAACGAGTCTCCCCGAGTTGGGCGCTGTCATCGCCGCAGGCCGTCGGGGACGTAGCGACCTCGTGCTCGGCAACATCCTCGGGTCGAACGTGTTCAATTCGCTCGGCGTCGTCGGCGCAGCCGGCGTCATGGGCTCCGGTTCTCTCGTCACCGACTTCCGGCCCGACCTGATAGTGATGGTGCTGGTAGCCCTTCTCGCGGGCGGAATCGCCTGGAGCGGGGACCGGCTTCGTCGTATCGAGGGTGTGGTGCTCCTCTGCGCCTATCCCGTCGCCATCATCCTGGCCCTGTGAGCAAGCGAGCTGAGCGACCCGAATCCTGCGGGCACACGGCACTCGGATTTCTCTGATCCGTCGATCCACACTTCGGGATCCTGTCGTCGACGAGTTCCGCGCCGTGGCGACAGGGTGCTGCCCCCGATCCCCTGATGTCGAGGATCTCCCTCAGTTCTCGGAGCGTGAACCCGATCGCTTGACCAGCCCGAATGAACTGGAGTCGGGCGACCACACCCGGGTCACAGTCCCGGTAACCGGAGGCCGTCCGCCCTGGCTCGGGAACGAGACCTCTTCTCTCTCGTTATTTCCCTCGATATATTACTTGAAGTATAGGTAACAACCATTTACGTTGATCTCCGACATGGACGAGCAGAGCACCAGCGACAGACTTGACCTCATCCTCGAGAGGTGGAAGACGTCTCGACCCGACATGGACTTCTCTCCACTCGAAGTAGGGACCCGAGTGCTACGCGCCGCCCACTTCCTCCAGGCGAGACTGGACCGCATTGCCGCCGCGTACGGCCTCAGCCATCGGGGCGACCAAGAGACCCTCACCGAGCTCGACCTCGTAGGGCCCTCGAGCCCATCCGCTTTGGCTGAGGATCTCTTGCTGACCAGTGGGGGAATGACAGTCCGGCTCAATCGTCTCCAGGCAGCCGGGCTCGTCGAACGCCGACCCAACCCTCAAGACGGGCGCGGTGTGCTCGTACATCTCACCCCAGCGGGCAAAGACCTCGCTGAAGACGCTCTCGCCATTCTTCTCCAGACTCAAGCCGAGATCGTCGGGATGCTCGGGTCGTCCGAGAGAAACGACCTCGCCCGGCTCCTCCGCACCCTCCTCACCAGACTTGGCGACACCCCTGCATTCAGTCCCAACATCATGGTGAAACGGGAGGGGCGATGAACATGACCGTTGCAGCAACGATCTGAGCAGGCAGGGCGCTCTCGAGAGTCGACCTATTTCGACGCCAGCTCCATCAGGAAGTACCCGTCGCACGAACACTTCGGCACCGTGCACAAGAATCGTTCGCGATGTTCTTTTCGTGGATGGCCACATCCGCCGCACTGAGCACGCGCTGCCTTGCCGCGTTCGATCTGATTGCGCCTCCGGGCCGCCGCACTCTCCAATTCACTCATGACGTTCTGCCTCGTGAACCGCTGCGATCGATCGCTGCCTGGGAGGGGAGGGAAGCTCGAACCGAGCGAGTTGAGGGACCAATGGGAGATGATTGTCGTACCAAACCCAGCTCACTCGCATCCAGGAGACAAATCTGGCAATGCGATCTCCACTCCGGCTCAGGCCGAGCCCGTCAGAACTGGTCATCGGTTTTCTCCTCATCAGTAATAACTCCGAGTTTACTTGTGATCTAGTTATATATCTAATTATGTAGAGGGACACCAGTCACTGCTTCCCTGCAAAACCGCGCCAACCTCACCAACACATGGGCACCTCCGGACTGAAGACCTCCGGTAGAGGTCTCAGACTCGACAAACCCGGCCCTCTGATCGCCAGGATCTGAGAGGCGGGTTGTTTCGTCTGCGGCGGTCGGCGGCCGGAGTCGATCAATCGCCCTATAGGACCGCGGATTGAGGCGTGGCCTCTCGTCCGGTAGCGGAGGTCGGTGAAGACAGTTTCGGCCAGGTCCACGCGTGGTAACCGATCGCCGCCAGCAGGGCGACCTCGATGGCGCTGCCGAGGATGTAGTAGTTCAACTCACCGATCGCCCCCGCGATGATCGTCAACGCATACATGCTGCTCAGCGCGACGTTGACGGTACGGTTGGCTCTCGGTCGCAGGACCAGCGTGACGAACACCATCAGGCTGGGGATCACAACATAGATGGTGGTTGCCAGGAGGAACGATTGGTTGACAGCGAACCCGCCGATCGTCCCGGCCTCGATGTCGGCTCGAAAGTCGGCTCGGTAGAGGCTGAAGATGTCGACGTAGGCGAAGACGAATAGCATTGCCGTCCAGAGCCCCGAGATCTTCATCCTCACGCTCACGTGGGCGGGCTCGAACTCTTGGTCAGTGGTCCTCTGTGCCTTCTCGGCGTGGGGGGACACTTTGGCTCCTATGATTGGTGGGTTGATTGGCTTACTAAGTAATCGTACGTTTACTTAGTAAGCTTGTCAAAACGTGACACCTAGTGCAGACCCTTCACCACGGCCACCGCTGAGCAGAGAACGTGTCTTGCAAGCCGCGGTCGACCTGGCCGATCGAGTCGGACTCGGCGCCCTGACCATGCGCCGGCTGGGCTCCGAGCTCGGAGTCGAGGCGATGTCGCTCTACAAGCACGTGGCCAACAAGGAGGAGATCCTGGATGGAATCGTCGAGCTGGTCATTGGCGAGATAGAGATCCCAGACCAAGGAGCTCACTGGAAAGGGGCCATGAGGCGTCGGGCATTCTCGGCGCGCGCGGTGCTCAGCCTCCACTCGTGGGCGATCGGACTACTGGAGGCGCGCGGCTCGACCGGGCCTGCCGCCCTGCGCTATGTGGACACAATCCTCGGCAGCCTGCGATCGGCAGGCTTTTCCATCGAGAACGCCGCCCACGCCTTCTGGCTGCTCGACAGCTACGTGTACGGGCACGTCATCCAGGAGACCAGCATGCCGATCAGCGCGTCAGAGGATAGGACCGACTCGGAGCGGTCCCTCCTCGAACCACACACGATCGACGAGTATCCGCATCTTGTCGAGATTGCAGAACACGCACAGAGGTCCGGATTCAGCTTCGACAGCGAGTTCGAATTTGGCCTCGATCTCATCCTCGAAGCTTTAGAACAGACTGCGACCTCGGCGGGTTGACGAAATGGGACGGGAGGGTCTTGCGAAGGACATCCTGATGCGTTCGGCCGGCATGAAACCAACGGCCGACACCCGAAAGGGTCTGCGCTCTGATGCACGCACGCCTCGAGCTGTCTCAGGTGAGGGGTGATCACCGCCGTCGCCCCCGGCATGAGCAGAGGGCGATCGTGCCGGTTCGACCCGGCACGCGAGCCTATGGAGTCGGTGGAGTATGACGAGGTCAACCGATCTCGATGACGAGCTTCCCGAGGGCGCGACCTTCCCCAAGGTGGCGCAACGCCTCGGGGAGTTCATCCAGCGGGTAGGTCCGCTCGATGGTGGTGCGTAACACGCCGGCGGCGACCATCTCGCCGACCCGAACCAAATCCTCTTTGTTGGGTCGCACCATGAGAACCCCGATCCTCCTGCCGCCAGTCGATAAGAGTCGTCCGACGGTGGCAGCCGACAACAGGGCGGGCACCGAGCCGCCGACCACCGAGTAGCGGCCGCCGGGAGCGACAGCACGCCGGATGGCGAACATCGACCGCTCACAGACCAGGTCCAGGATGAGGTCGTAGCGGGAGCCTGTCCTGGTGTAGTCCGTCGCGGTGTAGTCGAGCACCTGGTCGGCGCCGAGAGACCGCATGAACTCCTGTTTCCAGCCATTGTCGACACCAGTGACCTGCGCCCCGGCGGTCTTCGCCATCTGCACCGCGAAGGCGCCCGCTCCCCCGCCCGCGCCATTGACCAGGACTCGATCCCCCGGCTCGACGCGTCCCGACGTGCCCTGGAAGGCGATGACCGCCGCCTGGGGAAGGGTGGATGCTTCGGCGAAGGTGACCGTCGGCGGCTTGTGGACGATGGCCGCCGTCTCCGGGACACAGACATACTCGGCGAAGGCGCTCCCCCCGTGGTACATGACATCGCCGAACACCTCGTCACCGACTCGGAACGACTCCACGGCGTTCCCCACCTCCACCACCCGCCCCGCGACGTCGGAGCCGAGGACCAGCCTGTGAGGCCGGCGCAGCCCCCTCATCCTGGCGTAGAGAGGCTTGCCTATCAGGCCTTCCCAGTCCGACCGGTTCACCGATGCCGCCTCGACCCTGATGAGCAGATCCCGGTTGCCGAGAACGGGCGCATCCATCTCGCGCACCGCGAGGACCTCGGGGGGCCCGTACCGCTCATAAACCATCGCCTTCACAACTACTCCCGGGTTGGACATCCTGGATGCGGACAACCTCTGGTCCGGGTCGCGCCAGACCATCGAATTGGGCATTCACCGAAACTCGCATCCCTCGTCCTGGTGTTGCGCGGACTTCCGGAGGTCGAGCGTTCAGCAGAACTCAACCCGGAGACGGGCTGAACCCACAACGCTCCCATCCCATGTCGACTCGGAGCGATCTGAGCGATGACCAATGCGTGCTGACCGAAGACGAGACAACCTACTATCTGCACGACTCGAACCGCACAAAGAGGCTGGTCGGGGGTGACGTCGATGAATCTGGACTCAAGCGAACCTGGCTACAAAGGCTTCAAGGACTACACGCCCCGCTTTCTGAAGACGTATGACAAGTGGGTTCTGGGATTCATCGCTCCCCGTGTGTGGAAGATGGGAGACAAACCGGCCCTCGACCTCTACAGGAAACATATGGGACGCAGACACCTGGACGTCGGTCCCGGTACCGGATACTTCATCACCCAGGCGAACCCGCCAAGAGACATCGAGTTGACCCTCGTCGACCCCAATCCCAGTGTCCTCGATCACTGTGCCCACACCCTCGCCGAGTGGAAACCCACCTTGATCCAGGCATCCGCAGACTCATTCTCGCCTGAGCCGCCATCGGCGGAATAGGGAATTGCCCCGATGGCAACTCGGATCGAGCCGTGGGTGGGCCACCATGTCGGAGACGGGTCGGCGCCGTGGAGCAGACTCCTAGAAATCATCAGAGCGCTTTCTAGGATCTGCCTCGCGACCCCATTCACGAAGCGCCCGATCCCGGACATCGCACCTCCTCATACAAGAGCTGTCAAAGGGACGCTTCCCCTTGAACTTCAAGTCCGACCTCGTAGACCAGGAAATCCAGCGGAGACGTCTCCTGCGTTTACTCGACTGTGTGCTATCCAATCACTCGATCGTCGTGCCGAGAATCAGCCCTTTATCAGCGAGCCTCAGTCGAGTTGCAGACAAAACTACGACGATGCTCCAGCCTGAATAGGGCCATCTGACCCTAAGAGCTCTTCTCCATGGCACCGGCCATGGCCATCATGAGGGCGTGGCCGATGACCACTGACCACACTCCTGAGAAGAACCCTGCTCTGTTCTGAATAAGGTCAACCCCGCTACGCCAAGCAGAGGCGGGCAGTTATCCTGCGCTGTCAGGCCATTACTTCAAGGCCGCTGCGTCTTCCCTTGGCCAGGGTCGTGGGCCTCGCACGAACGCCTCGTCAGACCAGGCAGCGTGCTCGACATCAGCACCGATATCACTTTGAATGCGATCAGGTTCACCCACGGTCTATCGGCTACCCGCCTGATTGGTCATCTTGGACGTCTTTCATGATCGAAGTTGCCTCGCTCAGCAGATCGTCGATCGCCGGATCTTCGTTGGAGGCGAACCGAACCACCATCGCCGCCCAAGTCGATCCCGCCGCTTCCGTGTCACCGGAGTTCACCAGAGCCGATAACTTCCACAGGTAGGCGGTCGCAACCTGGTAATCGATTTGCCACGCAGATCGGGGTTCCAAATCCGAGGTTGTCCCGTAATCGGAGATGACCTCGTCCCATGCCGCCATCGCTTCTGCGTTCCTATCGAGCAAGGAGAGCACGACGCCCCGACCCGTCATCGCGACTGCCGTGCTCACCTCGACAGAGGGATCAGAACTCTCGCCGAACCGTTCGAGGGCCTCGTCATAGGCGACGAGCGCCTCGTTCGCTCGGCCAAGATTTTCCAAAGCCACTCCTCGCCCCACCATGGCGTAAGCGACTTCCCCTAACACGAGCGGATCAGAGTTCGTGGAGTATCGATCGACAACGGCGTCGTAGGCATCGAGCGCCTCTTCATACCGCCTCATCAGATCCAAGGAACGACCTACACCGGCCATTGATACGGCCACCTGATTTGCCACAGAGGCATCGGTGCTTTCCTCATACCGGTCTACCATCTCTTCGTACGCAGCCCGGGCCTCTTCGTACCGACCCAGATTCTCTAACAGGAATCCTCGACCAGTCATCGCGGTAGCCACCTGCACCTCAATCTCAGGGTCACGCCAGCTCCCATAGGTGGCAATCAGTTCGTCAACCAGAGC
>CAZLEQ010000011.1:0-1243 GCA_964558575.1 uncultured Acidimicrobiaceae bacterium | reverse complement strand
GCATGACATTTGGGAAATCCATGAGGACAGCAGGACAACTGAGCTCGACGTCTCCCCGCTACGGACGTAGCGAGCCCCTCCTTATGAGGGGGCTCGCTTCCCTGGGGAGTCCCGGGGTTGAGTTACCGAACCTGAAACCCACTGGCCTCCGAGTAACCGGTCAGCCTGATGCTGCTGGGAGGTTGACTTGAATCTCCTGATAGTGGGTGAGCTGTCCGTAGGTTGGCTCCGGCAGAATGATCTGTCCCTCTCCCGCGTATGCCTCGTAGAGAGCAAAGGTGAGGTCTCCTCCGCCGCTCACACCGTGGACGGTCACAGTTCCAGCTACCGTCGCATCGACGCTCCGGTGGGCGGAGTGGCTCCCCTGGTACGCGGGATCTCGAATGATCTCGGTGAAGATGTCACCGAAGGCCGTCCAATCCAGGTCCAGGGTCAGGAAAGCGTTGACATCGTTGCCGTCTTCGCTGCCACTGACTAACAGCTGAAAACCGTGAAGAGACGCACTCTCCAACGTGACGAAGCTCACCTTGCTCGGGTCGTAGATCCCCTGAACGCCGGAGAGATGAAGCGAGTCGCTGCCACACTCCGGGATGCCCGCGTACTCATAGACCGTGAGATCAACTCCGACATCAGAATGGAAACTCGGTCTCCCCGCTCCGAGAGGACTCTTCAATCCATCCGCCTCAACGAAACCGACGGAGAGCGTCAGGCCGTGGCAATCGTCCACGGGCGCATCGAACTGCACATACGCACCGTTCGCTCCCACGAGTAAGAGCCCCTCCGTCACCGTGGACTGGGCCCCTGCAACCCCACCACCAAGAGTCGACATCAGGGTTGCCGCCATGGCCAACACCAAGATTCGGTGCCTAGACATGACCCCTTCCTTTCCCTCAACCTCGCGGTCAAGAATGAGGATGTTGACCGGCGCACGCCGCATCCTTAATGCCTCCAGTACAACTCGCGCCATTTCGAGTCAATAGGGAATTACCCCTACAGCAAGACGTCACTCCTAGAGGTTTCCTGGCCAGTAAACGTCACGTCTCCTTTCCCGGTCGACGAGGGTTTACGAGAGGACCCGCACCACCCGCCGGGATTCTCGCCTTCACGGCCGTGGCGGCCCAGCGATTTGACCGAGTGGAATGACGAGAAATTCGGGTACGACACCAGAAGACAGCACAACATGCCCTTCATACGGCGCATACTGAGTGAGACGCCTAGCCTCGAAATCAACAGAACCAACCGG
>CAZLEQ010000010.1:62257-73996 GCA_964558575.1 uncultured Acidimicrobiaceae bacterium | reverse complement strand
TCGAGCAGATGATGATCCCCCACATGAGGAATCCGCCCGACCATGTGAAACCGCCAAGCGTGACGTGAGTGGCAACGTTCAAGACGAGACTGGACCACAGCATGACTTGGATGAACAGACCGGCCCTGCCACTGAGGATGAACAAGAGTGTCGCCCCCAGGTAGACGACGGTGCCGGTCACTGTGAGCCAACCTGCCGTTGGCTCGCCGAAGCTGAAGAACACGGCGGAGATGAAAGTGCCGTTGAGCACGCAGGCGAAGCCCGCAACGACCGCAATCCTGGTTACCACTGCCGGGTCTTCGATGATCAGGTCGCCGGGTGGTGGACGGTATTTGCGTTCGATTCCCACCCAGAACCCGGTCATTCTTCACCCTCCATCGCCGGCAGATGTTACGACCAGATCGAGGTTGGGTTGACGGCGCGCTGATCGGTCCGAGATGATGGCCGTACCCAGCCGATAGAGAGCTTGGTGCGTCGCCATTCACCGGTTGCATCGAGAGCGACGTCATACGATCGGGGATCCCGTCCCTTATATAGGGTGTGAGCATCGGGAGGCCAGCGACGCAGGAGCAGAATGCCAGCGACTCGTTCACCGCATTCGTGCTCGACCACGAGGCCCAGCTGCGTCATTCGTTGAGCGCCACCCTGGGATCCGAGTTGGGTAGAGAGGCAGCCTCCGAAGCCCTGACCTATGCATGGGAGCACTGGAGGCGGGTCGCTGCTAAATCCGGTCGGCTACCTCTACAAGGTTGGACGTGACCGGGGTCTTCGTCTCCTTCGCAGAGATCCGCCGATATTCACAGCTCCCAGCTTCGGCCGCATCCCGATGGTGGAGCCTGGTCTTCCCAAGGCCCTGGCCAAGCTTCCCGAGAGGCAGAGACTGGCGGTCATGCTCATTCACTGCTTCGAGTGGTCGTTGTCCGAGGTGGCGAACCTGCTAGGGGTCGCCAAGCCAACCGTGCAGACACATCTGGCCCGAGGAATGGCCAGTCTTCGTCGAGAGATAGGGGTGGACGAATGATCGATCTCGAGCGCCAACTGGCCCAATACGGTGACTTCCACGACGAAGACCAGGGACCGATCGCCGTCCTCGAGATTCTCTCTGGCGATTCCGACCAGATCGTCCCGCCGGAGCCCTCGGCTGAGGTTCACTCACTCCGCTCTCACCGGGCCGGACCAAGGCTGCGACCCGCTCGAGTGCGCCGGTCGCTGCCCATTCCATGGGCGGCGGTCGTGGCCGCGACCCTGGTGCTGTTCTTCCTCGGTGTCATCCCGGTCTGGTTGAGCGGCAGCGAGACCACCACGGTGGCGGATGTCGAGCCGCCGGTCACGTTACAGGAGGGCGAATGGCCTGCGATCGAGACCACTGACCTCGATATGTCACCGACCAGTCTCGGGGTCCTGAGGTGGACGAGGGTGAGCGGTGACGAGGAGACCCTGCCGGTGGGCTTCATCGAGTCCGATCCGGACGGCAGCGGCTATCTGGTGCACGACCATGGAGAGGGGGTCCTCTGGCGCTCTTCCGACGGGTTGACGTGGGAACGCGAAGCCGCTGCCGCACGGGATCCGTCCGAGTGGGTGGCGCCGTGGGTCTCGGCCGACGATGCCGGATGGTCAATTCTGGAGTCATTGTTTCCCGATGGCGCGGTGATCTTCGCCACCGACTTCGGCTGGGTGGCGACTGACATGCCTCAGTCGAGACACGTGTTCGCCATCTCCGACGACGGGGTTTCCTGGGAAGAGGTGCTGGGACCACCGGGACCACATATACCGTCTGGGGGCAGCGGAACCGCCGGTGCGGCGGGCGACCTGTTGTTTGTCACGGTCGGCGCCGAATCCGGAGAGCGGACCTTGTGGATCGGAACGTTCCACGACTTCGACTTTCAGCCACCGGCCGCCTGGCCTGCCATCGAGCCAACGGACCTCGATAGGTCCGTCACCAGTCTCGGAACACTGTCATGGACCAGGGTGAGTGGGGATGCCGAAACATTGCCGGGTCGTCCGATCGAGGCCGACCGGAATGGCGGCTATCGCGCCGAGGAGGCGGATGGGAGTGTCTGGTCCTCACCCGACGGGCTGCATTGGACACACGATTCCGCCCCCGCCGAGCCGATACGTGGTGACCATGACGACACCCAGGGGGTTACGGAGGACGAGCCGGCGACATCGTCCGGGACGACCGAGTCCTCCGGGGTCTTCGAGACGAACTTCGGTCTGGCGAGAACCTCCATGCCCCAGTCGATACACGTGATCGCGGTCTCTGAAGATGGGGAGGTCTGGGAGGAAGTGCTGGGGCCTCCGGGACCACACGAACCATCAGGGGCGGGTGTGAGCCACGCCGGAGCGGCGGGCGATCTGATTTGGGTCCTGGTCGTCGAGGAATCGGGCGCTCGCACTCTGTGGGTCGGAACCTTCGAAGAATGACGGTGACCAGAACCGGAGGAGATAGGTTGGACGATGAGACATTTCGACTACCGGATGAGCAAGGCAGTTTCGGAGGAGCGCCTCACCCAGGCGCGTCGTTTGAGGAGACCGGCCGGCAAGGAGCAGGATCCTCCCGGTCAGCTGGTTCGGGTCAGGCGCCGTTTCGGCCGTTGGCTGATCGCCTCCGGACAGCGTCTGAACGCTGACGGCGACACCGCCTGGAGAGGTCGGGAGGGAGTCGAGCCAGTGCCTCCGAACTAGGGTCACGCGGCTCCCTTCCACCAAAGGGGACAGCTCGATCGCCATTCGATGCGACCGATCAGGAGAATGACTCGAGACTCGTCTCGAAGTAGGACGCGATGTCTCGAAAGGAGGCGATCCCGACGGGCCGAGAGGACTCCCCGAGAATCGGAGCGTGAGAGAAGCCCCGATCTGCCATCTGCTGGATGGCGTCGGCGATCGAAGACCGCGCCGACAGGCTGACCACGTCCGATGTCATCATCTCCTTAACCTTCACCTCTTCGAGTTCGACTCCGGTGCATGCCAGATGCATGAGGAGGTCGAACTCGGTGAGGATGCCCACCAGATGTCCTCTACTGTCGACCACCAGGAGCGATCCGATCGCCCTCGCTCTCATGTGATGGACGGCCACGTCGGCGGTGTCCTCGTCTGAAACCATCACAGGTGTGCTGGTGTGGAGTCCGGTGAAGTCGACGAAGGCGAGCCCGTGCTCCACCCCCGGTTCCATCTGCTCGCCCGATGGAGGGCGGCCGATGAGCCGGGCCATGGCGTGCATGACCGTATACCAGGAGAGATTCCCCACCAGGTGACCGTCGTCGACCACGGGAACGCTCCTCACCCACCAGTCTCTCATGATGGCCAGCCCGTCGGCCACGCTCTGGTCGACCCGCATCGTTCGCGGCGACCGCGTCATTTCCTCTGTGATCTGAAGGTCGCAGACTCTCGGTCTGCCCAGCACGCGCATCAGCACGTCCCGTTGGGTGAAGATGCCCACCAGAGCCCCGTCATCGACGACACAGGCACAGGCGTGACCGGCTTCGCGCATGGCGTCGACCGTCTCGGTCACGGTCTTCGACGGAGGGATTGCCACGTATCGGCTCAGGTCAAAGTCGGAGACGGTCATCGTGGCGAGTTCGTCGGCTACACGCACAGGGAAGCCTTTCTCTCGGTTCTCGCTGCCGAGGGTACGAAGGTGCCCGGCCACCGATCAGGGCCGAAAGGCCCCTGGGTCAGGATGCAACCGTGGGCAGTGGAACCCAGCGGGGTGGCAAGAGGGCGGAACCACTCACGGCGAGGCTGATCTTCTCCAACTCGAGATCCAATAGGAGCGAAGATGTAACTTCCTCCGGTGCAGAAGTCGTTTCTGACCGACCGCCTCCGTCGCGGAGGCACCGAGATGATCAACTCCATGCGGCATCTCATCGGTGCATTCCGCGTCGGGGACATGAGGCGGGTTCTGGTCGCGCTGGTCGGCTTCACCATTGCCGAGATGGCGAACTTCATCGCCGTCCTCCTCTACGCCTACGAGGTCGGGGGGAGTTCGGCCTTGGGGTTGGTGGCCTTCCTCCAGCTCGGCCCTGCCGCCTTGTTCGCCCCGGTCGGTGCCACCTTCGGTGACCGGTTCCGCCGCGAGGTGATGCTGACCGCGGCCTACGCGGTCTTCGCTCTGTCCTCGGCGACGGTGGCGCTCGCTCTCTTTCTCGACTGGCCGGTCGGCGTGGTATACGCCCTCGCCGCCGTCAACGCC
Organism: uncultured Acidimicrobiaceae bacterium; assembly: GCA_964558575.1. GTDB lineage: Bacteria > Actinomycetota > Acidimicrobiia > Spongiisociales > ZC4RG35 > JANQRA01. Next base: position 69,804 of record CAZLEQ010000010.1, on the reverse strand, counting down.
ACCGTGCTCACCCTGGTCAGGCCATTCCACGAGTCGCTCCTCCCCGCACTCTCCCAGAGCACCGATCAGCTCACCGCGGGGTACGTTGCCGGAGGGACCATCGAGAATCTCGGGCTCATCGCCGGACCCCTCCTCGCCGGCCTCACCGCCGCAGCCTGGGGTGCCGGGTCGGTCTTCGTCATCACCACCGTTCTCCTCGTGGGAGGTGTGGTGCTGGTCGCCGGGATCCGGACCAAGACTGCTCCCGACCCGGGCACCGGGCAGACGGCGGCCCAGATGATGTGGCAAGGGTTGGTCTCGTTCCGCGATTCCCGTCCCAGAGTGCTCGTCCTCATGCTTACGGGTGGCGTCTTCCTCGTCGGTGTGCTCGATGTGGCCATCGTCGTCCTCGCCTTCGAGGTGTTCGGCTCCGAAGACGCCGGAGTCGCCTGGCTCAATGCCGCCATCGGCTTCGGTGCCGCGGCCGGCTCGGTTCTCGCCGTTCTCCTCATCGGGCGAAGACACCTCGCCCCCTCACTGCGGCGCGGGCTGTTACTCACTGCCGGGGCAGTTGCGCTCATCCCGCTTTTCGGAGCCCAGATCGCCGCTCTCGTCACCCTGGCCGTGGTCGGTGCCGGCATGACTTTCGTCGGTGTCTCCGGCCGGATCATGCTGCAGCGGGTCATCCCTTTGGGTGGCCTCTCCCGCGCATTCGGAGTCCTCGAAGGCGGCTATATGGCCGCCGAAGGTGTCGGCTCGGTGGCCGGGGCTGTCCTCATCGCCCTGCTCGGCGTCGAATGGGCACTCGTCGTCTCCGGCGTCGTCATCGTTCTCCTCGTTTTGGTCAACCGTCGCGCCCTCGGGGCCGCAGATGTCGGTGTGATCGTGCCGATCGAGCACCTCCATTTGCTGCGGTCGATCACGATGTTCGCCGCGCTCGGGCCCGCCGAGTTGGAGCGTCTCGCTCTCACACTCGTTGAAGAGTCGGTCGATTCCGGCGCCCCAGTAGTCGTCCAGGGCGAAGTCGGGGAGCGCTTCTACGTCATCAAGCACGGCACTGCCCGGGTGGTGCGCGACGACATCGAGGTGGCATCACTGCAGCCCGGCGACTTCTTCGGGGAGATCGCCCTGGTGAGAGACGTGCCCCGCACTGCAACAGTCGAGGCGGTCGACGAGCTCGAGCTGCTCGCACTGGAGCGAGGCGAATTCCTCGACGCCATCAAGTCGTCGACATGTCAGATCGAGGCCGCCGAAGCGGTATCCCAGACCCGTATCGACGAGCTGGGCATGTGATCCCGGATCGGGTATTGCTCATCGGCCAGGTCAGCGCGCGGCGGTCGAACATCGGCAACGGGAGCCTGGTTGCTGGGGATGCCCCCATCACACGGATCCGGCTAACGGCACACCGAGAGCCGTTCGATGCTGGCGCCCTCGCCGCAGATCCGGAGAGGCGGTCCTGGCTATGGTCATGCCCCATGCCTCGAAGTTGTTTTCCATTTGGCGGCAGTGGTGGAGTGGGCCGAGAGGTGACATCGGGACCTGACACCACCTCTCCCAGACGACTCGCTGATAATCCGCGCCTCCCTGTGGGCCAACCGGCAAAACCATGAGTTACGGCTGGTGGAAGTTCATCCATCTGGTCGGGGTGGTCGGCTTTGTCGCCGCCCATGGCACCTCGATGGCGGCGACTTTTCTCATGCGCCGGATCCATGAGCCGCAGCAGGTCTCCGGAGTCCTCCAGCTCAGCTCGGCCACGGTGGGGACCTTCTACGTCTCGACCCTGGTGCTCCTGGTGGGCGGCGTCGGGGCCGGCGTCGAGGGCCGTTGGTTCGACCAGGGCTGGATCTGGGTGTCCCTCGGCCTCCTGGTCGGTGTCGGGGTGCTCATGTTTCCCATGGCTCGGGGACACTTTCGGCGAATCCGATTGGTTCTAGAGCTGATGGAATCGGGCACCGCGGTCTCTCGAGAGGACTTCATCCGGGTCCTCAACTCGGGCTACCCTCTCCTCACTGCCGGGACCGGGTCCGTGGCACTGCTCCTCATCGTCTACCTGATGGTCCTGAAACCGTTTTGAGCGCCTATCGAAGGATCCTCGTCGGAGCGCACAGCTCACCGACCTCGCCAGTGGCCGAGGAGCGCGCCACCCGGCTCGCCAAGCAGCTCGGGGCGGACCTGACCCTCATTCATGTCAGCGACGACGGGGCGACCGACGAGACCGGTGTCGACATCCTCGATGCGGCGGTGGAACGAGCCCGCGTGCTCGGAGTCGAGGCGGGGGCCGAGCACCGTCACGGTGAGGTGGCTCCCTCGATCATGGCAGCCGCCGCTGAGCTCCCCGCCGATCTGCTGGTCATCGGCGACCACGGGATGGGCCCGGCAAACCGGTTCACCATCGGTGGCATCCCGAGCCAGGTGGCTCATCACTCTCCCATCGACATTCTCGTGGTGAGGACCACTCACCCCCAGATCCGAAGCGACACCTACGACAAGATCCTCATCGCCACCGATGGCTCGTTGACCGCCCATCAGGCTGCGCGCCACGGCCATGCCCTGGCCAAGGGGCTCGGAGCCACTGTCGCCTTGATCTATGTGGGCGACGAGCTGATCGGTGACATCGTGCTTCGTGACACCGCCGCCCGCCTTGGTGACGACGGGATCGAGCGCATCGTGGTCAAAGGCAACCCGGTCACCCAGATCTCGAGGTTCGCCCGCGACCACGACCTGGTTGTGGTGGGAAACAAGGGAATGACCGGTTCGCGGCGGTACATCCAGCGAGTCGTCCCCCAGCGGGTGGCCCACGAAGCCACCTCCGATGTCTTGATCGCCAAGACCGTGGGTCGCTCCTTCTTCGATCTCCGCCCCGGAGAAGGCGCCGTGGTCGAAGTCGGGGGGGAGAAGGTGGCGGCCTACATCCACGACGACGGCACGACATACATGATGTCTGCCCGTTGCCAACACATGGGTTGCACCATCGGTTGGAACAGCCGGGCCCTCACCTGGGACTGCCCCTGCCACGGTTCCCGCTACGACTACACAGGGGGGGTCGTCAAGGGACCAACCACCAAACCGCTGCCGCCGGTGTCCCAACCCGAGTGAACCTCGGCGTGCTCTGGTGCGCCTACTCCGCCGAGGGGCCAGTCACTCGTGGGTCGGCCCTGGCTGATCAGTTTCTCCGCAAAGTGGAGGCGGCGGTAAGTTCTTCTGGCCATGAGAGTTGGAATCCTGACCGGTGGGGGCGACGTACCAGGCCTCAACGCATGCATCAAGGCGGTGGTCAATCGGCTGAGCAGTAAAGGCCATGACGTGGTCGGAATCAGGCGGGGCTGGGGCGGATTGGTGGCGGTGGACCCTGACGGAGGAGAAGCCAGCGTCGACGACCTGGTACCGCTCACTCCTCCCTACGTCCGGACCATAGACCGCACCGGCGGGACCTTCCTCCACACCTCGCGCACCAACCCGGGACGGGTCAGGTCCTCGGAGTTGCCCGACTTCCTCTCGGGCACCGTCACCGGGGAGGGCCCCCACGATCTCACCAGGCACGTTCTCCGGGTCCTCGAAGCCAACGGAATCGACACCCTCATCCCCATCGGAGGCGACGACACCCTCTCCTATGCCCTCCGCCTCCACGAAGAGGGCGTTCCCGTCATCGCCATCCCCAAGACGATGGACAACGACGTCCATGGGACCGACTACTGCATTGGATTCTCGACCGCCGTCACGCGCGGTGTCGATCTGATCCACCAGCTCCGAACTGCCGCCGGGTCGCACGAGCGCATCGCGGTGGTCGAGCTCTTCGGCCGCTACAGCGGCGAGACCTCACTCATCACCGCCTACCTCGCCGGTGTCGACCGGGCGATCATCTCCGAGGTGCCCTTCGACCTCGACCGGGTGGCATCGCTGCTGGCCGCCGACCAGGACGCAAACCCATCTCACTACGCCATCGTCACCATTTCCGAGGGTGCCACGCCAGAGGGCGGGGAGATGGTGCTCACCGGAGATGCCGATGCCTTCGGCCATCGCAAGCTGGGGGGTATCGGAGCCCAGGTCGCCGCGGCCCTGAGCGAGAGACTCGGTCGAAACACGCTCTACCAGCAGGTCGCCTATCTGATGAGGTCCGGCGCACCCGACTCACTCGACCTGATGGTGGCCTCCAACTACGCCGTCACCGCAGCCGACCTCGCCATGGAGGGGGCGCACGGGCGGATGGTGGCGTTACGTTCCGGCACCTATACCCACGTGCCCATCTCAGTCACCAGCGAGGGCGTGAAGCGGGTCGACGTCGACGAGTTATATGACTCCGACTCCTATCGGCCTCTGCTCCGACATGTGCTGGGCAAGCCGATGTTCCTCTACTGAGGCTGCCGAACAGGAGCTTCCGCTCGAGATGCACCGGGGAGAAGAAGCGGGGCCCACGACGCACTCGGGTCGCTCAGATACGAGGCCCCGGGCCGGCGCCTTGCAGCTCAGAGCTCGGATTCCTCCCCGGTGCGGGTATCAGGTCGAGGAGTTGGGTGTTCAACCGGTAGAAGAGTGGTGTGGGCATGGCTCCCTGGCCGTGTCGAACATTGACCTCCTTGAGGAGACGCAGCCATCGTCCGAAGACCTCGGGAGGAGGCACCGATTCGTCGGCCAGATCCCTGGCCAGGTCGTCGATGCGCTGTCTGACCTCTTCGAACTGGGTTTCGGGGTCGATGCCGCGCAGACGGCTCGCCAGACCTTTCCCGTGGGACGTCTGGTCGGCCCCCGCAGCTGGCATGATTGGCGGGTTCATCTGCGGCGAGGTTTTGGGAGCCGGGCTCACCCTGGTTCTCATCGCTCCGGCGAATCCTTCGGCATCGGCCACCCGGAGCGCGATCTCCTCCTCGTCGATCTTGAGGTAGATGGCGTCGGCTCTGATCTCGAACTCGACTTCGTCGAGGGACCAATCGCCCAACGGTCTCTGGTCTTTGATGAATTTGATCCGGTCGTCGGAGATGTCGACCACAACGTTGACGGGCAACCGGGTCTGGCCGGGCAGGTGGATCCTTGCGTCGAAAGACGACACTCTCACTCCATTCGATGTCTCGGCCCAGCCCGACCAGATCGAGAGCCTAGTCTCGGGTGGGGCATCCCTCCACCATGAAATTCGGTTTCCCGCCGTTCGTTTGCCGCCGCAGACGTTTCAGAGACGAATAGCCTGGGTACGCAGGAGATTCGTTCGATACGGAAGGAATGTTCGATGGGAATTCTCGTTTGGCTGCTGGTGGGGCTCATCGCCGGGTTTCTGGCCCGGCTGTTGGTCCCGGGTAGAGATCCGATGGGGGTCGGGGGGACGCTGGTCCTGGGGCTGGTTGGCTCACTGATCGGAGGCACTCTGGGAGCGCTCATCTTCGAGGGAAACATCGACGTCAACGCGGCCGGCATCATCGGCTCCGTGATCGGCGCCGTGATCGCCCTCCTCATCTACCGGTCGATGAAAGGACGGAGCGCCTAGGCAGAAGGCCCGGTTGAGCCAAATTTCGGTCCGAGGCAGCGAGAAGATCCCCGATACTTGATCGGGGATCTTCTCTTTTGGGGGAGACGAGACCCGAGGAGCCACCACCCCTGGATACTGGTTGGGCCCACGGCGAGGAGACGGCACGAGTCACAGTTGGCTGGCCGACGGTCTGACTACCGTCAGCCTATCCCCTCGACACGGAGAGAGTCGTGGGGGCATTACCAGCGGACGGTGGGAAACAAGCCGGCCGATCCTCCAGAAACATCTCTCCCCCTGGTCAGATTCCGAAGTGCGAGCATGGGAGACTCATCGAGCAGTTCTGCGCTTGCCCGGAATCTGGACACTCCGGCCAGCTCGACGAGACTGCTCGGCTGGCAGGTGCGAAGAACATCGTGGGTCAGTGTGAGACATAGCCCAGCACATTCCTCGCTGACCGAGGAGCTCGGTCTCGACTGCGTATGAGAGGGCAGTCGGGAAGCCGAATGGCCGCCAATCAGTCGACGGCGATGGCAGTGTCGTGCCGCCGCCCGCTGACCCGGGCTGGCGGCACGACTTGCCCCCTTTCTGGTGAAAGGGGGCAAGAGAGGCGTGGCGCGGGGTGTGCTTTGACTCTATTCGAACCAGCCGTCGTCTCCGTAGACGTCGACCCTCTCGGCGCCGGCAGCTCGCAGGATCTCCGATACCTCTGAGACTTCCGAGTCGCTGGTCTCTACCGACACCATGGGGCGGCCCTCGGTGACGGCATCCCGATAGTGCCTGGAGGTCTCGTCATCTGGATAATCGTCTTCTCCGGCGGCGCCGAAGATAGCTCCTGCGGCCCCACCGAGCACACCACCGCCGGCGGCACCCACTGCGGCACCCCCGAGCGTCGCGGCCAGTGTCCCCGCGGCGAGGAATGGTCCGAAGCCGGGAATGAGCAAGAGGCCGGCAGATGTCAGGAAACCGGCACCGGCACCGACCGCGGCTCCCCCGACGGCACCACCGGCCGCGCCTTTGGTGGCTTCCTCAGCGACTTCGCCCCCGTCGTCGACATAGCTCTCGTCGGTGATGATGTCACCGTGCTCGTCACGGTGCCGGTCTATGTAGCCGACACGTTGCGGGTCGTAGCCTCGGGCCATCAGCTCCTCGGTGGCTCGTTCCGCCTCGCTGCGGGTGGGGAATAGGGCTGTCACTTCACTCATCGTCAATCTCCTTCTTGGATCGGACGTCCTGAATACCCACCGGGAGAGAACCCAAACCATGGAGAGAGCCCAACCGCTCCGGGAGCGCCGGCCAGACCCGGACTCATGCCGACGCGCGACGCTTCAGTTGAGAACTCGGTTGCTCTCAGCCAGCAACTCGTCGATGTCGGTGTCGGTTTCCTCGGACAGGATCCGGCGGACTCCCGGCGAGATGGCGTCGAGGACGCCTATCAGACGGCTCAGTGCGCTGCGCTGGGCCCTCATTCTCGTGGCCTCGTCTATCGGGGTCACGAGATCGTCGACGATGGCCCCCTCCGAGCGGGAGGCGACGAGCGGGTCGGTGATGCCGCGTATCCACACCAGGGAACGTTTGCCCGGGCCCCGGCCTTCGGTGATCGGCTCGACGGCGATGACCTCATCGGAACGGACATAGGTCCCATATCCGAGGGCAACGAGCTGACCTGTCTGGATCCGCATCGACTACCTCCTGACGCTGGACGCTAGCCATCGCCGGAGGGTCCTGTCCTGGTCGTCTCGCACTTCGCGCTATCTGTCGGCCCCGGCGGCGCCGGGTCGAGGTCGACTTGCCGCTCAGCTGGGGTCTCTACCGCCGGAGGTGCCTCACCTGTGCGCCGGTGCGGTCTTCCTCTCGCACGACCATCCGGACCGGGCCTCGTTGCACAACCGGCGATAGGGCGTGACATAGACGGCGGGACGGTCGCACATCGAACAGGTGGGAACTCCGGGACGTTCGGTGCGGTTTTCTTCGCTCATCTCCCCTCGATCGGACGCAAGACCCTGAGACTTGGGTGTCATCACCGGATCCCACAAACTGACTAGTCCGCCCTGCCACCAGGGCTTGCCTGGTGCGTTTCCAATCATCCGGTCACATGGAGTCAGGGTGGAGGAGT
>CAZLEQ010000010.1:14650-62157 GCA_964558575.1 uncultured Acidimicrobiaceae bacterium | reverse complement strand
GGCTTGCCTGGTGCGTTTCCAATCATCCGGTCACATGGAGTCAGGGTGGAGGAGTGCGCGTCGCCGCCGCCTCGCCGGCGATGCGGGCGATCCGGCTCGCCTCACCGGCAGGGGGAGGCCGACCATCACCTCGGGCTGACCCAGGGTGGGCCTCTGAGACCACACGGAAGTCACCCGCCCAGGCGAGTTGCTCCTCCTTCCCACGCCTGGCCATCGATGACGGCGATCGAGATCATCGGGCCCCGATCCAGCTCTCTCCGCACCCGGAGAAAAGCCCGAGGATCGCCGCTCGGCTCCGCCCTCCCGGTGAGGTTGTCGACGATGTCGCCGATGTGACCGTGCGAGATGAAGAAGCCGCCAACCGCCGAAGCGAGTATCACCACCCTGACTCCCGCTTTCCTCACCTCGGTGAGCGCCTCCTCGAGCTGCTCGTGGAGCGGTGCCGTGGAGAAATCCTCGGGCCGCCTTCGATCGTGAGCACCGCTACACCCTCCGCGGGTCGGTCCATCACCACCCCAGACGGCATGAGTACCTCCTCGCCCGCCGGGCGAGTCCCGACCGTGGCCGGGGAAACATACTCATGCGAGGTGCGGGCGCGAGCGTGAGGATGGTTTGCTGGGCGAACAGCACCGGGTCCTCACACTTCGAGCCAGCTGCCTTCCCGCTCCCCGGCTCCGGTGAACGCACCCGTCGTCGACAACTGCCATCTCACCCCGAAGCGATCGACGAATGACAATTCCCGCTCCGATCGACGGCGTCTGCTCGCAGACGACGGGACACCTGCTCGATCTCGTTTTCGTCCATCACCAGCCCCAGCGCGTATGTCTGCCTGCCGGAGGGCTCGGCGGCGAACAATGCCAGGACGAACTGGTCGCGTCGCAACGCCACCATGGCGATCTCGACATCGGCGGCATGACATCGTCCCACCCGGCGTGTGGTGGCAGCGACCCCCACCGCCCGTCCGGCATCGGCCCCTCTCTCAACGAGAGCTCCATGTCGAACAGCTCCGCGGTCCTCGGCAGCTCTCAGATCTCCCACGAGCAGGGCGACATGGCGGTCGCTGGTCATGTCGGTTGGTTCTTCTCGGATCTCAGATGTCCGACGACTCGACCGGGTCCAAGACTTCCTCGAGGACGATCGCCTGGGTAGGACAGGCGGCGACGACCTCACGAAGCACGTCCTCATCCACGGTGCTCGGGTCGAGAAGCTCGGGCTTGACGAAGTCACCCTGTCTCCACTGGAACGCCGACGGAGCCAGGATGATGCAAGGCCCCGCCCCAATGCACCGACGTCTATCGATGACCACTCTCACCGCCATCGGATGCCCGCCTTGATCGCGTACTCGATGGCCTCGGTCTCCGAGTCCACCCCCAGTTTCGACAACAAGTCTGTGACCTCCGTCTGGTCGTGCTGGGTCTCGTATGTGCCGGAGGTGATCTCGCGGAGCAACGCCAGCTCGTGCTCGTCGAGATCTGCAGGCTCCGGGCCCGATCCCAGGTATTCGGGCAGCTCGAACCCGGCCAACCGGGCCAGCTCACGGTGGGCCTCGACGCCGAACCACTTCGACCTGATCTCCGGGTCGATGATGTTCATGCTCAGATAACCGAGACCTTGGGCGATTTGCTGAGCCATACCCTGCGCCTCCGGCGCCCGATGGCCGATGAGAACGCGACCAGCGGCCCAGAGGACGTTTACGAAATGGAGGATGTGAGTCATGCCGTCCAGAGTCGACAAGGCGGTCCGGGCATTCTCTTCGGCTTGCTCGGCGCGATCGTCGGCATCGGCCACCACGCCGAGCACGGAGTGGGCAACCGAGTCCCAGGGGAGCTGGCCGCGCATCGACCCGGTGGCGTCCAGGGTGTCACGGGCTGCCTGAGCGGCTCGATCCAGCAGGTCTGCGTCGCCGGTGGTCGCCCAGAGCTTGCAGGTCTCCATGGCTAGGGCGCAATAGGCCTCCGCCCGACCCGCCTGGTTCTTGGTGCCCGCCAGGTCGACGGCCCGTTCGAAGTGCTCTTTCATCTCCTCGGACTCGCCGCGTGTCGCGGCACAGGCACCACGCCACATCTCCACGCGGCGAGCCATCGAAGTGCTCGGCACCGACATCGCTGCCGAGGCTGCTCGATCCAGCCAGGCGTTCGAGTCGGCGGCTGCGCCGAACGACGCATATGTCAACGACATGCCTCCGGCGGCCAGAGCCTCCAGCCACCGGTCGCCCAACGCCCTGGCGGCCTCGAAAGCCTCCTGTCCGCGGAGCAACGCCAAATCGGGCTGGATGTGCAGACGGGCGTAGGTGTGGATGCTGTACGCCATCAGGGCGTCTTCCTTCGCCCGCTGGCTGTCGGTCACCCTGCCTTTACGACTGTTGTGCAGAGCCCTGACGTGTTCGATCCGGCCCGCCATCCCGTGGGCGGTCGGGTCGGTGACGTGGGAGTAGGCCATGGAGATCAACGCCGACATCGCTCCCCGCTGGTCACCTATCTCCTCAAAGATCTTGAAGGCTTGCTCCGCCAGCTCCTTGGCTCCGGTGAACAGTGTCGGGCCCATCGCCAGGATCTCGAACCGGGACGATCCTGCCTCCTCGGCTGCAACGATCGTCTCGCGGACTCTCCCCCCTTCGATCACCGCCAACTCTCGCAAGGCGAGTGCCTCTTTCGATCGCGATCCGATGTCGCGTGCTATCTCCAGGGCCCTGGTGTAGGCCCCGTCGGCGGCATCCAGGTCTACCTCACCCAGCGGCCAGTAGGCCTCGCCGATGTCGCTTCTGGTGAGAGCCTGTCCCAACTCGAGACAAGCCTCCAATTCGAGCGCCTGGTCGCCGAGTTCGGCCGCTGTCGAGCGCAACGAGGTCGCCAGCCCCGCTGCTGCCTCGTAGTCCTCTATGGCCCGGGCGGCCGAAGCCCGTCGCAACTTGACCTCGGTCTCCAACTCCTGGGAGGCGAGGGCACCGGTGAGGGCGGTCATCTCGGCGAGGTTGGCGATGCGATCCATTCCCCGGTCGAGGATGTCGAGAGCATCGTCTTTGACCCGGAGCATGTCGATCCGCTCGGCAGGCTCCGAAGCCGCCGGCAGCGTGGTGTCGACGATCCGGATGCTCTCTTCGGGAGCCGACCGGGTGAGAGCGGCCCGGGCCGCCTCCAGGGCGCAGGACACGGCCTTTTCCGAATCGCCCGCTTTCATCGAGTGATAGGCCAGCATCGACAGGTCCGCCGAGTCATCCCGGGAGGCGAGTACTTCTGCGATCGCCCCGTGGATGGCCTGTTGGCGCCGCCGGGGGAGGTCGGCGAGCAGCGAGGCCCGGATCTGATCGTGAGAGAACGAGAAGTCGTAGTCGGAGTCTTCCTGCTCCTCGATGAGCAGGCCGAGCTGCACGGCCATGTCGAGGTCCTCGGCCAGCTCCCAATCCTGTCGCTGCTCTTCGTTCCTGATGCGGGCCAGCACCGGGGCCAGGTCGGCGAGCTTGAACCGTCGCCCCAGCACACCGGCGTCGGCCAACAGCGCACGGGGGTCGTCGGAGAGCTGGGCGAGACGACGTTCGATCAGAGACTGCACCGACGACGGGACCGCGGCGCCACTGAGACGTGTCATGGTCCAGGTCCCGTCCATGAGCTGCAGTGCGTCAGCCTCGCGGTAGGCCCGGGCCAGCTCCTCGATGAAGAAGGGAACTCCCTCCGAACGGGCGTGGAGGCTGTGCAGGGTCTGGTCGTCGACGGGTGCGCCGAGCAGATTGAGCAGCAACTCTCCCGTCTCCACCCGGTTGAAGCGATCGAGCCTCAGCACCTGAGTGACCCGCATCCGGTCGAGGTCGGCGATGAGCTTGTCAGCGCCCGGGGACATCTCCGAGTAGGGGCGGACGGTGATCAGGAGGAAGATCGGCGCCGTGGACAACGTCCTCACCAGATAGCGGATCAACTGGATGCTGTCCTCGTCGGCCCATTGCAGGTCGTCGAAGAGGAGGGCGACGGGATGATCCCTGGTGAGGGCGGCCACCGCCGAGGCGACCTCGTCGAAGATCCGCAGCATCTTCTCCTGTGGGGAGAGGCCCTCGTCCCGGTCGGTGGAGCGACCCCCGATGGCCTCCCGGGCACGGTCGACCGGTTCCAGGGCCATGGCCTCTCGGGCGATCGCCGCCATGCGCGGGGAGCTGAGCAGGGAGCGAAACAGGAGGAAGGGGCCGCGCAGCTCCTCGTCGGCGGCAACGTCGAGTGTCAGATAGGGGGTTTCGGCCGCCTCGGCGAGATCGAGTGCAGCCTCGAGCATCCTCGTTTTCCCTATACCCGCCTCACCCTGGAGCACCAGAGCCCGCAGACCCGAACCGGTGGCGGCCAGCTGCTCCTCTATGGCCTTCAGCTCCCGCTTCCTCCCCACGATCGGGGCTTCCGAGCGTGGCGACGAGGGGTCGAACGCCCGAGCGGAGGCGGCGCGCACCTCGCGTGCGGTTCTCTCGCCGGCACCATCCTTGGCCCGCCAAAGCACCTCGTAGAGACGCCAGCGGTCGGGGAACCCCTTCAGCCAGAAGAGACCCCGGTCGACCACTCTGGTCCCTCCGAGTGAACCGGCGAGGTCGAACACAACCTGGGAGATCAGGATCTGATCTCCCTGGGCCTTGGCGGCCACGCGCGAGGCGGCATGGACCGCGGTGCCGTGGGCATCACCCTCGGCGTAGGTGACGTCACCGCTGTTGATGCCGATTCGAACCGAGATCGGCTTGTCGGGGTTTGCGGTGTTGCGCTCCGCGATGGCGCGCTGGATCGACACCGCGGTCTCGATGGCGTTGTTCGCCGACGTGAACAGGGCCATGAACCCGTCGCCCAGTCCCTTGACGTCGGTTCCGCCCCCCGTCTCGATCAGGGAGCGGATGAGCCGGTCGTGCTCGTTGAAGACCTCATTGGCTGCGGCGTCGCCCAGCCGCACCCGGAGGTCCGTTGAACCCTCGAGGTCGGTGAAGAGAATCGTCTGTGTGCCTTGAGAAAAGGCAGGGTCAGCTTGGCTCACTCCCACTCCACTGCATGCCGGGACGTTAACCCTCGTTGCTTCCCTAGCCCTACCCGGGTGCCAGGAGTCGCGGTCGCCGGTTGACGTCGGCGAGAAAGTGTCCTCTCGGTTCGGCCCATTGCTGGTCGACTGTGGGGTCGACCTCACGGTGAAGGCGAAAAACTTCAACCTCCGTCGGCTCGGGAGACAGACCGCAACCACGGAGAGGCGGTTTCTCCGCACGGTTCCAGGGAACCGCCTCCCGCTGGAGTGGACCGCTTCGGCCAATCAAGGACTTTGGTCCCTAATCGCGGGGAGCACGCCCCGATACCTTGACCATCACCTGGAAACCGGGAAAGGCAGTCATATGAGTCCGTTGCCGCCAATTGAGCTGCCCCGCTCAGTCGAACGGGGATCGGTGTTCTGTCCGGTGCGGATGCGCTTCGTGAACGTGGACCGTTGCACGAAGTGTGGGTTCCTGAGCGAGCCGGAACATGACGCATCGGGTGAGCTGACCGAGTTCGTCTGCTCGCCGAGCCGAGCCGCATTCCTCGCCGGGATGTCGATCTGATCCTCTGAGCGCGACCCCCGGCTAGGGGAATTGGTGCCGTTCCGCCTCCCGGAACAGGTCTGCCAGTTGGTCTCCACTCTCCGACTCGACGGTCACGGCAACCTTCGACTCGAGGTCGGCGGGCATCGGTCGCTCCCAGGATCGTCGCACCTGGTGACAGCACCGCCTCCTCGGACTGGGCCTCACCTTCGCCGGCGTCCTCACTGGTGCCATCCTGCTCTCGTCGCTGGTGGTATGCCCCGGGCGGGCGCCACGCTGGCGGAGCGGTACGGCCTCGCCGACACTTCGATCTGACCTGGGCGATCTCCTACCCGGCGTCCCCCGCTGGTGCTCCTGCTCCGGATCTATCTCGGTGCGGTTGCCTTGCTGGTGGGTGCCGAGCTCAACGCCGAGATGGAGAAGATTGTGGCCCACCGCCGGCGGACCCTACGCAGGCCAAAATGAGGGCGGTGAGAATCTCGACTGATTTGGGGTCAGGCCCGGGTCCGGCCGGCGGATCGAGAATCGAAGTCTCGGTCTCGGAATCTCGACCGGGCGACCCGCCAGACCACCACCAGGGACCAGGAGATGACGGCCAGCCCGGCGAGCAGCGTCGCGGCGAACCACCAGTATTGCCAGACATCGGGGGGCATCATCGCGCCCACCGCCCGACGGATTTCTGAGCCTCCACCCGAATTTGCTCCGCCTCCACGTCATCTCAACCTAACCCCGGGGGTCGACCCGCTGGAGGTCCATTTGCAGAAGGCAGCATCTGCACTAGTCCACGGCCTGCGCCATCTCGGGGCGCTGGACTTCGCTGAGCGGGGCCTGCAACCCTGGGTTCGCCGAAGCGGCGCTGCCTGCGCCATCTCGGGGCGCTGGACTTCGCTGGGCGGGGCCTGCAACCCTGGGTTCGCGGTCGCGGCGCTATCGTCGCTCTGTGAATCGGGAACAGGCCCAGAAGCGCGCCTTGACCTCATTGATGGCCTCGTCGGCGGTGGCCTATGCCGGGTTCGTTGCCGCCGTCGCCATCCTCGGTCTCCTCGCCGCCGAGATCACCGGGCGGGACTTGCTCGCCGGGGTTCCCGCCGCCGCCGCCACCCTCGGTACGGCCGTCGCGGCGACACCTCTCGCCCTCCGCGCCAAGCGACTCGGCCGGCGACGCGCTCTCACCCTGGGGTACCTGATCGCCATCGTCGGCACCGCCACCGCCGTGGTGGCCGGACAACTCCAACTCTTCTTGCTGCTCGTGGTCGCCATGGCGGTGTTCGGCGCCGCCAACGCCTCTAATCTGCAGAGCCGGTTCGCTGCCGCCGACCTCGCCGACGACGAAAGGCGAGCCCGGTCGATCGCCATGGTGGTCTGGGTGGGAACCATCGGCGCCGTGCTCGGCCCGGCCGCCGCTCCATGGGCAAACCGGGTCGGGGTCGGCTTGGGAATGGAACCTTGGGTCAGCCCCCTCTTCCTCTCCTTCGTCGGCTTCGCCCTCGCTGCATCGATCATCGCCCGCTTCCTCCGGCCCGACCCGCTGCAGATGGCGGGAGGGGTCGACCCCGACGCCCCTTTGGAGAACCCGTTTCGTGGCCTTCGTCGCTCCTGGGCTGCGATCTGGCCCAACCCGCTGGCGCGCCTAGCCGTTGCCGCGATGGCGGTGAGCCAGATGGCGATGGTGGCGGTGATGACCATGACCCCGCTCCATATGCGGGACCACGGCCACGCCGACCTGTCGACCCTGGTTATCTCGGTTCACGTCCTCGGCATGTTCGGCCTGTCTCCCCTGGTGGGAAGGTGGGCGGACAAGTTCGGCCGGGTGAGGACCGTGGCCGTTGGCGCTGCGGTCCTCGCCCTGGGCACGGTCACCGCCGTCGTCTCCGGGTATGTGCCGGTGCTGGCGTTCATCGGCCTCTTCCTGCTCGGGCTGGGCTGGAGTTTCGCCCTCATCGCCGGCTCGGCATTGCTGACCGAGAGCCTTCCCCTCGAGGAGAGAACCGGAGCACAGGGGCTGGCCGACGTGGCGATGAGCTCCCTCGCCGCGATCGCGGCGTTCTCCTCCGGATTCGTCAAAGAGATGGTCGGCTACCACTGGCTTGCCAACTTCGCCACCTTCGCCGCCCTTCTCATCCTGATCGCCGCCGGAGCGGTCACCAGGCGGCAGGCGCGGGTCGCGGTCTGATCTCCGACCCAGTCCTCTTCAAACGAGATACACAGCCCGGTGTGGTGCGATTAGCTTCCGCGCATGAACGATCTTCGCTCGTCGCTCCGTGAGGTTGCCGACCACATCGCCGACTATCGGGCGGGTCTCTCCTCATCACGGGTAACCCCCGAGAACACCCGCTCCGGCCTGCGTAGCGCTCTCGCGATGCCGCTTCCGGACCAGGGCGCTTCGCTTTCCGACGTGATCGCAGAGCTGATCGATCGGGCCTCGCCGGGTCTCATGGCGTCGGCCGGCCCCCGGTATTTCGGATTCGTCATTGGTGGGTCCATCGATGCCGCACTGGCAGCAGACCTGCTCACCTCTGGGTGGGACCAGGTCGGCTTCAACGAGGCCCTCTCGCCGGCGGCCATCGCCTTCGAAGATGTCGCCGGATCCTGGCTGAAGGAGCTTCTCGGCATCCCGGCCACGGCATCGGTTGGGTTCGTCACCGGTGCCCAGGCTGCCAACACCGTCGGGCTGGCGGCGGCGCGGTGGAAGGTCCTGCTCGACCACGGCTGGGATGTGGGCGTCGACGGCTTGTTCGCTGCGCCGCGCATACGGGTGATCGCCGGTCAGGAGCGCCACGCCACGGTCGACCGGGCGCTCCGCCTGCTCGGCCTTGGGGAGCGCATACTGGAGATCGTGCCGGCCGACGACAACGGTGCTATGGACGTCGAATCTCTGGCTGCGGTGCTGGGCCGCGAGGTAGGTGTGCCCACCGTCGTGGTCGCACAGGCAGGCAACGTGAACACCGGTGCTTTCGACGACCTGGCAAGGATCTCGATGCTGACCAGAGAACACGGCGCCTGGCTCCATGTCGATGGGGCATTCGGGCTTTGGGCCGCCGCCAGCCCCGAATACTCCCACCTGGTCGACGGACTCGAGGGAGCCGACTCCTGGGGCTGCGATGGGCACAAGTGGTTGAACGTGCCATACGACTCCGGCTACGCCTTCTGCGCCCATCCCGACATCCATGCCACCGCCATGGCATACACGGCCGACTACCTGACAGGTCAGGTGGCTGGCCGTGAGTTCGGCGGCGGCGACTTCGTGATGGAGTCGTCGCGTAGAGCCAGAGGGTTCGCCACCTGGGCGGCGCTCCGCTCCCTGGGACGCTCCGGCGTCGCCGAGCTGGTCGAGGGAAGTTGTCGGCTCGCCCGTCACCTCGCCGCAGAGGTGGGCCAGATCCCCGGCGTCGAAGTCGCCAATGAGGTGGTGTTGAACCAGGTCCTGGTCTCCGTGGGTGATGCCGACCTCACCAATGAGGTGGAACGACTGGTCCAACAGGACGGTACGGTCTGGCTGGGCGCAACCACCTGGCAGGGGCAACGGCTGCTGCGGGTGGCCATCTCCAACTGGTCGAGCACCGAAGACGACATCGATCGGGCGGTCGAGGCGATCAGGGATGCTCTCGACCGATCCCGCTCCTGATTGGGGGCTTGCCCGCTGCCCCAGGGCTGGTCGTTTCTCGGGAACCGTTTGCCGAGCCCGCGGCCGCTCCCCTGAGGCAACCGCAGGCGGCCCGGTACCGTGGTCGCCATGCCAGAGGACTTCGCCCAACTGGTCGACGCAGTCAGACGTCACTACGACGACGGTTGCTTCGCCTGTGGACGTGACAACCCGATCGGACTCCATCTCGACGACTTCGCCCTCGACGATGGCATGGTCAGCGCCCGGTTCACTCCACGAGTCGAATACCGGGGGGCGGGGACAACCCTGCACGGGGGAGTCGCCGCAACCGCACTCGACGAGATCCTGGTCTGGGCGGGCATCCTTGTCGAAGGAGTGCTCACCGTCACCGGCAGCATCGGCCTCCGCTACCGACGACCCGTCCATGTCGACGATGAGATCCTGGTGGTGGCCCGGGTAGACGAGCGCAGCGGCCGGCGACTCCAGATCTCGGGGCAGTTGGTCGTCGACGACCAGGCGAGGGTGGAGGCGTCGGGCCTCTACCTGGTCAGCGTCTCTGTGGAGGAGCTGCTCGCCGGCCACGACACAGCGACCGGGGGTCGTCCTAGTTGACCCCAGCTTCGACCCGGCTGTCCCATCTGGAGTGCGGCAACTGCTCGGCAGGCTGGGCGCCCGACCGGCTCCAGGGCCGGTGCGGCAGCTGTTCGGGCCCTCTGCTCGCCCGCTACGAGACGACAGGAATGCCCAGCCTCGACGAGGTTCTCTCCCGGCCACCGGGCCAGTTCCGCTTCCATGAGATCCTTCCCACCGCGGCCGGGCCTGATACACCAACCCTCGGGGAGGGGGCGACACCGCTGCTCCCCGCCCCCACTCTGGGCCCGGCGACATGGGTCAAAGACGAGGCACAGAACCCGACCGGCTCGTTCAAGGCGCGAGGCATGGCGGTGGCTGTCCCTCGCAACGTCGAACTGGGGGCGAAGCGCCTTCACCTGCCCTCCAACGGCAACGCCGGCGCCGCCGCCGCGGCATACGCCGCCCGTCACGGCGTGACGGTCACGGTTGCGGTCCCCGCCAACACCCCCGAGGCCCTGGTGGCGATGGCTCGCCAGTGCGGCGCCGAGGTGATCCGGGTCGAGGGGACCATCGCCGATGCAGCCGCGGCACTGGCCACCAGGTTCGACGGCGCAGGGTTCTCCTTGGGCACTCTGGCCGAGCCCTACCGGGTGGAGGGCAAGAAGATGATGGGCTACGAGATCTTCTGGGACCTCGGCCGTCTCCCCGCCGCCATCTTCTACCCGACTGGAGGAGGCACCGGCCTGGTGGGCATGGTCAAGGCGTTCGACGAAATGGAGAAGATGGGATGGATCGGCCGGGAGCGGCCGAGGATGGTGGCGGTTCAGTCGGCCGACTGCGCTCCCATCGTTCGCGCCTTTCACGCCGGCGCCGACCACGCCGAGCCCTGGGAGGCTCCGGGGGAGACCACCGCCTACGGTCTCAGGGTGCCGACCCCCATCGGCGACCGGCTGATGCTGGCGGCACTCAGGGGCACTGGTGGCACCGCGGTCGCCGTGTCCGAATTCGATATGGGGGAGGGGAGTGTTCGGCTGGCGTCGCAGGAGGGCATCCCCGGTTCCCCCGAAGGCGGAGCCTGTGTCGCCGCCTACCTGGGGCTGCTCGAAAAAGGCTGGCTCTCGGCTGAGGACGAGGTGGTGCTGTTCAACACCGGTGCCGCCGCCAACTACCGGTAGACCCCGAAGGCCCTCTCAGCCGGTGCCGCGGTCGTCCAGCAGCCAACCCGCATACGCTCTGGGCCATGACTCGGAGGGGGACTCCTCTCCATAGCGACGGTCGGCCCCGATGAGCCAATTCTCCAGCTGGTCGACGTCCATCGCGGAATCGATCGTCTCGTTCAGGTCGTCGATGAGGTGCTGGGCATACCATCTCGCCCATCCCGGATTGGTTCCCCCGGTTGCGTCGTGGTGGGCTCGCGCCGCCCCGGCCAGCAACGCTTTGACCTCGTCGAAGACACTGGAATCGCTCATACCGCAACGTTAGGCGGCGACGGAGTCGTGCGGGTACGGTTGCTACACATGTGCTTCGACCACGACTCCGACCCACCCATCCCTTCCGGTGACCGAGAGGTCACGACCGAGGATCTGACCCTCACCGCCGGCGATGGGAACCAGCTCCTCGCCTTCTCCGCCCACGGTGCCGAGGAATCCCCGACGGCCGTCGTGGTTCTCCCCGACGTGCGCGGGCTGTACCGGTTCTACAAGGACCTCGCCGTCCGCTTCGCCCAGGCCGGCCACGACGCCATCGCCATCGACTACTTCGGACGCACCACCGATCTCGAAGACCGATCCAACCACTGGGACTTCTGGCCCCATGTGGAGAAATGCACCGTGGAAGGGGTCTCCGCCGACGTCGCCGCCGCCGTCGCCCGGCTCCGGGAGAACGACGCGAACCGGAAGGTGTTCACCGTCGGGTTCTGTTTCGGGGGCTCCCATTCGTGGCATCAGGCCGCCAACGGCCATAGGCTCTCCGGCGCGGTCGGCTTCTACGGGAAACCACGGCGCAGCGACGACGACGCGGTCATAGACCGGGTCGGGGAGATGACCTGTCCCATCCTGGCCCTGATGGGAGGCGACGACCCGGGCATCCCCGAGGAGTTGGTGGACGAGTACCGGCGCGCACTGAACCAGGCCGGAGTCAGCCATGAGGTGGTGGTCTATCCCGGAGCGCCACACTCGTTCTTCGACCGCAAGTACGCCGAGTTCGCCGACGAGTCCGCCGACGCCTGGGGCCGGGTGCTGGCCTTCATCGACGCCAACAGCTGAGCGCTCAGCCTTGGGCCGGCCCCAAGAGGAACCAGGTCTCGACTTCGCCGCGGCATCTCCATCGAGATGCCGATGGTGCCTCCGGCGACCAGGTGCATGACCCCCCAATGAGTCGC
This sequence comes from uncultured Acidimicrobiaceae bacterium, assembly GCA_964558575.1. Lineage (GTDB taxonomy): Bacteria > Actinomycetota > Acidimicrobiia > Spongiisociales > ZC4RG35 > JANQRA01. The sequence continues at coordinate 50,079 of CAZLEQ010000010.1, read as the reverse complement.
CGGGTCGCGCCACATGGCGATGAGTGAGCTGCCGGCGGTGAGGAAGGGGACGCCGGTGGCTACCGCCGCCGATGGTGCGTCGTCGCGGGTCAGGAGGACGATGGAGCTGATCGAAGTGAACAATGACGCCCACATCGCGGTGGCGAAGAGCCTCTTGGTTCGGATCGCATCGGGAGGGTCGCCGGCGACCACAGCCAGAGACACCAGCCGGTCCAGAAAGGACGGCCAGTTGCGCGGACAGCGGAGCGTGAGCGTGTCGGCTGGGGAGTCGGTCTCGGCCACGGAGGGAGAAAGTAGCCGGGTGGCCGCATCAGAGGCAGCCGGCCAGACGTTCGTATCAGGCGTGGTTCCGAGCCCTCTTCGGGGTTATGCAGACGAGAACTCGTTTCCCGACGCCCTTCTCCGGAGCGGTTTCGGTTGATTACCGGGCGGCGAGACCTTCCGAGATCCGGGAAGTCGACCCCGACACCGGGACCGTCCCCGCCTTCGTTCTGCTCACCCACGAGGAGTGGCAGACCGCCATCTCTCCCTTCACCGGACAGGGCCCAGTCCTCGATGGGGGACGGAGCGAGCCCCGTCATCTCGGACCACCCGGCTGGTCGATATGGGCGCAGTTGGCCTCACGTTCCGGTGACGTGATCGTGGGAGGTCGCGACCGGGTCGGATTCCCGGCCGTGCCGGTGACCGACTCCCATGGCGCCATCGGGTTCGAGTCGGTCTCCCCCGGCACGGCCACCTCGACCACCCCTCTCGGAAATGTCGACTCCCAGGAGAGGACATGTCGTCCCGCGCTCAGCCCGGAGGGGCCCATCGTGTGTCTCTCGTCCGGATGCGACGACTGTCTTCGGGCGGCCACCCTCACCACCTGGTATTCGCTGATCGCCTGCATGTGCCGCCGCCCGGAGGCGAGCGGCGGCTGAGATGGTCAGGGTCGTTGGTCTTTGACCAGCCGGGCCCGGAGGTGGAGTGACATCTCGTGGGTCGAGGTGGTCTCCATGTCCATCTCGTAGCTCAGCTCACCCGGTATGAGGCGGAACCTCCTGGCGGTAGTGACCACCCGGTCGTCGCCGGCGTAGCCGGTTGAGCGCAGCGAGATCTCCCATCCGGAATCGGCTCGTCCCCAGATGCCTCCCATGGTCTCCACCCGACCCGGCTGGGCGTCGTGGAGACGCGCGGTCCCGTCGCTCGAGATGCGCAGCAGCCCGGTCTCCCAGTGTGACACCACGTCGCCGTCGGGGGTTAGCTTCCAGGTCCGTTGGTCGAAGTGCAACGCCGGGTGATCGGGCCTCTCGGTGAACTTGGTCGTTTCCCGATACTCGAACGACTCGATCGTCGGGTACTGCCCTTCGCCGGTTCCGGACCACGTTCCTACCAACTCGGCGACGACCGCTGCGATCTCGGGATGACGGCTCATGGCGACCGACACTACGTGTGCCTTCCTCCCCCGATCCAGCCACAATTACCCCGAAGTCGTCCGCATCGACCCCCGGCACCGAAAAGAGGTGAGATGAGAACAGTGAGAGCCCTGGCCCTGGCTGCTGTCGTGGTGATGGTTGCCGCCATCGTCTTGGGATCGATGTCCGGGGACTTCGCCAGTGAGGGGTCGTCGATTTGGGCTCTCCCCTGGGGCAAGGTGACGCTCATCGACCTGTATGTCGGGCTGGCCCTGTTCGGGGCGTGGGTTGCGTTCCGCGAGAAGACGCCGACGGTGGTGGCCTACTGGTGGCTCGGCTTGATCGTGTTGGGGAACCTCGCGGCCGCCGTCTATCTGGTGAGGGCGTCGTTCACCTCATCCGACCTCGCCGAGCTGCTCACCGGCACAGGGGAGCGCCAGGTGTGACCGACTTCTCGGAGATCCGCCAGGAGCTCGCCGAACTCGTCTCGGGCCGAGTCGCCATGGCTGACGGGGTCTTCCCGCCGCTGGTGTTTGTCGGGGTCAACGCGGTCTGGGACCTCGTCCCCGCCGCGGTCATCGGAATCGGGTCGGCCATCGCCATCACTTCGTGGAGGCTGGTCCGGGGGAGACGGTTGCGTTTCGCCCTCGCCGGTTTGTTCGGGACACTGTTGGCGGTGGTTCTGGCCCTCCGTTCCGGCTCGGCGGACGACTACTTCATACCCGGCATCGTCGGCGGCGCCTTGACCAGCCTGTTGATCTTGGTGTCCATCGTGTTCAGGAAACCGTTCGTAGCTTGGACCAGCTGGGTGGTGCGGGGATGGCCGCTCCACTGGTACTGGCATCCCCGAGTCCGACCCGCGTACAGCAGAGTCACCTGGCTTTGGCTCGCCTTCTTCACCGCCAGGACCCTGCTCCAGGGGTATCTCTACCGGGAGGGGAGCACCGAGCTGCTCGGCGTCGCCCGGGTGGTCCTGGGCTGGCCCGCATTGTTGGTGTTGTTGGTCGCCACCTACGTGTTGGGTCGGCGCTGGCTCGTCGGGCTGGCGGGCCCGTCGGTGTCCGAGTTCGAGGCGGGGTCTCCGCCGCCCTGGTCGGGCCAGCCGAGGGGTTTCTGAACGGCCCTGCCGGCTCAGAACTCGACCGGAGCTTCGGCGTCGGTGTCCCAGACCCAGGCGTCGAAAGGTTCCGCCTTGCCTTTCAGTTGCAGGGATCTGCGTTCCAGCGAGGCGGTGTCGGTCCCCGTTGCCTTCACCACAGCGTTGCTCAACACGACTTCGCCGGGTGCGGCGGCGGCACTGAGGCGGGCCGCGGTGTTGGCAGTGTCGCCTACGACGGTGAAGTCACGAGACCCGGGCTCACCGACTACCCCCACGTAAGCGGTGCCGGTGTGGACTCCGACACCGGCGGGGAACCCCTCGCCGGCGTCCACGGCTGAGGCGACGCTACGCGCCACCTGGAATCCGGCACGCATGGCGTTCATCGCATGTTCCCGCCCCACGAAACCGGGTATCCACATCGCCATGACCCCGTCCCCTGCCATGTGGTCGATCACCCCGTTCTCCTCGTCGACGGCCGCCGCCACCAGCGCGAGATAGCGCCGTAGCCCCGCGATGAACTCCGATGGGCTGAGCTGCTCGGCGATCTCTGTCGAGCCGCGCACATCGACGTAGAGGAGGGAGACGGGAACCTCCGCCCCACCGCCGTGCTTCTCCAGGTCGCGGAGACAGACCCGGCACATCTGCTGATTCAACGCCCAGCGTCTAAACCCGAACACCTTGAGCAGGGGAGCGAAGGGGCCGGTGAACGGAGCCATGCACAGTTTGCAGCGTGGCGGCGAGGGCAGTTTGCTGAAGGTGCGTTGCAGTACGTCGAGATGCACGTCGGAGCCTCCCAACAATCGCGCCCAGTAATCGGAGTGATCGCCTTTTGCCGACTGACCATCGTTCACGGTTGCAGGGTACCGGGAAGGCACCCGCGATCCCGCGGCCGAGCCGACTTCCGTAGCTGGGCGGCCGGTCGTAGATTGCTTCGGTGCCAGAGCCCCGTAGCGTTCTCTCCCGCGACTTGCTGCCCGCGTCGATCGCGGTGTTCGCCACGGCTGCCCTTGCTTCGTTCCAGGCACTCGGCATCGCCGCCGCGTTGCCCGACATAGCCACCGACCTCGGGAACGTGTCTCTGCTGCCGTGGGTGATCACCGCCTACCTGCTCACGTCCAGTCTCGCCACCGTCGTAGCCGGCCCGTTCATCGACTCGGTGGGTGTGGCGCGGATGTACCGCATCGCGGTGGTGGTGTTCGCCGGGATCGGGTTCGCCACCGCCTTCGCTCCCTCCATGGAGGTTCTGATCGCATTCCGTCTCCTCCAGGGGGCGGGCGCCGGGCTCATCCTGTCCACCGGGACCGCGGCGATCTCCCTGGTCTACCCACAGCACCTGGTGGGTCGGGCCTTCGCCGCCAACGCCACCGTGTGGGGAGTGATGGGCGTCGCTGGGCCGGCCGTGGCCGCCCTCGTCCTCACCTTTCTCTCCTGGGAGTGGATCTTCTACGCCAACCTGCCGCTCGGGGCGATCGCACTCCTGGCGGGATGGAGGGTGTTCCCCGGTCCGTTCGGGGAAGCGGCGGGACGCTTCGATCTCAGGGGCTCGCTGCTGCTGGCAGTCATGACGCTGGCCAGCCTGTTCGCCGTCGACTCGCTGGGCCTCCGCTCGCTGCCCTGGGTGGTGCTGGCCGCCGGAGCGGTCCTGGTCTACGTGCGCCATTCCCGCCGGGCCGCCACCCCGGTAGTGCGGCCGCTTCATATCGTCCCACAGCCCTACCGAGGCCTCGCCCTGTCCACCGCCCTCTTGCTCACGGGGACCTTCGCCATGTCCACCTACATCCCGCTCTACGTGCGCGCCGGGTTGGAGGGTTCGCCGGCACTGACCGCCTGGTCGGTGCTCCCCCTCACTGTCGGGTGGACCACCGGCGCGGTGATGTCGAGCCGTCTCGCCGACCGTCACTCCGAGTCGTGGATCGTCCTCCTCGGATTCCTGGTTGGCATGCCGTCTCTGGCCGTCGCCTGGCTGGCGGTCACCGCCAACGTCTCCGTCTCCGCCACCTTCGTGGTGTTCTTCGTCTCGGGAGTGGGAGTGGGGATGAGCACCAACGCCGCCCTAACCCTGCTTCGCGCCGTGACCCAGACGGCCCAGGTTGGCCGGGTGGTGTCCGCCCATCTCTTCGCCCGCAACCAGGGGTTCACCTTCGGCTCCGCCATCGGTGGCGCCGTCCTGTTGCTAGTGGTCGGGCTCCAGCTAGGCGATGTCGAGCTGGTCAGGGAGTTGATCGCCTCGCCGGAAGGCGGTGGCCCGGCCGGCGCGGCCGCCGCGGTCCGATCCGGCTTCGCAGTGACCGTGGCTGTCGGGTTCGGGCTCACCGTCCTCGGCTGGTTGGCGGCGTTGCGGATGCGGCGTTTCCTGACCGAGGCCCGAACGGCGAAGCGGGGTGTCCCGGAGATGCCGGCGCCGGGCTAGGACCGCGCCACAGGTTCTCATCCCGTTCAGTCCGAGTTGGCCTCGCCTTCTGCCGTCGTAGGAGACTCTATCAAAGCCGATCGGGTGATCACGCTGGTGTGGCCGTCCTCCCACTTCACCTCGACGAAGTCCTCCTCCCGGATGTCGACGATCACTCCGGTCCTGGGGGTCTGTCCTACGGTCTTGGTCAGGGTCTCGACTCGCTGTCCTTTACGCATCTGGTCCTCCTGTGTCAAAACACCCACCAAAGATATCGAAGCCAAACCGGGAGCATCGTTCTCGGTTCAGCTCGCCAAGAACTCGACGAGGTTCGAGTCAGCGGGCATGTAGAGGGGATGTCGGGGTTGGCGGTGTCGGGTGGTGCCCAGACAGTGCCACGGCTCACCGCGCGCCATCAGCTCGAGCACCTCCTCGTCGCGGGGCAACCCGGTCAGCGGGTTCTCGATCGTGCCGTGGTTGCCCCAGGCGGCAATCACCTCGTCGGCCGCCGAGACCGCGGCCGCGATGGCTTCGTCGTTCGCCGGGCCGACCGGATCGGTGGAGTCGACGAGGAGACGGGGATTGGCCGCCCGCAGGGCGAACAGGTTGACCACCTCGGCCGAGCCGAAGCCCCAGGCCCGGGAGAAGCCGACTACGCGCCGGATGGTTGGGTCGTCCGCCGATGCCGTCGCCGTCGACGGGTTGAGCATGATCCAGACCACAGGAGGGCGACCCTCATCCCAGAACCGGCCGAGGTGATACCGATATCGTCGAGTTGAGTCGAGCCGGGCAGTCCAGCTGGTCACTCTCTTTCGTTGGCAACCAGGGCGCGGACCTCGTCGATGAGGGCACTGAACCGGTGGATCTGGTCGATCGGGTCGTCCTCCGGCCAGAAGACGAAACTGTCGAAGCCGTGCTCTAGCACCACTTCCGCCAGCTCGTCGACCCACTGACCGGCCGGTCCGACCAGGTGTCCCTCGCTCTCCCCGTCGGTGATACGGCCACCGATGTTGAGCATCCTCCGGATCGAGGCCGGGTCCCGCCCTTGGGATGAGGCGGCCTCGTCGATGACATCGTGACGGCCGGCGAGCTCTTGGATAGAGCTGCCGCCCAACGAAGGGATCCAACCGTCGGCTACCCGCCCCAGCAGTGCGCATGCCTTCGGCCCGTAGACCCCGAACCAGACCTCGACGTCGTGGATGGGCAGCGGCCCCGAGTGGATTCCCTCGACCGAGTAGTGCTCTCCCTCGAAGCGAACCCCTCGCCCTCCGCTCCAGAGGAGACGGATGATGGCGACGGCCTCCTCCAGGGCGGCGAGGGCTTCCCCGGGAGACCGCCGCGGCCCACCCATCCCTTCGATCGCGTCCCAGAAAAAACCGGCACCTAGACCCAGCTCGAAACGACCTCCGCTGACGATGTCGATCGACGCCGCCTCGTTGGCGAGGGTGGCCGGTGGTCGCAGCGGGAGACAGGCGACGTCGTGGAAGAGACGGATCCGGCTGGTGGCGGCGGCGAGTGTGGTCAACAGGACGCTGGTGTCGAGAAACCGTCGCTGGTAGGGATGATCCTGAATCCCGATCAGGTCGAGGCCCTTGTCTGCAGCCCGGGTCGCTTCCACGATCAGGTCGAGATCCGCAGCATTTGGCGCCAGCGAGAGCCCGAATTCGAGTGGTCGTCCGTAGTCCCTCATCGAAGTCACCCTATCGGGACGGGTGGGCGACCCTTACGGGCGGGGGATTCAGGTGGCGAAACCACCCATGAGGTAGTTCTCTATCTCCGCCGCCACCTCGGGAGCGTCGGAGGCATGCTCCAACTCGTCGAGCAGCTTGAGCAGCCACAGCGCCCACGCCTTCCTGCCTCCTTCCTCACCTTCGGCGAGCTGGGAGACGTCGGTCACCAAGGAATGGATCCGCCCGCCCGCCGGCTCCAGATCGCGGAGTCGGGTCACCGAAGAGCGAATGAACTCAGGAGGCGCCACCTCAGCGAGATGCTTTTGGTAGGTGTGGTCGGTGTGGCCACAGACCTGGCAATCGGCCCAGGGAGTCGCGTCCGAGGTGGTCATGGGCGCAAGTATGGCCGTTCCGGGGGATCAGTGCGACTGATCGCCAGATGAACTCCCCGGGCTCTTGGGTACGCTCGGCTCGCGTCGTGAGCGAGGAGATTTTCGTGATGCCGCCCAAAGACCAGCTCAGAGAGTGGGCCGATGCCTACCGTGTCGCATGGGAGAACGCCGACGGCGATGCCGCAGCCGCTCTCTTCACCGAAGGCGCCGCCTACCGGTCGCTGATCTACGAGGAGCCACACCGGGGCCGTTCGGGTGTCGTCGACTACTGGAGCGGAGTGACCTCCAACCAGTCGGATGTCACCGTACGCATGGGAGAGCCGTTCGTCGACGACTCGAAGGTGACCGTCGAGTTCTGGACCACGATGGCCATCGAAGGGGCCCCGGTCACACTCGCCGGATGTCTGCTCCTCGAATTCGACGACGGTCTGTGCTCCGACTTACGCGAATACTGGAACTTCACCGACGGCACCCACCAGCCTCCCACCGGCTGGGGCGAGTAGACCGTATGCGCGTTGCGACGAGCCACCGCGAAGACCGGTTCTCGTCTCGACGAGATGAGCCTCGCCGCGGCACGGCTTGGGGTCATCAACGGAACCATCCGGACGCTTACGCCGGGCTGGCCGCGCAGCTGGAGAAGGAGGCCGGCCCGGAGAACCACCCGGTGTACGTCCTCGAAGACGACGGGGAGGTCGTTGGCTTCTTCGAGTTGCGTGATCGCGGCGAGCACATCGAACTGCTCCGCATGTTCCTGGTGCTGGAACGCATCGGAATGGGATACGGCCGGAGACATGGACAGAGGCGGTCGAAGTGGCCGCCCGAACCCACGATCGGATGCCATCATGTCTGACCCAGGATCCACCGGCTTCTACGAGGCCATGGGGGCGAACCTCGAAGACGAGATCAAGGTGGCACCCGGCTTCACACTCGGGGAGTACTGGTAGCAGCTTCGCCGCGACCGCGGGGAGCTATCAGGTGAGCATTAGCCTAAAACCGTCCCAAAGGACGCCTGAGGATCCCTTTGCACATGCGTCACATCTCGAGACGGGCCCGGGTCGTCCCGGTGGCATCGATGGTTTTTCTCCTCCTCGCCACTCCGGCGTGGGCCGAGCTGCGTACCGAGAGCCAGATCACCTACACCGCCGACGTCGAGGAGGGCAACCTGGCATTGGAGAGCCGTCTCCGGCTGACCAACCTGAAACCAGACGTCAGCGAAGGCGACCAGATCACCCGCTTCTTCTACGAGGAGATCCGTATCACCGTCCCCGAGACGGTGCAGAGCTTCAGGGCCACGTCGGGAGGTCAGGTCCTGTCGCACACCCTACGGACGGGCGGGGAACAGGATGGCCAGAGCTTCCTGGTGGCCACCATCGACCTGGGTCGTCGTCTCCTCTATCAGGAGTCGATGGATCTGGTGGTCGAATACAAGATTCCCGGCGACCCGCCCCGCTCGGAGACCACCTTCCGCATCAATCCCGCCTACATCAACTTCGTCGTGGTGGGGTGGGGCGACCCGGGTCTGGTGACCGTCAGCGTGGTCACCCCTGCCTCATTCGATCTCGAACTGACCGGGGCGGAATGGGACGCCACCACCACCGATGGAGACCTCACCACCCACACCGTCACCGACATCGCCAGCCCCGAAGAGTTCCTGATCCGGGTCAAGGGCTACGACGACGCCGCACTGGTGGCCGACACCCTCGACGTCGGCGGGATCGAGATCGTGATGAGAGCCTGGCCCGGCGACGAGGTCTGGTCCGACCAGGTGGCCGGGGCGATCACCTCCGGGCTCCCGGTGTTGATCGAGCTGATCGGTCTTGCCTGGAGACTCGACGCGCCCCTCCCGGTCGACCAGTCGGCCGAAGTCTCCCTGGCGGGGTACGGAGGCTGGTATCTCGGCAGCGAGAACCTCATCGAGCTGAGCGAATGGGCCGACCCTCACGTCGTTCTCCACGAGCTGAGCCATGTCTGGTTCAATCAGAGCCTCTTCGTCGGACGCTGGATCAACGAGGGGCTCGCCGAGGTCTACTCCCGTCGGGCCGCGGTCGACGCCGGTCTCGCCGACGAGGGCGAGTTGTGGGTCGACCAGCCGCCGGTGGACACCGCAGGAGTCGGTCCGCTCAATGCGTGGGTGTTGCCCGACCTGGCAGAACAGGGCGATCCCGACCAGATCCGCGCCTACGAGGAGTACGGCTATGCCGCCTCCAACTGGGTGATTCAAGAGATCGCCTACGAGATCGGCTTCGACGCCATGGCCGCCGTGATCGCCGCCGCCGACGGCAACCTCATCGCCTACCATGGAGCCTCTCCTCCCGAGCAGGTCGACGGGCGCGACGATTGGCGACGTCTCCTCGACCTGGTCGAGGAGATCGGCGGGTCCAGCACGGCCACCGAGTTGTTCGCCACCTACGTCACCGACGAGGACCTCACCGGTCGTGACGAGACCCGCACCTCCTACCGGGAGCTGATCGCTGAGGGGCGGAGTTGGCTTCCTCCCTTCTATGTCAGAGAGCCCATGTCCGCCTGGGACTTCGACGTCGCCGCGGCCCGGATCACAGAGGCTCGAGCAGTCCTCGGGGAGTGGGCCGAAGCCGAAGCCCACCTCACCGCTCTCGGTGTCAGTCCGGGTGACGGCGTCCGAGACGCCTACGAGACCGCGATCGGGAGCCTCGACGACGCCGGCTTCCTGGCGACCAGGACGGTCGAAGCCACCGAGACCGTGCTCGCCGCCCGCGGCGCCATCGAAGCCGAACGCAACCTGGTGATGGAGGTCGGTCTGGCAGGTGTCGACCTCGAGGCCGAATACCGGGAGGCGATCGCGGCGTTGAGTGCCGGGAACCTCGATCTCGCCATCAGCGAAGCCGGCGAGGTGATCAGGCTGGTGGACCAGTCGGAACGGACCGGGCAGCTCCGTCTCGGTGTCGCCGGAGCCGGGGTGGTGGTCGTGGGTGGGGCGGTTTTGATCCTGCTACGACGGCGTGGTGACGGTCCGGCCTGACGGCTGCCCGAAGCACGCGGTGGGCCGGCCCGGGGGTTTGGAGCGAATTTGGAGTGGCTCTGGACAGAGCCTGGTGTGGCCTGTCATACGTTACGGGCAGGCCGGGAACAGCCGGCATCGGAGCAAAGGAGCCATTCATGTTTCCGCAGTACACAACCGTCCGGGCGGTGCAGACCCAGCGTTATCCCGCCACTGCCGAGAGTGTTCGGCATCAGCGGGGATCGACGCCCCGAAGCTGGCGCGGGGTGTGGGAGGCCAACATTCTTCGCCGTTACTCCGAGCGGTTGGAGCTCCGTAAGGAGAGAACGGCGTGACCCGGGCGCTCGCTGCCGTGTCCCTGCTGGCGGCATCCTTGGCACTCAGCGCGATGTTCGTCCTCGACCGCCGCAACGTCATCGTCGTTGCACCGTGGCCGGCAATTCCGATGATCACCACGCCGGTGACGCCGGCGACAGCGTTCTCAGTCGATCAGGTCGAGGAACCGGTTCCTGTCGAGATTGGCATCGCGGCGACACTGGGTGGGCGAATCGGTCCAGCACCGGGGGTCAGTGGGGAACAGGGAAAGGTCGCTCGACGCGCGGGATGGTCACGCTGAAGATCCACAGCCCCGAGTTGACGTCGCTGAGATACACGAACTCTCCGTCGGTGGCTGCATCCCACGCCAGCGGAAACTCACGTGACCCGTCCGGTGCCGTCCACCAGCCTTGGGGGTCGGGCCGTGAGGGCGGGACGAAGTATGCGACTTCTCTCGGTTTGGACGGGTCCGCGAGGTCGATGACCCTCACCCCGTCGGACAGCCACGCCACCAACTGAAATCTGTCGCCGAACCGCGTCGAGGCCCGTGGACTGTAGATGCCGTCGAAAAGGCCTCCGTGGTCCACGTCCCGCTCGGGAGTCCCGATCGTCGAGACCAGACGCGGGTTGGCTGCATCGGTCAGGTCGAAGAGTCGCTGTCGACCCCACGTGGCGGGCTCCCCGTCGGGGTCGAGCGTCGGTTGAAGGCGATGGTCGTTCTGGACCAGCAGCGAATCCCCGAAGCGCCATCCATCACCCACGGCGAGATCGCCGACGACCTTGGACCGGGGACCGAACAGGAACCCGTAGGTGTCCTGGGTGGCGGTCGACCCGACATAGGCAGGGCTCCTGGGATCGGAGACTTCTACAGTCACCAACCCGGCGGCAGCGTGAGAGACGACGAGATGGTCTTGATCGGCCCAGGAGACACTTTGCCCGGCGAGTGACCGGTCACCAACGAGGGTACGCAGTGTCTCCGCCAGAAGCGGGGGCCCATCGCGGCGTACATCCCAATCGGCCAACTCCTCGATGTCGTGCACCCGGGTCAGGTCGTAGATCCTGACATCGCCCAGAGTGTCGGGGTGGTCGAGGAGTGATTGGGGCACGGTGGCCGCGGCGAGGAGCCGGTCGCCATCAGCGATCAGATCCACGTGCGAGGCTCCGCCGGTGTGGTCCCCGGAGTGCACCGTTGACAGCAGCACCGGGTTGGTGGGGACGCCCACGTCGTAGACGGCGAGACCGGCGAATCTCCCGGCGACCCTCGCCGTCCGGTTCTCGTCGCAGAGTTGCAAGGCAACCACCGCGAGGACGCCCTGAAACTCCCGGGTGGCCACTCTCTCGACCCAGACGCTGGAAACGGCGGTTCCGGGGAATTCGTCCGCACCGGCGAAGTCCGCCACCACTTCGGGCCGAGCCGGGTCGGATACGTCGATGACTCGCACGCCGGTGCCGGGACAGATAGGGCCCCACCCGCCGGAACCCAGGTACACGTGGTCGCCGCTCACCGCGATGTTGGAGTTGAATCCGCCTCCCTTCGGAACGAGGTGCCCCACCAGTTCGGTGTTCAAGGTTCTGGCTACCGGAGTCGGGTAAACCGGCTTGGCGGCAGGAGCGCCCACTAGGGCGCGGTATGGGTTGATTGGCAGGCCGTTGGGTTGGTACAGCCCGAAGTGGAGATGGGGAACGGTGTGCTCGGAATTCCCGCTGTCACCGACGAACCCCAGGACCGTACCCGCCTGGACCCGCATCCCGACATGAATGCCCTTCGCATAGCCAGATCCCAGCCCATCGTCGGTTCCCGGGGTGTCGTTGTCCAGGTGTAGGTATTTAGAACGCCACCCATCGTCGTGACGGAGGACGACATACTGGCCGGCGAGGGCTCCCACATCGACCTTCTCGATCACACCTGCGGCCACGGCGACGATCGGCACACCCTTTCTGGCCATGATGTCGATGCCAGCGTGTCGACGTCGTCCGCCGTCGCGAGGCGCACCGAAGGTGTCGACGAACCAATGGGGGCCGAGCACCGGGAAGACGATGGGCGGCGCACGGAGACGACCCACTCTGAAGGCCACGGTTTCAGTATCCGGGTCAGGGGGTTCCTCTGGGGTTGTTCCAGGATCCGCGTGAGGGGGTTCCGTTGGACTTGGGAGGTGGGTGGCCGGCGAGGTCGTGGTCGTAGCCGATGCGGTGGTCGACGTGGTGGTCGAGGCCGGGATCGTCGTGGTTGTCGTGTTCGGGATGGTGGTTGTGGTGGTGGTGGTAGTAGTAGTTGTGGTGGTGGTTGTGGTTGTGGTGGTGGTGGTGGTGGTGGTGGGCGGTCTGGGCGGAGTCTCATTGGCGGCGAAGGCCGTGTCGGACACGACGAGCAGCGACACCACGAGAGTCACTCCGAGTAGCCGACGCCACCATTCGGCGTTTGGGTGGAGACGCAGCAAACCATGACGGGCTTCGATGCCCACCCCTCGCCTGAATAGCCGGAACTTCTTCCGGTGCCTGCCCTTCACGGGGGGCAGGTTTCGCACACCATCGGGGAAACTTAATCGAGATTCGCCTGCGGTTGCAGACCAAAGCTCTCCCGGCACCGAGGGTTTCTACATCTACACCCTCGACGTCGACGCACTGGTATCGATCTTGCAGAGCTCGTCGACTCTTGGGGTTCACTCCTGCAGAGTGTCAGAAGTGTCGCTTCGAGACGTGTCTCTAGGCCCCGAAACGGTCAGCCCAACCCGGAGAAGAATTCGATGATCGCCTGGGTGTCGTCGGAGAAGGCCCAACGCTCGGTGAGCTTCCCATCCTCGACGTGGGCGATCTCGGCGGTCCGGTAGGTGAACGGCCCGTCGCCGGCGTCGACGGTGGCGACCACCAAACCGACCACGTGGTCGTCGTTGGCAACCACGTCGTGCAGCTCGACGTCGAACTCGACTCCCTCCAGACCCGCCATCGATGCCAACACGGCCTGTTTCCCGTGGAGCGTCTCGGCGCCGATCTGATGCCAGACCACGTCGTCGGCGATCAAGTCGGCGCCCGTCTCCTCTCCCGACATGAACTTCTCCATGGCGGTGCGGTAGACGGTGGCATTGGGGTGTTCAGCCATGATCTCTCTCTCTCTCCTCTCCAGACTGCCGGGGCCGGATCCCGTGGCTCTCCTGGGTTGAATACAAGAACAGGGACAAGTCCGCAACGAGTTTCTCGAGTGAGTGACCCTGATTCCCTCGGTGTAGACCTCGACGTGGACTTCTGGTGAGAGAAGCGACGAATCGCGGCATAATTGCGATGTGGGATGGCGCAGGCTCTTCCTAGGGGGCCTGATCGTCGGATTGACTGCGGCGGCGACGACTCAGGCCCATGCCCAGCAGCAGGGAATCCTGGTGACTGAAGTCTCCGGGCCGATCACACCCGCGGTCGCCCTCCACCTGGACTCGGCGGTGGATGCCGCGGCAGAGTCGAATTCGATCTTGATCGTCATGATCGACACCCCGGGCGGGTTGGACGCCTCGACCCGTCAGATCGTCCAGAGTTTCCTCAACGCCCCGACACCGGTGGTGGCCTACGTCCACCCTGGTGGTGCCCGCGCCGCCTCGGCCGGAACCTTCATCGTGATGTCGGCTCATGTGGCGGCCATGGCACCGGCAACCACGATCGGTGCGGCGACACCGGTGGATCTCCAGACCGGCGAGGAGGGGAGTGACAAGATCATCAACGATATGGCGGCCTTTGCGGTGTCGGTTGCCGAGCAACGTCAGCGCAACGTCGAGTTCGCCGAAGCCGCGGTGCGTGAGGGCCGGTCGATCACCGCCGCCGAGGCGGGGGACTCGAATGTGGTCGACCTGCTCGTGGGTGACCTCGGGGACCTCCTCACCGAGATCGATGGGATGGAAGTCGAAGTCCGGGGGGGCCAGACCACCATCAGAACAGCCGGTGTCGTCCCCGAGACGTTTCAAATGTCGACGTTCGGGCGGATCCTGTCCCTCCTTGCCGACCCCAACATCGCGGTCCTGTTTCTCTCATTGGGCACCCTCGCCGTGATCTATGAGGCGGCCAACCCGGGCCTCGGGTTCGCTGGTGTCGCCGGGATCATCCTGTTGCTGGTCGGTTTCTTCGCCCTCAGTGTGCTGCCGCTACAGGCGACGGGGGTGGCCCTCCTCGTGCTGGCGGCGGCGCTCTTCATCGGGGAGATCTTCGTCCCGGGGGTGGGAGTCCTGGCCGCCGGGGGAACCATCGCGCTTCTCCTCTCCGGTGTCTTCTTGTTCGAGGGCGACCTCGAGGTGAGTCCGCCCGTCCTCTGGCCCATCGCGATCTTCATGGGTCTGTTCACCGCGTTGGCCGGCCGTGCCGCGGTCAGTGCTCGACTGAGACCGTCCACCACAGGGGCCGACATGCTCCTGGGCAGACCCGTTACGGTTCAAGGGGACCCCGAAAGAGGGTGGTCCGCCTTTCTCGACGGCTCGTGGTGGACGATTCGCTCCTCCGGCGGCGAGCTGGCGGAGGGTGACCGGGCCGAAGTGGTGGGAAGGGACGGACTCGAACTGCTAGTCGACCCGATCGGAGACCGAGATGACCACTGAAACGGCTATTGGATGGACGATCGCAGGCCTTTTCCTGATCGTGATCCTGCGGGCCTCGATTCACATCCTCAACGAATACGAGCGCGGGGTGCTGTTCCGGCTGGGTCGGGTCACCGGGGAACCGAGGGGCCCCGGGCTGATCTTGATCATCCCCATCGTCGACAAACTGGTGCGGGTGAGTCTCCGCACCGTGACTCTCGACATCCCCCCTCAGGACATCATCACCAGGGACAACGTCACCGTACGGGTCAACGCCGTGGCCTACTTCCGGGTCGTCGACGCCAACAAGGCGATCCTCGAGATCGAAGACTTCAACTTCGGAACCTCACAGATAGCCCAGACCACCTTGCGGAGCATCATCGGACAGGCGGAGCTCGACGAGCTGCTGATCAACCGGGATGAGATCAACCGTCGACTTCAACAGATCATCGACACCTTGACCGACGCCTGGGGAGTGAAGGTGACGCTGGTCGAAGTCAAGGACGTCGAGCTGCCGGACGCCATGCGCCGGGCGATGGCCCATCAGGCCGAGGCGGAGCGGGATCGGCGAGCCAAGGTGATCCACGCCCTCGGAGAGAAGGAGGCCGCCGAGACGTTGGCCGAGGCGGCGAGGATGCTGGAGGATCGCCCGGCCGCCATGCACCTGCGGATTCTGCAGACCCTGGCCGACATCGCCGAGGACAACTCGACGCTCATCTTCCCGCTCCCCATGGAGATCCTCCGGGTGGTCGAGGCGCTCAACCCCTCCTCGGGCAGTACGTCGAAAGGCGAGGGTCGGGGGACCGAAGGCGGGGAGTGATCGGGGTTTCCGTCGAAAGGGATGGACTGGACACAGCCCGATCTCAGCCGCTCAAGAACTCGATCAAGGCGCCGGCAATGGCGCCGGCGATCTCTGCCTGGAAACTCGGGTCTTTGAGCAGAGCGGCGTCCTGGGCGTTGCGCATGTTGCCGGCCTCGAGGAACACCGCCGGTACGTCCGACAGGTTGAGCCCGCCCAGGTCGTCACGTTCCGAGAATCCGCCCTCGCCGATGTAGTCGGCCACCGGCATCCCGGTGGCGAGATAGGCCGCATGGAGGGCCGCGGCGAGACGTCTCGACTCGTCTGCGATGTCGTCGGTGAGCCCGGGGACGCTGGCGGGATGGATGACGTGGAACCCCCTCCCATCGTCCGGCCCTCCGTCGGCATGGATCGAGACCACGGCGTCGGCGCCGTTCCGGTTACCGGTGGCGGCCCGCTCGGTGATGCACGGCCCCCAGCCCTCGTTGTCGGTGCGGGTGAGCACCACGGTTGCGCCCGCCTCCTCGAGCATGGGCACCGCGAACCCGGCGACCGCCCAGTTGAACTCGGCCTCGGTGTACCCGTCCGGTGTCGACGTCCCCGTCGTGTTGCAGGGTTTGGTCCCGTTGCCGATGTCGACGAGTCGCCCGATCTCCTCGGCATGGGCCCAGTTCCTCCCGTTGTGGCCCGGGTCGATGACGATGGTGGTGCCGGCCAGCACCGGTGCCAGGGTGGTGGTTGTGGGCTCGTCTGGAACCGTGGTGGTCGTGGTCCGAGGCGTGGTCGTGGTGGTGGTCGCGGGAGTCTGCGTCGTGGATGTGACCGTAGGCGCAGACGTGGTGGTGTCGATCGGTTCGACGGTTACGGAGGCACAGCCCGCCAACCCGATTGCGAGGGATACCAGCCAAGAGCCAGCTTTCACCGGGTCAGCGTATCCCGCTCTGGTGACAATTAGCCTGGGGCGATGCGAATCATGGCGTGGGTCCTATGGGTGCTGGCCGCGACCTGGGTGTTGATGGCGCCGTTCGGCGCTGCCAACTTCCAGGAGCTCTACGGAGGGACCTCGGGGGCACAGTTGTTGGCTCTGGCCGTTCTCACCGCACTGGTCCCAGCCAGCGTCGGATGGTGGCTCTACCGGCGGTCGAAGGCCCGACAGCTCAGCGACACCGTTTGACTGGAGAGGCATGAGCCACGCGCCAGACATCCTGGGACAAGACCAACGTCCTCCATTCTTCCCGGTCTCCAACGCAAGTGAGATCGGGCTCGAACCACCGCCAGATCGCATCGGCGTCCCGATACGCACCTGGGTTCGGGCGTTGGCCGGCATGCAGAAGGAAGCCCTGGTCGTTAACGGTGTCACCGGGAGGTCGTGGCGGTTGGTCAGCGACGAAGGTCCCTACCTCGCCGGGCACGACCAGGCTCCCTGCCCCCTGTGCACCTTCATCACCGGAATGGTCGCCTCGTACATGAACGAGATCAACTCGCTGGCCCGAAGGCGAGGTCTCGACGTCGACGACATCGCGGTCACCCTCTCCAACTACTACAGCATGGAGGGCTCCGCGCTGCGGGGGACGATGGTCGGCGGGGCGAGGGCTCCTGACCTCGCCGTGGAGATCAGCGCCGACGCCGACCGCGCCGAGCTCGAGGAGTTGGTCCGCCAGGCCGTCGCCGCCTCTCCCGTGCATGGCCTCTTGAACGGCGAGAACCACAGTCTGTTCACTCTCAGCTGGAACGGAGACCAGATTTCCGTGGGAGACGTGTCCGCTCTCGACGGCGCCCCTCACCCGGATCCAGGTGATGTGTTCAACGAGGCGGAGGTCGCCGACGTGGTGGTCGCCGACGACCTCATGGTAAAGGTGAAGCCGGCCGACCAGGTCGAAGGGGTCCCGGGAGGTATCAACACCAGTCTCCAGGAGTCGCAGCGCCGGACGCTCCACGTCCAGGCACGCGGCACCATCCGCGCAGATGGAGTGAAGGAGATCCACGAGAACCTGTTCCAGCCGATCGGCTCGGAGTTCAGGTTTTTCTCCGACGAAGCCCCGGAGGCAGGAGGTCGAGGCATCGCCCCGGACGCGCTCAGCTACCTCGCCGCAGGGATCGGATTCTGCTTCATGACTCAGTTCGGGCGTTACGCCAGCATCACCAAGAAACGACTCGACGAGTACCGGATCGTGCAGGACACTCACTTCTCCTCGGGTGATGCCGACTCCCCGGGCAGGGCCGACCCGGTGGAGACCCACGTCTACCTGATCACTCCGGAGGGTGAGGAGTTTGCCCGAACGACGCTCGACATGGGGGAGCGGACCTGCTTCCTCCATGCCACCTGCCGCACCGACCTCGAGCCCAATTTGGCGATCGAGACCGTCTGATCTGCCTCAGTCGAGTGGTGGAGGCCGAGGGGTGGAGGCCAGGGTGTGGGAGTGGTGACCGGCTCAGAGCATCGGTGCTCTCTGCCGACGAGTAGAGGTGCCTCGGCTCTTCGAGAAAGACGCTACGGTCCAGGGTGAGGTCGGGGCTCAGCCGATGAGGGAGCTCTGGCGCCGGTTGGGTTCCTCGCGCTCGACCGCAGGCTCCGGGGCTGCAGGTAGGGTGAGCTCGAAGACCGTCCGGCCACTCTTGCGCCGGTACCTCAACTCACCTTCCATCATGCGGGCGAGGCTGCGGGCGATCCAGAGTCCCAATCCGGTCGAGCCCGAGGCGGCCTTCATCGCCTTGCCGCCTCGATAGGGCTGGAAGATCGCCGAGGCGTGCTTGGGGTCGACCCCCTCGCCATCGTCGGCGACCGCGACAGACACCACGTCGCCGCGACGCTGGATCGACACATAGATGGTGTCGCCGCCGTAGCGGAGGCCATTGGTGAGCAGGTTCCTGACTATCTGCTTGTAGCGGAGAGGGTCGGCGACGGCATGGATCGGTCTGTTGGAGAAGTCGTAGACGATGTCGGACTCCCCGACCGCGGTGCGACGGATGACCGTTTCGGTCTCGGGACACAAGTCGACGATCTCGGGGATGGCATCGAGGACTCCCCGTTCGGCGCGGCTGGCCACCAGGAGGTCTTCGATGACCTCGCTCGCCTCCTCAGCCTGACCCTGGGACAGCTGCAACAACTCTGCGACGACTTCGGGTTCGAGATCAGTCTCCTCGTCGGTGATGAGGCTGATCGCCCCGACCACCCCGGCGAGATGGTTGCGCAGCTCGTGGCTGACCACGCCGAGCGTCTGCGCGCGGGCGGCTTCCACTTCGACCAGGCGCGCCTGGATCGCCGAGATTGCCGCTATCACCAGGCCGGATACGAACAAACCGCCGATGAAGGCCTCGAGGGCGGCAGTCACGTTGCCGTCCCCTGCCGCCACCAGGGTGGCGAAGGTGAAGCCGGTGACGTAGATCATTATCCCGTTCCGTCGCCAGCCGCGACTGAAGAGGGAGATGAGCACCGAGGCGCCCACCATCGTGAGCAGGGCCGGAGTCGGATCCTGGTTGGCGTCTGAGATCAGGAGAGTGGCGACGAGGACGGCGGTGAGGTCGACCAGCAGAGCTGTCGTGGCGTCGCTCATGTCCCAGAGTCGCATGGCGAAGTTGTGGAGCAGGATCACGCCACCGGCGAGTGCGATCACCCAGGTATGGGCGGAGTCGATTCCCGTGGCGAGGACGACGGTCGTCAGGACGATCAGGCTGAGGCCGAGTAGCCAGCGGGCCTGGAGGTAGATGGCCTCGAAGTGGTTCAGGCGGCTTTCGCGGCTCTCTTTGTAAGAGAGTCTCACCTTGGTTCTATCGGCATGGCTCGCTCGGAGCTACAGCGTTATCGCTCCGGGGGGCGACTCAGTTCAGGCCCTTCATCCCCGCGATGATGCGGTCCCTCTCGTCTCGACACGGCTGACAGACAAAAAGACCCTGGTAGTCACGTGAGGGCACCCAGACCTTGCCGCAGAGGGCGGTGATCGGCTCCCCGGTGAGATAGCCCCGCATCTGGTCCTCCCGCATCACGATGTGTGCCACGTCGTCGGACTCGCCCTGACTGACACGTGGCTGCGGCCGGCGAAGAGTCGTCGTGTCGCGTTCGGTCATCCACCACGAGGATAGGCCGGGTGGTCAGCTCGCCGGATCCATCTATGGAGCTGTTGTCTCGCCTCTCATCGCGTCGGCGGGAATACGCTCCAGTACGAGATGCGATTGGGCAACGTCCTCATGACTATCGGGGTCGCCGTTCTGGTAGTTGGCGCCCTGGTCCGGTTCGCCCCCGGGCTGTTCTCGTGGTTTGGCAACCTGCCTGGCGACATCCGCATCGAGGGAGAGAACTCCAGGGTGTACATCCCCATCACTTCGATGATCCTGATCTCAGTCGTCCTCACCGTCGTGGTCAACGTGTTCGGTTCGATGTTCCGGGGCCGCTGACCGGGGTTTCGATGACGATTCAAGCCACGCCATCGGGGGTATCCTGACCCGCAGGGAGTGATACATGCCAGCAGTGGTCGGGGTCTTCCCTGACAGGCAGGAGACAGAGAGTTCCATCGACGAGTTGGTGCACCTCGGTATCGATCAGGACGCGATCGGCGTCGTCTGGCGGGAGAAGTCTGTGCCCAAACAGGAAGAGGTCGAGGTCATCGTCTACGTCGACCACTTCGAAGAGCCTGCCGTCGAGGCCCGCAAAGGTGCCATCGGTGGTGCCGTGGGCGGAGGTGCGGCGGGGGTGGGCAGCGTCATTCTCGCCTCTGCAGGTGGTGTGGTTCTGGCCACTCCGATCGGAGCCCTCCTCGCCGCAGGGACCGTCGCCGCCGCTGCTGTTGCCGGAGCCGCCGGAGTCGTCGGCGGGTCGATCACCGGCGGCGTCATCGGGGCGATGCTCGGAGCCACCGACCACGACGCCACCAAGGTGAAGAAGACCGAGACCCGATATCGCGACGCCATCGAGCGAGAGGGGTTCGTAGTCGTCATCGAAGCCGCCGAAGACCAGGTG
The DNA here is from genome assembly GCA_964558575.1 of uncultured Acidimicrobiaceae bacterium. GTDB lineage: Bacteria > Actinomycetota > Acidimicrobiia > Spongiisociales > ZC4RG35 > JANQRA01. The sequence goes on along the minus strand of CAZLEQ010000010.1, from coordinate 29,543 downwards.
GACCAGGCCACCGCTGCCCTTGGCGAGGTCGGCGCAACCGACGTCTCGGTGCTGCGCGGGCGCAGTGACGCCCCCAGGACCGTCACTCTGCGCCAGGAGGAATGAGGGACGCCCCCTTGACCTCGCTTGGGTCGACGGCCATACTCACCCGGTGATGGACCACTCGATCAGCTCGACCATCATCATTATCGACTAGGCGCAGACCTCACCGGTCTGTGCCCTTAACCCTCTGCACTCGCAGGGGGTTTTCTCATTGGCCAACCAGGTGACACCCATGGAACTCGAGATCTACGACACCACATTGCGGGACGGCTCCCAACAGGAGGGGATCAGCCTCACCGTCAACGACAAGCTGCGGGTGGCCCGCCTGCTCGACGAGCTCGGTGTCGCCTTCATCGAGGGAGGCTGGCCGGGAGCGAATCGGAAGGACACCGAGTTCTTCGCCCGGGCTCGCTCTGAGCTCGATCTGCAGAACTCGGTGCTCACCGCGTTCGGCTCCACCCGGCGGCCCCGTGGCGACGTGGCCTCCGACCCGCAGTTGCGGGCACTGCTCGATGCCGAAACCGAGTTCATCTGCGTGGTGGGCAAGACCTGGGACTACCACGTCACCGAGGCGCTCCGGGTCGACCTCGACGAAGGAAGGCGGATGGTCGCCGAGTCGATCGAGTTTCTGAAGTCCCATGGCCGGAGGGTCTTCTTCGACGCCGAGCACTTCTTCGACGGATTCAAGGCCAATCCCGACTTTGCGCTGGGAGTGCTCCAGGCGGCCTACGACGCCGGTGCCGAGCGTCTCGTCCTGTGCGACACCAATGGGGGGTCGCTTCCCAGTGAGACGCTGGTGGCCATAGAGAAGGTCGGTGGGTCCCTTCCCGAGGCCCTGATCGGTGTGCACTATCACGACGACGTCGGCACCGCGGTCGCCTCCTCGATCAGCGCGGTCGAGGCGGGTGTCACCCAGGTGCAGGGGTGTATCAACGGCTATGGGGAGCGCACCGGAAACGCCAACCTCTCCACGCTCATCCCCGACCTGGAGGTGAAGATGGGGCGAAGGGTCATCTCCGGAGACCTCGGATTGATCACTTCGATCTCCCATCACATCGCCGAGATCGTCAACATCACCCTCGACCCCCACCGTCCCTATGTCGGGGCTTCGGCATTCACCCACAAGGCGGGTCTGCACACCTCGGCTCTGGCCCGACGACCCGACGCCTACGAGCACGAGGATCCGTCCCAGGTCGGGAACCGGACCCGGATGGTGGTCAGTGAGCTGGCCGGCAAGGCTTCGGTGCTGTCCAAGGCCGACGAGCTGGGTCTGGACATGGACGGCGAGCTGGCCGCGGCCGTTGTGGAGCGGGTCAAGGAGCTAGAGCATCAGGGTTACCACTTCGAGGCGGCCGACGGCTCGTTCGAGCTGTTGGTCCGGGAGATGACCGGCTGGACCAACCCCTACTTCGAGCTGGAGTCGTTCCGGGTCCAGTCGGAGCGACGCAGCGCCGAGGTGGTCGACTCCGAGGCCACCGTGAAGCTCCGGGTCGGAGGCGAGCGACGGGTCAGTGTCGGAGAAGGGGTGGGACCGGTGCATGCCCTCGACGTGGCCCTGCGCGGCGCCCTCCGCGACGACTTCCCCGGGGTGGCCGACCTCAGGCTCACCGACTACCGGGTGAGGGTCCTCGACTCCCACGATGGTACGTCGGCCTGGGTTCGGGTCCTCATCGAGACCTCCGACCACGACTCGTCGTGGGGGACCATCGGGGTCCACGAGAACGTCATCGAGGCCTCGTGGGAGGCGCTCGCCGACGGCATCGTCGTCGGCCTCCTGCGCCAACCCTGACCGCCATCCGCATCCCAGGGTTCGCCCGGCCCTCGCCAACCCTGGGCTGCAGGCCTCGCGAACCCTGGGCTGCAGACTGCGCGAACCCTGGGTTCCAGGCCCCGCTCACCGAAGTCCAGCGCCCTCAGAACGCGGATGCCGGCGCCGCCGTCAACCCAGGGATCGCGGTTCGGGACCGCTAGAAGCGGGACCGGGCCATGGTCATCAACACCGCGGCCACGGCGGCGAGCATCGCGGCTCCCAGCCAGGCCATCCCATAGCCGAACGACTGGGCGACGACTCCGAAGAGAAGGGGGCCGCTGGCGTTGCCCACCCCGAGCCCCGCGGTTCCGATCCCTGCCACCGCTCCGGGCCGATCCGGGTTGGTCTTGATCAGGGAGAGGAAGAAGATCCCGGTCCAGGCCCATCCGCCGGTGAATGCCCCAATCGTCCCCAGAACGAGGAGCAGGTTGTTCCCGGTTCCCCCCAGCGCCATGGTGACCGCACCCACGGCGAGCATGAGGGCGATCAGCTTGAATTGAGGCCCGCCGGTCCGGTCGGCCATCACCCCGGTGCCGATCCGGGCGATGATGCCGGCGACGCTTCCCACCGCCAACAAGATGCCGGCACTGGCCGGGCCGACCCCCATCGCCACCGCGCTGTCGGTGAGGAAGATCCCCACTCCGCTGGCGGCGGCGGTGCCCATGGCTGCGGCGGCCGACGCCAGCAAGAGGGCCCGGCGCTTCGACCCCGACCCACGCGGGGGCCTGTCTCCGCTCCGGGCCTGGCGTTCGCGTGGCCGAACGTCGAGACGGGGAAGCAGGACGATTACGGCGATCCAGGGAACGATCCCCACGGCGAAGGCCCAGCGCCATCCCACGGTCAGGGCGATGAGCGGGACGGCGAGCCCCGCAGCCAGTGTCGACGCCGGGATCGAGGCTTCCTTGATGCCGAAGGCGAGCCCCTGGCGACCCACCGGCACGGCCCGTCGACGACGATCGCCAGGGCCGGGTCGGTCACCGCGACCGCGATTCCGGCAAGGCAGAGAAAGGCGACCAGTGTGCCCCAACCGGTGGCCAGGAGACCCAGCCCGACCAGAGCGGCGACGGTCATCGTGCTCCCCAGATAGAGGGTGGCCCTGGGGCCGATGCGATCGGCGAGCCGACCCCCGAACGGGGCGGTGAGGGCTCCGAATACGAATCCGATGGTGACCGCGGCTCCCAGCGCAGCCTCGGTGAACCCCAAGTCCTCCTTTATCTGCACGGCGAGCCCACCCACCATGAAGAGGGGGAGAGCAGCGAGCACCAGACCGCTGGCGACGACGACCATCCCGGAAAGGGCATCACGCATCGTGGCGGGGCTCCCGGTGGTCCGTTGGCTCTCGGTCAAGCGGACACCGTATCGTGATCTCATGCTTCTCAGCCAGACCGATCGCGCCAGGCTCGCCGGCCACGCCGGAGCTGTGGTGGCGATGGCGATGGATCTGGTCATCGCTGCGGACCGGGCCATCGAGCGGCGAGTCACTGGCCGGGAAGGTGCCCGCCATGGCCCATGGCCGGGGGTCGCGCTCGGCGGTGATCGCAGAGTCGCTCCGCATCGGCACCGGGCCGGCGGCCATCGTCCTCGGTGAGCCCGACTCGATCGTCGTCACCGGGGTGTTGGCGGCACGACTCCTCTACGGGTGGAATGTCCGGTGGTGGTCGGCGTCCTCACCGGCCCCGGGTTGTGGCGGGTTTCGGCCGGGGGCATCGAACAACTCGGGTGACGAGAACCCGCTTCGACCCGGCTGCGCTTACGATGATCGCCGGTGCTCCCCATCCGAGACGTCAACCCCACCCGCATAACCCCGTGGGTGACCCTGCTGCTCATCGCCGTCTGCGTCGGGGTGTTCTTCGGGCTCCAGAACCAGGAGACGGAGGGGGAGCAGATCGAGTTCCTCTACCAGCGCGCCGCCATCTCGTGTGAGATCCTCACCGGCCAACCGCTCACCGTGGCCGAGATCCAGAACCAGGAGTGCAGCGGCGAGCCCGGTCAAGTGCTGTTCCCGCAGAAGCAGCCTCTGATGTCGATGCTCACCTCGATGTTCCTCCACGGCGGCCTGGCCCATCTCCTCTTCAACATGTGGTCGTTGTGGATCTTCGGCAACAACGTCGAGGAGGCCTTCGGCCACCTCCGCTATCTCCTCCTCTATCTGGTCGGCGGGGTGGTGGCGACTTTGGCCTTCGTGTTCTTCAACCCGTTCTCCACGGTCCCGCTGGTCGGGGCGTCGGGGGCCATCGCCGCTGCCCTCGGGGCCTATGCCGTGCTCTTCCCCGGTCATCGGATCATCACCTTCGTGGGATGGTTCCTCGTGCCGCTACCGGCGATCGTGTTCCTCGCCTTCTGGTTCGTCGGCCAGTTCGGCCTCGGTGGCACCAATGTGGCGTGGGAGGCTCACGTCGGCGGCTTCGTCTTCGGGTTGGTGATCGCCCTTGCCTTCCGCCGCTCGCTGCTGAGGCGGGTCGCCGGGGTGCGTTGACGTCTCCGGGGGCCGATCCTGGGCGTAATCTCGTTGGGGTGGTCATGAACATGGAACTGGGCAACTACGGCATCTGGCAGCGCATCTCCGACATCACCCCCGAGCTAGCCCGTGCGGTGGAGGAGGTCGGCTTCGAGGCGCTCTGGCCCGGAGGTTCACCCGAGGGTGACCTCTCCGAGATCGAGGCCATCCTGGAGGCGACCTCGTCGCTACCGGTGGCGACCGGAATCGTGAACATGTGGCGGGCCGACGCCGACCTGGTGGCGGCATCCTTCCACCGCATCGAGGAACGCCACCCGGGAAGGTTCTTGCTCGGCGTCGGGATCGGGCATCCCGAGGGCACGTCGGAGTACCGCATGCCATACGACACCATCGTCGACTATCTCGACCGCCTCGACGCCGCCGGGGTGCCGCGCCATCGGGTGGTTCTCGCCGCCCTCGGCCCCAAGGTGTTGAGGCTGTCCGGTGAACGAACCCTCGGTGCCCATCCGTATCTGACCACACCCCGCCACACCCGTCTCGCCCGGGAGATCCTGGGAGACGGGCCATTGCTCGCTCCCGAGCAGACAGTTGTGGTCGGGGGAGACCCCGACGAGGCGAGGGAGCTCGCCCGCAACTTCGTCGCCCGCTATCTCCGTCTCGTCAACTACCGCAACAACCTGCTGCGGGAGGGTTGGAGCGAAGACGACCTCGCCCATGGGGGTAGCAACCGTCTCGTGGGCGAGCTGGTGCTGATGGGCAGCGCCGACGAGGTCGGTGACGGTATCCGCGCCCACCTCGAGGCGGGCGCCGATCACGTCAACATCCAACACCTCGGCCCCGACCCGGTGTCCGCCTACCGTCAGCTGGCGGCGGCGTTGCTCTGATGTCGCCAACCGAGGGCGCCAGACTTCGCTGAGCGGGGCTACGAACCCTGGGTTCGCTGAGGCGCGGTCAGGTGAGGGCAGCCCCGAGGACGTCCGCCGCGGTGTCGACGATGTGGAAGGTGAGGTCCTGACGGACCTGCTCGGGTACGTCGTCGAGGTCTTGCTCGTTGCGTCTCGGCACCACGACCTCCTCGAGCCCGGCCCGATGTGCGGCGAGCACCTTCTGCTTGACGCCTCCGATGGGGAGCACCTTGCCCTGGAGCGTGATCTCGCCGGTCATGCCCACCGTGCCTTTCACCTTGCGCTCGCTGAGTAGCGAGACCAGGGCGGTGAGCATGGCGACCCCCGCCGAGGGGCCGTCCTTGGGGACCGCACCCGCCGGGACATGGAGGTGATAACGCCCCTTGAGCCGGTCCGGGGCGATGCCGAGCTCGGCGGCGTGGGCCTCGACGTATGACAGGGCGATCTGCGCCGACTCCTTCATCACGTCGCCGAGCTGGCCGGTGAGGGTCAGGCCGCGTTCGCCGTCCATGGTCGTGGCCTCGACGAACAACACCTCGCCGCCGGCACCGGTCACCGCCAGCCCGGTGGCGACACCGGGAACGTCGGTGCGGTCGGAGGCCTCGTCCTTCCACACTCTCGGCTTGCCCAGGTAGCCGCCGATGTCGTCCTCGTCGACGACGATGGCCCCATCGGCCTCCCCGGTGTCGCCGCCGGCGATGCGGGTGGCCACCTTCCGGGCCAGCTTGCCCAGCTCCCGTTCCAGGTTCCGCACCCCGGCCTCCCGGGTATAGCGGTCGACCACCGCGGCGAGGGCGTTTTCGGTGACCTCCAACTCCTCCGGCTCCAGGCCCGCGTTGCGGACCTGGCGGGGGAGGAGATGATCGCGGGCGATCTCGACCTTCTCCCGGTCGGTGTATCCGTCGATGCGGATCACCTCGGTGCGGTCGAGCAGCGGCCCGGGGATGGTCTCGGCCACGTTGGCGGTGGCGATGAAGAGGACGTCGCTCAGGTCGAGATCGACCTCCAGGTAGTGGTCCCGGAAGGTGTGGTTCTGGGCGGGATCGAGCACCTCGAGCAGCGCGGCGGTCGGGTCGCCGCGCCAGTCGGCGCCGACCTTGTCCATCTCGTCGAGGAGGAACACCGGGTTCATCGTCCCGGCCTCGGTGAGGGCCCGGGCGATACGACCGGGCCGGGCACCGACATAGGTGCGGCGATGGCCCCGGATCTCGGCCTCGTCCCTGACCCCGCCGAGGGCGACGCGAACGAACTGGCGGCCGAGGGCGCGCGCCACCGATTCGCCGAGTGAGGTCTTGCCCACTCCCGGCGGGCCGACGAGGAGGAGGATGGCGCCACCGTCGCGGGACTTCTCTTCGGAAAGGCCACGATCACGGCGCAGCTTGCGCACCGCGAGGTGCTCCACGATGCGTTCCTTGACGTCGTGGAGGCCGGTGTGGTCGGCGTCGAGCACCGCCCACGCCTCATCGAGCTCGAGGCGGTCTTCGGAGACCGTCCCCCAGGGGAGATCGAACATGGTGTCGAGCCACGTCCTGATCCAGGAGTGCTCTGGCGACTGCTCGCTCATCCGCTCGAGCCGGTCGATCTCCTTCTCGATGGCGTCGAGGATCTGTCCGGCGACGCCCTTCTCACGCAGCGCATCCAGCTTCACGCGGTACTCGGAGGACACGTCGCCCTCCTCACCCAGTTCCTTCTTGATCGCCTCCAGCTGCTGGCGGAGGATGTAGTCCTTCTGGCTCTTCTCGATGCGCTCACTGGCGTCGTCGCGGACCTTGCGTCGCAGCTCCTGGTCGGCGAGGACCTCACGCATCCATTCGATGAGCAGACCGAGACGATGACGGATGTCGAGGGCCTCGAGGAGCTCCACCTTCTGCTCCAGGCTGAGGTCGGGGGAGTACACGGCGAGGTCGGCGAGCTGGGACGGGTTGTCCATGGCGAGCAGACGCTCGGCCACCCGGCTCATCCCCCGGTTCTCGAGGACGGCGCTGACCACGGCGCGGTATTCGGCGACCAACTCGTCGAGGCTCTCGTCGCTGATGTCGACCTCGGGCGACTCCTCGGCCTCGACCCAGAGGGCGCCGTTCTCGTCGACGGAGCCGGCGCCGACCCGGGCGCGGCTCTCCCCGGAGACGACGATGTTGCCGTCTTCGTCGCCCTGGATGCGGGCAATGGTCCCCACCGTGGCGAAGCGACCCTGGAGACGGGGGACGAGGAGGATCCGCCCGCCGCTCTTGGTTGCTGCTTCCAGCGCGGTGCGGCCCTCATCGGTCGAGACCTGGATGGTGACCGCCATATGGGGGAAGACGACGCCGTTGTGGAGCGGGAGGACAGGGAGGGTGAGTTGGGTTGTCTCGGGCATGCTTCTGGCTTCCTGACGATGCTGAATGTGGGCGAACCGATCTCAGCCCGAAGGTATTCCGAAGTTGAGCGTATTCGACGCAGATTTCTTCGCTTGCCTATTGGAGGGTGTGGTATCTCCCCCGGAAATAGGCCAGCGGGCTGACCAGATCGGCCACTTCCACCCGGTCGATGGTTGCTGAGACCAACCCCGAGTAACCGACCTCACGGCGGTCTCCGAACGTGCAGTAGGCCCGGTTGGCCAGCTCGGTGATGACCGGACCCCAATCGGACTGGGACACCTCCAAGCCGGCGAAGATCCCCCCCGGACTGGGGCGTAGACCGGCGAATACCTCCGTCGTGGCCCGGTCCTGGTCGGTGCAGATGTGAATCACGAAACGTCCCGTCGTGGCGACGGCGTCCCAGAGGTCGGTGGTGGGGCCCACCACCACCTCGACCCGGCCGGGCTCGCCTTCGATGACCACGAGCGAGGAGACGGTCAGTCCGGCACTGCCCGCCCCGTCGCCGGCGGTGACGATGGTCACCGGAGCGTTGAGCCGCCCGCGGAATCGACGAGTGGCATCCCGGGAATCGGGGTCGTCGACGAAGGGGTTGTCACTGTGGATCACGCTCGACCAGGTTAGGTTCCCGCCGATGACCCGGAAACGAGCCCCGCAGCAGGACGCCGATGCGCTGGTGTTGTTCGGAGTCACCGGTGACCTGGCCAAGCGACGTCTCTTTCCCGCCCTCTACGAGATGGAGGAGGACGGTGATCTGGAGATTCCCATCGTCGGGGTGAGCCGCTCCAACGACGACCATGACGCCCTCCGGGCGCGGGCACGGGAGGCACTCGAGTTCGTGGGAGTGGAAGTCGACGAGGAGATCTTCGCTCGTCTCGCCTCTCGTCTCACCCATGTCCCCGGCGACTACCGCGACCCCGACACGTTCCAGCGGATCGGCGAGGCGGTCGGCGACCGGACGTGCGCCGTCTCCTATCTGGCCATCCCGCCAGAGTTGTTCGACGACGTCATCGAGGGTCTGGCTGCCGCCGGGCTCAACGAGCGGGGCCGGGTGGTCGTCGAGAAGCCTTTTGGACGTGACCTGGAGAGCGCCGAGGAGCTGAGCGAGATCATCCATCGTCACTACCCCGAGGACCGGGTCTACCGGATCGACCATTTCCTCGGGAAGGAGGCGTTGCAGAACCTGATGGTGTTCCGCTTCTCCAACACGATGCTGGAGCCGGTGTGGAACCGGCATTTCATCAGGGGCGTCCAGGTGACGCTGTCCGAGGACTTCGGGGTGCAGGGACGGGGTGCCTTCTACGACTCGGTCGGGGCGATGCGCGACGTGGTGCAGAACCATCTCCTGGTCCTGGTGTCGCTGCTGGCCATGGAACCGCCGGTCTCCGACGCTCCCGACGCCCTTCGTGACGAGCGGGTCAAGGTGCTGGAGGCGATGCCGGCCATCTCCGCCTCCGCTGTGGTCCTGGGCCAGTACGAGGGGTATCGGGAGGAGAAGGGAGTCAGCCCGGAATCCCGAACCGACACCTTCTTCGCCGCCCGTCTCGAGATCGATTCCTGGCGTTGGGCCGGTGTGCCCTGGATCGTTCGTGCCGGCAAGGGGTTGGGCACCACGGTCACCGAGGCCGTGGTCGAGTTCCAGCGTCCGCCGCGTCTCTACTTCGCCAAGGATCACCAGGCTCCCGGCCCCAACCGACTCGTCTTCAGGAGCAAGCCCGAGGATCGAATCGTCATGGAGATGCAGGGCAAGCGGCCCGGGCCGGAGATCGTCAGCGAGCCGGTCAGCCTGTCACTTGCCTACGGCGAACACCGCGGTGAGGCCCAAGACGCCTACCACCGGTTGCTTGGCGATGCCCTGCGCGGCGATCAGTCGCTGTTCGCTCGGGTCGACGGGGTGATGGAAGCCTGGAGGGTGGTTCAGCCGGTCATCGACTCCGCCCCAGAGCCGCATACGTATGAGCGGGGATCGATGGGGCCGAAAGAGGCCGACGAGCTCCTCGGCCCCGACTGGGAGTGGCTCAGCGGCTGACCCGCTCTAACCGTCCCGAAGCGCCGAGAGGTCCGTGGTGAGCAGCGTCGCCCACAGGTCGACGCCGTACCAGAGGTTGGCGATGCGGATGTTCTCGTCGGGGGCGTGCTGGTTGTTGTCGTGGTTGGCGATCGGGAGCACGGCCACCTGGGCTTCGAGGACGTCCTCGAACAGATAGAGGGGGATCGACCCCCCGAACGTGGGCAGCGCCACCACATCTCCGCCCGCCGCCTCTCGACACACCGCGAGCAAGGTGGTGGCCAGTGGGGAATCCATGGGGATCCGCGCCGCCCGGTACGCCGGGGCGGGGACCAGCCGGGCGAGACGGCGGTGGGCTCGTCTCTCGGTCGGTGTCGGGTCCCGGTCGAGCACGTGGTAGCGGTGTTGGCGGAGGTGCCCCCTGACCCTTTCGATCATCTCGTCGGGGTCGTCGCCGGCGGCGAGCCGGATGTCCACCGAAGCGGTGGCCTCCGCCGGTATCACGTTTCGGGCGCCGGCTCCCACCGCGGCGGCGCGTAAGCCGCGGACATTGAAACTGGGGATCATGAGGCGATCGGGGTAGGTCGAGCCCGCGACTTCGGGGCCGCCGAACCCGAGCTCGTCCTGGAGACGGTCCTCGATCGGGGGAAGGGCGTCGATGGCGGCGCGGTCGGCCTCGCCGACCGGGTGGGTATCGTCGTAGAAGCCGTCGATGGTGACGCGCCCCGACTCGTCCTTGCAGGAGGCGAGGAAGGCAGCCAGCTCGAAGGCGGGGTTCGGCACCCAGTTCCCGTAGTGACCGGAGTGAAGCTCTCGCTCGGGCCCGTAGAAGGTGAGGTCGAACCCGGAGAAGCCGCGGGCCCCAAAGGCCACCTGTGGGGTTCGCGACTGATGGACCGGCCCGTCGCAGAGCAGCCAGGCGTCGGCGGAGAGACGTGGGGCGAGATCACGCATGTACCGCTCCAGGTTGGGGCTCCCCGACTCCTCCTCTCCTTCGAAGAGGAACACCAGGTCGACGGTGCGGCTGATCCCGAACCTGTCGAGAGCGTCGAGTGCCGCCGCGATGGCTCCGAATGGGGTCTTGTCGTCGGAGGCTCCTCTGGAGTAGATCCGCCACTCCGGGTCGATCTGGTCGCCGGGACCGGGATAGTCGATCACCGTTCCGCCGTCGTGGAGGGGTCCGCTGAGCAATGACGCCGAGAACGGGTCGTGGGTCCAGTTGTCGGGGTCGACCGGCTGGCCGTCGTAGTGGACGTAGACCCCGAGGGTTGCCGTGGGGGCGTCGCATCTCAGCTCACCGATCACCACCGGGCTGGCCCCGTCCAGCGCGACCACCTCCATCGAGCCGCCTCGAGCCTCGAAACGTCGCTTCAGCTCCTCGGCGTTGACCCTCAGTTGCCCGACCTCGCCGGTCACGTTGGGAAGCCGAAGCAAGGAGGCGAACTCGCTCAGGATCGACCAGCCGTTCTCCGAACGGAATCGTCGGGCGGCTTCCAGCGAGCTCTGGGTCATGACCGCAGCGTAGAGTGAAAGGTCGACGCGGGCCGCGAACCGATGTGCCCTGCCACCCGTAGAAGATGGTATGAGACGACTCATCAATCTCACGTCCATGCTCGCCCTGGCCGCCTTGGTGGCCGCCTGCTCGGGAGCAGACGAAGGCAACGGGGCCGCGCCCGATGGCAATGGCGGATCGGAGGTCGAGATCACCATCTCCGGCTTCGCCTTCCAGGGTCCCGACACGGTTTCGGTGGGTGACACGGTCACCGTCACCAACGAGGACGCGGTGGGTCACACCTGGACCGCCACCGACGGCGAGTTCGACAGCGGCAGCCTGGCTGGAGGTGAGTCCTTCGAGTACACCTTCGAGGAAGCCGGCGAGTTCGACTACTTCTGCGCCATTCACCCCCAGATGACGGGGAGCATCACCGCCGAGGGTTGAACCTACCGCGAACCCCGGGTTGCAGGCCCCGCTCAGCGAAGTCCAGCGCCCTCAGAATGGTAGAAGGCGGGCGCGTCCGCGAACCCCGGGTTGCAGGCCCCGCTCAGCGAAGTCCAGCGCCCCGAGAACGGGAGAAACGGACCCCCTGGAGCCTGTCAAAATCAGTCCCATGAGTCGGACTCTTCTCCTCGTGGTCGCGGTGGTGACGCTGGCCGCCTGCACCGCAACCGGCGAGGAGGCGACCACCACAACCCCTCCTCCGACCACCACGACCACGACGATCGAGCCCGCCTCGACCACCACTGCCCCAGGCCCCACCACCTCCGTGGCACCGGCCACGACCACGACCGAGCCCGCCTATTTGGCGCCCGAGGTGCTGATCATCGAGTCGTTCCCGGTCGTCGAGGGATCCCGCCCCCACGACGTGGCTCCGGCGGCCGACGGAGGGGTGTGGTACACCGCCCAGCATCTCGGTGAGTTGGGCTGGCTCGACCCCGGGAGCGGGGCGACGATCCACTATCCGCTGGGTGCGGGCTCGCGTCCCCACGGGGTGATCGTCGACCAGGCAGGGGTGGCTTGGATCACAGATGGCGGGCTCAACGCCATCGTCAGCTTCGACCCCGAGACCGCAGAGGTCACCAGTTACCCACTGCCCGACGTCTTCCCGAACACCAACCTCAACACCGCCGCCTTCGACGGCGACGGCGTCCTCTGGTTCACCGGTCAGGGAGGCATCTACGGCTCCCTCGACCCGGTCAGTGGGGAGATGGCGGTGTTCGAGGCTCCCCTTGGGCGCGGGCCGTACGGCATCACCGCCACTCCTGATGGAGACGTCTTCTACGCCAGCCTCGCCGGCTCGCACATCGCCTCCATCGAGGAGGGGGCGGCAACGATCATCGAGCCGCCCACACCCAACCAGGGCGCACGCCGGGTCTGGTCCGACTCACAGGGGTCGATCTGGGTGAGCGAGTGGAACAGCGGGAACGTGAGCCGGTACATACCCGAGACAGCGGAGTGGACGACCTGGCCTCTCCCCGGTGACGGTGCCGCCGCCTACGCCGTCTACGTCGACGAGGCCGACGTGGTCTGGCTGAGCGACTTCGGAACCAACGCCATGGTCAGGTTCGACCCCGAGACCGAAGAGTTCCACACCTATCCGTTGCCCCACACCCCCGGGGAGGTGCGACAGATCCTCGGTCGTCCCGGAGAGGTCTGGGGCGCCGAGTCGGCTGCCGACCAACTCATCGTGATCCGGACCCGTTGACACCTCAGACGTGCGGCGCCACCTCCTCGGCGAGTCGTTGCATCAGCTCGACCTGGTCGTCGTATTCCAAGGTGTGGAAGTAGCTGCGGGCGGCGAACTCGACTTCGAGCCCGACAGCCTCCCTGATCTCGTTGAGCTCGGTGACGATCTGGTCACCGGACCCCGCCAGGGTCGATCTGCCGAAGAGACGATCCCGTTTCGACTCGTCGAACGGCGGTGCCGCCGGAGGGGGCCCGGGACGGGTCGCCGACGCCTCCATGTCGGAGTACTTCCAAAACATGTGCCAGCTGTGGTCGAGGTAGCGATCCATCGCCTCCGCGGCACTGTCGCCGGGGAGCATCACCGAGTAGTGGATGATGCGCAGCTCGGCGGGATCGCGTCCGATCCGGTCGCATTCGTCGCGGATCCAGGCGATCTGATGGAGAAAGGCGTCCCGGGGGACGTTGGCGAATATGCCGTCGGCGAGCCGGGCCGCCCGGCGTATCGCTGCCTCGGCCCCACCCCCGACGAGCACCGGCACCTTCGACGAAGGCATAGGACGCACGGCCAGCTCGGGAAGGTGGTAGATCGAGCCCGAGTGCCGGAAGGGCTCCCCGGAGAACGCCCGGGGGAGGATCTGGAGGATCTCCTCCATCGCCGCTCCCCGCTTGGTGCGGTCGATCCTGAGACCATCGAACTCCACCTGGCTCCAGCCCAGGCCAAGGCCCAATATGAACCGGCCGCCACTGAGCAGGCTGACCGTGGCGGCGTCCTCGGCGAGGCGAAGCGGGTCGTGGAGAGGAGCGAGGATCACCCCGGTTCCGATCTCGATCTCCGAGGTGGCGGCGGCGATCGCGGCCGACACCACCGCCAGCGACGGCATGTAGCCGTCGTCGACGAAGTGATGCTCGGTGGTCCACACCGAGCTCAGGCCGAGCCGCTCCGCCTCGACGGCGAGCCTGATCGTCTCGTCGTAGGCGCGATCCCAGTCGGTCTCACCAGGTCGCAGCTGGGCGCTGAGCAGTCCGAATCCGAGACCCATGGTCAATCGTTCCCTTCTCTCGTGTCGCGTAGTGACCGTCGTTGCCGGCCCCGGTCGTCGAAGTTGTCCGGGGACAGCCAACGTTGGAACGCCAGGTCCAACCTCGGCCATTCCCGGTCGACGATGGCATACCAGGCGGTGTCACGGCTCCGACCCTTGTAGTGGGTGGCGTTGCGGAAGGTCCCCTCGTAGGTGAAACCGAGACGTATCGCCGCGGAGCGCGAAGGCTCGTTCAGGGCGTCGGACTTCCACTCGCAGCGTCGGTAACCGAGATCGAAGACGTTTTCGATCATCAGGTAGATCGCCTCGGTGGCCGCGGTGGTGCGTTGCAGACTCGGGGAGAACGAGATCGAGCCGATCTCGATCGCCCCATCGGGAGGATTGATCCGCAAGTAGCAGGCGAAGCCGAGTGCATCGCCGTCGACCGTGATCGTGTAGGGCAGCCAATCGGGCTGCTCGGCTAGCGATCGGAGGGTCGACTCGAGTTGGGCGGCATCGTCGAACGGGCCGAATGTCATGTAGGTCCACAGCGAGTCGGGAGCATCGGCGAATGCGGTGGCGAGCGCGGGGGCATGGGCCGACGGGTCGAGGGGGTGGAGTGACACCGTTCTCCCTCGAAGGGGGCGTCGGGGGGGAGCGTCGGGCGGCCTCCACTCACCGAGAGGATCGCCGATCGGCTGTCCGAGTTCGTTGGTGCGTGGCATCGAGGGCACGATACGGTTGCTCATCACGCCCCGCGGCGCCGTAGGGTCCCTGCCACATGAGAGCCTCCGCCGGCGCCCTGGTCGCCCTCTCCCTGCTCCTCGGGGCGTGTGTGGATGCAACGGATGCCACCTCCATTCCGTCGACATCGTCGACCAGCGAGGCCCTCGCCCCTACTGGCCTGTTGGGTGAGCCGGTGTTCGTCTCCACGGTGGAGGGAGCGGTGGCGTTGAACGTGGCGGCCGGGGAGGGGCTGGTGGTCGTTGCGGCGACGGCCCACGACGACGTCTCCGTCTCGAGGGTCGATCTCGCCTCGGGTGAGCTCATCGGCTGGACGGTCGTCAGCGGCGACGCGATACCCGCAGCTCATCCCATCGAGCGTCCCGCAGT
>CAZLEQ010000010.1:0-14550 GCA_964558575.1 uncultured Acidimicrobiaceae bacterium | reverse complement strand
TGGCTGACTCGACCCTGTCGGTTGCGAGGTGGAGTGATGATGGGGTCGTCGAGACAGAGAACGTCGACGACCTCACTTGCGACTGTTGCAACCCCGTGCCGCTGTTCGCCGGCGAGGCCCTGGTCGTGGCCTACCGGGACCAGGACGTGGTCGACGGCGAGATCGTCCGCAACGTGGCCGCAATCAGGTCGTTAGATGGGGGAGTGACCTACGAGGAGTCGGTCGAGATCGCCGACGACGACTGGTTTCTCCCTGGATGTCCCTTCACCGGCCCTGACATCGTGCAGGTCGGCGGCGCCATCGTCGTTGCGTGGATGGACGCCCGCCAGTCGATCCACCCCGATCAGAGCGGTTCGACGATATGGGTCGACCGCAGCATCGACGGGGGAGCCACGTTTGGCGCCGACTTGTCCGTGGCAACCGACGGACGTCACCGGTGGCCGGTGATGGCTGTCGACGCCGATCGCGTCATCCACCTCGTCTGGGAGACCGAGGGACCCGAGGGAGGGTTGTCATATGCCTGGTCGTCCGATGCCGGCGAGAGCTTCAGCGAGGCCCGTTTGCTGGTGGACCGCGAGATGAGCGAGAGTGGGGCGCCGGCGAACCCTTCAGTGGTGTATCACGACGGCCACATCGTGGTCACCTGGGTCGATGGGAGACAGGGCTACGTTGCCGCCTGGCCCGTGGCCTGACCTGAAGACCGCTGCAGGTAGAGGCCAACCACCAATGGTGTGGTCGCTGCCGCCAGCAACGCCAAGGTGGCAGCCACCACCAGGACACGCCCCAGCCCACCTAGTCGGTCCACTTCGGTCTCGATCGCCTCGACACTCTCGACGGTGGAGGTGGCGTTGCGTGCTGCCGAAGCCAGGACCCGTTCGGTGTCGAGCATGTCGAGTCGGGCCTCGAAGAGCACCCCGGTGAGTCCGCGGGCGTCGTCTGCTATCTCGTCGATGTCGGTCTTCACCGACTCGAGCAACTCGACCTGGCGACGGACATGTCCCGGGAGCGGTGCCAGCGAGATCTGCAACTCAGTTAGAGCGACGTCGAGGGGCACATCGGGGTCATAATCCACGCCGACGAAGCTGAGCGCCCGCATCGTCCGGTCGATCACCCGGCTCGTCGAGATGAGACCTGGCAAGGCGCTCACCGCCGACTCGAGGCTGTCGACCACTTCGCCCTCGGTGAGGGCCGCGGTCTCGCCCAGCACTTCACTCACCGATCGCAGGGTGCGCACCGTCGACCGGGTGGCGTTCTCGATGCTCTCGAGGATCTCGGTGGTACGCTCCACGATCACCTGGCTGGCCTCGATCGTCTCCGCGATATTGCCCACCACCCGGGTGACGGGGCCGATCGACACTGCGGCAGTCTCCCGGGCGCGTTCCACCACCACCCAGCCGACGATCCCGGCGACCAGGGCGCCAACCAGCCCCACCACCCCGACCACCACCAGGAGACGCCCGGTCCTCAGCCGGTCCGCGAATGGGCCCTGCGGGCCTGAGAGGTCCTTCCATCGAGACACTCTCGGGAACATACTGGCCGCGGGCGCCGAACCCCGGGCTCATGCCTACCGTGCCCTCGCAATGGCTGCCACATTCCGTCTCATGACGGCGAACCTCCTCCACGATCGGTGTGATGCGTTCGACTTCGCCAGGCTGCTCCAAGAGCTCCAGCCCGACATCGTGGCTTGCCAGGAGTTGGGCCCATCCTGTGCAGATATCGTCGCCTCGGCGTATCCCCATCACCGGCTCCGTCCCGGGTTGGGTTTCACCGGCCGGGGCATCGCCACCAGATTCGAAGCCTCGTTCGGTGAGATCGACATGCCGGGCCGTCCGGGAACCTCCGCCGTGGTGGACGTCGAAGGTGTGGCGATGAGCCTGGCCGGTGTCCACCTGCTCAACCCGATCGCCTTTCCCTGGTGGAGATCGGTGCGGGGTCGACGCCGGCAACTCGAGGGTCTGTTTGCCTGGCTCGACGAGGACGCCACCGATCCGGTCCTGGTTGCCGGGGACCTCAACGCCACCCCGGTCTGGCCTGCATACAGACGGGTCGCCGCCAGGCTGCACGACCTGATCGCCGACCACGCCGGGCGAACCGGCGCGGCCACCGAGCCGACCTGGGGATGGCGCCCCGGCTGGCCGAGGATGCTCCGGATCGACCACGTGTTCGGGAGGGGGGTCAGGGCCAACGAGGTGCGGGTCGAGCCCATCGTCGGCACCGACCATGCCGCCGTCGTCGTCGACCTGGAGTTCATCGACACCGCCTAGTCACTCGTCCCGAGATCGAATGCGTAGGCGTCGTAGACGATGTCTGTCTCCCATGCCCGGAGCTCTCGGATCTCGGTGGTCATGTCACCGATCCGAGATCGAACCGCGGCGACGTCGAAGGGGCGGGTGAGGTCGGCGAGCGACTGACGGAGATCGTCGATCTCGTCGATCAATCTCGCCTGGCTCTGGCGCAACTCGTCGACCGCGGTCTCGAGGTGGGGAGCCTCCATTGCCACCCGGTAGAGGAGCCCGTCCTCCCCCGACGAGCGCGCATACTGGTGGTGCAGGCTGGAGACGAGATCGTCCAGAGCCATGAGCAGATCATCACGCCACTCGTCGGGCCGGCTCGGCCCGGCGGCCCCGGCATGTCTCTCCACTCGATGCAAAGCGACGAGGCTACGGACCCGATCACCACGGCTGGCGGCTACTTCTTCTCGTCTGTCATTCGTATCGGTCATGGCATCAACGACAAGAACAACGGATGCCGGCATGTTAAGCACGAGGCCGTAATGTGCCTTCGGTGGAGGTCAGCAACGCCGACCGGGTCGTCTTCCCCGACGACGGAATCACCAAGGGCGAGGTCGTCGTCTACTACCAATCCGCCGCCGACAGGATGCTTCCCTTCATCGCCGGACGGGCTCTGACGGTGGAGCGTTACCCCAAGGGCATCGGGGAGAAGGGGTTCATGCAGAAGAACGCCCCCGATCACTTCACCGACGATCTGATCGAGCGCCATGAGGTGCCCAAGGAGGAGGGCGGAACCACCGAGTACCCGGTGTTGCACACCGTCGAGGCGGTGGCGGCGTTCGCCAACCTCGGTGTGATCACCTTCCACGCCCCACCGGTGACCGTCGAGGACGAAGATCACCCGGACTGGGCGATCTGGGACCTGGACCCAACGTCGGGAGACTTTCCCGCCGTCCGCCGTGCCGCCGCCCTCATGCGCGAGGTGCTTGCCGGCTTCGACGTCGACACGGTCCTGATGAGCTCGGGCTCGAATGGCTACCATCTCCGCGCTCGTCTCGATCCGGTGGCCGATGCCGGCGCCGTCGCCCGGGTGGCACGAGGGACGGCCGCCCTCGCAGCCGCCGCCCATCCCGATGAGCTGACCCTCGCCTTCCGCAAGGCGGAGCGGGGTGACCGGGTGTTCGTGGACTGGCTTCGCAACGCCCCCTACTCGACTTCTGTGGTGCCCTGGTCGCTGCGGGCGCGTCCGGGGGCCACGGTGGCCACCCCGCTCAGCTGGGATGAGCTCGATGAGGTCGACCCAGACGGCGTGCGCTTGTCGAAGGCGCGGCGGCGGCTCGACGGCCCCGACCCCTGGGAGGGGATCTCGCCGCAGGACTTCACCGGCGTCGCCGAGGCAGTCGACGCCGCCCTGGAGGAGGCGGGCATCGAGCTGGAGCCGTTCGATCGCTTCCGCTCGTGACGGGAGACCAAGACGCGAACCCTGGATTGCGGGCCCCGCGCGCAAGCTTTGTCCCAGCGCCCCGAGTTCGCGTTAGCCCGCCACTACCGATACCGTCACCGCCGCGGGCGGACAGTTTCCAGACCCCCAACCCTCACCTCAGATGAATCGACGCATCCTCGCCTGCCTCCTCGTTACCTCCCTGGTCGTCACCGCCTGCAGCGGCGAGGAGGTGATCGAAGCCCCGACACCACCCTCGGTGTCGTCGACGACATCGGAGCCGACCACCACCAGCACGTCGACGACTACCACCACCACCATCCCGGTCGACGTCGAGGGAGCGCCCGCGGAGCTCGTCGCGGTGATCGAATCCTTCTACGACTACTCCACCGGGGAGACTTCCGTCGCCCCGCCCGCCCCGGAGCAGGTGATCGCGGCGGTCACCCCCGGTGAGTTCGACGTCCCCGTCTCCGGCGCTGCCAGTCTGGGAATCTTCGCCGAAGCCGAGGTGGCCGTCGTCGTGATGGACCCCGACCTCTTCCTCGCCGTGGACGACGGTGAAGGCTGGCGGATCGTCGGCGGTGACTGGCCCTCTCTCGAGGTGCCCGCCTTCTTCGGCGCCGGCCCGCGTCATGTGGCGGTGGTCGGCTCCGATGCCCGAACCGGTGAGCAACCCCTCCAGACCCGGGCCGACAGCATCCACTTCGTCGCCCTGGACGGCCAAGGCGCCGGGGCCGTGGTCGGTCTGCCCCGCGACTCCTATATCCCGGTGCCGGGTCGAGGACGGATGAAGATCACCAACTCGCTGGCGCTCGCGGGCCCGGAGCCGATGATGGAGGCTTTCCGCGACCTGACCGGGCTGCCGCTGGAGGGATACGTGCTGACCGGGTTCAACGGCTTCAAGTCACTCATCGACGTCGTGCTCGGGGGAGTCACCGTCGAGATTCCCTTCGCCATCAACGACCGTTGGGCCCACGTCGCCCTGTCGGCCGGAGAACAGGTGCTCGATGGAGCCGAGGCGCTTGGTTTCGCCCGCGCCCGGAAGACCGTCGCCGGCGGAGACTTCACCCGCAGCGAGCATCAAGGCGTGATCCTTCTCGGCGCCGCCCGTGCGGTCCAGGCGATGGGGATGAGAGCCCTACCCGAGCTGATGGAGCTGTCGGAGCCCTATCTCCACACCGACCTGAGTGCGGAGGCTCTGCTCACCTTCTCGGCGATGGCGATCAGCGCCGATCTCGACTCGGTGGTCAATCTGGTGACTCCGGGGCGTGCTGGATCGGCCGGTGGCGCCTCGGTGGTGTTCTTGGCCGACTCGGCGTCCGAGCTGTGGGAAGACCTCGCCGACGGGCGTCTCGACTCCTGAACTAAACCAGTCCCCGGCCGCCGGTAGCGTTCGAAGCCATGCTGCTGGCCGACATAGTCGCCGTCTCCGAGCAAGTCTCCTCGACGCGGGCCCGGTCCCAGAAGATCGAGCTCCTCGCCGGGACACTCCGTCGTCTCCACCCCGACGAGGCCCAGGTGGCGGTCTCCTTCCTCTCGGGGAAGCCGACGCAGCGCAAACTGGGAGTGGGATACGCCACCGTCTTGGCGTTGGAGGCACCGCCGGCGACTGATCCCACCCTGGAGATTCTCGAAGTGGACCGGATCCTCGAGGCGGTCGCCGCCACGTCGGGACCCGGGTCGAAGGCGAGCAAGGAAGCTCTGCTGGGAGATCTCTGGGCTCGTGCCACCGGAGACGAACAGGAGTTCCTCACCGGCCTCATCCTGAAGAACCTCCGCCAGGGCGCCCTCGAGGGAGTGATGGCCGATGCGGTCGCCGCGGCCCTCGATGTGGCGGCGCAACGAGTGCGGCGTGCCGCCATGCTCGAAGGCGATCTGGTCGCCGTTGCCGCCCGGGCCCTCGCCAGTGGAGGCGACTCCCTGGGGCACGCTGCCCTCGCCGTGTTCACGCCGGTGCAGCCGATGTTGGCCAAGACCGCCGAGACGGCAGAAGCGGCAGTGAGAGAGTTGGGTGAGGCGGTAGTCGAACAGAAACTCGACGGGCTCCGGGTTCAGGTCCACCGGTCCGGTGGCCGGGTGACGGTCTTCAGCCGGAACCTGCGTGACATCACCAACGAGATGCCAGGCGTGGTGGCCGCGGCTCTCGACCTCGGAGCTAACCGCTTCATCCTCGACGGCGAGGCCCTGCTGGTCGACGCCGGAGGGAGGCCGATGGCGTTTCAGGACTCGATGGCCCGGAGTGGCGACGCCGGCCCTGCCCTCTCCGCCTTCTACTTCGACGTCCTCCACCACGACGGGTCAGACCTCATCGACGAGCCCCTGGCCACCCGGCGCAAGACCCTCGAAGCGTTGCTACCGGCCGAGATGCAGGTGAGCTCGGTGGTCACCTCGG
Source organism: uncultured Acidimicrobiaceae bacterium (assembly GCA_964558575.1). Lineage (GTDB taxonomy): Bacteria > Actinomycetota > Acidimicrobiia > Spongiisociales > ZC4RG35 > JANQRA01. The sequence continues at coordinate 8,486 of CAZLEQ010000010.1, read as the reverse complement.
ACCCGATGGAAGCCGAACGTTTCTTCACCGCCTCCGTCACCACCGGCTTCGAAGGAGTCGTGGCCAAAGACCTCTCCCAGCCCTACGAGGCGGGCCGACGGGGGTCGGGATGGCTGAAGGTCAAGCCGACCCACACCCTCGACCTCGTGATCCTGGCCGCCGAGTGGGGCTCGGGGCGACGGCAGGGCTGGCTGTCGAATCTCCATCTCGGAGCTCGGGGCCCCGGGGGCGAGCTGGTCATGCTGGGCAAGACGTTCAAGGGCCTCACCGACGACATGCTGGAGTGGCAGACCAACGCCTTCCTCGAGATCGAGGATCGCCGGGAGGGTCACGTCGTCTATCTCCACCCCCGCATCGTCTACGAGATCGCCTTCGACGGAGTGCAGCGGAGCACCCGCTATCCCGGTGGTGTCACCCTTCGCTTCGCCAGGGTGAAGCACCACCGGGCGGACAAGGGCCCCGAGGACGCCGACACCTTGGAGACCGTGCGCTCCTTTCTCCGGTGACCCGGGAACCGAACGCGGCCGCCGCGCCATCCAATCAGAACCTGAGCACGGAGGAAGAGAATGCCTCGGTTGGAGAAGACGATCGGAGTGGTGACGGCGTTGGCTCTGCTCGTCACCGCCTGCACCGGAGGCACGGACACGGATGAGACCCTCCCAGGGGGCACTTCTCCCGAGCCCACCGTCGTTCAAGCGGCCGGGGCGCTCGTGCAGTTCGACGCTTGTGACGAGTTCCTCGACTACGTGATCGGCCATGCGGTGGACCTGGTCGGGCCCTACGGGTTCGACTCCGGCCCCATCTTCTGGCCCGCCGAAGCCGACGGGGCGGAGTTCGCAGACGATCGAGCGGCCTCGGGGGAACGCTTCTCGGAGACCAACGTCCAGGTGGAAGGGGTCGATGAGCCTGACATGGTCAAGACCGACGGGGAGCGCATCGTCGTCCTCAACGAGGGGACCCTGATCGTGGTCGACGTCACTGCCGACGAGCCCAACGAGATCGGCCGGATCTCGGTCGGGGAGCTATCCGTCCAGAGTCTCTTCCTCGACGGCGACACCGTCCTCCTCTTCGGCTCGGTCTGGGGACACGGCCCGATTCCGCTACCCCGCGATGGCGATGCCGCCATCGCACCGATTCCTTCGACTCCGACGATGCGGATCGTCGAAGTCGACATCGCCGGAGACCCACAGATCACCGGCACCATGACCGTCGACGGCGCATTCATCTCAGGCCGGATGGTGGACGACTCGGTGCGGCTGGTGCTCACCTCGTCACCCGTGGGGTTCGAGTGGAGCTATCCCACCGGGAGCGGGTTGCGAGCAGAGCGGAGGGCTATCGAGGAGAACCGTGAGATCGTCCGCAACTCGACCGAGGAGAACTGGATCCCCTACTACGTGACCACCGACGCGAGAGGCAACGTCACCGGCGAGGGCACGCTCTTCGACTGTGATCGCGCCGCGCACCCGAGCGAGTTCTCCGGGGTGGACATGCTGTCGATGGTGACCATCGACATCTCCAGCGGGCTCGACGTAAGTGATGCCACCGGGGTCCTGGCCCGGGGCGACACCATCTATGCCTCCGAGCAGAGTCTCTACGTCGCCACCCAGAACTGGCAGAGCTGGCGCTGGATCGACAGCGGGGACGCCCGGCACCGTCCCGACGGGCCCACCACCGACATCCACAAGTTCGACATAGGCGATCCCCGGCACGCCACCTACCTGGCTTCGGGGTCGGTCGAGGGGTATCTGCTCAACCAGTTCGCCATGGATGAGCACGACGGGATCCTCCGGGTCGCCTCGACCACCTCGCCGGCGTGGTGGGGGAGCGGTCCCGACTCCGAGTCGAGGGTCACCATGCTCCGTGAGATCGGTGACGGCCTGGTCCGGGTGGGGCTGATCGACGGTCTCGGTGCGACCGAGCAGATCTACTCGGTCCGCTTTATGGGTGACACCGCCTACATCGTCACATTCCGTCAGACCGACCCGCTCTACACCCTCGACCTCTCCGACCCCCGACGTCCCGAGTTGGTCGGCGAACTGAAGATCCCCGGCTACTCGGCTTATCTCCACCCGGTGGGAGCGGGGCTGTTGATGGGGATCGGCCAGGACGCCACCGACGAGGGGATGACGCTGGGAACACAGGTCTCGATCTTCGACGTCAGCGATCTCGCCGATCCGACCCGTATCGACACCCATACCCTGAGCGAGGGCACCAACTCCTCAGTGGAGTACGACCACCACGCCTTTCTCTACTGGGAGGGTCTGGCCGTGATCCCGATCCAGCAGTGGAAATGGGATGACAGGAGCGAAGAGGTCTTCATGGGTGCCGTGGCGCTCCGGGTCACCGACGAGGGCAACCTCGTCGATCTGGGCGAGGTGGTCCATCCCGGCGGCGACGACAAGTCATGGGACTGGAGAGCCCAGATAGTGCGGACAGTGGTGATTGGAGACTCGGTGTACACGATCTCGGGTAAGGGGATCATGAAGAGCGATCTCGACGACCTCACCGAGGAAAGCTGGCTCGAGTTCTGACGCCTGACGAGATCACGGCCCGGTGGGGCATAATCGAAGGATGATCTCATCCATCAGCCCCACTGACGGCCGGGTCCTCGCCGAGTACGAGGAGACTTCCGCTCCCGAAGTCCAGACGCACATCGAGACCGCCGCCGCCTCGCAGCGAGATTGGGAGCACACTCCCATCGCCGAGAGGGCCGTCCCCATGATGCGTCTCGCCGAGCTGCTCGAAGCCAACCGGGAGGGGTTGGCCACCCTGATGGCCGACGAGATGGGCAAACCGGTGAGCCAGGGTTTGGGGGAGGTCGACAAGTGCGCCTGGGTCTGCCGTCACTATGCCGAGAACGCCGAGCGCATCCTGGCCGACGAGCACATCTCGGCCGATCGCTCCCGGTCATACGTCGCCTACCGGCCCCTGGGCGTGGTCCTGGCGGTGATGCCGTGGAACTTCCCCCTGTGGCAGGTGTACCGGTTCTTCGCCCCTGCCCTGATGGGTGGCAACGGAGGCGTTCTCAAGCACGCCTCCAACGTGACCGGGTGCGCTCTCGAGATCGACCGCCTCGCCGTTGAGGCCGGGTTCCCCGACGGCTTGTTCCGCAGCCTCGTCCTCCCCTCGAGCCGGGTCGACGAGGTGCTGGAGCATCCCTCGATCGTGGCCGCCACTCTCACCGGCTCCGACCCGGCGGGCCGGGCGGTGGCACAGAAGGCAGGCTCGCTGCTCAAAAAGACCGTCCTCGAGTTGGGGGGCTCCGATCCGTACATCGTGCTGGCCGACGCCGACCTGGAGAAGGTCGCCGAGACTTGCTCGACGTCGCGTCTCATCAACGGGGGTCAGTCGTGCATCGCCGCCAAGAGGTTCATCGTCGAGGAGCCGGTGGTGAACGAGTTCACCAAGCTGTTTGGCGAGAGCCTGCTCAACGCGGTGATGGGCGATCCGCACGACCCGTCCACCACTCTCGGCCCGATGGCGCGGGTGGACCTGCGTGACGAGCTCCATGACCAGGTGGAGCGCTCTGTCGACAGCGGAGCCCAACTCCTCTTCGGTGGTGAGGTGCCCGAAGGCGAAGGGGCCTTCTACCCGCCCACCCTGCTGGCCGAGGTGAGAGACGGCATGGCGGCCTACCGGGAGGAGACCTTCGGTCCCGTGGCCGCGGTCATCCCGGCTCAGAACCTCGACGAGGCCGTGGACATCGCCAACGACAGCGAATTCGGTCTCGGCGCGGCGATCTTCACCTCCGACGTGGAGTTGGGGGAGCAGGTGGCCCGCGACCGGCTCCAGGCTGGCTCGACCTTCGTCAACGCCTTCGTCGCCTCCGACCCCCGTCTCCCGTTCGGGGGGATCAAGATGAGCGGCTACGGGCGGGAGCTGTCGGACATGGGAATGAGGGAGTTCCTCAACGCCAAGACCGTCGTCGTGGCCTAGAGGCCGGCGGTCCTCTCCAACCGCCTTCTCCTGCCGGAGCCTGGCGGGGCGTCCTCGGGGCGCATCTGGAACGAAATGTGACCACAGGTCTCGCAAACGGTGCGTCTGACCCCGACCGAGGTGACCACCACGGTGTGAGGGTGTTCACAAGGCCTGCCCAACAACCTGTCCCAGACTCTTCGCAAGAGACCAACCTTCTCGCTGTTGGTGGCAGTCTCGCGCAGAGAGTGGGCGGGGGGGTGGCAATCAGGGCCGGCTCAGGTGACGGGCGTGCCAGTCGAGGATCGCCTCGAAGCGCTCCTGGCGATGACGGGGCTTGCCCGACCGGCTCATCTCGTGTCCTTCACCCGGGAAACGGAGCAGCTCGGCGGGAGTTCCGTTGCGGAGCAGGGCCATGAAGTACTGCTCCGCCTGCTCGATCGGGCAGCGGAAGTCGTCCTCGGCATGGAGCACCAGCGTCGGGGTGGTCACGCTGTGGGCCAGTGACAGGGGGCCGAGACGCCACCAGGTGTCCCATGCCTCCGGGTACGACTCGCCGAGGTAGTGCTCGGGGAAGACTCCGCCGATGTCCGAGGTGCCGCTGAAACTGGTCCACGAGATCAAGGCCCTCTCCACCACCGCCGACTTCCAACGCTCCTCCTGGCCGATGATCCACCCCGTCATGAAGCCGCCATACGAGCCGCCCATCACGCCCATGCGGTCCGGGTCGAGCCGTTCATGGCGATTCAGGGCGGCGGCGACGGCGACGGTGATGTCGGCGTGGTCCACCCTGCCCCAGCCGTCCCCGACCACCGCCTCGACGAAGTCCCAGCCCCGCCCGGCCGACCCCCGGGGGTTGCAGGCCACCACCCCGTATCCGGCTCCGACGTAGATCTGGAACTCGTCGAAGAAGCCAAACCCGTATTGAGAGGCGGGCCCGCCGTGGACGTTGAGCAGCAGTGGGACCCGGTGCTGCCCGTCGGGAAGATAGACCCAGACATCGACTTCTACGTCGTCGGATTCGACCCGGAAGTGATCCGGGGCGACGAAACCCAGGTCGGTTTGGTTGAGGGTGGTCACCGGGGCCCCGTCAGAGAACACCTCACCGGGTGAGTCCCACCTGCTCGAGGTGTAGACGAGACGGCCGGCGGCGCCGTCGAAACCGGTGACTATCTGGTCGCCGTCAACCAGGGTGTCCACCGTCCCGTCGGACCTTACCGCGATCAGGCCGAATCGGCCCGAGTCCTCGAGCCCGATGAGGGCGGTGTCGTCGTCCCAGCTGATCGCCGCGGGGCCCGCGGCAAGCGACACCGAGCCCCGGTCGAGATGCCCGGTGAGGTCGGTGAGCGCCCCGTCGTCCGCTCGGCGGTGCAGATAGTCGTCGGTCGGATAGGTCGACTTGGTGCTGCCGAGGAGATGGAGGGCGCCGTCGGGTCGGTAGGAGACGAACGACCAGACCCCCCGCTCGGTGACCCGGGAGAGCTCCCCGCTCTCCACATCCACTTCCCAAACGTCGTTACCGGGGACGAGACCCCTATGGATCTCCCGATCGGAGATGAAGGCGATCTTGGTGCCGTCCGGTGACCAGGCGGGAAAGTCCTCGTCGAAGTGGCCAGGGGTGAGACATCGTGGCTCCTCCTCGGCGAAGGGGTCGACGATCCAGAGGTGACGTTTGCGGTCGTGGATCCATCCTCCCGAGCGGGTGTCGAACCGGTAGGGAACAGTGGTGAGCCGGCGCGGCTTCCGCTTCCGCTCATCGTCGTCGAGGTCCGACCACTCCTCGGTGTAGGTGACGGCGACCACGACGAGACGGTTGCCGTCGGGCGACCATTCCATGGCCTCGACTCCCCGGTCGAACGAGGTGACGATAGAGGCCTCCCCGCCGGCCGCGGGGATGACCGCCGCCTGGGCAGGCTCGCCGTCGACAGCTCTCAGAAGAGCCAGCTTCGAACCATCAGGTGACCATCGCGGCGCGGTATCACCGGGACCGGCGGTGAAACGCTCGTTCTCCACCCAGACGTAGCGGTCATAGCGGTCCTCGTCGAGGTTGGGGGTGGAGACGACGAAGGCGACCCGGGTCCCGTCGGGGGAGAGGCGAGGGTCGGAAGGAGTGTTGATCTGCTCGAGTTGATCGGGGGTCATGGGCGCGAAGATAGGCGCACGCGGCACCCAACCCCGGTCGGCCCGACGATCTCAGTCCTTCTAGTCCTGGGGTGTGACCCGCTTCACCGGCGGGAGAAGGCCCGGATCGGATCCCAATCTGGTGACTCTCGGCACCGGCTGACTGGTGTCACGTGGCTTCCGGAAGACCACGACATCACCCACGTCGGCCCGAGAGACCTGGTCACGCCGAATTCTGACCGAGATCCGTTCGTCGTCGGAGATGTCGACCGTCAGGAAACACCAATCCAACGGCTGGGCTCCCTCGGGTGGATTGAAATCCTTCCCGACCACCAGTCCGGTGTGTCTCTTTGGCATGTCAGCTCCTCCGCTGATCATCCCAGCTCACCCCGTGCGGTCACTCTACCCCGCGGGACCGGAAGCGGAGTGAGAAACTGGACCCGGTAGGCTCCACGCGTGGCTTACTCGGTGCAGGTCACGTTCTCTTGTGATGACCCCGAGCGCATGGCCGAGTTCTGGTCGGCGGCTCTGGGCTACATCGTGCAGCCACCACCACCCGGTTACGAGACGTGGGAGGAGTTCGCCGACACCATGGGGATCTCCGAGGCCAACCGGGGCGACATCTCTGCAGTGGTCGACCCCGATGGTGTCGGCCCGCGGCTGTTATTCGAGCGCTGGGACGGCGGGGAAGCGAACAAGCGTGTGCATCTCGACATCAACGTCTTCGTCGACGAGGAACTGACGATCGAGGACCGGGATCAGCGTCTGGCCGAAGAGCGGAAGCGGTTGGAGGCCTTAGGAGCCACCTACCATCGCATGGCGTCGGGTTTCGCCGGTGAGACCTGGCTGGAGATGTTCGACCCGGAGGGCAACTGGTTCTGCGTCCAGTGATCAGCAGCGTTCTCCTCTTCCTCGTCGGCGTGCTCATGGCGGCGAGACTGTGGCCGATTCGAGAGCTCGCCAACTGGTTCATCTGGCCGAACCCCGTTTCAAACAGCGCAGCATCTCCTTGCGGGCCAGGCCGCTGAAGGGGCTGACTACCAGCCAGTAGCGGGAGAACTTCTTGCTGCTCGCATCATCGGTGCATCTCACCCGAGTCTCGGTAGAGATAGCCGTGTCGGCTCCGCTGCTCTCGAGCAGGAAGGTCCATGAGACCTTGGCGTATCCGGGCTCATCGAATGCGGCCCATTCCTGTGCGGTGCCGAATCTGACCAACTGGCCGCCGGGGAGCCAGGGTCGCCCGATCATCCCCAAAGCGAGGAATCTTCCGGGGATCTCCTCCAATGGTCCGAACCCCGACTTCTCCATGTCGCTCAAGGTGCGGGCTCGGATCCCGCGCAAGGCAAAGAGAAAGCGGATGATCGGGGAGCAGCTCATATCGAGTGAGCGCAGGCTCGACCACACTCGCTCAGGTGATGCCTTGACGGTCGTTGAGTGCCGGGACATCCGATCGGGGTTGGAGATGAACCGGTCGTGCATCGGAGGGATTCTGTCACCCCCGAGTGGCACGATGGCTACATAACAAGAGATGTCCACCCCTTGAGGTTGACAAATGGTTGCGATTGACAACAGGTTGCGCGACAATGGTTCCATGGATATCGCCTTCGAACCCAACGAGATGGCGAGACAGTTGGTCGACTCGGCCGATGCCGACTGGCTGCGAGATCTGGTCGACGCCCTCGACCGCCAGGTCCGGACCGAGCCCCTCGAGCGTCTCGCCGTACTCTGGGATCTCTCCAACGCCGCCGCGGCCCGGATCTTCGGGGTCTCCCGACAGGCTTATGCCAAGTGGCTCGACAAAGGCCCGCCTGCCGATCGGGCCGACGACGTGGTCGCAGTCGACAACATCACCGCCCTCCTCGATAGGTATGTGAAGCGGGAGCGGATCCCGGCAGTCGTCCGCCGGCCGTCCCCCAGACTCGACGACCAGTCGATCATCGAACGTCTCCAATCCGGCGACTACGAACAGACCGCCGCCCTGGTTGCCGCGATGTTCGACCTGAGGCGCGTTCAGCCTTGAAGCCGGTCGCCGAGACCATTCCCGACGGCCACCGTTGGCTACGCCTTGCCGACTCCAAATGGGAGGACCCTCTCGACCCTTCGTATGCGGAGACGCTGGGCGGCCGGTGGAACCCTCCCGGATCTCATCCCACGCTCTACCTCAACGAGGACCTCCCCACGGCGCGTGCCCAGATCCATGCGCTACTCGAGGGCTCTCCGGTCGATCCGGACGATCTCGACACCGGTTTCGACCTGGTGGTGGCCGCACTTCCCCGTTCCCAGGCGGTGGCCGACGCCCACAGCGTGGAGGGCCTGCGCGCCCTCGAGCTACCCGAGACCTATCCCCGCTACCGCAACGGGCGTCCGGTCGGTCACGAGGTCTGTCAACCCATCGGCAGGGAGGTTCACCAAGCGGGGCTGCGAGGCGTGCGGGCCCGGTCGGCCGCCAC
>CAZLEQ010000009.1:45213-75089 GCA_964558575.1 uncultured Acidimicrobiaceae bacterium | reverse complement strand
ATGTCAGCTCTTGGCTGCGCCGAGACATCGAGTCGGCCTTGCACTAACTGACAAGCGTCTTCGGGCTCGGTCCTGGAGTGTTGGCACGTGCCTCCGATGGCTCGGTGGTTCATGGGGAGCTTCAGGTGGGTGATGGTCAGTTGTGGCTTCACCCCGAATCCGAGGAGTTCGGACTCAGATCTTCTCCACGCACATGGGAGCTGCGCGCGGCATGTTGGTTGTCGTGGTCGAAGACGTCGCCGCCCATCGAGTCCAGCAGGGGAGACTCGATCGTGGCAGTCGGAACCGCACATTGCCGTGCCCTTCCCGCCCGATGTTATGTATCTGCGATATCGCTACAGACTTGTTCTTCTGACCTTCACCACATCGACCCTCTTGGAAAGATGACAACAGGCGTGATGGGCCTCCCACCGGTAGAGTTTGTTCGAGAAGGAGTGATCCCGGTGCAGGTCATCGAGGAAAGCGTCGTAGTTGCACGACCGGTTGAGGACGTTTTTTCCTTTGTGGAAGACCTCGAGAGAGAGCCGCTCTGGCACTCACGAACCGTAGAAGCCCACTTCCTCGACGAGGGACCCAACCGAGTGGGACGAAGATGCCGCGAGGTGGTCACGTTCCCCGGTCGACGCATGGAGTTCCTGCTGGAAATCTCTCGCTACGAACCGCCGCACCGGATCGAGGTCCGGGTAGTCGAAGGGCCCTACCCAGGGGAGCAACTCTTTCGCTGCGAATCAGAGGGGGACGGCTGTCGTCTGACGAACGTCTTCCCAAGCCCCGCGGCTGGCGGGCTTCTAGGCGGGGTGACCGCACCGCTGATTACGTGGTTGGCCGCTCGGGAGGCACGATCTGATCTGCAAACGCTTCGAGACATCCTCGAAGCCGAGCCGCGATCGGACTCTTAGCCCGCCAGGGATAGCAACCCGATTCACCCAGGTTTGGCACCAGCAACGGCGCACAACGCGCGCTCGGCAACGAGGGAAGCAATCGAACCACCCGTCCGGGACCCATTGAGACCACAGGCAATCCCCGGACGGGCTGAGATCTCTTGCGGATTCTTATCCCACCTGGCTTGTAGGTTGGTGGTAGGAGGGGTTGAGAACCGATTTCTGTCACCGGCGGGTCGTATGGTCGGTGGCATGAGGGGAGATCAGGGATGAGTGGCATCCGTTCTGCACTCGATGAGATGTTCGCCGGCGACGACGGTGGGTTTTCGGTCGAAGAGTTGGCTTCTGATGTGGTCGAACTGTCTCATGTCGCCCAAATGGTCGAGGTGTTAGCTGCCAGGAAGGTCAAGAGCCTGGCGGACCGGGGTGGCCACCGTGTGCTGGGTTATTCGTCGCCTACGGCGTTGCTGGTCAACCAGACCGGAGTGTCACCTGGCCACGCCAAACGGGTCATCGGCTATGGCAACGCTGCCGAGAAGGCTCCTCATGCGTATCAGGCGTGGGCCGACGGCCGGCTGTCCACCGACCAGGCGATCCATCTGTTCCAAGCCGCCGAAGCGGTCCCTGATGAATACCCCGACGCCGAAGAGGGACTGGTCACCATCGTCGAGAGACTGGATGCGGTGGACACCGGGAGAGCGGTCGCCTACTGGAGACAGGCTACCGAAGGACCCGGCGACCTAGATGCTCAAACCCAACAGATGCGACGGGGACTGTCCACATCCTGGGCTCTCGGCGGAATGTCGAAAGTCGACGGGTGGCTCACCACCACCACCGGAGAGGCGCTCATCGCCAGTCTCGACGCCAACACGCCACCACGCCGCCACGACGACACCCGCACCCCACGACAACGACGCCACGACGCATTAGAGAACCTGTGCCGGGACTGGCTCGACAACGGCACCACCCCCACGGTTGCAGGTGAGAGACCACACATCGTCTTACACACCGACCTGGCTGGGTTACAAGGCGTCGCCGGTGGTCTCCACGAAACCGAAAACCAAACCATCATCGACATCGACACACTGTCGATGATCGCCTGCGACTGTTCGATCACCCGCATCATCTTCGGGCCCGACTCCCAAGTCCTCGACGTAGGCAGAAAGACCAGGATCTGGACTCCGGCGCAACGACGGGCCATCACCGCCCGAGACCGCCACTGCCAAGGACCCGGCTGCCGCACCAAACCCCAACACTGCGACATTCACCACCAAGACCATTGGGCAACCGGTGGCACCACCACCATCGACAAAGGCAAACTCCTCTGCCGGCCCTGCCACACCACCGAACACCTCAAAGACCGCCACCGGAGACAACGCCGACCACGAACCTAGGGGTCCCCTTCCCCTCCACCCCGTCGAACCGCCATACTGACCACATGCACAGGACCAGCGAAGAGCTCCAATCGTTGCTCGACGGCATCCTCGACGCGCCCCAGGACGCCGGACCCGTCGAGATGATCGTCCGCCGCCCCGGCGAGAACGAGCGCCAGGTCGTCGAGTCCGGACACCTCACTGTCGAGCACGGCCTGGTTGGAGACAACTGGGTCGAGCGGGTCGGCGACGACGGTAAACCCAAACGCGCCGCACAGCTCACCTTGATGAACTCGAGAGTCGCCGACGCCGTCGCCGTGACCAGAGAACGCTGGCCACTGGCCGGAGACCAGATCTACGTCGACATGGACATCTCGGTGGAGAACCTGCCTCCAGGGTCCCGGATCCGGGTCGGCGAGGCAGTCGTCGAGATTTCGGCAACTCCTCACACCGGATGTGCCAAGTTCGCCGGCCGCTTCGGCAAAGAGGCGTTGCGCTTCGCCAACGTCGGCATCGGCCGGGACCAGCGCTTCCGTGGGGTCAATGCATTCGTCGTCGAGGCCGGCACGCTTCAGGTCGGCGACAAGATCACCAAGCTCTAGCCGCGGTCACACCGCGACGAACCACCCCACCGCGCCGCGGTCGGCCAACCAGTGCCTGATGGGGATGGAAAATGTAATGCCCGTAGGTGGCCAGGGTGAACTCGATCATCGCTCGCTTACCCTGGGTCAGGGCGATGGTGTCGTCACGGAAAGTCGGCTGAGAACCCATGCCCGCCGGGTAGACGTCGAAGATCTCCGCTTGGAGCTGAAACGACCCGAGCGGCTCGTACTCCAACATGTTGACCACGTAGGCCCGCACCGGCTCACCCCGAGCGACCTTGATCGGATGGTCGTGATAGAACCCGGCGATGCCGTTCCAGGCCACGACCCCGTTGCGTCCCATCGCTTCGTTGGAGAACCCCGATAGCAGTAGGGCCACCTCCTGGGCCTCAGGGCGTCCACCGGGAGGGTCGACGATCATCATCCCGTAGGGACCACGGGCTACATGCTCGGCGAGCGGAGGGGTGTGACAGTGAAACGGATGCAAGCCCGGCCGGGCCGGCTTCGATCTCGTACACCATCTCTCCCCCTGGCGGGGACCGACTCCCAACCATCCATCTCGGGACGATGACGTCCCCGTTCGTGGCACGGATGATCGGGGCGGGAACGACGCCGTTGTACGTCCACGCTTCGATGAAGACGTCATGGGCGACTTCGATGAGACGCTCCTCCGCCCTGAGCTCGTATTCGCGAACCGTCCCGGCCGGTGTCCCGTCTGCAGCGGGCGGGATCGTGGCGGCGTCGAGCGAATCGCCGCGCGGCGGTCCCGTCCGTGGCCCGTAGACACCTGAGAGCACATCTTCGCCAACGGTCATCTGGCCGTGGCCGCCGGTGGCGTAGACGTCGGAGGGCAGAGTGGCCGAGGCTTCGTCCCGTGCCGAGGCGCCAAGCAGTGACCAACCCAGCAGCGCCGCGCCACCGATGCCGGCCCGCTTCAGCAGCTCACGTCGCGAGAGACCGCGTTGAGTGTCGTTCTCGGGCATGGGCGCTAAACGACTCCCCCGACGACCAAGCCCAACACGAGAAACAACAGGTAGGCCCCCATGCCGCCGGCGAGGAGCACCCAGCGGTAGGCAACCGGGATTCGGCTCTTGCCGAAGACGTAGTACGCGATCACGCCCAGGAACGGGACGACGAGGATGGCCAGGATCCATCCGACACCCACGCCCCGCCGCAGGTCGTCCCTCCTGGTGACGATCTCCCATATGGCGATGGCCACCCAGACCGCGAAGAGCACGAGTGGCAGGACGTAGGCGTAGAGACCGATGAACGCCCCGTAGGTGGTGGCGAACGGAACTCCCATGATGTTGAGCCCTTTCTGTTGGGTGACTTCGAGATCTCCCGGCATGGCAGGAAGTCCTATCGCATCGAGATCGGGGCGAGCGCTGGCGAACACCTCCACCGCCGGGACCACCGGAGCCTCGGCGCCCCCAGGCATCTGAGGCTGGTCCGGGGGATGTGGCATGTCGCCGTAGAAGACGTCGGGGTCGAGCCCGAGCGCCCGCTCGATCACCCTTCCGAACTGGGCGGACAGAGCGCCCAACTCCCATAGCGCCGGTAAGCGCAGACCGTCGCAAGGCTGCTTGAGCTCCAGAGCTGCCGGCAGAGTCGATGAGTGCTCGTTGTCGGCGAAGCAGTTTCCGGAATGGCTCGGGCCGGTCAACGCCAGATCGGCGAGGCCCGACCCGGCAATCACGTTGTCCGACACTTGGTTACCCGCGGGCATCCAGACGTTGGCGTCGATCATCGGGAACACCTGGACCCCGTTCAGCGGGTGATTGAGGATCCGGTTCTTGGTGACCACGGAATCGACCGTGCCCGCGAGCGCGATGCCCATGCCCTGGGTGGCCCATTGGGCGGTCTTGTGGGGGAACTCCCCGTATCCGTTGTCGTGGATGAGGTTCCCGGCCACCACGACGTTCTCCGCCGGGGGAAGCAGCTCACCGTCGAGGGAGTTGGGGGCAGCCCCGGTGCCGTTGTGCCGGAAGACGTTGTTGACGAGGTAGATGTCGGTGGAGGCGTTGGATCCCGAGTACCCGAGCCCGCTGAACTCCCCGATCGAGTCGGTGATCACCGCATTACAGGGGTTGCACTGCCCGATGTAGTACGAGGCGTCCGGCGAACCGCTGGCGTACGAGTGCTCGAACAGCCCATCCCCGGAGTCGAAGGCGTAGATCCCGTAATCGCCGTTGTTCACTGCGGTCACATACGACGCCCGATAGCCGCGCACCCCGCTCCAGAACACCCCGTTGAGGGTGTTGTTACGGACGGTGAGATTCTCCACCACGACACCGTCGGTGAAGATCGCCTGGATGCCATTGGCCCGCTCGAACTCGCCGTCGATGACCACCTCGTTGCGATCTACGCCGCGGATGGTCACACCCGGGGTTCGCACGTCGACCGACTCCCGGTAGATGCCGCGGTCGATCAGCACCAGGTCGCCCGGGTCGGAGGCGTCGACCGCCGCCTGGATGGTGGGGTAGTCGATGGGAACGTCGCGGGTGTTGCCCGACCACTCGCCCGGTGAGTCCGTCGAGGTGTCGCCCACTGCCGCCGGGGCAGGCTCTCCCTCGGGCGGCCCGGCACATGCCGCCACGGCGAGAAGCCCGAGAGCGACGAGCGCCAGGCGCCGGAGCAATCTCAGCCGTCCTCGACTATCAGGGTGCCGGCCATGCCCGCACCTTGGGCATTGCCGTGATAAGTGCAGAAGAACACATACTCGCCCGGCTCGTCGTAGGTGAGCGCCGCCTCGTCACCCTCGAACTGGTCGAGGCTCCCGAACACGGTCTCGGTGGACCACCGACCATTGGCCTCGACGGCGTTGTGTGGGTTGCGGCCGGCCCCCCGCCAGGTCACGGACCCTCCGACAGAAATCCTGATCTCGGTGTACTCGAAACGATTGTCGTACATGGCGACGACGACGTCCCGGCCTTCGATCGAATCGCTCGCACTCGAGTCCGCGCACGCCACCATCAGCAGCAAGCCGGCCATGACGGCCGCCACAGAGCGTGACTTCAATTCTTGGAACCTCCGAACAGCCCCTTGATCCAAGACCACAGGGAGGAGAAGAACAGCGAGATACCCCGCACGTCCGCAGCTCTGACCGACGCGGCTTCCTCGGCGGTCTTCGCTCCCAGCTTTCCCTCGATGCAATCGACGAAATCCCCGATGAGCCGCTTGGACATCTCATTGATCAGTCCGGTGCGGCCGAACTGCGCCGCCGGACCGGAGAGGGTCACGTCAGCATCGATGATCACCTTGCAGCCGGCAGGATCCTCCTGGAGGTCGTAGACCACTGACACCTGCCCGCGGGAGCCGCCCTGTTTGTCGACCCCCTTACCCTCGATCTTGGCGGACATGTTGTCCTCGTCGGGTGTGATGACGCACCTTCCTTCGAAGGCGGCGGTCATCGGGCCCAGTTTGACGGCGAGGTTTCCCTCGTAGGTGCCGTCGTCGTTCTGCGAGTCGAGGGCGGCCCCGGGGAGACACTGCGCTACGGCGGGGATGTCCTGGAAGAATTCCCAGACTTCTGTGGGTGGGCGCTCCACCACGAATTCTTGTGAGATCTTCATCGTGCTCCTGGAGAGTTGGTAGGAGTGCGAAACGCTAGTGGGTCGAAGACACCTAGCCCAACGGATCAGTGGTGCCGGTTGTCGCCGCCGAGTAGCTGGAGGGCATGAGGGAGGAGGTCGATTATCGCCTCCAGGTTCTCCGTGGCTCCCCGGGGCGAACCGGGGAGATTGACCACCAGCGACCTGCCCACAGTCCCCGCCCGCGCCCTGGTCAGGGCAGCCATCGCGGTCGACTCCAGCCCGTGGGCGATCATGGCATGTACCAACCCCGGCGCCTCGCGTTCGAGGATCTCCGTCGTCGCCTCCGGAGTCACGTCCCGGAGACCGAATCCGGTCCCACCGGTGGTCAGCACGAGATCGGCCGATCCGCACGCCTCGACGATGGCGCTCTTGATCTGCTCTCTCTCGTCGGGCACGAGGTACCGGACGACATCGTATCCGCTCTCGTCGAGCATCTCCTCGAGGGCGTCTCCGGACTCGTCGGCACGCACACCGGCAGACACCCCGTCGCTGACGGTGATCACCGCGGCATGCGCGGTGGCGGTCAACCCCACAGCCGCGGATCGACCGACACTCCCCCCTGGAAGACGGCCAGGTAGAAGATCAACACCACCAGCAGGAATGCCCCCAGGCCCCATGGCCAGGGCATCACCTGCCCATCCTCCGGGCCGCTGACATTGGTCGTGCCCGGAGCGGCCGCCAGAGTCGCCAAGAACATCACCGCCACGAGGGGAAGACCCGGCAGCACCGCCCCCTGGCTGTCGGGCAGGAAGAACGGGATCGCCAGGAACGCTGAGGCTACCGCCGGGATGAGGACGACCCAAAGCGCCAGTGAAACTCGCCGTCTCGCATTCGCCACGTGGCGCCGATGGGGGGTGAAGGCGAGGAAGGCAGCAGCCGCGGCGAGTGCGATGAGGAGGAGCCCGACGCCGCCACCGGCGGCAATGACCATGTCGAGCCCGGGCGGCGCATCGAAAGTTGCATAAGCCAAGGCGAGTTGACTGTCGTCGTCGAAGGGGAGGATCACCGCCTGGGTCAGCGCCTGCCTGAGCACGTGGAGGAGAGTCCACAACAAGACGAGCCGGGAGAGCCCCTGTCCACGCTGGGTCGGATAGACGAACAGGGCGAAGAGACCCACGATGAGACAGAGGGCGAACCCGCCACCCCAGGCCAGGTCCGAGGCACCACTGAACTCGACCCTGTTGGTGTACAGGACCGCGCTGCCACCGAGTATCTCGGCGAGGATGCCGTCGCCGAGATCATCGAGGAATTGGGCGATGAGGATCCCGAAGGTGGAAGCCAGCGTCGATGCCACGACGAGGGCTGGGCCGACCCGGGAAACGGTGGGCGGCGCCTCGGTCGATGCTTCAGTCGTCACGAATGGCAATGCTAAACCAGAAGTGGTCAACTCCAAGGGTCTCCGTTTAGCGTGCTCCCACGATGAGCAGCGACTTTGCGGGCGTATACCTTCCGGACGAGACCACCGGCACCTATCTCTCCACACCGCTCGCCAACGCCGGGTGGTATGAAGAGGGCCAGCACGGCGGAGCGTTCGCGGCACTGGTGGCCGGCCACGTCGAACGAGAGGTGCCTGTCCTGGCCGAGATGCAAGTCAGCCGGCTCACCGTCGAGATCTTCCGGGTGATACCTCTCGTGCCGCTCCGCATCGAAACCGAGGTGGTGAGGGAGGGCAAGCGCATCCAGCACGTGCGGGCCGACGTCTACGACCAGAGCGACACCCTCCTCTCCACCGCCAATGTGCAGCGTCTACGGGTGGCAGACTTGCCGCTTCCGGAGACATCGGCGCCTCCGCGCCTCGAGATCCCCCGGCCCGACGAGATCACCGCACGGGTCGGTGAGGCCTGGGGCGTGGGCACACATGACAAGACCATGTTCCATCGCCACGCCATGGAGGTGCGCGAGGTCGAGGGCGGGTTCGAAGAGGAGGGCCCGGGGACGGTCTGGATGCGTCTCACCAAACCGGTGGTCGCCGGTGAGGAGACCACCGCGTTGCAGCGGCTCGTTGCCACCGCCGACTTCTGCAACGGGATCTCACGCGCCCTCGACTACAACACCTGGGTCTTCATGAACCCCGACCTCACCGTGCACGTATCGCGTTATCCGCGCGGTGAGTGGATCGGTCTCTCGGCCCACTCCACATACGGTCATCAGGGCAGGGGGCTCGCCACGGGAACGCTGTGGGACACATCGGGCTGGCTGGGAAGGTCGACCCAGAGCCTCTACCTGGACCGGACCGGATAGGTCAGGTCGCCAGGATCAGAGTCCCCACCATCCAAACGACGAAGAGCCCCAGGGCCAACGACAGCACCGCCGCGGTGCGTCTCCAGTTGACCGCGCCCCAGATGCCCACGCCGGCGATACCCAGACCCAGCAAACCCGACCACCAGATGGGAACCACACCGGCGGAGGCGGCGCCGACGGTGAGAACCACCACCACCACCACAAAGCCTCCGGCAACCAGCGCATAGAGCACCTGGCGGGAAGTGGGCTCTTCGCTCACAGGATCCCGGCTGCGTGGGACACCTGCCGATACCACTCGGCGAGGCTGTCGATCGTCTCGTGCGCGTTGAGACCGCTCGGGTTGGGCACCACCCAGAGCTCCGCGGCCGCCAGGCCGGAGCCATGACGTCCCAGGGTGGCGTGGCGCTCCCCGAAGGCGTCCCGGAAGGCGGTTACCCCGGCAACGGCCACGACTCTCGGCCGTAGCTCGTCGACCCGACTCTCGAGACGCTCACCCCCCTCCCGGAGCTCGAGGCGGCTCAACTCCGACGCCCTCACGGTGGCCCGCTCCACCAGGTTGGTGATGCCCAGCCCGGCGAAGACGAACTCTCTCCGCTGCTGCTCAGTCATCCCGGTCTCCGGGTCGACCGTCCATTCGATCACCCCGGCCCGCTGCAGTGCCGGGTAGAAGCGGTTGGAGGGATGACAGAAGTGCGTCTGTGTCGCCGCGGTCCACAGGCCCGGGTTGATGCCCACGAACAGGAGACGACAGTCATCGCCGATCAGGTCGGAGACGGTGGCCCCGCGGAACGATTCCAGCTCTTGCTTGGTGAAGCCCAGGGCCTACTTCTTCTGGCTCTCGTAGTAGGGGTTGTCGCCGGAGGCGTGGTCGGTCACGTCGACGACCTGGCTCAACTCGGGGATCGACTCGAGGATGATCCGCTCGATCCCCTGCTTCAACGTAACCTGGGCCAGCCCACAGCCCTGACAACCGCCGTAGAGACGGAGGTAGGCGATGGTCCCGTCGACCGAGACCAGCTCGGCTCCGCCGCCGTGGGCGGCGATTGCCGGGTTCACCTGCTGCTCGATCACTTGCTGGACCCGGTCGACCAGTGGGCCGGACAGATCACCGGCAGGGGCGTCGATCGTCGGAGGTGCCGGCGTGTTGGGATTGTTCATCGCCAACCCCTGTTCGGTGAGCTCGAGGGCGGCGCCGTCGAGCTTGCCCACATCGGCCTTTGGGAAGATGACCGCGAGGTCGTCGTGACGCTCCTCCACCCAATCCTCCGCTTTGTCGGCGAGGGGAACGAAGGCCAGCTCATAGGAGAACTGAGGGCCACGGAACCCCGTCACCTCGATGGACAGGGCGAACTCACCGTCTCCGGGCTCGTTGTCCCGGAGTTGGCGGATCATGTCCAGGGCGTCGGGCGCGATCGTCAGGACGGTCGATTCACTCATCTGTGCCAGGATGGTAGTAGGAGCACCTCTCAATCCCAGATGCCCACAGCAGTCGTAATCCTCCCCACCCACACCTATCGGGCGACGGACTTCGTCAAGGCGGCCGACTCGCTGGGCATGGATCTCATCGTGGCCTCCGAGGCGCCACCGCCCTTCGACATGGGCGACAGATACCTCCGGATCGACTGTTCCGACCCCGAGGCCGCGGCAGAGTCGATCGCCACACTCGGCGAGACCAGCCCGATCGACGGAGTGGTCGCCGCTGACGATCAAGGAGTCCTGGTGGCCGCCCACGCCAACTCCCTCCTCGGTCTCACCGGCAACGCCCCCGATGCCGCCGCCGCCACCAGGGACAAGCTGGCAATGCGCTCCCGTCTGGCGGCTGCGGAGGTGGATCAGCCCCGCTTTGCCCGCCTTCCGCCGGGCGAGCCTCACGAGGACGCCGCCGCCGAGATCGGATTCCCGATGGTGATCAAGCCCGTGGACCGGTCGGCGAGTCAGGGGGTCATCCGCGTCGATCGTCCCGAGGACGTCGAGGCGACCGCCAGACGAATCAGGGGCATCGTGGGCTCCGACGCCGTGTTGATAGCCGAGTCCTACGTCCCGGGGGCCGAGGTGGCCATCGAGGGCCTGGTGGCGAATGGGGAGCTCACGGTGCTCGCGGTCTTCGACAAACCCGACACCCCATCGGGCCCCTACTTTCCGGAGACACTGTTCGTGACCCCCTCGCGGCTACCCGCCGCCTCCATCGCCGAGGCCGAGCGGGTCGCCGCTGCCGCCGTCCGTGGGTTGGCGCTCGGCTGGGGCCCGGTTCACGTCGAGATGCGCGTCCATGAAGGTCGGGCCACGGTCATCGAAGTGGCGGCGAGATCGATCGGAGGTCTCTGCTCGCGCAGTCTCAACTTCGGGCTGATGGGTACCACCCTGGAGTCCCTGATCCTGCGCAATGCGATCGGTCAGAGCCGGTCGAGGCTGCAGCGGGAGCCGATGGCCAGCGGCGTCCTCATGATCCCGACCCCGGAGTCGGGAGTGCTCATCGGCGTGAAAGGACAGGACGAGATTCGTCAGATCGAGGGGATCACGGGGATGGACCTCACCATCAAGCCGGGGGGACGGGTCGTCGCCCCACCGGAGGGGGAGCGTTACCTCGGCTTCGTCTACGCCCGCAGTGATAGTCCCCACCGGGTGGAATCCGCACTACGGGAGGCGCTGGGAAAGCTTGAGGTTCAACTTGAAGGTTAGGTCTTACCCGCGACAGCGCGCGTAAGACGATTTTGTCATTCACATGGAAACCGTCCTTATATTCGCCGGGGGCGATTCCCCCGCTGCATCGCTGGCCGAGGAGCTACCCGAGCCGGAGCTGATCATCGCCGCCGACTCGGGCTACGACCTGGCCGTGGAAGCGGGGTTCGCCGTCGACGTGCTGATCGGCGACATGGACTCGATAGAGACCGAAGTCATACCGACGCATGTGATCGTGGAACGCTACCCCATCGACAAGGACGCCACCGACCTCGAGTTGGCTCTGGCCAGGGTGTCCGTTGATCGCCCCCAGCGCATCGTCGTGGTCGGAGGTGCCGGCGGGAGGTTCGACCACGAACTAGCCACTGCGATGCTGCTCTGCTCCGACCGATGGGACGGGGTCGATGAGATCGACTGGGTCACCGACCGCGGCTGGTCTCATGTGATCAAGGGCCGGAGGATCGTCCATGGCGACGTCGGCGCCACCATCAGCCTGATCCCGATGGGAGGGCCCGTGACCGGGATCGACACCAAAGGGCTGCGATGGGATCTGCATGGAGCCACCATTCAGCCGGGGAGCACCTGGGGTGTGTCCAACGAGTTCACCGGGCCGGTGGCCGACATCCGGGTGGGCTCGGGGTGCCTCCTGGCGGTGATCCCGACCGACGACGTCTAGCTAGCCGCCGAGGCCCTCCAACACCTCGGGGCGGAGGACGCCGAACCGGGACAGGTACTCGACCCGCTCCTTCTTCAGCCGGGCTACCGTCGACTCGTACTCGGCGAGACGACCCCGTCGCTCGTAGAGCCGCCGGGGTTGGAGCAGCTCGAGATCGTCGACTCCAGGTACTGAGCCTGCCACTTCGTAGCCGAAGTCCCCGTCGGTGTCCCAGTCGATGGTTCCCTCCACGATCGCCTGCACGATGGCCGAGGAGTCCGGGATACGCACCTTCTTCGAGCCTTCGCCTTCTCCCCCGACCCGGCCGGTGTTCAAGACGAAAGCCTCGAGATGGGGCATCGTGTCGAGCAGTTCGAGGAGGCGATTCCCCTGAAGCGAGTCATCGTCGAAGAAGAACGGGTTGGTGCCAGGCACCCGCAAGCTCTTGCCGGCCTCGGCGGCGCCGCCGGCGGAAGTCCCCTTGGTCTCGCCCAGCATGAAGTAGGCCGGGATCTGCTCACGATCGAGACGGGCCACCGCCGGGATGACATGGTCGGACCGATTGAGGACGAGCAGATACCGCGCCGGGGGCACGTCGCGTGGGTCACGATGACGGATGTTCGCCAGCGGAAAGGTGCATCGCCCGTTGGCGGTGTAACTGGTGTCGAAGAAGTCCACCTTGCC
The DNA here is from genome assembly GCA_964558575.1 of uncultured Acidimicrobiaceae bacterium. Classification (GTDB taxonomy): domain Bacteria; phylum Actinomycetota; class Acidimicrobiia; order Spongiisociales; family ZC4RG35; genus JANQRA01. The sequence continues at coordinate 62,381 of CAZLEQ010000009.1, read as the reverse complement.
GTTCTCGTCGACCGAGACGTTCTCCAGCCAGGCGTCGGGCCTCGTGGTGCCGCCATAGATGGTGGGCTCGTCCTCGGGGTCGAGCCCGTAGGTCTTGGCAAAACAGCCCGCCTCGGTGGTGTGGACCTCGCCGAGCGGCATCAGGGCGACGAAGTCGTCCTGCACCGGGAGTGAGTCGGCCTGCTGGCGGAACGTGGTCGTGGTCTTGCCCGTTCCCGACAGGCCGATGATGAGCATCGACTCCTCCTGACCGGTGCGGGTCGCCGACGCCGGGAACGTCTTCAAGCCGGCGTGACAGGCCAGACCCCCCTGATCGTAGACCAGGCGGTTCCACATGCGCAGGCCACCCATCTTCGACTCGCCGAAGTAGTCCGAGCCCAAGACCCGGGTCACCCGCTTGTCGAGATCGACGATGATCAGCCGGTCATCCGGCTTGCCCTCCGCTTTCAGAGTCGGGGTGTAGATGACAGTGAACTCCGGCTCCCAATCGTCGTCGCGAGGGAAGTAGAGGTGTTGTTGCATGGCGGCGATGTTGGGTTGAACCGCCTCGATGAAGAGCCGGGAACCGGTCCGGAAGCCGGGGTCGGGCCCGATGTAGCCTTCGACCAGCAGCATCTCACGATCGGCGATGTGAGTGTCTTGAACGCGCTCCCAGTGCTCCGACTCCTCGCGGGAGATGCGGTTCTGGTGGATCTCCACGTCGGAGACGAAGAAGGTCGAGTTCTTGAGCCGGGCGGTCACCTCGGCCTGGTAGTTGAGATTCCCGAACTCGGTCTCGGTGATCCGGGGCATCCTGGCGAGAGCCAACTCACGCAGCCGCTCAGGGCTCGGGTTGGCCGCTACGGAACGGGCTTCTGGCAGCTCGAACATGTCTCTACTGGGTCCATGGGTCGGAGGTGAAGGCTACCCGGTCCTTGCTCGCTAACCGTCGACGGGTGCCGGCAGCGGCTCCCCGCGTAGACCGGCGAGGAGATTGCCCACGGCCAGTGACGACATCCGCATACGGGTGTTCACCGAGGCACTGGCGATGTGCGGAACGACCAGGCAGTTCTCGAAGCCGAGGAGTGGGTGATCCGAAGGGAGGGGCTCGGGATCGGTCACGTCGAGGGCGGCACCGCCGATCTGTCCTTCGGCCAGTGCGGTCACGAGAGCGTCGGTGTCGACAATCGGCCCTCGTGCCACGTTCACCAGATAGGCGGTCGACCTCATCAGAGCCAGCTCCTCAGTGGAGATGAGACCCCTGGTGGTCTCGTCGAGGCTGGTGCAGATCACCACGTGGTCGGCCCGGGAGAGCAACTCCTCGAGCGAGACCCGCTCTGCAGCGACCTCCTTGTCGCTCCGCGATGAGTAGAGGACATCCATGTCGAATCCGACCGCGCGCCGCGCCACGGCCTGGCCTATCCGGCCCATACCGATGATGCCCAGCGTGGTGCCGTGCAGGTCACCACCGGCGAGATGGAACATCTCCCAAGACCCCCAGCCCCCGGATCGCACCTCTCGCTCCCCCTCCGGCAACCGGCGCACCACCGCAGCCAGCAGAGCGAACGCCGAGTCGGCGACAGTCTCGGTCAGCACGTCCGGTGTGTGACCCACGACGATGCCCCTCTCCCGGCAGGCTTCGACGTCGATGTTGTCGACACCCACCGCCATCTGGGAGATCACCTCGAGGCGGGCCGCTCTGTTGATCAGCTCTCGGTCGATGTGATCGTTCAACATGCAGAGAAGCCCGCGCGCCTCCGCCACCTCCTCGAGCAGCACCGCGCGCGGGACGGGTCCCAGCCCATCCCACAACCTCGTGTCGTATCCGGACAGACGTGACAGGTGGTCTGTGGGGATCTGCTTGGTCAGATAGACGCGATCCACTGCGGCGAGGCTAAACGGTCTGCCCCCAAGTACCGATACCATCAGGGTGATGCTTCCTCGTGTTTCGATACTCGCCATGGTGCTGTTCGTCGTGGCCTGTGGAGGTGAGGCCACGATGGAAGGCCGTTCCGTCGCTGGGCCACGTGAAACCGTTCCCCCGTCCACCACGACGTCGACGACGCCAGAGCCGGTGGAGACGCGGAGCGTGTGGGAAGGTTTCGCCGCGAGCCATGGTGGCGACCAGGACCTGGCGGCCTATGCCCACGGACCGCTGGATGTATACCAGTCCCCGGATGACCTCGAGCCGATACTGACCCTCGACGGCACCACGATCCTCGGAACTGTGACTGTCCTGGCAGTGGTCACGGGACCGGTCGATGGATGGGCCGAGGTGATGCTCCCGGTGCGCCCCAACGGGAGCACCGGCTGGGTCTCGGCCGGCGACGTCTCGTTCTACGTCGTCGACGGCGAGATCGTCGTCGACTTGTCGGAGCGGATCCTCACCTATGTGGTCGATGGGGTTGAGATGCTCCGGACCGAGATCGGCGTCGGGAGCGATCACAACCAGACGCCGACCGGGGTCTATTTCGTGACCGACAATGTCACTCTCGCCGACCCCACCGGACCCTGGGGCCCCCACGCTCTCGGGCTGTCGGCGCGCTCGGATACCATCACCGAGTTCAACGGAGGCGATGGGATCATCGGGATCCACGGCACCAACAACCCGGGGTCGGTAGGAGGAAACATCTCCTTGGGCTGTGTCCGGCTCCCCAACGACATGATCGCCGCCCTGCATGAGTTGGTCCCGTTGGGTACCCGTGTCGTTGTCAACGCATGAGGGGGAGGGCGGCGCGCCAGCTGCCGACCATCAAGAACGCGTGGTCACCGCGGCATTGGACAGCACCCTCGTGCCCCGCTCCTTGGTCTCGGTCTCGGCCAGGTAGCCGTCGGCGTCCTCCCACACCTTGGTGACCAGGGTATCCCCGGGGAAGACGTGTCCGGTGAAGCGGGCGGTGTAGGTGGCCAGCTTCTCCGGCTCTCCCCCAAGCGCCGATTCCACCACCGCCTTGCTGACGATCCCAAAGGTGCACAGCCCATGGAGGATGGGACGGTCGAAGCCGGCAAGAGCGGCGAAAGCCGGGTCGGCGTGGAGGGGGTTCTTGTCCCCGGATGCCATGCGGTACAAGAGAGCCTGTTGGGGGAGCGTGGGAGACTCCACCACATGATCGGGCTCACGGTCGGGAGGTGTGTTGCCTGCCGCCGGACCGGTCTCGCCGCCGAAGCCACCCTCTCCGCGCACGTAGATGCCCGATCGGTTGGTGAACAAGGTTTCTCCGGTCTTCTCCAGGGTGGAGACGACCTCGAGGACGATCAGCGCCCCTCTCCCCTTGTCGTAGATGTCGACGACTCTGCCGGCCTGGGTCACCGTACCCGAGACCGGGATGGGGCCGTGCACGGTGAGGGTCTGGTCACCGTGGAGGATCCGGGAGAGATCGAGGTCGAGGCCGTCGACGGTCCCGAGGCTCATCATGATCCCGAAGGGTGGGATCGTCCCGAATGCTGGGACCGGGCGCAGTTCGGCCTCGTAGACGTACTTCAGTTCGGCGTGGTCGCTGGGCGGGTTGCCGGCGCCGACCGCGAGGTCGTAGAGGATGATGTCCTCCTCCGACCAGGCGAAGGTCCCGCCTTCCAGCTCGGCGCCGACCGCCTTGTCGACATCGATCGGCATCAGCCGGCGAGGAGCTTGCCCAGGAGAGTGATCTCGTCGTTGATGCTCTCCGGGACCACGGGCTCGGAGAGGTCCCTGATCTCTTCGAGGTGGTCGGCGATGTCCTCGACCGAGGGAACCTCCCCCTGGCCGGCGATCCAACCGTTGTTGGTCACGATGGCGATCCGCCCGTAGCGGCCACCCCCGGCGGTAAAGATCTCGTGCGTCAGCTCGTTGGCCTCCGAGCACAGATACACCACCATGGGAGTCACCTGCTCTGGCGAGACCATGTCGGCGAACGGCCCGAGGAGGTCCTCGGTCATCCTGGTCTTGGCGATAGGGGCGATCGCGTTCGACTTGATGTTGTACTTGGCGCCTTCGATGGCGAGCACGTTCGACAGCCCGGCGAGGCCCGCCTTGGCGGCCCCATAGTTGGACTGCCCGAAGTTGCCGAAGAGCCCGGCGTTGGAGGACGTGAACACGAACCTCCCGTATCCATTCTCCTTCATCACCTTGAAGGCCGGCTGCGACGTGTAGAACGCACCCCGGAGATGCACGTCGAGCACGGCCTCGATCTCGTCGAGCTCCATGTTGGCGAAAGAGCGGTCGCGCAGGATCCCGGCGTTGTTGATGACGATGTCGACCGTGTCGAAGGCGTCGAGAGCGGTCTGGACGATCGACGAGCCTCCTTGAGATGTCGACACCGAGTCGTAGTTGGCGACGGCCACTCCCCCGGCCTCCTCGATCTCGGACACCACTCGATCGGCTGCCGAGCTTGAAGCACCCGTGCCGTCGACTGCACCGCCGAGGTCGTTGACGACCACGCGTGCACCCCGTCGTGCCAGCTCGAGGGCGTAGGTGCGACCCAGGCCGCCGCCGGCACCGGTGACGATGGCAACCCGACCGTCGAATGTGATTGGCTCACTCAATTGGATCACTCCCTGTCAGAGTCCGAGGGAGCGACTGACGACCTCTCTCATGATCTCGGTCGTCCCTCTCGGTGGCCACGACACCCGGGACACTCTCCCGGAACAGCTCGTGGTCGGCTTCGAAGATATCCCGGCTCATGTGACCGGGATCAGACTCCGGCGTACATCGACTCGATCTCGTCGGCGTACTGGTCGAGGACCACGCGTCGCTTCAGCTTCAGGGACGGAGTCACCTCACCACTGTCGGGCGTCCACTCGTCGGGAACGATCACCCACTTCTTCACCTGCTCCACCCGGGCCACCGACTCGTTGGCCTCGGCCACAGCCTTGGCGATCTCATCCTCGACCTCGGGAAGCTGGGAGAAGCTGGCGAGGTCGTCGTACTCGAGCCCGCGCCCCGCCGCCCACTCCGGTGCCTCCTCGTGGTCGAGGGCGATGATCATGCTCAGGAACTTGCGCTGATCACCGATCATGCACGCCTTGGAGATGAGCGGGTGATTCCCCAAGAGGGTCTCCAACTTGGCCGGGGCGATGTTCTTGCCCGCCGCGGTGATGATGATCTCCTTCTTCCGACCAACGATCCAGACGAACCCGTCTTCGTCGATCCGCGCCAGATCGCCGGAGTGAAGCCAGCCGTCGGAGTCGAAGGTCTCCCTGGTGGCCTCGTCGAGCTTGTAGTAGCCCTCGGTGACTATGCCGCCCCGCATCATCAGCTCTCCGTCGTCGCCGGTCCTCACCTCGACTCCGGGAAGAGGTTTGCCGACCGATCCGATCTTCATCTCCCCGGGCAGTGTGGCGGTGGCCGGCCCGGTGTTCTCGGACATGCCATAGATCTCGTAGAGAGGCACGCCGATGGTATGGAAGAACTTGATCAGCTCGGGGTTGATCGGGGCGGCGGCCGTGATGGCGAGTTCGACTTCATCCATCCCGAGGCCCTCGCGCACTTTCGACAGGGCGATCTTGTCGAGCAACCCGGCGAGGGCGGGTCCGCTCTTGCCTTCCTGCTCGGCGTCCACCCGCTTGGCGTTGAGGTCGAGGGCCTTGTGGAGGATCTTTGCCTTGAGACCCTCCGCCTCGGCGAAGCGGGCCTGGAGCCGGGAGTGGAACTTCTCGTAGACCCGGGGTACCCCGACGAAGAGCGTGGGCCGAGCAACCTGGATGTACTCGAGGACTCCGGCGAGGTTGGGGCAGTACCACACCTGGCCGGCGAGATAGGTGCCCATGTAGTGAGTAGCGAGACGCTCGGCGATGTGGGCCAGGGGAAGATAGGACACCATCCGCTGCCCGGTCTCGAGGTCGGCGGCGCGGCGCAGGCTCTCCAGGGTCCACATCACGTTCCGTTGGCTGATCATCACTCCCTTGGGGGTCCCGGTGGTCCCCGAGGTGTAGATCAAGGTGGCCAGGGTGTCCGGGGTGATGGCGGCGGCGGATCTCGCCACCACATCGGGGTCCTCCTGGAGACGGCGCACCCCACGGGCGAGGAGGTCGTCCCAGGAGAGCACCCACTCGAGGGTGTCGTAGTTCTCCGCCCCCGACATGAGGACCACATACCTGAGGTTGGGAAGCTCGGAGCGGATCTCCTCCCACCGCTTCATGAAGTCGAGATCCTCGAGGATGGCCACGGTCGCCTTGCAATTGTCGGCGATGTACTGGATCTGGCTGGCGGCCAGCGTCGAGTAGATGGTCACCGGAGTGGCGCCGGCGTGGGCGACGGCGAAGTCGGCGATCACGTGCTCCGGGCGGTTCGAGGACATGATGGCGACGAACTCCCCGTCGCCGACCCCGAGCGTCTCCAGACCGGCGGCCGCCTTGTGGACCACGTCGCGGTACTCGGACCAGGTAAGGCTCTGCCAATCCCCGTTCTTCCAATGGATGGCAGGCTCATCGCCGAAGGTGTCGGCGTTTCGGTTGAACGAGTCGATGATCGTCTTGCCTTCGACGACTGCATCGATCTCAGCTCGCTCGGCGAGCACAGCAGCGTTGACGGTCACAATCCCTCCGCGCAGATCAGGCTATAGCTCCAGACTCCCTGAGCTTACCGATCTCCCCGGGGCTAAACCCCGCCCGGCCAAGGATGGCGTCGGTATCGGCCCCTCGGTGCGGGGGCGGGGCATCGATTTCCGCAGGCGTGATCGAGAATCGGGGGGCGGGGGCGGGCTGGCGCACACCACCCACCTCCACGAAGGTGCCTCGGGTGGCGTTGTGCGGGTGTTCGGGCGCCTCGACCATCGTCAGCACGGGCGCGACGCAGGCGTCGGTACCGAGGAATCGCTCGATCCAATCGTCGCGCGTCCGGGAGCGGAACCGCTCGGCGAAGAGGGCCCGCATCTGCGGCCACCGATCACGGTCGTGTTGTGGGCCGACTGTGTCGGAGGTGAGCTCGAGACCCTCGATCAGCGCCTCGAAGAACTGTGGCTCGAGGGCTCCCACCGCCATGTGATGACCGTCGGCGGTCTCATAGGTCGTGTAGAAGGGGGCACCTCCGTCGAGGAGGTTGCTCTCCCGATCCCCCGTCCACCAGCCATCGGCCAGGTATCCGTGGTGGGAGGCCATGAGCAGGGCGGAGCCGTCGACCATGGCGGCGTCCACCACCTGGCCAAATCCTCCCGACCGGGCGTGGATGATGGCAGCCAGCACCCCGACGGCGAGCAACATCCCACCTCCACCGAAGTCTCCGACCAAGTTGAGCGGAGGAACCGGGCGCTCCTGGGGCCCGATGGAGGCGAGGACCCCGGAGAGGGCGATGTAGTCGATGTCGTGGCCCGCCATCCCCGCCATGGGACCTTCGTGGCCCCAACCAGTCATCCTCCCGTACACGAGAACGGGGTTGCGGTCGAGGCACACGTCGGGCCCGAGCCCGAGGCGTTCGACGACACCGGGGCGAAAACCCTCGATGAGGGCGTCGGCGGTGTCTACCAGCCGACGCACGACCTCGACACCGGCTGCGGTCTTCAAGTCGACCACGATCGACTGCTTGCCTCGATCGAGGATGTCGTTGTGGCCCGAGCCCACCGGGATCACCCCACCCCCAGGTCGCTCCACGGCGATCACCACTGCCCCCAAATCGGCGAGGACCATCCCGCAGAAGGGTGCCGGCCCCATCCCGGCGAGCTCTACGACCACAGTCCCGTCGAGGGGTCCCGACATCAGCCGTTCCCATCGATCAGCTCGACGGATTCCACGAGTACGGGTATGGAACGGTGCGCTGGATCCATGCCGAACGCACCGTACAGCAGTGAGCTCAGGATCAGGTTGGCACTGTCATCGCCGGTGTCCCAGGGGTCGAGTGTGCCCGGCTCTTCTGTGATCGCCACCACGATCGACTCTCGCCCGCTCCAGGCTCCCACGTTCCATAGGTCGGACGAGAGGGTGTAGTTGGGTGCCGGCCCGTCGAGCCCGGCGGTCCAGGCCATCATCACCGGCTTCTGATACAACGGGATAACGGCGAGATCATCCAGGTAGAGACGGTCGGCGCGGTTGTACGTCTCGGCCCGCTCCACGGGGTCGACGATGGACTCGGTGGCCCGGATCAGGCTCTCCACCTGCTCCGAGCAGAACCGGCCCACGTTCAGGCCGCCCCCGGTGCAGTAGTAAGTGGGGTTGGCGGCCGAGGGATCGGGTCGCGCCCGCCATGAGAAGTTGATCAGCTGCCAGCGCTCCGGCCCACCGAAGAGGAAGTCCCGGGTCAAGAACTCCGACGGGCTCACGAAGACGGCGGTCAGCTCGACTCCGATCGTGTCGAGATCCTCACGCACCAGATCGAACGTGACCCGACGCGCCGGGTCGTCGTCGGTGGTCGCCCAGACGAACGACATCCGGGTCCCGTCACACACCTGGATCCCATCTTCCCCCCGCTCACAGCCGTTCGCCTCGAGAACCCTCTCCGCCTGTTCCGGGTCGAACCCGACGTCGAAGTTCGGCTCGTAGTGGGGTGTCCCCGTCATCCATATGGTGCTGTCCAGGGGGTCAGCCGACGGGTCGACGAGACGGACCGTCGCATCGAGAATGCGTTCCCGGTCGATGGCGAGGGCGACGGCTCGCCTCACCCAGGGACGGGCCAGCATCGGATCGTCGTGATGGAAATCGATGTGCTCCCAGAATGGGCCAGGACCCACCGCGAACTCGATGTCGTCGAGCCGCTCCAGCGTCTCGATCGTCTCCCGGTCGGGGCGGGCGGCGATCACATCGACCTCCCCGGCGGCCAGGGCATCGACCATGTCGGCCAGCTCCTCGATGAAGACGAAGGTGATCTCTGCCACGTCGCCGGATGGCTCGCCGCTCAGGGGGTCTCGATCCGCCCACCAGCGCTGATTTCGCTCCAGCACCATGAACTCACCCTCCTGCCAGTCGGCGAAAGTGAAAGGCCCGGTGCTCTCGAGCGGCGCCGGCCCTCCCGGAGAGGAGCCATCTCGTACCAGGCGGGGGAAGAGGCCCTGCCAGGCACCGTAGGGGATGTCGAGGGCAACAACGGCAGTGCCAGCGTCGACCACTTCCACCGACCGAATCAGGTCGTGACCGGCCACTCCGGCTGCTGTCAGGACCTCCGCGCTGTGAGCGAAGTCCGACGACGTCACCGGGACCCCGTCAGACCATCTCGCCTCGGCGCGGAGGTTGTAGACGACGCAGAACTCGGTAGGACAGGCCATCGCCGCCGTCGGCTCCACCGTGATGGTCGTGGTCGGGGGGATCGTCGCGGCGGCGGGAACGGGCGTGGTGATCGAAGTGGGCCGGGGCGAGGACGGGGCCTCCTCGGTGGGCGTGCAAGCGACTGCCAGCAGAGCCATCGCCGCCAAGAGTGGCCTCAGCCGGATCATCGCATCAGGGGATGATCCGCACCGATTCCGGCCAGGCCATCCCCGTCGAGGCGTGTCCACCCATCACCGAGCTGACCGGGAGCCGCACACCGGGCAGGAAGGCTTCGCTCACCAAGGTGCGATACAGCACCACATAGGGGAGATCGTCGGCGACGACACGTTCCATCTCCCTGGTCCAGCGGGCGGCCTCCTCGATGGTGGTCGCCGCCGAGAAAGCGTCGGCAGCATCGTCGAACTCGGAGCTGGAGTACCCGGTGGTGTTGAGCCCGCCCACTTCCATCCCGCTTCGGGAGTGGAAGAGTGCGACCAGGGTGAGTCCGGGTAGCGAAGGTTGGGCACGTCCCCAGCCGGACACCTTGAGATCCCATGCCAGCGCCGCGGCGGCCGACTCGGGAGCCACGGCCGTCTCCATCATCGACTGGAGATCGATGGTGTCGACGGCGACGTCCATGCCCAGATGGGACATCCATTGCGCGATCCACAGTGCGAACGTCGCCCGCATCGGATCGTCCCCGGAGGCGGGGGCGACCAGGATGGTCAGTTCGGGGACGGTCACCCCGTTGGGCATCCGGAGACCGCTCCCGGGCACCACATCGACCAGGGATCCGTCGTCCCCGAACACCAGCTCCGGCTCCGTCTGCCAGGTATAACCGGCCTCGGCGAGCAAGGCCACCGCCGTCTCGAACCGCTCTCGCTCGCCCATCGGTTCTCCATCCGACCAGCCGGGACGTCTGACATCGGAGGCGTGGAACGGAATGAGCCCGGGATGGACCACCGTGTAAGCCGGGCTCAGCGTCCCGCCCAGGTGGGTCGAGGACACCAACTCCTTGTCGATCACCGTCGCCACCGCCTCCCTGAACACACGATCGGACATGGGCGGCTTGCGAAGGTTGAACCCGAGGAAACGAAAGCCCTCCGCCTCACTGCTCGAGATGCGAAGATCACCACTGTCGACGAGGCGGTTGCGAGTCGGCAGGGTCATCCCGTCGGGATGGAAGACGAGGTCCACCTGACCTCCTTCGAGTGCTTCGTAGGCAGCTTCGGGGGAGTCGTGCTCGATCCATTGGACCGCCGAGACGAACGGTCCGACTATGTGTTGCGCCTCCACCGATCCGGAGGCGCCCCCGCCGTAGACCTCGTCCTCTCCGTCCGGTCGCGCCACCCGCGCCGAGCCATCCGAGAAGAGCGTCGTCTCGGTCCCCCGTGCGTGGTACCCGGGATTCGAGATCGTCAGCGCCGCATCGCCCGGCTCCCAGGACTCGAACACCAGCGGCCCCACCGAAGGCTCACCCACCGGGTCCACCGAGTAGAGATAGTCACGTCCCGAGCCGCTCCGAGCCCGGGCCTGCTCGACGTGGGGCTCCCAGAATTGGGAGGACACGAACGGAGCCAACCCCACTCCGGTGTGCCAGTCGACGATCGAGGGCGCATCGGCGAACTCGATGCGGACCACGAAGTCGCCCGCCGCAGCGACGTCGACAACCGACTCCGGGAAGCTGACGGCGTGGCTGGAACCGAGCCCGAGCTCACGGACCACGTCGTGATAGAAGACCAGGTCGTCAACGGTCAGCTGTTCACCATCAGACCAGAAGACATCGTCCCGAATCGGTTGCTCCACCACCCAGACCCCGCCTTCCTGTCGCGCCCGCACCGGGCCACCATCGGCGAGATCGGGCACGAGCACGAACCCGGGGCGGGTCAGGGTGAACAGGGAGGCCTTGGTGTTCGACACCACGGCCAGGTTCTCCGCCGAGGTGGCCGAGTCGAGCACCTCCCACCAGTTGACGCTACTCAACCCGGCAGTCAGTCCGACCCGAAACACCGGGCCGTCGACCGCGGGGTCGAGCGGCAGAGTCGTGGTGGTGGTCGCCTCGGTGGTCGAGGTCGTGGTGGTGTCGACGGTCTCCTCACTGCAGGCGCCCAGGGCCAGAGCCAGCAACGCCACGATCGAAATGACCCTGAGAGAATCCACAGTCACTCGCATCGTATTTTGCGGACGCTCTCCTACCCGGGATGTCATGCCAGCAAATATCGGGTGGTCTCTGACCTCACTGAAAATGTCTGTGGGCGGCCGTCGGCCCGGAGGGGTGGACCACTTGGGCGTCGTACCCGATGAACGGGTCGTAGACGGTGCGCTCCCCCTCCCAGATCGTGTTCTGGAAATCCGGATGGGCGAGGACGATCAACCGGAAGGACACGACCAGGACCGCACCTGCGATGAGCTTGGGGTTCTGGGCCCACGCCACCCGGCGCCGTCTTCTCGACCGGGTGTTGGTGGTCATGCAGTTCCCTGCCTCTGCCTGGGATCGAGATAGGCGATGACCACATCGACGACCACCCGAAACACGACCCCGATCACTCCCAGCATCACCAGCACGCCCATGATCAACGGTACGTCCTGGGTCTCCACTGCGCCGGTGAACGGGATGCCCAGGTCGAAGGTCGCGAAGCTGCGACGAACTCCCACATTCGCGTGGCTAGAAGCCGGTCGGGACCCAAAGCCTCCAGGGTCGCCTGGTAGGCCTCGGGACCGGCCATCCTCGCCGGCGTGGCGAAGTTGGAAAGCACCACGACTTGCATGAGGAGAACACGATCGCCAAATAGATGACCAGCGTGATCAGCGCCCACACCGCCCGACGGGACAGAAATGTGACCAGCCAGGGGAGGCGCGGGCGACGCCGGAAGCTCTGCCTGGGAGCTGGTCTCGACCAGGCTCACGCCGTCGACAGGTCTCTAGATCTCGCCGATCCGGTAACAGGCAGCGAAGTGCTGTTCACCGACCTCGAACATCTCGGGGTGGGGGTTCTCCCGACACACGTCGGCGGCGAAGGGGCAACGTTCGATGAACCGGCACTCGGGGGCGGGGTTGATCGCCTTGGAGATCCCGCCTTCGATCTCGACTGGAGTCCGCTTCACCGACGGGTCGGGGATGGGAACCGCAGAGAGCAATGCCCTGGTGTAGGGGTGACGCGGGTTGGCCAGGATGTCCTCGGTGGGCCCGACCTCGACGATCTTGCCCAGGTACATGACGGCGATCCGGTCGCACATGTAGCGGGCGACCGCGAGGTCGTGGGTGATGTAGAGGTAGGAGACTCCGAGCCGGTCGGCGAGCTCGGTCATCAGCTCCATGATCGAGATGCGGATGCTGACGTCGAGCATCGAGGTGGGCTCGTCGGCCACGACGAAGCGAGGATTCATGACCAGGGCCCGGGCGACGGCGACCCGCTGGCGCTGGCCTCCGGAAAGCTCGTGGGGATAGCGAAACAGGAAGTTCTCCGGCGGGGTCAACCCGACCAGGCCCAACAACTCGAGGACACGCTCCTCCCGCTCAGGAATCGTTCCCTCTTTTTGCACCGCCAAGGGCTCAGAGACCGTGTCGAACACCGTCCGTCTCGGGTTCATCGACTCGTAGGGATCCTGGAAGATCATCTGGACCCGGGAGCGGAACTCCTTGATCTGCGAACCACTGACGCTGGCTATGTCTCGCTGGTAGTCGCCGTCGTTGAAGTGGATCGCCCCAGCGCTCGGGTCGAGGAGTTTGACCAGCATCCGGCCCGTGGTCGACTTGCCGCAACCGGACTCGCCGACGAGGCCGAGGCTCTCCCCGGGAGCGATCTCGAAGTTGATCCCGTCGACGGCGTGGACGAACTCGTTGGGCGACCGGAACAGCCCGCGCGAGATCGGAAACAGTTTGGTCAGCTCCTCGACCTCGACCAGCGGCTTGGTCTTGACAGTGGTGGGGCCGGTCATCGCACCAGCTCCATCTGGAGCTCGGGCACGTCCTCGTAGTTCCAACACGCCACCCGATGACCCTCTGAGATCTCTTCCAGCGGCGGCTCCTCGAGGGCACACTTCTCGGTAGCGAACGGGCAGCGGGGGTGGAACCGGCAGCCGGAGGGCGGATCGAGCAAGTCCGGCGGCTCTCCCCCGAGCGGAGCCAGCTTGCGGCGGGGACCGGTGATCGAGGGGGTGGATCGCAACAGGAGGTAGGCGTAGGGGTGACGGGGCCGGGCGAACACCTCGGAGGTGGGCCCGTACTCGACCAGCTTGCCGGCATACATGACGCCGAGCGAGTCGGTCACCTCGGCGATCACCGCTATGTCATGGGAGATGTAGAGGATCGACATACCCATCTCGGCCTGGATGCGCTTGAGCTCTTTGAGGATCTGGTCCTGGACGATGACATCGAGGGCCGTGGTCGGCTCGTCGGCGATGATCAGCTCCGGGCTGCACACCAGCGCCATGGCGATCACCGCCCGCTGGCGCATCCCCCCAGAGAACTCATGGGGATAGCGGGCGAGCATCTCAGCCGGCAAGCCGACGGCGCGGAAGAGTTGCTCGATGTGCTTCGTCTGCTGGTCGTAGTTCATCTCACCGCGGTAGTGGGTGTCCAGCACCTCGCGGATCTGGTCGCCGACCCGGTAGACCGGGTTCCACGAGTTCATCGCCCCCTGGAAGACCATGGCGATGTCCTTCCAGCGGTGTTTGCGCATCCCCTCCTCGCTGAGCTGGAGGAGATCCTCGCCATTGAGCCTGACCTCACCGGAGATGTACTCGGCATTCGCCGGCAGGAGTCGAAGCAGGGCGAGCGCGGTCGACGTCTTACCGCAGCCCGACTCACCGACCAGTCCCACCGCCTCGCCCTGGTGGATCGTGAACCCGACGTTGTCCACCGCCGAGACGCTGCCGGCCTTGATCTTGTAATGCATGACCAGGTCGTCGATCTCCAACAGGGGCTGGTCGGGATCGATGCGGCGTGCTTGCAGATCCTCCAATGAGAGTGTCATGTGAAAGCTCTCCTCCTACCGGGCGCGTAGCCGGGGGTTGATGACCTCGTCCATGCCCCGACCAACGACGAAGAAGCCGAAGGCGAGAAACGACACCGCCAGGCCCGCCGGGAACAACAGCCACCAATAGCTGGTCCCGCTGAGCAGGTAGCCCTGCGTCGAGGCGGTGTTGATCATGATTCCCCAGGACATCTGGATGTTCAACAGGCCCAGGAAGGAGAGCGTGGCCTCGAGGGCGATGGCCGTGGTGACTCCGAACATCATGTAGAGGAGGCTGAGCGGGATCACGTTGGGGATGATGTGACGGAAGATGATGTGGCCGTCACCGCCACCGGCGACGCGGGCGGCGTCGATATAGGACTTGACCTTGATCGACAGGGCCTGGGACTTCAACACGATGGCGTCGCCGCCAAACCCCAGCAGGATCCCGATCATGATGCCGAGCATCACCATGTTGATCTGCACCGCCGCACTTAGCACGATCAGCACCGGCAACAACGGCATCAGGAGGATCAGATCGGCGGTGCGCATCAGGAAGCCGTCGATCCGCCCCCCGTAGTAGGCGGCGATCGAGCCCACCGTGGTGGCGATGAACACCGTGGTGAAGGCGGCGACGAAGCCGAGCAGGAAGGCGGCACGGGCACCGTAGAGCAACTGCGAGAAGATGTCACGCCCCTGGGGGTCGGTGCCGAGGAAGTGCGGGTTCTCGCCGGCGAAAGTGGGAGGTGCCGGCTGGACAGGGATCCGGGCGGTCTGGCCCACCCGTACAGTCGGGTTGAGCTCGAATCGGGCCTCGCTGAGCTCCATCTCCGTGATCGGGTCCTCGACCGTGCCGTCCTCGACGACGGTGTACTCGACGACGACGGCGTCGTAGCCGCTGACCGGGTCGTACACCGCGGGATTCCACACCGTCGACAACAGGATGGGGTGGGCCACCGCCATGATGCCGAAGATGGCGATGATGATCAGGCCCACCACCCCCATCTTCGAATCCCTGAACAGGCCCCAGTTGGTGGCGAACGACTTCCGGAAGAGACGGAGACGGATCCTCCACAACGGCTCCTCGACGATGCTGTCGCCGCGGATCAGCTCGTCGAGAAGGTCGGCCCCGTCCTCCGGGGCGGTGTCGCGCTGTGTCTCTTCCTTGGTTGCCATGCTCTGTCGCCTCAGGTTATGCGAATTCTCGGATCGAGGAAGGTGTAGACGATGTCCACCACCAGGTGGGCGACCAACGTCAGCACCCCGGTGATGGCCAGGGCCCCGGTCACGAGGGGGATGTCGTTGACCACGATGCCCTGGAGGAAGAGGAGCCCCATGCCCGGCCATGAGAAGATCTGCTCGGTGATGATCGCACCACCCACCACCGTGCCCATCGCCAGGATGAACGAGGTCACCACCGGGAGGAGGGCATTGCGGGAGGCGTGCCGGTCGCGTATCACCCGCTTGGGGAGGCCCTTGGCCCGGGCAGTGAGGATGTAGTCCTCGCCGAGGGTCTCCAGCATCGAGGTCCGGGTGATGAGCATCACCGCCCCGAACGTGACCAGGCCCAGGGTGGCCACCGGGAGGATGGTGTGGAAAACGATATCCCATACGTAGGTCCGGGCAGGGTCGAAGTACCAGTAGGCGACCAACCCGGCGACGGTCAGCAAGCCTGCGATCCGCTGGAGACGCTGCTCGGTGATCAGATCCGGTGCCGTCCTCATGATCAGGTACCTGGCCCCGACATAGATCAGCGTGGCCAGGAACGTGGTTAGGACCAACTCCGTGAAGACGTCGGTGGCATCGAAGCCGGAGCCCTGCCACAGGCCGACAGTGATGAAGCGGCCGATGGGGAACCAGCCGAAGAAGAAGCCGAAGGTCCACAGCATGACGATGGCGAACCAGGGGTAGAACACCGTCTGGAGGAAGATGCCGCCGACGATGAAGCCCTGCTCCGCCCGGCCGCCGCGGCCCCAGGCGATCAGCTTGCCGGACTTGAAGCCCATCCAGTAGGCGAGCAGGGTTGCGGTTAGGACCAGCACCAGGGTGCGGGGGATGGCCTCGAAGAGGATCGTGGAGACGTCCTGGGGGTAGCGGCTGAAACTGACCCCCATCTCACCGCGGAAGAAGTTGGTGATGTAGGTCAGGTACTGGAGATGCAACGGCTGGTCGAGCCCGAGCCGCTGTCGCAACTCGACTCGGGTGGCGAGGGGGATACTTGGATCTCCGATGAGTGTGTCGGAGATGTCACCGGGCATCGCCTGGAGGAGGAGCCAGACGAGCGAGAGAAAGATGAGGAAGAGGAAGAACATCTGGATGAGGCGACGGCCGATGAAACGGAACATCTCTAGTGCTCTTCCTCCGGGAGTGCTCTATGGCGGACTGGTACGAGACGGCGGTGTCAGGTTGAGCCCGCCGAAGCGGGCCCAACCTTCCACCTTCTAGCTAGCTAACGGGCGCTCACCGAACCGGGAAGTCCGTTGAGGAACTGCAACCCCGAGAGAGTCTCGTCGAAGGGATACTCGACTCGTGTGTTGTAGAACTCGAGGATTCCGGTGTCGAACAGCGGGACATGGGGCTTGTCCTGAGCGATCAGGCGCTCCATCTCCCACATCGCCTCGTAGGCCTCCTCGACCGTGCTCGCGGCGCCGAACTCGGCGGCAAAGCCATCGAACTCCGCACTGCTGTACTGGGTGTTGTTCGAGTCCCCCCTCGCCCCAAAGAACGAATCATGGAACGTGGGGAACACCGGATTACCCAGCGAGTAGCCGAGGATGAACATGTCGTAAGGCGACGTGTACTCCCCGGCGGCATCGTCGAACTCGAACACGATGTCGATGATCTGGCCGAAGTCGGTGGGCAGCGAGTTGACCGGGATACCGATCTCACGCGCCACACCCGCGATGTAACCACCGAAGGTGGCACGAAGCGGGTCGTAGCCGGCGTTCGGGTGCAACAGATCGAGGTCCTCCACCGTGGCGCCGTCGGGACCAACCAGGGCTCCGCTGGCGGCCGAGTAGGAGAACCCCTCGGCGGGCTCCGCCGAGTAGTTGCCATCGGCGTCGTACCAGCCGGGGGCACCATCGTC
>CAZLEQ010000009.1:0-45113 GCA_964558575.1 uncultured Acidimicrobiaceae bacterium | reverse complement strand
CGGGCTCCGCCGAGTAGTTGCCATCGGCGTCGTACCAGCCGGGGGCACCATCGTCGGTCCAGGTGTAGCCGGCGTCGGTCAGCAGACCGATGGCAGCGGCGCGACGGGCCTCGTCTTCGAGACCGGCGAAGCCCAGCTCGGCGAGCTCGGTGGCGACTTCCTCGTTGTACCAGGCCTCGTTGCCCTCGGGCAGCAGCACGTAGAGCGGGAACGCCGCTCCCTGGAGCAAGTTGTCCGTCACGTACTCCTTGTTGATCATGGCCGTGAGCGCGTCACGGAACGCAGGATCAGACATCGGGGCGCGGGCATGGTTGAAGGCGAGGAAGCGATAGCCGTTGGTCGGGTTGACCACAGCCTCCAGGTTCTCGTTGTCGATGACCTGGTCGCGGAGACCACGCTGCATACCCAACGGGTTCAACAGCAGATCGACCTCACCATTGGCCAGGGCGAGCACCGCAGCTTCCTGTCCGCCATAGAGCGGGTACTGGAAGCTGGATGCGAACGGACCGACCTCATAGGTCACTCCACCGGACTCGATGACCGCTCCGGTGTCGTAGTAGTTGGTGTTCGCCGTGCTGGCGGCGAAGCTCCCCTCCTGGATCTCACCGAACACGGTGGGACCTGCGGAAGGCGCCCCGACACCCGAGGCCGCGATCAGCGTGTCACGCTCCCCGGCGGCCTGTGCGACCACCTCGCCCCAGAAGTGCTCTGGAAGGATCGGCATGTACGGAGGTCCGTTGCCGACGCCCCAAGTGGCGAGACCGGGCTCGCTGTTGTAGGTGACCTGGATGGTCAGGTCGTCGATCGCCTCGACTGCGATGACACCAGGTGTCTCGTCGTCGCCGACATCGAGATAGTCGGGCCAGTTGGCGGTCAGACCGAAGTCGCGGGCCGTCTCGAACGTGAACACGTAGTCGTGCGCGGTGATCGGCTCACCATCGGACCAGGTCAGGTCATCACGCAACGTGATGGTTCCGACCCAGTTGTCACCATCCTGCACCGCCGGCTCCAGATCCCCTGCCGCCATGTCGGGCGCCGGGTCGAGACCGGGATAGTTGATGGTGTAGGGAGCGCCCAGGGTTGGGCCAAGGACGTAGCCGACCCAGACGTCGCTACCCGAGCTGTCCAGATACGACCACGGGTTGTCCGTGGTCACATCCTGGAAGATGCCCAGGGTATAGATGTCCAGATCGCCAGTTGCGCCATCGTCATCGTCATCACCCACCGTGGTATCTGGAGAGTCGTCTCCAACGGTGGTGGTGACACCGTCGCCGGTGGTTGTGGTGGTCTCGTCCGTGGTATCGGTGCAAGCCGCCACGACCATGGCGAATACGGCGAGGAGCGCAAGTAGCCTAAGCCCAAAGGGCTTTGTTGCTTTCACTTAGTTTCCTCCGAACTAGGGGTATACGGCGCCCCAAGAAAAACAAGGACACCGTCGCGATATATTAGAGCGTGATCGCGCTCTATGCCTAGCGGAACACGGTCGACGTATCAGGAGGAAGACACCGGCTCATCCTGGTCGTCGAGAATCACCCGGTAGTACCTCCTCGATTCGGAGATCAGCGCCTGGATGATGCCCGCCATCGGAAGGGCGAGCACCACCCCGATGCCGCCGAGCAGGATGCCTCCGATGATGATCGCCGCCACCGAGATGGCAGGGTGGATCTCCATGGTCCTCTTGGTGATCCGGGGGGAAATCAGATAGTTCTCCAGCTGCTGGTAGGCGACGAAGAACACCGTTGCCCACACGGCCGTGGCCACGTCGTTGAAGGTGAGGGCCACCACGGCGGGGAGGATCGAGGCGAGGTAGGTGCCAACGACGGGCACGAACTGGCTGAGCGTTCCCACCCAAATACTCAAGGAGATGGCGAAGGGCACTCCCAATAGGCTGAGGAACGCGTAGGTCACCACTGCCGAGACCACGGCGAGGATCAACCGGGAATAGATGTAGCCACCCATCTTCTCGACCGCCACGTCCCAGATCCGCATCGCCCGCCGCTGCTGGTCCTCAGGCATGAACGAGAGCACGGTCCGCTGCACCTTGGGCAACTCGGCGATCATGTAGAAGGAGAACAGCGCCACGGTGGTGACGAACAGCAGGAACCCGAACACGGTCGAGGCCAGCCCGAAGACACCACCGGCCACCGGGCCGGACAGATCCTGGAGCGACTCGATCAGATTGCGGCCGACCTGTCTCGGGTCGACGTTCTCGAACTCGAAGCCGAAGGACTCCTCCAGGAAGACGATCACCGCCTCGACCAGCCCCGGTATCGAATTGATCAGCTGCTCCACCTGTCGCACGAACAGCGGTGCCAGTGCCCAGATGAAGAGGACGGCGATGGCGAATGCTGCCAGGAACACCACACCAGTGGCGCTTCCGCGTCGCCAGCCTCGCTTCGCGAGGAAGTGAACGGGTGGCTCGAAGGCCACCGTGACGAATATCGAGACGAAGACCATGAACAGGATGGTGCGAAGCTTGATGGCCAGCCAGACCACGACGAACACGCCCAACAAGACAGCCGCCACGGTGAGCGTCCGTCGCACGAAGACCTGGTGGTCCGAAGGGCTCGGCGACTCGATCATGGTGAGCGCAGGGTAGGAATCAGTTGCACGGATCGGTGTCATTGCCGATAGCCTCGGTGAGCGGATCAGGAGGAACATGGAGAGATTCGAGATCGCCTGGTCGGCCGACCCGGACCAGGCCGAGGCGACCAACACCGCACGCTTCATGAGGGAGCACGACATCGCCGCCTTCGATGACCTGGTGCTGCGGTCAGCGGTCGATCCGGAGTGGTTCTGGGCTTCGGTGGTCGAGTTCCTCGGGCTGCCCTTCGATCCCGGATGGACGTCGGTGCGCGACACCTCGCGCGGCCACTCCTGGGCGACATGGTTCGTCGGCTCCGGCTTCAACCTGTCGGTGGCGTGCGTGGACAGGTGGGCGGCCGTCAACCCCGATGGTCTCGCGGTTCGCTCCCAGAAGGAGGGTGGCGAGACGAGGGAGCTGACCTTCGAGGAGCTCCTCGAGCAGGTGGAGCGTGTGGCCGGAGCCATGAGCGAACTGGGGGTCGAGCGAGGCGATGCGGTCGCGGTGTACCTGCCGATGGGACAAGAGGCGATCGTGGCGCTGCTCGCCGTCTCCCGTCTTGGTGCCATCTTCATCCCCGTGTTCTCGGGTTACGCAGCAGAAGCCGTGGCGACCCGTCTCCACGATCCACGACCGAAGCTCCTGCTCTGCGCCAACGGGTTCGAGCGCCGCGGGGCTGAGATCCACATGAAGGAGACCGCCGACGAGGCGGTTGAGATCGCGGGCGGGATCTCCCGGATCCTCGTCGTCGACTACATCGACCGCGACCACACTCCGATCACCGAAGGAAGAGATTCCTGGTGGCACGACGTGGTCCCGACCGCGGAGCGCCTCGGGCCGGCGAAGACCCGGGCCGAAGACCCGGTGCTCATCGCCTATACCTCGGGAACCACGGGCCGTCCCAAGGGGGCGGTGCACGTGCAGGCGGGACTGACGGTCAAGATAGCCCAGGAGGGGGCCTTCCAGCTCGACGTCAAGCCCGGCGACGTGTTGATGTGGGCCACCGACATGGGCTGGATCATGGGACCGTGGATGGTGGTCGCCGGTCTGGCCAACGGGGCCGCTGTCGCCGCATACGACGGGGCTCCCAACCATCCCGGTCCCGACCGGATCTGGCGGGTGGCCTCGGAGCTGGAACTCACCATCCTCGGAGTGTCCCCCACCCTGATCCGCGCCCTCCAACCCCATGGAGCCTCCCAAGCCCACCAGTACGACCTGTCCTCGCTGCGGCTGTTCGGGTCGACCGGCGAGCCCTGGAACCCGGAGCCGTGGTGGTGGCTGTTCCGGGACGTGGGTGAGAACCGGCGTCCGATCATGAACATCTCAGGTGGCACCGAGGTGGGAGCATGCATCCTCTCCACCAATCTCCTCCAGGGGCTCAAACCCACCGCTCTCGGCAAGCCGGCGCTCGGGATGGACGCCGATGTCTACGACGATGGAGGTCGGCCCGTGCGCGGCGAGGTCGGCGAACTGGTGGTCCGCGGCTCCTGGCCGGGGATGACACGCGGTTTCTGGAATGAGCCGGAGCGCTACCTGGCCACCTACTGGTCGCGATTCGAAGACACCTGGGTCCATGGGGATTGGGCTTCGATCGACGAGGACGGATTCTGGTATCTCCACGGGCGCTCGGACGACACCCTGAACATCGCCGGGAAGCGAATCGGGCCCGCCGAGGTGGAGTCGGTGGCCGTGGCCCTCGACGAGGTGACCATGGCCGCAGCCATCGGCGTGCCCGACGAGCTCAAAGGCGAGTCGATCGCGCTGTTCCTCGTCCCCGCCCCCGGCGTCTCTCCCGACGATGCCCTCACCTCCCGGGTGATCGCGGCATGCGACACCGCCCTCGGCAAGGCCTTCCGACCGTCTAGCGTCCGCTGGGTCGATGATCTTCCCCGCACCCGCTCCCAGAAGATCATGCGTCGGGTGGTGAAGGCGGTCGCGCTGGGCAGGGACCTGGGTGACCTGACCAGCCTGGAGAATCCCCAGTCCCTGGAGAGCCTGAAAGGTTGATTGCGCGCCGACCGGCGGTTATCGCGGAGGCATCCTCGCCGCGGCGTCGAGACGGATCACCTCGCCGTTGAGCATCGGGTTCTCCACGATCGAAGTGACCAGGTGGGCGAAGTCCGCCGGCGTACCGAGACGCTGTGGGAACACTTGCAGCTCGGCCAGGGAGTCCCGCAGCTCCTGGGGGGCTGCGGCGAGAAGGGGAGTGTCCATGATCCCGGGGGCCACGGTGTTCACCCGGATGCCCACCGAGCCGAGATCCCGAGCTATGGGCAGGGTCATCCCCACGACGCCTCCCTTCGACGCCGAGTAGGCGGCCTGGCCGATCTGACCCTCGAAGGCGGCGATCGAAGCCACGTTGACGATCACGCCCCGCTCCCCCTCCCGGTCGGGCCCGTTGGCGGACATCACCCTCGCCGTGTTCCTGATCACGTCGAACATCCCGATCAGGTTGACTCCCACCGTGAACCGAAACAGGTCGAGGTCGAACATGACCCCA
Organism: uncultured Acidimicrobiaceae bacterium; assembly: GCA_964558575.1. Taxonomy (GTDB): domain Bacteria; phylum Actinomycetota; class Acidimicrobiia; order Spongiisociales; family ZC4RG35; genus JANQRA01. Next base: position 40,029 of record CAZLEQ010000009.1, on the reverse strand, counting down.
TCCTTCGAGAGGACCCGCTGGGCGGGTGCGACCCCGGCGGCATTCACCAGGATGTGGATGCCACCGAAAGCCTCGGCTGCCCCTTCGACGGCGGCAGCCACCTCCTCGGGATCGGATACGTCACACCGAACGAACCGGGAGTCGTCACCCAGTTGGCCCTGGGCCGTCTTGCCACGCTCTTCGTTGATGTCCATCATCACGACCTGTCCGCCCAGGGCGACAATCCGGGTGGCCGCTCCGAATCCCAACCCAGAGACACCACCGGTGACCAACGCAACTGAACCTTCGACCTGCAATCGATACCTCCGACGTTCGGCTCGGGACGGTACACATTGATCGGAGTGTTCGACTCGGGGGTCGGAGGGCTGTCGGTCCTGACCGAGATCCGCAGGGCGCTCCCCGACGCCAATCTCTTGTATGTGGCCGACCGCGCACGTGCGCCCTACGGCAACCGGAGCCTGAATGAGGTGGAGTCGATAGCCCAGGACGTCGCCGGATGGCTTCTGGACAACGGGGCAACGTGTTTGGTGGTCGCCTGCAACACGGCGTCGGCAGCCGCACTGGACTCCCTGCGCTCAGCTCACCCCGATGTCCCGGTGGTGGGCATGGAGCCGGCGGTGAAACCGGCAACCTCGATCACCAGGTCGCAGAAGGTGGCAGTCCTGGCCACCGCGGCCACTTTCCAGGGACGACTGTTCGCGTCGGTGGTCACCCGATTCGCCGCCGGAATCGAGGTGATCGCCAGAGCATGTCCGGAGTGGGTCGACATGGTCGAAGAGGGATCAGTGGCCGGGCCGCGGGCTGAGACTGCCGTGGCCAAGGTGACAGAGCCCCTCGTCGCAGAAGGCGTGGACGTGATCGTGCTCGCCTGCACCCACTTCGCCTTCCTCGGGCCCACCATCCAACGACTGACCGGCCTGGAAGTGATCGACCCTGCGCCGGCGGTGGCGGCACAGACGACGCGGGTGGCCCCGGACGTTTTCGGGGAAGGGCGGACGTCGCTCGCCGCTTCAGGGGACAGAGAGGTCTTCTCCCGACTCGCCAGAGCGCTCGCCTCAATCGACGAACCCGTCATACCCTTCGCGTCATGAACCCAGTCTGGGTAGACGAACAGGGAGCCCTCGTCGGCAACGGCGACATCGAAGTGATCGATCCCGGAGTGGGGCCGGACCGATTTCGACATGCCCTCGATGCGGTTCGCTCCTCGGGGAGGGCAAAGGCATTCGCCTCGTTCACCTTCGACGAAACCGAGCAGCGGTCGGTGGTCGTGATCCCGGAGAGCACCACGCTGGGCCCACTGGAGATCGAGCCCGGCGACCTGATCGTTGGACGGGTGGTCCAAGAGGGGATTCGAGAATGGCGAAGAGGTTTTCGCCTCGCCATGGGCGCAATCGGCACCGAGAACCTCGCCAAGGTGGTCCTGGCCCGACAGGTGGTGGTGGACCTGGCAGGTGAGATCGACCCGTTGCGGATAGTCGCCCGCCTGAAGGCGGGTAACCCCGACTGCTATCTGTTTGCAGTCGACGGCCTGGTCGGGGCCAGCCCTGAGCTGTTGGTCGGCCTTCGCGACGGTCGACTGCGCACGCTGGCGCTGGCCGGGACCGCCACCGACCCCGACGAGTTGGAGAGTGTCAAGATCTCCGAAGAGCATCGCCATGTCGCCGACTCCGTCACCAGCGTGCTCGCCCAGCACCTCGTGGCGATCGAGATCACCGAACAAGTGATCGTGAACCACGGCGCCATGTCGCACGTGGGGACCAGGATCGAGGGGCCCGCGGTGCCGGGCACGACAGTGGCGGAGATCCTCGCCGATCTCCATCCGACAGCGGCGGTCGCCGGAACCCCAACCAAGGCGGCGATCGACTTGATCAGGGAGATCGAGCCGAAGTCACGCGGTCGGTACGCCGGACCGGTCGGCTGGCTGGACGCCGACGGCGACGGGGTATTCGCCATCGCCCTCCGATGCGGCCAAATCGATGGGTCGAGAGTGACCCTGTTCGCCGGCGGCGGCCTCGTCGAGGGGTCCGAGGAGCGAGCAGAGCTCGCCGAGACCGAGTTGAAACTGGCCCCCATGCTCGAGGCGATCGGTCAGCTGTCCAGCTGAGAGCGCATCTCGAGATCCTCGAACCGGCTCACACCCACCCTGATGAGGTCGGTGCCAGGACGGTCGATCGACGCCCCGGCCAGCTCCACCAGCGAGTCGCGGTCGGCGGCCTCGTGGTAGCGGAGCCCGTGGAACTCGGCCAGGGCGGAGTAACTGCGGCGCGGATCGGTGACGAACAGACGCTCGTAGTCGGGTGCATGGCTCGCCTGGGGAAGCGTGTCGAACAATCCGCCCCCACGGTTGTCGATGACGACGAAGGTGACGTCGATATCGCCATCGTGGAGAAAGCCATTCGAGTCGTGGAGGAGAGAGAGGTCTCCGGCCAGCGCCAAGGTGCGCGGCACGATCGCACCGACGCCGAGCGCCATGGAGACGAAGCCGTCGATCCCCGAGGCGCCCCTGTTGGCGAATACCGGCCCCCCACGGCGCAGATGGGCATCGACCTCCCTTATCGGGAGCGATGACGCCACCACCAGCGCGCTCCACGAGACCCGATCGAGGGCGCGTGCCACCGTGGCTCCGGTCATCCCGGCGAAGCCGTCCACTATCTCGTCGCTCTTGCGGCGTCGATGCTCTTCGGCCTGCCGCCAGGCCCGCGACCACGCGGGATCGGCCGAACCGTCTACCAGCCGCAGGATCTCGACGACGTCCGCCTCGAGCACCTGGGTCGCATTCCGCTCCGGGTCGGTCACCCGCCCCCACCGGTCGACCCTGACCCGGTTCTCGGCGGAAGCGATCAGCGTCTCGAGACGAGGGCTGGGGCCGACCGATCCGACAGCAACCGCGGTTCGCGGCCGAAGCTCGTCCGGGACCGATCCTGCCAGCAAGTGGTGATAGCTGGTGATCGCCTCGTCGCCGCGCATTCCTGACAGCGCCGTCGCCAGGACGGGCCAGCCCAACACCTCAGCCATCTCCGCGACGAGACCGCGGTCGTAGTCGCCATCGCCGGCCACTATCAGCCCACGATCGGCCGTGAAGCGAGGAAGCTCGACTTCCACGTCACTCACCGACGAGATGGCCACGTCGCCGACACGAGGAGTCTCGAACGGGTACGCGGCCCCCATCGTGCGGCCGTCGTCGCTGACCGGCACCGTGGGCTCTCGAAACCGCACATTGAGGTGGACCGGGCCCGGCGGGATCCCAGTGGCGGCAGAGACCAGCCTCGCCACCAACCCCCTCCACTCCACGTTGCGGTCGGTGGAGGAGTCCGGGGCCTCGACACCGGTGAAGTTGCGCACCTTCGCCCCGTAGAGCGCGATCTGGTCGACAGTCTGGTTGGCGCCCACCCCCTGCGATTCGGCGGGGCGATCGGCGGAGATGGCGATCAAGGGGACACAGCTGAGGTCGGCCTCCACGATGGCAGGAAAGAAGTTGGCCGCCGCGGTGCCCGAAGTGGACAAGACCGCAGTCGGCCGGGACGAGGCCCGGGCGACACCGAGAGCGTGGAAGGCACCAGAACGTTCGTCGATCACCACCCGCGTCTCCATTTCGGGATGCTCGGAGGCGGCGATGGCGAGGGCGCCCGACCTGGAGCCGGGGCAGATCACCATGAGACGCACTCCCTCGGCGGCGAGCTGGTCGACGAGCACCCGCGCCAAGGCGGTGCTGGCGTTGGGATGGGTCATGTCAGCACCTCCGCCGCGGCACGCAGCTTGCGCAGCATCTCCGCTCCACGATCCCGATCCGGGCGCCATCGTTCGAGCAGCTCGGGGTCGGGCTCGGGACGCCGTACCTCGAGCATCCCGTCGAGGGGCACCAGTGGGTCGAGGGTCGGATCTCCCTCGATGAGGGCGACGGTCCCCAGTCCGCATGCATAGGGGAGGTCATCGAGTAGCGACGCAGCCAGCAGTCCTCCGTATATCCCCACGGACGTCTCCAGGGCGGATGAGATCACCACCGGTATCGTGGCCCGGCTGGCCAGTTCGAGGACCCGTCCCACGCCACCCATGGGCTGCACCTTCAGGATGAGGACATCGGCCGCTCCCTCCTCGATCACCCGGAGAGGATGGGGGCTCTGACGAACCAACTCGTCCGCGGCCAGGAGGACCTGAACCCGACGGCGCAGCGCCTTCATGTCCTCGAGCGTGGCGACGGGCTGCTCCACGTACTCGAGGTCGAACTCGACGAGGCGCTCGATGCGGGCGCTGGCGGTGTCGAGGTCCCACGACGCGTTGACATCGACCCGGAGCTTGCCTTCGGGGCCGAGTGTCTCGCGCACGGCCCGGATCCTCTCCACGTCGTCCTGTTCGCGGTGACCGGGATCGGCGATCTTCACCTTCGCCGTGGTGGCGCCGGACTCCAACACGAGGGCCACTGCAGTCTCCGGATCCACGGCCGGCACCGTCACGTTGACAGGGATCATGACCCGGCCCGGGGAGGGCAGATCTCCGCAGGCAAGCTCCAAGGCCGCGGCAAGCCATCTCGTCGTCACCTCAGGTGGATAGTCCGGGAAAGGTGAGAACTCCCCCCACCCCGTTGGACCGCGCAAGAGCACCGCCTCGCGATGATCCACACGCCTGAATCGTTGACGCATCGGAATCCTCACCGGATGTAGTTCGAGGGCCTCGAGTGCCTCTCTCATCGGTCTTGAGCCTCCCGCAGATATCGGACGAGCCGCTCGATCTGGGCATCGTCGAGAGAAGAGAAGGACGGCATCCGTCCCCGCCCGTTTCGGATCGTGAACTCCAGGTAGGCGTCCTCCTCGAAGGCGGCATTGGAACCGGGGCCGAGACCGGGGCCCACTCCTCCCTCGAGATTGACCCCGTGGCATCGGGCGCACAACCCGATGTAGATCTCCTCCCCGGTGGCGTTGCCGGCAGGTGATCCCAGCGTGCATCCGCCGGCGACCAGGGCGGCTGCGAATGCAGCGGTCACTCGTCTCAATCCCGCTCGACCTGCTCCGCGATGTCGCCCACATCCTGGGACCGCTCGAGCGGTATCACGAGCACCGCTTCGCCGGTCTCGACTACCACGACGTCACTCAGCCCGACGACGGCGACCAGCCGCGACGACGCCCGGACCAGCGAGCCCTCCACGTCGACCAGGGTCACGTCCCCGGCGACGTGATTACCGCGGGAGTCGCGTTCCACTGCCTCGATGAGAGACTGATATGAGCCCACGTCACTCCAGCCCACGTCGATGGGAACGATCAGGGCCTTATCGGTCTTCTCCATGATGGCGTGGTCGATGGAGATAGCTTCGACCGAGGAGAACGACTCACCCAGCCGGACCTCGCCGGTGCTCACCCCGGGAACGGAGCGTTCCACCCCGCCGAGGACCGCGGGGCAATGGACCTCCGCCTCGGCGAGAAACAGGTCTGCGCGAGCCACGAACATCCCCGAGTTCCAGAAATGGCGACCGTCTCCCGCCATCGTGCGCGCCTCGTCGATCTCAGGCTTCTCCTTGAACCTCCTCACTTCGAAGGTGGTGGCGTCGACCGGATCGCCAATCTCGATGTAGCCGTATCCGGTCTCGGGGCGGGAGGGCTGTGTCCCGAAGGTGACGATCGCACCCCCGTCGGCGTGCCTCGACGCCGACGTCACTGCGGCCTGAAACCTGTTCACGTCGGTGACGAGATGATCCGATGGGACGATGACGAGGACGTCGTCGTCATCGGCCACGAGTGCCGCTGCGATCACCGCCGCTGCGGTGTTGCGCCCGGTAGGCTCGACCACGATGACCGGGGATTCGGCATCCGATGCGGCCAGCGCCCCCACGACGAGAGATACGTGATCTGCCCCGGTGACCACCATCGGCGAGCCCAAGTCTGGAATCCCGGCCAGCCGGTCGATCGTCAACTGGAACAGTGACCGACCCTCGAACAGGGGAACGAACTGCTTGGGCAGCTCGGGAGTGGACAGTGGCCACAGCCTGGTGCCGGTTCCCCCGGACAGAATCACCGGTCTCAGTCTGATCATCCGGCGAGAGTACAGACCCTACTTCCGGGCGTTGAACCCGGCGGGAGCTGTCGGGTCAGGCCGAGATCGAGACGTACCCGCACTCCTCGCACACGTAGCGCGTGATCCCGATGCCTCCGGGAGCCTCGACGAACTGGTGATCGTGCTCTCTCGAGCTGCTGCGAAACGCCGCCCGTACTGCTCCCATGAGACCACCACGTTGCCGGGCCGCCCCGGCCATGGCCGGCTGGCGAGATCCCTGGGCATCTCTGTCGAGATCGGGGATCGACCGGGGCTCGCTCGCCAGATCGCTGAGATCGACCATCGGAGCGGACCCGACCACGGTCGGCTCGGGCCTGGGAACAGGCACCGGCTTCGGCTCAGGCTCAGGCACCGGCTCAGGCACCGGCTCGGGCTCAGGCACCGGCTTCGGCTCAGGCACCGGCTTCGGCACCGGCTCAGGCACCGGCTCAGGCACCGGCTCAGGCACCGGCTCGGGCACCGACTTCGGTTCGGGCTCCGGCTCGGGCTTCCCCATCGCCAGCTCCTCGGCCTGGCGCCGCAGCTGCTCGCGTTCTGAATTCAGTCGCTCCATCTCCAGCCGGTAGGCCTCGATGCGGTTGGCCTCCCTCTCCTCGGCAAGACGACGCTCCTCGGCGAGTTGTGCCCGCTCGGCGGTCAGACGCTGACGCTCCTCCTCTATCCACCGGGTGTCGTCCTCGGCGATGCTCTCGTCGACGGGCGTCGGTTCGGGGACCACCTCCTCGGCTTCCTCGACCACCCGGGTGTCTGGCATGGCCACCTCGCCGGCGAGCTGCCTCTGCTCCGATCGACCTTGGAGGTTTGCGATCATGGCCTCCTTCATCTCCTCGATACGGGAGGGGATGTTGTCCTGGCGTGACTTACGAACGGCGAGAGACCGTGTCGCCAGTCGCTTCGACTTCATGCCTGCCCAGGTCTCGGCCATGTACTCCACGCCGCGGTAGGCGAAATCGATGGGGTCGTCGGCGACGAAGGTCACCTCGGTGCCGTCGAGGTCGATCTGAAAGGCGCTGGCCACCAATCTGCGGGCATGGACGTCGTACAACGACCAACGTCCCAGCGACTCGCCGTCGACGACCAGTTCGGCGTGCGAGCCCTCGATCTCGAACTTGACCGGGACCCCGGGATGGTCGATTTCAGGGAACTTGATCTCTCCGCTGAACTTCAAAGGGGATTCCTTCTTCGTGCTGGGCCGGGCCTAACAGGCAATGGTAAAGATCCCATCGGATCGCCAAATGTCAAGCCGGTTCAGGCGTAACCGTCGAGCGGGGGGCACGAGCAGACCAGGTTGCGGTCGCCGCCGACCCCGTCGATCCTGCTTACCGGGGGCCAATACTTGTCCCGTCTCGTCTCCACCACCGGGAATGCGGCCAGTTCCCTGGGATAAGGCCGGTCCCAATCGTCGGCGGCCACGTCCTCCGCAGGATGGGGCGCATTCACCAGCGGGTTGTCGTCACGGGGCCACTCTCCACTCCCCACACGATCTGCCTCCTCACGGATGGCGATCATGGCGTCGCAGAAGCGGTCGAGCTCCTCGAGGCTCTCCGACTCGGTGGGCTCGACCATGAGGGTGTTGGCGACCGGAAAGGCGAGCGTGGGGGCATGAAAGCCGTAGTCGGCGAGACGCTTGGCGATGTCTTCGGCGTCGATCCCGGTCTGCTTGGTGAGGGGCCGCACGTCGACGATGCATTCGTGCGCCACCCGCCCGTACTCTCCCGTGTAGAGCACGGGAAAGAAGGGGTCGAGTCGTCGGGCGATGTAGTTGGCCGACAGGATCGCCACCAGCGTGGCCCGCCTCAGCCCCTCGGCACCCATCAGCCGGATGTACGCGTACGGGATGGGCAGGATCCCCGCAGAACCGAACGGCGCCCCCGAGATCGCCCCGATACCTGTCTCCGGGCCGGCTTCGGCCAGTTGCGGATGGTTGGGGAGGAAGGGAGCGAGATGCTCCCTGACCCCGAGCGGGCCTACCCCGGGACCTCCACCTCCGTGGGGGATGGTGAAGGTCTTGTGCAGATTGAGGTGGCCGCAGTCGGCTCCGAAATCGGCAGGCTTTGCCAGCCCGACCAGAGCATTGAGGTTGGCTCCGTCGACGTAGACCTGCCCTCCATGATCGTGGACGATCCCGGTGATCTCCTCGATGGCGGTCTCGAACACCCCGTGCGTGGAGGGATAGGTCACCATGAGCGCGGCGAGCTCGTCGGAGTGCTTCGATGCCTCCTCCTCGAGGTCGGTGGTGTCGATGTTCCCCGAGTCGTCCGTCGCCACCACCACCACCCTCATTCCCGCCATCACCGCCGAGGCCGCGTTCGTGCCGTGGGCCGAGGCCGGGATCAAACAGATGACTCGCTGCTCCTCACCTCGCGACCGGTGGTAGGCGGCGATGGCGAGGAGACCGGCGAGCTCGCCCTGTGACCCCGCGTTGGGCTGGAGCGACACCGCCGAGTAGCCGGTGATCGAGGCCAGATAGCTCTCGAGCTCGTCGATCAGCTCCAGATACCCGGACGCCTGCGACACCGGCGCATAAGGGTGGATCGCAGCAAAACGCGGCCATGTGATCGGGATCATCTCGGTGGTGGCGTTGAGTTTCATCGTGCAGGAGCCGAGGGGGATCATGCTGCGATCGAGTGCCAGGTCCCGGTCGCCGAGACGGCGCAGGTAGCGGAGCATCTCGTGCTCGGAGTGATACCGATTGAAGACGGAGTGGGTCAAGTAGGCGCTCTCCCTGGCGGCACGAGGCGGGATTCGCCCCTTCGACTCGGCCATCGACACCCCGAGGGCGTCGAGCAGCCTGCGGACCAGGTGGGCATCGGTCCTCTCGTCGACCGCGATCCGAAAATGGTCCCGGTCCACCAGGCCGATGTTGATCCCCGCCTCGGCGACGGCGGCGACGAGGCTTTCCGCCCGCCCCGGGGCCTTCACCGTGACGGTGTCGAACCAGGAGTCGCTGACCAACTCGAACCCTGCCTCGACGACTGAGTCGGCGATGGTGGTGGCGAGGCGGTTCACCTCGGTGGCGATGCCACGCAAACCCTCAGGACCGTGCCAGCAGGCGTAGAACCCGGAGATGACGGCGAGGAGGACCTGCGCGGTGCACACGTTGGAGGTGGCCTTCTCCCGGCGGATGTGCTGCTCCCTGGTCTGCAGCGCCAGCCGATGGGCCATCCTTCCCGCCCGATCGGTCGAAACCCCGACCAATCGACCGGGGAGAGCCCGAACATGCCGCTCCCGGGTGGCGATGAAACCGGCGTGGGGGCCTCCGTAGCCGAGCGGGACTCCGAAACGTTGTGCGGAGCCGACCGCGATGTCCGCACCCCACTCCCCCGGTGGGGCGAGGAGGGTGAGAGCGAGCAGATCGGTGGCCACCACGATGAGGGCGCCGCTCTCCTTGAAACGGTCGACGGTGGCCTCGTGGTCCCCGATCGCTCCCGAAGACGTCGGATAGCTGAACAACACCCCGAACGCCGTGTCGGGATCGGCCGAGTCGTCGAGCTCGCGGGGCTCGATCCCGACCGCCTCGGCCCTGGTCCTCATGACCGAGAGGGTGGCAGGGTGACAGTCGGGGTCGAAATAGAACACCTCTCGATCGCCCCGAAACAGTCTCCGGGCCATCGTCATGGCTTCGGCCACCGCAGTGGGCTCGTCGAGCAGGGAGGCGTTGGCGATCTCGAGACCGGTGAGGTCGGAGACCATGGTCTGGAAGTTGAGCAGGGCTTCGAGCCGTCCCTGAGAGATCTCCGGCTGATAGGAGGTGTAGGCGGTGTACCAGGCCGGGTTCTCCAACACGTTGCGCTGGATGACGGGCGGGGTGATCGTGTCGTAGTAGCCGAGCCCGATCAACGAGGGAACCACCTCGTTGCGAGAGGCCAGTTCCTCGAGACGGGCCACCGTCTGCATCTCGGAGAGGGCTTCGGGAAGCTCGAGGGTGGTGTCGAGGATCGAGTCGGGAACCGTCTCCGCGACCAGCTCATCGAGGGAAGCCACCCCCACGGTCGCCAGCATCTTGTCCACATCGGCCGGCCGCGGACCGATATGGCGGTCGGCGAAAGTCTCGGCGGGATTCGGCATCGTTCTGCGGCCGATGATAAGCCGATTTGGGGTCTGAGCAGGCATGGCGATGTATCGTGCCCCGATGCCACGGCTCCCCACCGAGTTGCTCATGGCTGCCGACGCGCCCGGAACAGTGGACGCGCCGTTGACCGAGCATGAGGTGCTGATCTTCCTGGTCCAGATCTTCCTGCTGGTCGCGGTGGCACGTCTGTTGGGAGCGGTGATGAAGCGGCTGGGACAACCGCCCGTGGTCGGAGAGCTCCTCGCCGGTGTTGTCTTGGGGCCGTCCCTGTTCGGCCTGGCGTTGCCCGGTTGGTACGACTGGGTGTTCTTGGCCGATCCCGTGGTCAACTCGGCCACCTTCGGCCTGGCATGGCTGGGCGTGGTCTTCCTCCTCGTCGTCTTGGGGTTCGAGACCGACCTGGAGATCATCGCCCGTTTCAAGAACCAGGCGCTAGCGGTGGCAGCCGGATCGTTGATCGCCCCCATGGTGCTCACCGGAGCACTCGGTTACTACCTCGCCGAGCAGTTCTCCGGGCCGGCGGATCCCGCTCCCTGGTTGTTCGCTGCCTTCTTCGCACTCGCCCTGTCGGTCTCTGCGCTTCCCGTAGTGGGAAAGATCCTCGCCGATCTGGGGGTGATGCGTCGCGACTTCGCCCAGGTGACCCTGGCAGCAGCCATGGCCAAGGACGCCGTGGGCTGGCTGATCCTGGCCGTCCTGAGCGGCATAGCCGTCGGTGGGGTGGTGCTCGGCCAGATCGGCGTCTCGTTCGGAGGATTGGCAGTGTTCGTGGTGGCGATGCTGACCGTCGGGCGCTGGGCGCTCGACCGTCTCTTTCGATTCACCCTGTCCCGAGGCTCCGGTATCGAGGTCGGCTTCTCCATCGCGGTGGTCGCCGGTATCGCCGGTGGTGCCATCACCCAGGCCCTCCATGTCGAGGCCATCCTCGGCGCCTACATCGTGGGTCTCACCTTGTCGCAGGTGAGACACCAGCTACCGGCGGTGCGCGAACGGCTCGAGATGGTCACTGCCTCGTTCTTCGCTCCCGTCTTCTTTGCCGTCAGCGGGCTCCGGGTCGACATCACCGCTCTGGCCAACCTGGAGACTGCCTTGTGGACGGTGGCCGCCATCGTCCTCGCAGTGACGTCGAAGATCGCCGGGACGGTGGTCAGCGGCCGTGTGGTCGGGGTCGAGAAGAGGACCTCCCTCGCCCTCGGGGCGGGGCTGAGCCCTCTGGGAGTCATGGGCGTTGTCGTCGCCATCATCGGTCTCAACGTCGGCGTGATCAACGAAGCCGCTTACACCGTGCTCCTGCTCGCCGCAGTTGTCACCTCCGTGATCGCCCCCAGCTTGTTGAGGTGGGCTCTGGGCGACACAGAGCCGCCGGCCGACGAAGCCACGAGACTGGAGAGGGAGTCGCTCAGAGAAGAGGCGGAGATCCTCGGTGTTACTCGGGTGCTCCTCCCCACCCGTGGTGGTGCCAACAGCATCTACGCCGCCCGCATAGCATCCTCCGTCTTCCCCGATGCCGAGATCACGATCCTCGCCATAAGCCCCGAGTCGGAGCGGAAAGGCCGGTTTCGGAGAAGGTCCGAGCAGCCAGAAGAGGCGGACCCGTCCGGTGTCGTCGAGACACTGGAAGGGCACGACGTCCAGGTGATCGAGCGCGTCGCCGAGGACCCGGCGCACGCCATCGTGGAAGAGAGCAGGCTCGGCTACGACCTGCTGATCATGGGTGCCTCCCGGGGCCGGGAGGCGATGGCGGTCTCGAGCGTTGTGGAGCGGGTGCTCCGGGAGACTCAGATCCAGACGATCGTGGTTCAGTTGCCCTCTGGAGACAAGGTGCCAGGAGACCTCCCCACCAACGTCCTGGTCCCGGTCACTGCCACCCGCTCCAGCCGCGCCGCCGAAGAGCTGGGATACACGATCGCAACCGTCACCGGGGGAAGGGCGGTCGCCCTGCACGTGGTGAACAGGCCTGATGGAGAAGGGGTCTTCCTTCCCGGGGGCTCCGTGGTCGAGGCGCGGCGTACCGCCGAATCTCTCATCGAGCACTCCCGGGAGTTCGGAAGACGTCTCGGGGTCGACATCGACGCCAGGATCAGCGTCGCCCCCAACGCCGAGCAGGAGATCCTCGAGTTCGCCGCGCGCGAGAACATCGACGTTGTGGTCCTGGGAACTGCCAACCGCCCGGTGACCGATCGTCCCTTCTTCGGCCATCGGGTCAGTTACATGGTCGAACAGTCGCGCTTGCCGGTGCTCATCGTCGCGCTCCCCTCGTTCCGTGGCGGGAGTTGAGCCCTGCCTCAGACATTGAACTTGAACTCGACGACGTCGGAGGGCCGCATCACATAGGACTTGCCCTCGGTGCGGATCAAGCCCCGAGCCCGAGCCTTCTGCCAGGAGCCGGCCCCGATCAGGGCGTCGTACTCAACCACGTCGGCGGCGATGAATCCCCGCTGGAAGTCGGTATGGATCACTCCGGCCGCCTCGGGCGCGGTGGCCCCGGCTCTGACGGTCCACGCTCTCGCCTCCTTCTCGCTCGCGGTGAGGAAGCTCTGCAGGCCCAAAGTCCGATAGGCGGCCCTGACCACGGTGTGGAGACCCGGCTCGTCCTGTCCGACGGCGGCGAGCAGCTCCGCGCGCTCCGGGGGATCCAAGCCGACCAGCTCCGACTCGAGCTGGGCATCGAGAAAGAGGGCCTCGGCCGGTGCGACGAGACCTGAGAGCTCCGTTCGTCGGGGTCGGTCACCGAGCCCGGTCTCGTCCATGTTGAACACGTAGATGACGGGTTTGGCGGTGAGCAGGTGGAGATCGGACAGATGCCTCGTATAGCGTTCCAAGACTTCTGGGTGGCGATTCAGCATCTCACCCGAGGCGACCAGATCGCGCACCGCGCGCAGTGTCTCGACTCTCGGCACGAGGCCGCGGTCGACGGTGGCCTCCTTCTCCAACCTCGGCAGCCTTCGCTCGATCGTCTCGAGATCGGCAATGTCGAGCTCGGTCTCGATCACTCCGATGTCGCGTCCCGGGTCGAGTCCGGCGACGACATGGGCCACTTGAGGCGACTCGAAGGCGCGCACCACGTGACAGATCGCGTCCACCTCGCGGATGTTGGCCAGAAACTGATTGCCGAGCCCCTCTCCCTTGCTGGCCCCTTTCACCAGACCGGCGATGTCGACGAAGGTGACGGTGGCGTGAATCGCTCGTGCAGAGCCGAAGATCCCAGCGAGCCTCTCCACCCGCGGGTCGGGAATGGGGACGATGCCGGTGTTGGGCTCGATCGTGGCGAACGGATAGTTGGCGGCGAGGATCCCGGCTTCGGTGAGGGCGTTGAAGAGGGTGGACTTGCCCACGTTGGGAAGACCGACGATTCCGATGGAGACTGACATGGCGGCGCGGCGAGGTTAGAGAGAACCGGGCCCATAGCCGATTAGCGTGCCGCCGATGGAACGTATCGCCGTCATCGGTGCCGGCTCTTGGGGCACGACGGTGGCGCGGTTGTCGGCCAGGAACATCGAGACGATCCTGTGGGCCCGCCGTCGGGAGCTGGCCGACACGATCAACGAGACCGGGATCAACCCCGAGTATCTGCCGGGGTCGATGCTACCGCCGACCCTGGGGGCCACTCATGACCTCGCCACCGCAGTGCGAGGCTCGGGTGCGGTGATCATGGCGGTGCCCTCACACGGATTCCGCGAGGTATTCACTCGCCTGGCCCCGCTGCTCACCACCGCCGTGCCGATCGTCTCACTGACCAAGGGCATCGAGCAGGGCTCCCTGGCCAGGATGACCGAGGTGATCGCCGCTGTCGCCCCGGATCACGACCCGGGCTTGGCCGGGGTGCTCACCGGCCCCAACCTGGCATCGGAGGTGGTAGCCGGACAACCGACCGCGTCGGTGATCGCGATGACGAACCTGGCTCCTGCCGAGGAGCTACAAGGCATCTTCATGGGCCCCACGTTCCGGGTCTACACCAACGAGGACGTGGTGGGATGCGAGCTGGCCGGGGCATTGAAGAACGTCATGGCCATCGCGGCCGGGATGTCAGACGGTCTCGGGTTCGGAGATAACACCAGGGCCACCTTGCTGACCAGGGCACTGGCCGAGCTCACCCGGCTGGGAGTCTCCCTCGGGGGCCGCCCCGAGACCTTCGCCGGGCTCGCCGGGATGGGAGACCTGATCGCCACCTGCAGCTCGGACAAGAGCAGAAACCACCGGGTCGGCTATCACCTGGCTCTGGGGCGAACACTCGACGAGATCGTGGCCGAGATGAACATGGTCGCCGAAGGGGTCAAGACCACGGGCAGCGTCCTGGGGCTGGCGGAACGCATGGGCGTGGACATGCCGATCGCCAGCCATGTCGGGATGGTGTTGGACGGCGAGATCACGCCACGTGAGGGAGTGCTCAGCCTGATGACCAGGGAGGCCAAGGCGGAGTCCGCATGAGCGAGAAAGCCCGTATCCGCCGCTTGCCCGAGCGCTCGGTGGCCGACCGGGCGACGATCGATGACATCCTCGACGAGGGCCTCGTATGTCACGCCGCCTATGTGATCGAGGGCCGGCCGGTGGTGATCCCCACCCTCTATGTGCGTGACCGGGACCGCATTCTCATCCACGGCTCCAACTCCATGGGTTTGTCGCGGGCAGTCCGTGCCGGATCTCCGCTCAGCATCGCGGTCACCCACTTCGACGGCCTCGTGGTGGCGCGTAGCGCCTTCAACTCCTCTGCCAACTACCGGAGTGTGGTGATCCACGGCCGGGGTCGCATCCTCGAGTCGGTGGACAAGTCGGCCGCCTTCGATCTCATCGTCGAGAAGCTGATCCCGGGCCGGCTCACCGACCTGAGACCGTCGACCGCGACCGAGATGGCCCAGACCACCGTGATCGAGGTCGAGCTCGACGAGGTGTCGGCGAAGGTTCGTTCCGGGGGCCCGGAGGACGACCCCTCGGATCTCGAAGAAGAGGTCTGGGCGGGCGTGATTCCCATGTCGTTGGACATAGGAGCAGCGATCCCGGCACCGGAGCTTCGCGAAGGCGTGGCGCTGCCGGACTATTTGGACCCCTATCGGCGTTGACCTGGTCCCAACGCAACCTGGGCGGGTCGATTGGGGTTCTGCAACCGATGACGACACCTCGAATCCTCTCGACCTCGCACGGGGCCAATCGTGCGGCCTTCACTCCAAGCGATTGGGCCCTCTTTCTGTCCCTTGCCTTGATTTGGGGCTCCTCGTTCCTGTTCATAGCCATCGGCCTGGACGCCTTCCACCCCGGGCTGGTCACCCTGCTCAGGGTGGGGCTCGGTGCCGGCTCCTTGGCGATGATCCCCCGGACCCGAAGTGTCAAGATCCATCGTGAGGACCGCTCCAGGGTCATCCTGATCGCGGCGATCTGGGTCGCGATTCCCTTCACCTTGTTCCCCATCGCACAGCAGTGGATCGATTCCGCGATCGCCGGGATGCTCAACGGGGCGACACCGATCTTCACCGCCTTGGTGGCCACCGCCCTGCTCCGCTCATTGCCCGGCCCGCTGCAGATCACAGGACTGATCCTGGGATTCGCCGGCATCCTCGCCATCGCTCTTCCCTCGGCAGGTGGTGGGGCCACCGCCGCAGTCGGCGTGGCCCTGGTCGTCCTGGCCACGGTCTGCTACGCGGTATCCCTCAACATCGTCACACCGATGCAACAGAAGTACGGATCGCTTCCCCTCATGGCCAGGATCCTGTCCGTAGCCACACTCATGGTTGCTCCGTTCGGGCTGGTCGGGCTGAGCCACTCCTCGTTTGCCTGGTCGTCGTTGCTCGCTGTGGCGGCGATCGGTGTCCTGGGCACGGGACTCGCCTTCATCTTGATGGGGTCGCTGGCAGGGAGCGTCGGGGCCACTCGGGCCTCCTTCATCACCTACCTGATCCCGGTGGTGGCGATGGTCCTCGGGGTGGTCTTCCGCAACGAGTTGATCTCACCGCTCGCCATCGTCGGGGTCGGACTGGTGATCGTCGGTGCCATCCTCGCCTCACGCCGTGAGACACCCAGGACGGTGTCGATGTCCTCGGGCTCAGGCGGCGAGCAACGAGGCCCGGAGTAGCGCCCGTATCGCCCGCTCCCTGTCCCCGAGACGATGGCGCAGGAGTCGCTCCAAACCCCCGATGGGATAGAGGTTCTGGGGAGCTCTCGGGTCTTTGTGACGGGCAGACGCATACCGGGGGAGGGTGGCACTGACCCTTGTGGCCACCCGGGCCGCCTCGGCTGCGGTCATGTCGGCGTCGATCTCACAACGGACCAGCCCACCGGCGGGCCCGGCGTGATTGGCGAGTCGGAGATACCATGAATACCGGCTCCAACTGGTAGTGGTGAGAAACAGTGGGGTGCGATAGCCGGCGGGGAGTGAGGTGAGCACCTGACGCAGTTCGAGGGGCAGGTACTGGACCTTCTGGGTCTTGATGTAGCCGACGGCGTTCTCGATGTCGCGGGCGTGGGACAGCGGGCCGTCGACCACCAACAACTCGGCCCCCCCGGTCTTGCGGGTGATGCTCGCCTCCAACGCCCCCATCCTATGCTGGATCCCCAACCAGAGCTCCTCGGAAGTGTTTCCCTTGGTCGCCTTGACCTCGTAGGTGCCGACAGAGGTTCCCACGTCGGCGGCGGGCGCCGAGGTGAACAGACCGCGGGCGACGGCAGCCACCTCGATGGCCGCGTCACCGTTGCATCGCACCGCCCCTGCCGCGTAGGTGGCGGCGAGGGCGAAGCCGGGGAAGTCGGGAGGCTGATCGATCCACAAGGTGGCATCGACCCTCCTCACCCCGTCGACGAAGAGGATGTCTTCGACGGGATGAGTCTCCGGGAGCAAGGGTCTCCAGTCCTCCGGTCTGACCTCGACCGCCACATCGACGTTCTGGCTGGCGTCGTCGAGCTCGGCGTCGGTGGGTGCCCCGTAGTCGGAGTCCCATGCCTCCACGGTGAATCTCACGGCATCACCTCGACGGTCGATCCTTCCGGCTGGCGAGTGACCTGGTAACGAACCGGGGCTCGGGCCGCCAGCTCTTTGACGTGGGTGATGATCCCCACCATGAGCCCCCGTCCCGCCAGTTCCTCCAACACCGCCGCCACCACATCGAGCGACTCCTCGTCCAGGGTTCCGAACCCCTCGTCGAGGACTATGGCATCGAGGCCGGCGCCGCCGGATGCGGAGAGGGTCTCTGCCAGTGCGAGGGACAACGCCAGCGAGACCAGGAACGTCTCACCTCCCGAGAGCGTTGCCACCTCCCGGGCCTCGTCGGCGTTGCGATGGTCGATGATCCTGAAGCTGCCCTCCTCGTCCGACTCCAGGGAGAAACCCCCGCCCGAGAGCTGTGCGAGCAGTTGGTTGGCTCCGGCCACCAAACCGGTGATGGCGCCGGCCATCAGCCATCGCTCGAACCCGTTGGCACGTAGATGGTTGGCGAGGGCTCCGGCGAGGGCCGCGGTGCGGGTGGCCCCGCCGAGCTCCTTCTCGAGGGTGGCTGCCCGCTCCATGGCCTCCTCGAACCTGGTGACCCGGTTCCGGGCCCCTTCCAATTCCCTGGCCACGGTGACTTCGTAGGGCTTGTCGACGGGCACCCCGACCGCTCCCAGGGCGCCGACGAGTGCGTCATGGAGATCGGAGACCCGGCCACGCTCCCGCTCCAGGCCCTCGGAGAGGGCGCGCCGGTCCCCGGCGAGGTCTTCGAGCGCGCCATCTCTCCAGGTGAGGAATTCCTTCCACTCCACGATCGGGTCGTCGCTCCCAGAGCCGGGAGGCTCGAGATCCACTCCCGGTAGACGGGCAACCACGACATGGGCGTCACGAAGAGCCCGGCTCACCGAGGCGACCGCCTCGGCGGCGTCCTCGTGGTCACGACGGGCACGTTTGAGGGCTGCCTCGAGATTCTCGACCGCAGACCGGATCTCGCCGAGTGAGCTCTTCAGTGCCACGAGCCTGGCCTCGGCGGCGGCGAGCTCTTCGAGCGAAGTCCCCTCGGCCAGCCGTTCGGAGAGGGTGGCGCGCAGTTCGGTCAGCTCCGAAGCCCGGGCCTCGGACTCGGTCAGACGCGCCGTGGCGACCCGGAGCTCATCTCTGTGGGAGGCCATCGCAGTCTTGGCTCCGGTGACCACCCGATCGACCTCGTCCAGCTCGGGCGGTGTCTCCACATCCGGTAAGGACTCGACCTCCCGGGCACACACCGGGCAAGGCGCGCCCACGATCAGAGTCGTCCCGACCGCGTGTGCGGCGTGGGTCACCCGCGCTGCTGCGGCGGCGGTCTCGGCGCGAGCCAGTTCGGACTGGGTGGCCGTGAGTGCCCTCTCGGCCACCTCGACCTGGGCCCGAGCCGAATCCATGTCGAGGCTCACGACGCGCTCATCGAGTCGGGCCAGCTCCTGGTGAGCGGCCCTGACGTTGGCGATGGTCTCCTCGCTGGGGAGCTCGCCGATCTCGGCTTCGAGACGCGCCGCCTCCTCGCGCCTGGAGCCGAGGGCGTCCTCCGCCAGCGACTCCGCTTCCCGCGCCACTGCCAGACGCTCGTCGAGCTCCTCGAGGTGAGGCGGGGGGACTATCTCCTCGAGACGCCGCCGGGCCCCGTCGAGAGACTCGAGCCTCCCCTCGCCCTCATCCACAGTTCTCTCGGCGAGGCCGAGCTCCTCGAGCCGCCGGCCGATGTCCTCCGACAGTCGCTCGAGGGCAGTCATCCGCGCCTGGGCGGTCTCCAGGTCGGAGGTTTCGGGCACCTGCAGCGACTGCAACTGGCTCCGCGCCGATGCCGCCCGGCCCGTGGCCTCCGCTTTGCGCTCGTTGGCCAGCTCGCGCACCTGCGAGTAGACATCGAGGCCGAGCAGGTCACGGAGTAGGTCGCGCCGCTCCCGGCTCCCCGCGTTGAGGAAACGGGCAAATTCCCCCTGGGGCAGGACCACGGTCTTGGTGAAATCCTCGAAACGTAGCCTGAGCAGCTCCTCGACCTCACGAGTGACGTCGCCGGCCCCGCTCGCCATGGGGGTCCCGTCGGCTCGCTCCAGCCTGGCCTCTCGGACCGACGCTCCGGACTCGGTGCGCTCGGCTACCCGTGAGACGACGTAGCGCTCGCCCCTGACCTCGAAGTGGAAGGAGACCCGGGCCCGGTCGGCGCCGGCGGTGATCACCGGAGCTACGGCTCGGGCACCGAGACGGGGCACCCGTCCGTAGAGGGCGAAGATCATCCCATCGATGAGACTGGACTTCCCCGAGCCGGTCGGCCCCGACAGCGAGAAGAACTCGGCCCCCTCGAGATCGACCGTCTGAAGCTTGCGATATGTCGAGAAGCCCTCGACGGTGATGCTGAGCGGCCTCATCCCATCGCCGCCTCGAGGAGCTCGGCAAACAGCTCCTCCACCTTCGGGTCGTCCTGGTCGTGCTCGGCGAGATAGCGATGGAAGGCCTCCGTCGGGGCGAGAGCCTCCCGGTCGTCCCCGGCGTGCCCCTGCCGCTGCTCCGGGCTCTCCAGCACCACATCGACCGTGTTGGGGATGACCGCGCGGACCTCGTCGGCCAGGCCGACCCGTCCCTTCTCGGTGAGGATCACCTTCACATAGGCGTCTCCGGTCTCATCGGCCCGGGTGACCACCTCTTCGAGGCGCCCGCGTAGGGTCATCAGGCGGCGACCCGAGGTCAGCGGGATGGTGGTGACCCGAGCCGGCTTGCCCGCTTCGGCATCGACCAGGAGCACGCCCTTGCGGTCGTCGACCTCACCGAAGTCGAGTTGGAGGGGAGACCCCGAGTACCAGACCTGACCGGCATGAGCCACCTTCTGCTGACGATGGAGATGCCCGAGGGCCACATAGTTGAGGTGGCCCGGGAACACGCCGGCGGGCACGGCGTATCCGAAGACATGGGCCTGTCTCTCCCCACCTCCCGGCTCGGCGCCGAACACGGTCAAATGGCTGACCAGGAGGTTGATGGTGTCCAGGGTCATTCCCTCGGTGAGGGCGGCCACGATTCGCTTCATTCGCTCGGCGTACATCCCGGCGTGTTGATCGGGATCGGATTGCATCATGTCTTCGACCTTGACGATCCCCCGTTGGGAGACGAAGGGGAGCATCGCCGCCTTCACCCCGAGGCCCTCCAGATGGATCACCCCGCCGTTCTCCGGCTTGGCAGGTGCCCCGGCCACGATGATGCGGCTCATCTCCAGGAGCGGCGAGATGGCATCGAGACGGGCCGGGCTGTCGTGATTCCCCGACACCACCAGGACGGGGGCGATGTCGGCCAGGTCGAGCAGGGCCCGCCACACGATCTCCTCGGCGCCGGGGGTCGGCGAGGTGGTGTCGAACACGTCGCCGGCCACGAGCGTCAGATCGACCCGGTGCTCGCCGGCGAGATCCGCCACCTCGGACAACACCTGACGGTGCTCTTCGGAGCGGTCGCGCCCCCTGATCCGACGCCCGACATGCCAGTCGGAGGTATGAAGGACCTTCACATCCCAAGAGCGTAGGAGTGAGCCCCGACAGATTCGCGGAGCCTCCGAAACCGAGGGCGTCACCCACCCCTGGTGGGCGGAGGCTCAGAGGTCCTCGAAGGGGTCCTCGGGGCCCTCGTGGTCGATCGGGGGCACCGCCTCGGAGGCGCGCGTCGCCCACGCCGGAAACGGGAACTCGAGCACCAGCGGCACGGGCAGCTCCGGCTGGCTGAGGATCATGGTGCCCGGTTTGACGATGGTGGCCCGCTGGCGGTGAGGCCCGGGAAGGAACCCGTACTCCTCGCGGGCGGCCTCTGCGGAGTCGAGCCGCCCCACCACTCTGATCGAGCTGTTGGCGATGATCCGCCGCTCCACCTCGGAGGCAGTCTGCTGGGCTCCGATCAGGATCACCCCCAGCGACCGACCCCGCTCGGCGATGTCGAGCAGCACCTCTTTGATCGGGCTCGACCCCTCGCGCGGTGCGTACTTGTTCAACTCGTCGAGCACCACCACCAGCAGCTCATCGCTCTGCCCGGCGCGCTCTTTGTCCTCGAATGCGCGTTTGAGGGTTACGCCCACCACGAAGCGCTTGGCCCGATCGTTGAGGTTGTGGAGGTCGACCACGCTCACCTGGTCCTCGAGACCGATGCGATGCCGTTGCGGATCGGGCACATCTGCCCTGATCAGCCGGCCGAGATGACGCACCGATGCCTGGAGCCGACGCACGAAGGCGTTGATCGTCCCGGTCCCGATGGCAGGCCCGGCCCACTGATGGCGATGGTCCTCGCTCTGAACCCGATCGGTGATTAGGTCGGCGAGCTCACGGAACGTGCGGACCCGGACCCCGTCGACGATGGCGGCGCCGGTGTCGGTGGCCTCGGAGCGGCGGAGTTGGGCCATGACGTTGTAGACCACGGTGGTGTACTGGGCGCGGTCGTCCTCGGCATCGGCGAACAGGAACGGGAGGAGGTCCTCGTCACAGAACTCGTGGATGCTCCAGAAGAACGACGTCACATCGGCCCGGGAGGCCACGTCGGCAGTGGCCCGCGGGTCGTCGAGCCGGGGTGGGGCATAGAGCCCCACCGAGTCGAATGGCGTGCTCGGCAGCCCCAGATCGGCATAACGGGACCGCTCCTGGGAGTCGAGACGGTTGTTGACCCGGTCGAGGTGCATCAGGTCTTCGCCCTTCACGTTGAAGACCAGCGCCTTGGTGTTCACCGCCGCCGAGCCGAGGACACCGGAGGTGAACAACGAATGGAGGAGGAAGGTGGCGTAGCTGGTCTTGGTTGCCACACCGGAGATGCCCGAGATGTTGACGTGCGCCCCCCGCTCGCCGTTGACGAATTCGAGGTTGACCCAGAGCGGCTCGCCGGTTCGGGAGAGACCGACCGGTACCTTGCGCTCCATGCGATCGAAGAACAGCGCCCGGTCCCGCTCCTCGTCGGCGGCGATGCGGACCTCCTGTCCGGGCCGGGGAGGGACGAAGACCTCGGGCTCGAACCGGGTGGTGGTGATTTGCGCCGTCTCGGACACCTCGGCAGGCAGGATGCCGTCTTCGATGAGGAAGACATCGGAATCGAAGCGAGCTCCCTCATGGCGAGCCACCACCTGGGCGACGGTTCCGTACATGCGCACTACTTCACCGGTGGGCAGCACTCGCTCGAGAGCGACCACGTCGTCGAGTTGGAGGAACTCTCCTTCTCCCACTCCGACCCAGAACTCCAGCGGCGTGGCATCTCTGGTGCCGAGGACTCTCCCGACCGAATCCGTCATGGTCGCCGAGGGTAGACCGGCGAAGGGACAGATCCCGTGAGCGTGGTCGTCTTCCCTTTCAAGGACGAAGACCTGTCTGTTGTGGAGGTCAACCTGGCCATGGCTGCCGGCCACGACCGGGTGGACGAGGTCTGGGCAGTCGCCGCCGCCGAGAGCGCGGCCATGGCCCGAGTCGAAGCCGCCGCCGCCGACATCACCCGGGCCAGCAACACACCGACCCTCGTGTTCGCCCAAGAGCGGATCGGAGGCTTTCGCCCCGGCAAGGGTGACGGGATGAACACCGCTCTCCGGCTGGCGGCGGAGCGAGCTTTCGACCGGGTGCACTTCTACGACGCCGACATCACCAACTTCGACGAGACCTGGATCGATGGCGCCGAGGAGGCCGCCGACCGGGGCTACGGCGTGGTCCGGCATCGGTTCCCCCGCGCGGCGACAGATGCCATGATCACCTGGATGGTGACCCGACCGGGTCTGGCGCTCCTCTTCGGGGGGACACTGCTCCCCCGGATCGGCCAGCCACTGGGTGGGGAGCTCTTGTTGAATGACAGAGTGGTGGCCGCCCTCGCCGGGGATTCGTTCGTGCGGGACCGCTCGGACTGGGGCGTGGACACGGTCATCACCCACGCCACCGCCGCACTCGGGGTCGGGGTCTACGAACATCACGTCGCCGACGGCAAACGGCACGCCCTCTATGGGTCCCTCACCGACATCGGTGACATGCTCCTCGAGTGTCTCGACGCGGTCGGTTCACTGGCGGGACGCCGTCGCCCGGATCGAGAAACCCCCTTCGACGGTGACCCGCCGGCTCCCGTGCCCGACGATCTCAAGATGACGGAGGCCTACGACGTCGCAGCCACCCGGGCGGCGATCGCCCACCAGCCCGATCCGGCCGAGACCCTGGTCCTCCACTCCCTCGGGTTGGACCCGTCGGGCCCGATCGCGATGGATGGTGACCGCTGGCTCGAGGTCTTCCCCGAGTTGATGCGTCATTTCCAACTCGACGACCCGGGATGGCGCGCCGCCGCCTTTCGGCTCTGGGTGGAGCGTGTCATCCACTACACCACTCATCAGGTGCCGCTGGGATACGACCCCGCCATCGCCTACCTGGAGGGCACCGTCGAGGAGTTCGAGGGCAGCAGCTAGCCGGCAACCCCCTCGGCTCCCGATGCGGTGAGCACGTAGCGGATCGATGCGGCCTGCTCCTCGAGCTCCTCGCGCTCCACCGAAGGCGCGGCGTTGGCGAAGTCGAGGTCATGGACACCGTCGATGGGGACCAGGTGGATGTGGAGATGAGGCACCTCGAGACCGGCGATCATCAACCCCACCTTCTCCGGGCCGTAGACTTGATGGATGGCGCGCCCGATCGAACGCGACACCGCCATCAAGTGATCGCTCAGATCCGGGGGGCAGTCGAGCCAGTGGTCCACTTCGTCCCGCGGGACCACGAGGACATGGCCCGGTCGCAGCGGGTTGATCGACATGAACGCCACACAGCGCTGGTCGCGCCAGACGAAGGTTCCTGGGATCTCACCTTCGATGATCTTGGTGAAGATGGTGGGCATGGTGACCCCGAGCCTATCCGCGGACCGCGACCACCTTCAGGATGCGCTCGGTGGTGACCACGTACATCTCACCGTCGCCGTCGACTCCGAAAGACACCACCCTGCCGGCGACGTCGACCTGGTCGGTCCAGTCGACCTCTTCCACCAGCTCCCCGGCCGCGTAGACGAAGCTGCGCAGGTAGCCACCGCAGTAGTCGGAGTAGAAGTAGTGGCCGGCGACCTCCGGGATAGCATCGCCGCGGTAGACCACGCCTCCCGTGATCGAGCAGGTCCCGGCGTCACCGTGGCCCACCTCTACCACCGGAAGCGTCAGCCCGGTGGTGTCACATCCCGACGGTGGGCGGAAGCAACCCAGACCCTCGGTTATCGGCCATCCGTAGTTGACTCCCTCCTCGAGATCGCTGACGTTCACCTCCTCGAAGGAACTCTGGCCAACGTCGGCGATGTAGATCAGGTCTCCGTCGATCCAGAATCGCCACGGGTTGCGCAGCCCGTACTGCCAGAGAGCGGGCTCGGCATCACCGTCGACGTCGAGCTGGACCAGACTCCCCAACAGGGTGTCGGTGTCTTGACCGTTGTCGAACCGGTCGTTTGCGCCGCCCCCGTCTCCGAGCCCGAGGTAGAGGTGCCCGTCGGGCCCGAACTGGAGCATGCCTCCGTTGTGGTTGCCCGCCGGCTGCCCGAGCGTGAACAGCACCTGCTCGTCGACGAGAGCACCATCCTCCCAGGCGAACTCGGAGACGACCGTGGAGCCGTCGCCAGCCGAATAGTGGATGAACACCCGGTTGGTGTCGTCAGGGTGCACGGCCAGCGAGAGCATCCCTTGCTCCCCCTGATTCCTCACCTGGGCGCTGATGTCGAGCACCGGGGTCTCGGACAAGCGGGTTCCGTCATAGAGCCAGACCTGACCATCCTTCGTGGGGACCATCTCGAATCCCGGGATCCAGGGGACGACCTGGATCGCGAACTCGACCGCTGCCACCTCCACATAGGCGAGCGACTGGAGAGCCGCCAGGGTGGTGGTGGTCGTGGCCTCGGTCGTGGTGGTGACCGAAGACGTGGTGGAGGTGGTCGACGCCATCGTGGTGGTCGTGGCCGGTTCCGGCAGTGTCGATGTGGTGGTCGCGGGCTCCTGGGACGCCCCGATACATGCCGTGGCCAGGGCCAGGAGAGCCAAAGTGGTTCTCCGCATGGGCGACCAGGGTACGTCCAGCTCGGCGTTGTGCGATCGAAGCCCCCGGAAACGCATAGTGTTGATGATGATGGACGAGAACCCGATTCACGACAGGGATGAGAACTTGGGACCCCGGGAGGGGATACCGTGGGGAGCGGCCTTCTTGCTGGTCTGGGCCGTCCTCTTGATCGTCTTCTCCGTGCAGAATGCCGACAGCGCCACGGTCCACTTCCTGGGATGGTCGTGGGACATGCCCGTGGCGCTACTGGTCATGGTGAGCGCTCTCGCCACCCTGGTGCTCACCGGGTTGGGCACCGCCTTCTTACGCCGTCGCCGCCGCAAGCGCCTCCGGTCGGGAGCGGCCCCCCGATCCGACGACTGACGGGCCGGGAAGCGGGTCTACCCTCACGGTTGAGGAAAGGACCGAGATGGGATTCAAAGAGACATTGCAGAAGTGGTTCGGAACGGCCAAGGAGACCGCCGGCGAATTGTCCGAGAAAGCACAGCCTCATGTGGAGAAGGTGGTGAAGGCGACCAAGGAGGCCGCCGAGAAGGCACAGCCTCACGTGGACAAGGCGATGGAGCGGGCCAAGGAGACCGCCAGCGATCTGTCGGAGAAGGCAAAGCCGCACCTCGACAAGGCCAGGGATAAGGCCAAAGAGACGGTGACCGACATGACCGCGGGAGCCAAGGAAGCCACGGCCGAAGCGGCCGAAGCGGCCGAGAAGGTGTCCGAAGCGCTCGAAGACGAAGACAGCTCGAGCTGATCCCGGTGGGACGGGTCTCTTCGCGACTCGGCCGCCTGCCGGGGTCGGCCACCCTCGCAATCAACAACCGCGCCCGACAGATGGCCGCCGACGGACGCGACGTCATCTCGTTCGGCGCAGGAGAGCCCGACTTCCCTACTCCCGAGCACATCACCCAAGCGGCGGCACGGGCGGCTGCCGAGCCGGACAACCACCACTACACGGCGAACGTCGGTCTGGCGCCGCTTCGGGCGGCCATCGCCGAGTACACCGGCACCTATTCCGGGGTGGAGGTAGACGACAGTCAGATCCTGGTCACCAACGGGGCCAAGCAGGCGATCTTCCAGACATTCGCCGCCCTGCTCGATCCGGGCGACGAGGTACTCCTCCCGGCGCCCCATTGGGTGACCTATCCCTCGGGAATCGAGCTGGCCGGTGGACACACCGTCTCTGTCCCCACCAGGATGGCCGACGACTTCAAAGTGGATGTCGCCACTCTCGAAGCCCACCGCACCTCCCAAACCAAACTGTTGGTCTTCGTCTCGCCCTCGAACCCGACCGGCGCGGTCTACACCGCCGACGAAGCCCGTCAGATCGGTGAGTGGGCCCGAGACCACGGCATCTGGGTGATGGCGGACGAGATCTACCAACGGCTGGTCTATCACCAGGAGAAGGCGGCTCCCTCCATCGCCGCGGTGACCGAAGGTCTCGATGACGCCATCATCGTCAACGGTGTCGCCAAGAGTTTCGCTATGACCGGATGGCGGGTGGGCTGGATGATCGGGCCTGAGGATGTGGTCGGAGCTGCAGCCCGCCACCAGTCTCATGCCACCGGCAACGTCAACAACGTGGCCCAGATGGCGGCCCTCGCCGCCCTCACCGGCCCCCAGGACACCGTGCTGGCGATGCGTGAGGCGTTCGACAAGCGACGCCAGACCATGATGGCGATGCTGGTCGACGCCCCTGGGGTGCGCTGTCGCCGGCCGGAGGGGGCCTTCTACGTCTTCCCCAGTGTGGAGGACCTGCTCAGCGCCACCCACCCCAGCTCCGAGGCCCTCGCCGAGACCCTCCTCGAAGAGGCGGGAGTCGCGGTCGTGCCCGGGGAATCGTTCGGTGCCCCAGGCTTCATCAGGCTCTCCTACGCCCTCTCCGACCGCGACCTCGAACGGGGGGTCTCCCGGATGCTCGACGTGTTCGGAAGGCTCTGACGCGGGTTTACACTCGCCCGCAATGCAGGCAGGATCCACGGCCCGTGCGATGATGCTCGTCGAGCCGAGACACTTCTCCATGACGACGGTCTCGACTGACGGCGGGGAGGCCGGCGGATGGCTCGCCGTCGAGGCCACCGGAGTGTCAGGGTTCGACGTCCAGGTGTGGAAGGGTGAGGCCCGAGACATCGTCTACCCGCTCGTCCCCGGCAACGAGGTGGTGGGGCGGATCGCAGTTCAGGGCCCCAACGTTCCCTATCCGGTAGGAACCCGGGTCGTGGTCGAGCCGAGGATCCGCTGTGGCCGATGTCACCGATGCCAGAACAACCTCGCCACGTGTGTCAGTCGCAAGCCCTCGAACTCCTACGGGATGATCGCCTCGGTGGAGCCCCCAGGTCTCTGGGGTGGGCTCGCCGAGCTCCTCTACCTCGATCCCAACGCCTACCTCCACCCGGTGACCGACGACGTCCCCTCCGAGGTGGCCACATACGTCCACCCCCTTGCGTCCGGGCACACCTGGGCGGTTGAGCTGCCCTCCCTCAAGCCCGGAGAGGACGTGCTCATCCTGGGCCCGGGGCCCCGGGGCCTGGCATGTCTCATCGCGGCCAAGGCCGCCGGTGCCGGCTGGGTGGGCATAGCCGGGCTCAGCCACGACCGCGACCGGCTCGATCTGGCCCGGATGCTGGGCGCCGACACCACGATCGACGTCGAAATGACCGATGTCGCCGCCGAGCTGGCCAACGACCTGGGACGACGACCCGACGTCGTCATCGACGTCACGTCCGACGACCCTGAGGCCGTTTTCACGGCACTCGACCTGGTGCGCAGTGGTGGGCGGGTGATACTGGCATCGACCAAGGGCAACCGCGCCTTCCACTTCCTCTCCGACGTCATCGTGGCAAAACAGCTCACCGTCAGAGGTGCGGTAGGGGCAACCACCGTCGGCTACCAATGGGCCACCAACCAGCTGGAGACCGACCCGCGTATCGACGACCTGGTCTCACATCAGTTCCCGCTCTCGGAGACGCCACGGGCGCTACAGGCCGCTGCCGGGCTCCTCGGTCGCGAGGAGTTGATCTCGGTCGCGGTCACCTTCTGAGAGCCGTGGGTGGAGACGGGTCCTCCGGCGACCCCTCACGTCTAGCCACCTACTCCTGGGTCGTCTACGACCTGGCCAACACCATCTTCGCCCTCGGAGTGGTCGGCCTCTACTTCTCCGATTGGATGGTCGCCGAGGGCCATCCCGACACCTACCTGGCCATCGTCCATGCCACCGCCGCGGTCGCGGTGATCTTCCTCGCTCCGTGGGTCGGAGCCCGCACGGACGTGACGGGGAGACGGGTGCCGATGCTCATCGCAACCACCGTGACCGCCATCGTGGCCACTTCACTGCTCGCCATCGGCCCGGTGTGGCTGACCTTCTCGATGTTGTGGGTGGCCGTGATCGGAGTGCACACCGGGTCCGTCGTCTACGACGCCCTGCTCGTCGACGTGAGCACCGAGGAGAACCGGGGCCGGATCTCCGGGATTGGTGTTGGTTTCAGCTACTTCGGCTCGGTGGTTGGTCTCGGGCTCGGCCTGCTCGCCCTGGATGTCCTCGATTGGGGATACCCGGGGGCGTTTCGCCTCATCGCAGCGGCATTCCTCCTGTTCGCTCTGCCTTCGTTCCTCTTCATTCGCGAGCGGCCCGGGAGGTCCAACTCGCCCCTTCCCACGCTGCGCGGCATCGCCTCCCGTCTCATCGCCTCCTGGCGTGCTGCCCGGACCTACGAGGGGATCGTCCCCTTTCTCGTGGGCAGGTTCTTCTACACCGACGCCATCAACACCCTCGTCGGCGGGTTCCTCGCCATCTTCGTCATCGACGAGCTGGGATTGGACCGGGGCTTCTTCACCGCCCTGATGGGGGTGGCGATCGCAGGGGCCATCGCCGGAGGCTTTGGCTCGGGCCCGCTCATCGAGCGGCATGGGCCGCTCCGGGTGCTGCGTTTCGTGCTGATCTTGTGGGTCCTCGCCATCGCAGCCGGGGTGACTGCCGCCGTCACCGGGGTCACCGACGTTGCCTGGGTCATCGGGCCGGTGGGTGGCATCGCACTCGGAGCCACCTGGGCCTCGGACCGGGTGGTGATGATCAGGCTCTCTCCACCCCGTCGGCTCGGGGAGTTCTACGGTCTCTACGCGACGGTGGCCCGCTTCGCCACCATCGCCGGGCCTCTGGTCTGGGCGCTGATCGTCGACCTGATGGGTCTCTCGCGAAGCTTTGCCATGGGGGCCCTCGCCGTCTTCATCGTCGTGGGTTGGATCATCCTGAGAGGGATCGACGACCGGCCCAGGCAGTGGGCCTCGGAGGACCTGCTATCGAAGAGCCCCGCCTCGGGCGGGGGGTAGGCCCGCAGGGCCGGAGGGGAGTCCCCCCTCACACACATCAGTGAAACCCGGGACGACCCCCCGACATGAGATGTTGCTCCACCGCATAGGGGATCGGAAGATCGCTGACCTCCCGCGGCCCTCTCACCAGACGGCGGCCGATCTCGGCGAACCAGGTGTCGTTGGCGAACGCCCACGGCCAGGCCCGGATACCCACCCTCGCCCCCACCACCGCGCCCACGATCGACCCGAGAAGGCTCCCCCCGAGACGGGACGCCTCCGATATCGGGACGTGGTGGCGGGGGGCCACCGGCGCCGCCAGCAGAAGGCCGGCGAGCACCATCTGGATCGGGTCCTCCCGATCTCCTCCGGCGGCGGCGAGAGCCTCTTCGGCGGTGGTCACCCCGACCGAGTCGAGCAAGGCACCGATCTCGCCGGGAATTCCTGCCACCCGCTCTGCGCCCGCCAGCCCGACAGACAGCTGGTCGAGGGCGAGCCCAACAGTCTCACCCACCCCGGCGATGAGGTCGAGACCCGACTGGGCGAAACAAGATGCGGCGACGGCGGAGGCCGAGATGACGCCGGCGGCGACGGTGCCCGCATCGCGGTGAAACAGCCGTCCGAGCCGGACCGTCTCGGAGACGAGCTCGTCGGGCCGGCGGCGGAAGGCCACTCCCAGCGCTGGGCCCCGGGCTGCGGCGTCCAGTGAGGTCTCCTCGCCGGGCATCAGACTGCCGACTCGGGCCCGGTCGAGCCACAGCCTGAACTCTGGTGTCTCCGCCCGGTACACCGGCTCTTCCTCGTGAATGCCGTCCAATTCGAGGAGCGACTCGACCAGCCGACGATGATCGAGGGCGTCGGAGGTGATCAACTCGTACGAGATGAGTGTCACCTGCTCGGTGATCGCCGAGTAACCCAGGTCCCAGGCTCCTCCGGCGGTGTCCCCCGCCGCCAGGCCGAGGAGAAAGCCATCGCCCTCGCCCGCGACCACCGTGTAGAGGGCATCGGACGATGGCGGTGGATTGGGGCTCTCGGGATGTTCGGACATCGAGTTGGCAGGGTAGTTCTGTAGCTTTCGAGGTCTATGGAACGAATCGTCGTCATCGCCAACCCGGTGGCTTCACAATTCACCGGGGGCGCCCACCGCGACGTGATGGCAGAGTTGGCTTCGCGTCACGAGGTCCAGGCACTCTGGCCGGGCGCCGCGGCCGACGCGACCGCGGCTTCCCTCCAGGCGGTGGAGGACGGAGCCACCATCGTGGTGGCGATGGGAGGCGACGGGATGGTCCATCACGTGGCTCAGGGTCTGATCGGGACGGACACGGCCCTCGGTGTGATCCCCGTCGGAACGACCAATGTGGTGTCCCGTCTCTTCGATATCCCCACCAAACCCACCAAGGCGGCCAAGCTGATCGGAGAAGCTCCGCCCCCTCGCAGCATCGGGACGGTCCGCCTGATCCTCGACCGAGGAAGCACCGAGACGGTGCACCATGCCATCTTCGCCTGCGGTCTTGGTCTCGATGCCGAAGTGGTGCGCGTCGCCGACGGAGATCCCTACCGGAAGTATCGCTTCGGCTCGATTCACTACGCCCGCTCCGCACTGGGCGTGGGCATGACCAGCTATCCAACGGTGAAGCCACATGTCACGTTCACCAGCGAGGACCGCTCGGCACACGCCACCACCGCCCTGATCCAATTTCGAGAGGTCTACACCTATTTCGGCAGAATCGCCCTCCGCTTCAACGACGAAGCCCCCGATCCGATGTCGGTGCTCGTCCTGGAACGGCTGCGCCGGAGGCGGATACCGAAGATCTTCTTCAGCGCGCTGTTCCACCGCGATCTCGGCGCGGTCAAGGGGTTCGAGGTGTGGCCGGACGTGAAGGATCTCTCGTTTGAAGCCGCCCCGGCGGTGGCGGTTCAGGCCGATGGCGAGGGTCTCGGCCTGGTCGACGGCGGCACGGCGGATTGGGACCCCGACAGCCTCCTGATCATCGGGAGCGGGTAGCTACTCCGACTTCCGGTTGAGGGTGATCTGGGGGAAGGGGATGGAGATTCCCTCGGCGTCGAAGCGCCTCTTGATCCGCTTGAGCGCCTCCCGGCGCACAGCCCAGCGCTCGCTGGCGGTGGTGGTGAGCCGGGCCCTGAGCACCACGGCGGATTCAGCGAGCTCGTTGACTCCCAGCACCTCTGGTGGCTCGGTGACGAAGTCGGAGAACTCAGCGTCGGATGCCAGCTTCTCTAGCTCGTCCCGCAGCACCTCGATGGCTCGATCCACGTCGCTTTCGTAGGCGATGCCGATGTCGATCACCGGCTGGGCGTATATCGAGGTGAAGTTGGAGGTGACCGTGATCTGGCCGTTGGGCACGTAGTGCTGGTTCCCCTCGAGGTCGCGCAGCAGCGTCACCCGGAGCTGGATGTCCTCGACCACCCCGGTGGTATCGGCGATGGTGACCACGTCTCCGACATGGAACTGGTCTTCGACGAGGATGAAGAATCCGGAGAGGAAGTCCTTGACCAGGTCCTGGGCGCCAAACCCGAGGGCGGCGGCGAAGATGGCGCCGACGCCGAGGAACGGAGCCAGGCTGACACCCCAGGTGGTCAGGACGAAGAGGATCGCGGTGACCAGCACCGCGATGAGGATGACCCGCCGCAGCACCGTCCACAGGGTCTGGGCCCGAGCGGCTCGCTCGTGGCCGCGGTGCGACATCCGGCGCACGTATCGACGGCCGGCGGAGGCGGCCAGCCAATAGACGAGGACGCCGAAACCGAGGATCACACCGGTGGCGATGAGACGGTTCTGATCGCTCAGGTCACCGATGAGGTCCTGGGCTAGGGAGGGCATGACTCGATCACACTAACGGCGCCTCGTCTCACGCAGTCTCCGCACCTCGAGCGACAACTCCGCCACCGACGCCACGGCAAGGGCACGCTTGGCCAGGGTGGCCCGGGCCGGGCGGATCACTGCCTGGCCGAGCAGAGCTCGAGCCCGGTCGGGGTCGAATCCGGTGCCTCGGGAGGATGGTCGGCGGAGCCAGCGTCGCCGCGGCTCGGGAGCCCCTTCGGCATACAACTCCCTGTCGATTCGGCGCAAGTGCCCGGGCACGTCGGCAGCCACCCTCGCCAGCGCGGCTGCGGTCTCGCCACCGGTCTCGGAGACCAGGGTGTCGAGGAAAGCGGTGAGCGACCGGGAGGCGCCGGGAGCGTCCCCTTCCTCGAGCGATCGCAACGCCGATTCCACGGCATCCGAGGCACGAGCGTCGAAGTGGAGTCCTGACCGAGCCTGCGCCTCGAGGCTGCGACCGGCCTCCTCCAGGTCGATGAGTAGCTTGTCGTAGAGCCCTCCCTCAGATCGCTTGACGTCGAGCGCCGCCAGGACCTCCTCCACCCCAACCGGCGGACCGCTGGGGGGTGCAGCCGACGTGACTACCACCATCGGATCGTCGATCCCCTCGCCGCGCAGGGCCTGGTTCAGATCCGAGACGACTTCTTCCACATCACCCGGATCGAGACGGTCGACCTGATTGAGGACGAACACGAACTGACCGGCGTAGTCGGCCATCGGCGCGATGTATTCGAGATGGAGTCGGGCGTCGTGGTACTTCTCGGGGTCGGTCACCCAGACCACCACGTCCACCAGGGGCAGGATCCGATCGACCCGGTGCCGGTGGCTCTCCTCCACCGAGTCGGTGTCGGGGAGATCGATGACACAGATCCCGGAGCCGGCGTACCGGTGGCGCTCCTCCACCCCGATCCGATCCAGATAGCCGTCCATCGACGCCCCGAGGCGCTCAGGGACCGCGGCGGCGGCTCGGGACGTCGTGGGCCTGATCCCTCCCGCATCCACCACCTCGTCGTCGACGAAGGCGTTGAACAGTGACGACTTGCCCGAGCCGGTTCCACCGGCGAGGGCGGCGACCAGGACGTCCTCGGGGTAGGCGAGGCGGGTGCGCACGGCACGCACCGACTCGATCAAGGGTGTGAGAGCGTCCTCGTCGATGACCCCGGCCGCCGACCCCAGTGCCAGATCCGCCTTCTCGAGCAGAGCGACGAGATCGTCACGCATGGATGGGTGGCAAAACGGCTGTGGCCGCTCCGAGCACTTCTATCAGCTCCGAGTCGTCGACCTCGCCGTAGCGCTGGCGCAGACCCTCGGCCACCAGGGACCCGGCGCTCTCGTAGACGACCTCGAGCCTTCCAATCAACTCGCGTCGAGCCCTCTCGACCAACACCGGGCCGTAGTCGCCGAAGAGGAGACTCACGGCCGGGACGATCGAGTCGTCGGTGGCCGCCTCCAACAGGACCGCCTCGCAGAACCACAAGTTGGCCCTGTCGAATTCGGATGCGATCCTGGCCACGAAGTCGACCCACCCTGCGACGGCCGCGCGGGTCGATGCCAGCACGCCGTCCACGACGTGAGATGAGTCCACCCGGGTCTGCCGGAGCGATCCCTCCTCCTCGACCAGCCACAGCCGCACATCGGAGTCGACGACCTGCACCACCCGGTCGGCCACCGCGGCCTCCAGCGCGGCGGCCCCGGAACGTTCCCTGCGGGCACGCCGGCGCCATCGATGCCGGGCGAGAGAGCCGGCCTCGAGAGGTGGGACCGGGTAGAGGCCCGAAGCCACGCCGCCCAAGTCGAGCCGGGGGACACGTGCCACCAGATCGTCCGCCGCCCGGGCCTCGAGGGCGTCGATCTCGTCGTGGATGTCTGTCAACGCCCTGACCAGTGCCTGGGTGGCGCTCACCGTCGAGCGGACCACCCGTGCGAACACCTCGGCGGCGAACCGATCGTGGTCCGACACCACGGCATCGAGCCGTTTCCGCAGCGAGCGCACCGACAGATCGGGGAACCGGGAGGCTCCCTGCGCCAGATGATGCTCGGGGATGGTGATCAACTCGCCGTCGAATCCCGCCGCGGCGAGCCGTGACTTGAAGCCGACGATCGACCCCGCCGAGGCCGACTCGACCCGATTGAGGACATGGATCACCGGAGTGCCCCGCGACTCGGCCCGCCGCAGCACTTGCCAGGGCACTCCGTCGGCGTAGCGGAGAGCCGAGGTGACGAAGATCACCACATCGGCGTTGTCGATGAGAGTCTCGGACATGACGCGGTGATGCGTGGACGTCGAGTCGATGTCGGGCGTGTCCACGACGCTCATCGAGTCGAGGCCGTCTGACCCGGCAAACACCACCTGACAGGGGACTCCCCCGATCGTCACCTGCCTGTCGGCATGGTCGGGCGGGGCCACCACGACCGGGGCCCTGGTGGTCGGTCGAAGCGCTCCGGTCGCCGAGGCATCGACACCGGTCAGCGAGTTGACCAGCGTCGACTTGCCCGATCCGGTCGGGCCGGCCACGACGACGGTGAGCGGCCCGGCGGAATCGGATGCCCTCGGAATCAAATACGACCGGATGGTGCCGGCGAGACGATCCCGCTCGGCGGCGAGGTCGGAGGCGCCCGGCCCGAGATCCAGTGCTTCGATCGCTCCGGCGAGCGCTTCCAGCGCCTCGGCGAAGTACTTGTGCTCTCTCAAGGCGACCACACTCCGATTGTGGCATGGTCCCCTGCCGTAGTCCGGTAGACCCGGGATCATCAGATAGTTGCCGAAGCCGGGGCTTTCATCCACTCCAGTCTCTGTTGGTCGGCGGTGCGCGCCTCGGGGTGAAGATGTGGACCGGGTCCGATGCCTCCCTGCTGGGGGATCTCCGACAGAGGCCAGAAGGTGTGGCTCATGGTGTCCGGAGGAGACGGGCGAAGCCGACGCCGACTATCTCGCCGGTGCTACCTCACTCCCGGGTCGAGTTCTCCTGCCAACGATATCCTGACAGCCATGCCTTCAGCCAGAGCAGAGGTCTCCGACGTGGCCGTCTCCCCCGACCACTACATCGGTGGGAAGAGAGTCTCTGCGGAAGAGACCTTCGAAGTCCGCTCTCCCCTCGACTGGGATTGGAAGCTCGCCGACGTCGCCCGCGGCGATGCTCTCACCGCCGACAGGGCGGTGACCGCCTCCACCGATGCCTTCCCCGGGTGGTCGGCGCTCACTCCCAACCGGCGAGCGGAGCACCTCCACCGCCTCGCCGACCTCATCGACGAGAACATCGAGGACCTGGCGACCGTCGAGTGTGCCGATATGGCCATGCTGTTGGAGAGCCTGCGCGCCCGGGTGATCCATCGCGGCGCCGAGAACTTGCGCAACTACGCCGACCTCGCCGGCGGATACGAGGGCCGGAAGTGGTCGTCGAAGCGAACCCGTAACTTCGTGCAGCGGATGCCGGCCGGACCGGCGGTGATCATCACCCCCTGGAACGCCCCCTGGCTCCTCTCCACGTGGAAGCTGGCCCCGGCGCTGGCTGCGGGCAACACCGCCATTCTCAAGCCCGCCGAGTGGGCTCCACTCTCGGCCTCGATACTCGCCGACCTGGCCGAGGAGGCGGAGCTCCCTCCCGGGGTCCTCAACATCGTCCAGGGGATAGGAGATGAGGTTGGTGCGGCGCTGGTCTCAGATCGGAGGGTGCGACGGATCTCATTCACCGGCTCCCCGGAGACAGCCCGTCACATC
The DNA here is from genome assembly GCA_964558575.1 of uncultured Acidimicrobiaceae bacterium. Lineage (GTDB taxonomy): Bacteria > Actinomycetota > Acidimicrobiia > Spongiisociales > ZC4RG35 > JANQRA01. Next base: position 4,107 of record CAZLEQ010000009.1, on the reverse strand, counting down.
GGTGTCGCCGCCGCCCGTAACATCGTCCCTTTCACCGCCGAGCTGGGCGGGAAGGGCCCGCTGGTGGTGTTCGCGGACTCCGACCTCGACGCGGCGGCGAAGAAGGCCGCGGGCCAATACGACGACTCCGGCCAGGTCTGTCTCGCCGGGACCAGGCTCCTCGTCGAGGAGATGGCCGCCGACGAGTTTCTCGAGTTGTTCGGCACCTACACCGACAAGCACGTCCTAGGCGACAGTCGCAATCCGTCCACGACGATCTCTCCGATGATCCACCCCGATCATCTCGCCAGGGTCGAGGGCTTCGTGGAGCGAGCCCGGGACAACGGCGACCGCATCGTGCGCGGCGGCGAGCGCTGGAAGGAAGACGGGCTCTGGTACGAGCCGACGCTGATCGAGCCGAAGGACAACCACTCGGAGGTGGTGCAGCGGGAGATCTTCGGGCCGGTGCTCACCTTCCAGACCTTCACCGACGAGCGGGAGGCGATCGCCCTGGCCAACTCCACCGAGTACGGACTGTCGGGGATCGTCTATACCGGCTCTGAGGAGAAGGCCCATCGGGTGGGATCGGCCATCCGGGCCGGCATCGTGTGGGTCAACACCTTCCTGGTGCGCGACCTGACCGCTCCGTTCGGGGGTTGTCGAATCTCAGGTATCGGCCGTGAAGGCGGCGAATACGCCCTCGACTTCCACAGCGACCTCAAGACCCTCCAGATCGCCGAGGGAACGGTCGACTAATCGGAGCGCCGGAGAGTGGTGCCGCCCTTCCAGGAGACGCCGACGCGGTGGTAATACCCGCCGATGATCTCCTCGGGCTCGAGCAGTGAGAGCTCGTCGGTGGGAGATTCGAAGACCTCGAGATCCGCAGTGGCCGACCACACGTCGGCGATCTCGCCGTCGTATCCGCGCATGGTGACCAATTCGTCCATCGAGGCCGATCCGTCCGACTCGATCGCCGGCCAGTAGCGGTTGTGGAGCATCGGATGAGCGTTGACGAAGCCGGGCGAGTCGACCGGCTCGGTCAGCTCGATGCGGGCATGGGCGAGGTGGCGGCCGGAGGCGCTCAGTGTGGCCCCAAACCTGCCTCCCTTCTCCAGCCTGGGCCCGGCCCGGCCCACCGTGACCGGGCGGGTCATCCAGATGTCGCCGATCTTCTTGGGATAGCCCTGGTGATACCCCCTGACCAAGGCGAAGTCCTTGTCCACCCAGATGAAGGGGCAACGGCTCCAGGCGTCCCCCTCCCATCGACAGCGAATGACGGCGAAACACTCCTTGTACTGGCTGCGCACGGGATCGAGGATCTCCTCGAATTCGTCGCCGCTGCTCTGCCAGTCTGCCCAGATCAAGGCGACGGCTCCGGGATCGTCGTCCATGAGACTGGCCCCATCGGGCAGGAAGGCGGCCACCCGGTCGGGGTCGGTGCGATATTCGACGGTGATCATCTCCCCTGAGTAGTGCCAGGGCGGCGGAGGGATCAGCGAGGACCTGCCGCTGGGAGTCCAGGGAAAGAGGAACGACCCCATCAGAGGAAGGGCAGGTACTCGGCGCCGAAGCCTTCGACCAGGTCGGTGTCGGCATCGAGGGCGTCGAGGGCTTCGTCGAGTGGGGCAGGCGTGACCGTGTCGGTGGACGCTCTCTCGATGCAGTCGAGGGTCTCTACGGGAGGCAGCTCGTATCCCTTCTCGTAGCCGAGGAGGGCGGCAGCCAGAACGGCGGCGATGCCCTGATGCTGGGTCACCGACCCGTCTCCCACCCGGTGCTCCAAACGGGTGCCTGGCCACGGGCGGGAGGGACCCGCACCGTCACACCACGGTGGTCGTGGCCCCAGTTGGCCCAATAGCCGCATGGCGAACCCGGCTGGAGGCGTTTGTAGACATTGACGGTGAGGGTGAGAACCGGGGTGAGGTACTTGCCCCTAGCCAGTCCGAGATGACCCGGCCAGAGAAGACGGAGACGTTGGGATTCGGATGCCATCGACCGGGATCGTAGATGGCACGAGATCGACGACGCAGTGGCCCACCGCTGGTATTACCTTGACGGGCGATGGACCACCCACTCGAGCCGAACGCCGAGACCCGGTCGGAAATAGCTGAAGCGGTCCTCGCCTATCTCGAAGATTGGTATCAGCGCGCCGCAGACATGGACGCCTCCGGCCCCCCGGTGGATGCCGAGACCCTGGCCGGCTTCCGGGCTCCCCCCACCGAGGACGGACGACCCCTCGAGGAGCTCCTCACCATCATCGATCGCGCCGGGGAGGGCGGGGTGTACCACCCATCCGGCGGCCACCTGTCCTACATCCCCAATTCCGGGCAGTTCACGGCGGCTGCGGCCGAGTTCCTCGCCGCCGGCCTCAACCGTTACACCGGGGTCGCTAGCGCCGCCCCCGGGTTCTCCGCGATCGAGCACGGGCTCATCGACTGGATGACCTCGATGTTCTCTATGGGCCCGGAAGCGTCAGGCCTGCTGCTCTCGGGGGGGTCGATGGCCAACTTCACCGGTATCGTCACCGCCCGGAACGCCGAGCTGGGCGACGACTTCGGCACGGGCGTCATCTACGTGACACCACACACCCACCACTCGGCTGCCAAGGCGGCCCGTCTCGCCGGCTTCCGCGACGATCAGCTGGTGGCGATAGAGGTGGACGACGACCTGCGCATGTCGGTCGAGGCACTCGAGCGTCGGATCGAAGAGGACCGGTCACAGGGGCTCGACCCCTTCCTGGTGATCGGCTCGGCCGGCACCACCGACACCGGCACCGTCGACCCGCTGGCCGCCATTGCCGAGCTGGCCGCCGGCCACGAGATGTGGTTGCACATCGACGCCGCCTATGGAGGTTTCTTCTATCTGACCGAACGTGGCCGGGCCATCCTCACCGGAGTAGAGCGGGCCGACTCCATCGCTCTCGACCCCCACAAGGGGCTGTCGGTCCCGTTCGGGGTGGGCGCACTGGTGGTACGGGACGAAGAGGCGTTGGTCGATGCCCACCTGGGGCGGGGCGCCTATCTGCTCGACGAGGACTCTTACCACGGAGTCAGGGACATCGCCTCCCTGGGCCCGGAGTTGAGCCGACCGTTCCGTGGCCTCCAGGTCTGGCTGCCGCTACACCTACATGGTGTCGCCGCCTTCCGCGACGCCCTCGACACCAGCCTCGACCTGGCCGAACATGCCTACGAGCGGCTGAGCGGGATCGAGGGCATCGAGACACCGTGGAGACCCGACCTCTCCATCGTCTCCTTCCGCTTCACCGACGACGAGGTGGGCCGGGCCGCCCTGGAGGCGGTGAACGCCGACCGTAAGGTCCATCTCAGTCCCACCACCGTCGACGACCGATTCGTGCTCCGCTTCGCCGTGCTCAACCGAAGGACCGCGGCGGACCACATCGACCACGCCATCGACATCATCGAGAAGACCCTGATCGGGTGATGGTCGGGCCCGACCATGAGTTCCTCGAGAAGTCCCAGGAGCTGGAAGCGGCCTATCTGCGATCCGAAGATCCCATCGTCCAGTCGGGGTTCTCGGGTGGACGAGAGCGATGGGTGGCCGAGCGATCTCCTGTCGTGGAGGCGATCGACCGCGACGGTGACTTCCTCGATGTGGGCTGTGCCAACGGCCTGTTTGCCGCCGATATCGTCGATTGGGCGAGCGAGCGGGGTCACACCCTCACACCTCATGGGGTCGATCTGGGAGCCGGGTCAGTTGAGCTGGCCCGTGAGCGTCTCCCCGATTTTGCAGCCAACTTCATCGTCGCCGACGCCTGGACCTGGCAGCCAGACCGGCACTGGACTTACGTCTACTCCCTGCTCGATCTATCACCGCGAGAGTTGTGGTGTGAATGGCTGAACCGGCTCATCGGTTGGATCGAGCCGCGAGGTCGCCTCATCCTGGGATCTTATGGAAGCCGGTCGCGGAAGGTTGCCCCTGAAGACGTTGCTGCGGTGATCGAGATGTGCGGCCTGACGGTCCACGGTGTGAGCGCAGGAGGCGATGATCCCGTGGTCACACGCTTCGCTTGGACGAGCCGCCATCAACAACCAACGACACCATGAGGCCTCCGCTCACTCGCCCGGTGGGCCTGGTTTCTTGATGTAGGTGTGGCCGAGGGGGCTGGTC
>CAZLEQ010000008.1:65313-77912 GCA_964558575.1 uncultured Acidimicrobiaceae bacterium | reverse complement strand
AACAGCTCGTAGGTACCATCCAGGAGGTGGAGACGCACGACCAGGATCCTACGACAGAAGATCGGGCCGACCCCTGGCATGCGGTCCAGGACGAGTTCGGGGACCTGGGTGAGCGTCTCAAAGCGACCTACCAGAAGGTGGCCTCCGACGCAGGGCCTTCCGAGGAAGAGATCAGGGACGCCTTCGGGACACTGGTCGGGGCGTGGGGCCAGGTTGCCGCATCGGTGACCACGGCCCTGCAGGACCCGGAGGTGCGTCAACATCTGAAGGCAGCCGCCAGCTCCCTCGCCACCGCCCTGGGCAGGACGATCAGCGAACTCGGGAGTGAGCTGACCGGCCACCGTCAGTGGTCGACGACGGCACCCTCTGACGAGAACGCGGGCGAAGAGGAGTAACCGGGACGTGGGGCCTCTGATCGATGTCGACCAGCTCGCCGCCGCGCCCGGCAGGTACCGGGTCTACGACATCCGCTGGGACCTGACCGACCCCGACAAGGGGCGATCGACCTACGAGATGGGGCACATCCCGGGAGCGGTTTTCATCGACCTGGACGATGACCTGTCGGCGGCTCTCGAGGGTGGTGGGCGGCATCCACTACCGGGCATCGACGAGTTCGCGATGACACTCGGTCGACTGGGCATCAGCCCCGAATCTCACGTAGTGGTCTACGACGACGACGCGGGACGTATCGCAGCCCGTCTGTGGTGGATGCTACGGGCGATCGGCCACGACCGAGTCCAGGTCCTCGACGGCGGGTATCGGGCGTGGATAGCTGCCCGGCACGACGTGGGGATGGGCACCGTCGCCCCGGAGCCGACCCGCCCTTACCCGGTGCCCGACGAGTTCGACGGTGTGGCCACCCGAGTCGAGCTGGGAGAACGGGTCTTGCTCGACGCCCGAGCGGAGGAGCGCTATCGGGGCGATATTGAACCCGTCGACCCCAAGGCGGGCCACATACCGGGAGCGATCAACATCCCGACCTCCCGCAACCTCACGGAGGAGGGACGGTTCCGCACCCCCGACGAGCTCGCCCGGGTCTATGCAGACCTGCCCCCTGACACGGTGGTCTCGTGTGGCAGCGGGGTCACCGCCTGTCATGACGCCCTGGCCATGGTGTTGGCCGGCCATGAGATGCCAGAGCTGTACGTCGGGTCGTTCTCTGAGTGGTCCCGTCTCGATCTTCCGGTGGCCACCGGCCCAAATCCGTGATCAGTCGAAGGGCGATCGAGGCCATCGAGGCATCGGACACCGACGAGCTGCTCCGCGTGGTGGACGGCCTCTGCGAGAGCTCCGCCTGGGACGAGCTCGTCGAGCTGAAGACCCGCTGCCGCGAAGCGGTCGGACGGGGCAAGCAGCTCTGGGGCGTGGAAGAGCACATCCGCTACCGGCTCACCCTCGAGGCGCCGGGGGCGTGGGCAGGAGCAGCCGTGAGCGAGGGTGTGTCACGATTCGCCCTCGGCCCACTCCCGGAAGTGGCTGCTTCGACGAAGAGCTGGGCAGAGTTGGACGATCACCTCGACGACGGGCCCTGGCGCTTCGTCACCGCCGCCGAGCGAGTGGTCCGCGGCGACGCCGGCACCCCTCCCCTCCCGGACCTGCCCAATCGTCTCGCCTCGTGGGAGCCGGAGTATCCGGTGGCCACTTACAAAGCCGACAAGGTCGAGGCACCCTCGCCGTCTCCGCCCGCGGTCGTCGATGTGACGCTGCCGACGACATTCACCTCGATCGACGACCCCCAGTCCGAAGGCGCCCTCTTCGATCTGGTGCAGCCGTGGGTGACCGAGTCGAACGGCCGATACGAGAGCTCCGCAGTGGAGGGGACCGCCCTCCATGCGGTGCGAGCCCTGGGTCTCACCAGGGCTCGGGTAGGTGAGCTGACCCCCGATGAGGCCCTCCGCTGGATGGCGTGGGTCGGCGCCTCGGGTGGGGCTCATGGACGGAGGAGAGGAGCCGCCGCCGGCCGGTTCGGGGTGTGGTGGGCGATAGCCACGCTGTGCGACCTCGCCTGGCCGGTGGATCCCGTCGCGATGGAGGCATCCCTTCGCAACCTCTCCTTCTATTGGTTCGACGACGGCTCACCCGCCACGGGGTGGGAACTGCGTCTTGCCATCGAGGACGCCTCGTCGGGTCTGGCATGGGCGATATCGGCGATCGACGCTGCCGAATGAATCGCGGTCAGGCGCTGGGGCCGACGAACACCGGGCGGGTGTGCCATCCGGTGGCTCCGTCGGGGGCGGGCGGCCTCACCTCTGAGGTCTGGGTCTCCCCGTGGCCGTCCGTGGCCCGGCATCGGAGCAGATGACGCCCCTCGGCGCTCGCATCCCAATCCGCTCTCCACTGAACCCAGGAGTCGTCCGAGAGCGGCTCGCTCAAGTCCGCCTCCAGCCATGGCTCGTCCTCTCCCAGCTGTACCTCCACCTTGGAGATGCCCCGGGTCGGGGCCCAGGCCACACCGGCCACCACGTGACGCCCCGGTGGGATCTGGGCGCTGTGACCGGGGGTGTCGATCCTCGACTGAGTCTTGATCGGAGCCTCCTTGGCCCATCCTCTCGGCACCCAGTAGGCGTTGAACCCGTCCCAGGTGGTCACCTCGATCTCGGATAGCCACTTGGTCGCCGAGACATACCCATAGAGACCGGCCACCACGAGGCGGGCCGGGAATCCGTGCTCGAAGGGCAGCGGCTCACCGTTCATGCCCACCGCCACCAACGCCTCACGTCCGTCGTACGCCGCGTCCACCGGAAACCCGACGGTGAAGTCGTCCACCGATCGGCCCACGATCTGGCCGGCGTCGGGATGCACGCCGGCGCGGTCGAGTATCTCGGTGAGGGGCACGCCCAGCCAGCGGGCGTTGCCCACGAGCCCTCCTCCCACCTGATTCGAAACACAGGAGAGGGTTATGTCGCGTTCCACCATGCGCATGTCGAGCAGGTCGGGGAAGTCGATGGAATAGGGACGGTCGACCATCCCCGCGACGCTGAGGGCCCACTCCCGCACGTCGACCCGCGGCACCGAGAGGGCGGTGTCGATGCGGTAGAAGTCCTCGTTCGGGACCAGGATCTCCTCCAACCCCTCGATCTCGAAGTCCGCCGCTTCCGACACCTGCGGCAGGGTGTCCGCCGCGCTGGGCAGCACCACATCCTCCCGTCCCGCCACCGCCCGCTTGGCACTCTCGATCAGCATGCGACCCAGGCCACCGGCGAGAGCGGCGACTCCGACGACTGCCCCGGCGCCGAGGAGGAAGTTGCGCTTGGAGGTGTCGGGTCCTTCTCCACCATCACGCTCCCCGAGGGTGTGGAGCATCCGCAGCGTCGCCAACCCGGAGATGACTGCAGCACCCGCCGGGGTGAGCGCGGCCCCCGGTGACACCCGGGGGTCGATGGTGGCGGCGGCAGCAGCCAGAACGCCGAAGCCCAAGAACACTGCGATAGCCAGACCGAAGCGGCCCCGGGACAAGACGCCCACGATTGCTCCGATCAGGACGGCGACGACGGCGATGCTCACCAAGAGCACCAGCTTGTCGTTGGTTCCGAACACCGAGATCGCCCAGTCCTTGACTACCGGAGGGACGTTGTCGATCACCCAGTTGCCCAGACTCTCGACGAGCGAGGGCACCGAGGGGAGGAGACCGGCGACCAACTCGGACACACCGAGAGCGGCGCCGGCGGCCAGGCCACCGGCCGATGCGTCGCCGAGACGGGTGGAGCTCACGAGACGGAACCTAGGAACTCCCCCGCTAATCAGGGGTAAAGCTCGACTCCGGTAGGGTCGGAGCATGAGATTCGGAGCCTTCGTACCACAAGGCTGGAGACTCACACTCTCCGGCATCCCCACTGACCGGCACTGGCCCACAATGCTCGGCGTGGCCCAGGACATCGAGCGTCTCGGGTATGACTCGCTGTGGGTGTACGACCATTTCCACACCGTCCCCGAGCCGACCCAGGAGGTGACCTACGAGGCCTGGACGATGATGTCTGCGCTGGCCGCCACCACCGAGACGGTCAGGCTGGGACAGATGTGTACCTGCAACACCTACCGGCTCCCCTCATATCTGGCCAAGGTCGCCGCCTGTATCGACGTGATCTCTGGCGGCCGCCTCGAGATGGGCATCGGTGCCGGCTGGTACGAGCACGAGCACGATGGCTACGGCTACCCCTTCCTCTCCCCTGGAGCGCGCCTGGGGATGCTCCGCGAAGGTGTGGAGATAATGAGGGCGATGTGGACCGAGGACGAGGTCCACTACGACGGCGAGCACTACACCTTGAAGGGTGCGATCTGTCAGCCCAAGCCGGTCCAGGAGCCTCACATCCCGTTCTGGGTCGCCGGGGGAGGCGAGAAGGTGACACTCAACATCGCCGCCAGATACGCCCGGTACACCAACTTCGGCGGTGACGACCTCACCTCTTTCGTCCGCAAGTCGGAGATCCTCGAGGTACATTGCGAAGACGTCGGAACCGACTTCGATGCCATCACCAGGTCGGCCAACTTCAACATCATGTGCGCTCCCACCGAGGGCGAGGTAGAAGCGAAGAAGGAGTGGCTCGCCGAGCATCTCGGAAGGTACGTGCCCGAGGAGAAGGCTAAGCGGTCGGCAGCCTTGTTCGACCGGATGTCGGGGACTCCCGACCAGGTGATAACCAGGTTCAAAGAGTATGAGGAGAGCGGGATGGGCTACGCCATCGTCCATTTCGCCGACGCCGCCGTCGACCGCAGCAGCCTCGAGTTGTTCGCCAGAGAAGTGATGCCAGCGTTCAGATGATGGAGCTGTTGATCGGGGACGACGGCGTGTCCCGATGCTGGTGGGGATCCGAGCCAGACATCTACCGCGCCTACCACGACGACGAGTGGGGCAGACCCACAACCGACGATCACCGCCTCTTCGAGAAGGTGTGTCTGGAGGGGTTCCAGGCCGGCCTCTCCTGGCTGACCATCCTGCGCAAACGTGAGAACTTTCGGGCCGCCTTCGCCGGCTTCGACCCCCGACTGGTCGCCGGGTTCGATGAATCCGACGTGTCCCGGCTCCTCACCGATCGAGGGATCGTCCGTCACCAAGGCAAGATCCGGTCCACGATCAACAATGCGGAGATGGCCCTGGTGTTGATCGACGAATTCGGCTCGCTGCGCGAATACTTCTGGTCGTGGGCCGAGCCCGAAGCCCCTCCCCCAGATGAGATCCCGGCGACCACCGCGACATCTGCCGGGCTGTCGAAGGATCTGAAGGACCGGGGCTGGACCTTCGTCGGTCCCACCACCGTCTACGCCTTCATGCAGGCGATGGGTCTGGTCAACGACCACGTCCGCGGATGTCATGTGCGCGAGCTCTGTGCCACCGAACGACGGTCCCTAGTCTCTGCTGCGTGATCGAACGGCCCGAGTTCACCATCGGCATCGAAGAGGAGTACCTCGTCGTTGACCGCCAGACCCGGGACCTCGTCAAGAAGCCTCCCAAGGAGATGTGGGACTCCCTCGGCGAGGTCCTGGGGGCCCAGGTGACCCAGGAGTTCCTTCAGGCCCAGATCGAGGTGGGGACCAAGATCTGCGCCCGGGCCTCCGAGGCGAGAAAAGACCTGGCAACACTGAGACGGGATCTCTCCAAGGTGGTGAGCGAGTACGGGGCCGCCATCATCGCCGCATCCACCCATCCCTTCGCCAATTGGGCCCAACAGGAGACCACCGAAGACCCGAGGTATCTCAGACTTCGGGCGGACTACCAGCAGGTGGCCCGTCAGCTCGTCATCTGCGGCATGCATGTTCATGTCGGGATCGCCGACCAGCATCTGCGCATCGACCTGATGAACCAGGTCAAGTACTTCCTCCCCCACTTGCTCACGCTATCCAGCTCATCTCCTTTCTGGGATGGGGTGCTCACCGGCCTCCATGCCTACCGGCTGGTCATCTTCCAGAACATGCCCCGCACCGGGATCCCCGAGGAGTTCATCTCCCACGCCGAGTACGAGAGGTACGTGGAGATCCTCGTCGACGCCGGGTTGATCGAAGACGCCTCCAAGCTGTGGTGGGACATCCGGCCATCTGCCAAGTACCCGACACTCGAGATGCGGGTCAGCGACGTGTGCACCCGGCTCGACGATGCCATCACCATCGCGGCGCTGTATCAGTCACTCCTCGGGTTTCTGTACCGTCTCCGCCGCAGCAACCAGAAGTGGCGCACCTACGCACCCGGCATCATCGAGGAGAACATCTGGCGCGCCCAGCGCTACGGCACCGAGGGCTCGCTGGTGGACTTCGGGAAGGGAACCCTGGTCCCGTTTTCCGACCTCCTCGAGGAGATCATCGAGCTGGTCGCCCACGACGCCGCCGAGTTCGGGGCCCACGACGAGGTCCACCATGCCCGAAGCATCGTGAGTGAGGGGACCAGTGCCCAGCGCCAGGTCTGGGCATACGAGAGAGCCTTGGAACAGGGAGCATCGGATCACGAGGCGCTACAGGCGGTGGTCGACGAGCTGATCGTGGACACTCTCTACCGGATAGAGGTCTGACATGAGTCATCCGGTTCGCATCGCCCTCCAACTGCACCCCCAGCACGCGGAGTACTCCGAGATCCGCGATGCGGTGATACGTGGAGAGGAGATCGGTGTCGACATCATCTTCAACTGGGATCACTTCTTCCCTCTCAGCGGGGAACCCGACGGGAAGCACTTCGAGTGCTGGACCATGCTGGGCTCTTGGGCCGAAGTGACCGAACGGGTCGAGATCGGGGCTCTGGTCACCTGTAACAGCTACCGCAATCCCGAACTCCTGGCGGACATGGCCCGCACCGTGGACCATGCTTCCGGCGGCCGGCTCATCCTCGGCATCGGGGCCGGCTGGTTCCGGAAGGACTACGAAGAGTACGGATACGAGTTCGGGACGGCCGGCATGCGGCTGGGGGACCTGAGAGATGCCCTCCCCCGGATCGAGGATCGGCTCGCCAAACTCAACCCCGGCCCGACCCGAGACATCCCGATCCTGATCGGCGGTGGCGGGGAGCGAAAGACCCTGAGATACACCGCCGAGTTCGCCGACATCTGGCATGGGTTCGGGAGTCCCGACGTGATCCGGCACAAGAATCAGGTCCTCGACGACCACTGCGCCGACGTGGGCCGGGAGCCCACCGAGATCGAGCGTTCGTGCGAAGCACGGGCGACCGCGGTCGAGCGTGGGGACGACCTGGTGGAGGCCGGGGCGACTTTGATCACCCTTGGGATCGACGGCGACACGGGGTACGACCTCTCCCCGGTCGCAGATTGGATCGCGTGGCGAGACGAGAGAAACGCCTTGTAGCGGAACATCCAGCGTTGGAGCGACCGGAGTCAGAGACGACCCGGCATAGCGCTAGAGTGCCCGCCCGTGAGTGACGTTCAAACCGCCGGCACCGCGATGGGGATTCCGCCGGACCTGGTGCAGCGTTCGGCCGCGGCCCGCGCCGAAGCCGACGGGACATCGATAGACGACGTCCTCGCCGCCTGGGCAGGTGATGCCCCGCCACCGACCCCGTCGCCTGCAGCCCAAGAGGACCCCACCACGGAGCCGGAAACCGAGCCGGAATCGGAGCCGGAGGCCGAGACCGAGCCGGCAGCCGCCGCGGTCGCGGTAATCGAACCGCAGACCCCTGAGCCACCCCGGACCGCGGTCGAGCACGCACCAGAGCCCGAGGAAGAGCTCGAGCCGGTTCCTCTCGGAGTGCGGCTCAAGACGGCGGTCCGGGTCGGGGCATGGACCGGCGCCGCCCTGGGAGTAGTCGGATTCCTCGCCGCCAGCGCATTCTGGGCGCCGAGCGCAACTGCCCTCCCCGAGTCGGGGCCGGTGGTCCAAGTGAGACCGACCGGACTGCTCATAGGAGTCGTCCTGGTGAGCCTGGCCTTCGGAGCGGTCGTCGCCGGAATGTCACGCGCCGCCACCGGATGGGCCAACCCCGCCATGCAGCTCTCAGGATCCAAGGCCGGGACCGTGTGGCTGGGGGCCGCGATCGGCTTGATCCTGGGAGTCGTCGCCGGAGCGATGCTCGGCGGGCTCGGGACCCCGGTTGAAGGGTCCGACCCAGCATTGGTCCAGCTCCCCGTTCTGGCCACCTTGTTCGTGATCGTGATCGGAGGGGCCATCCTCGGAGCAGCCACCGCCCTCGTCCCTCAGTTACTCGGCGTCCCGGTGGCCATCGACGACGAAGACAGCGAGGAGGTCGAGACGGTCAAGACCCGACTGGGCAATGCGATCGGCATCCCCCTCGCCGGTGTCATCCTCTTGGTCCTGTTGGTTCTGCCATTTGGTTTCACCCTCATCGAGTCGAACCACCTCGCCCCGGGAGTCGGGGGGGCGGTGGTGGCCGTCATCGCCGCCGCCGGGATTCTCGGCTTCTCTGCGCTGGCCGGTTCGAGACCGGAGATGAGGATCTCGTTCGGAGACCTGATGGTCGCCGTCATCGGCATCGGAGTCGTCCTGGTCATCATCATCTCGGTGCTGTTCGCGCTCCAGAGAGGTGACCAAGGCGAGGAGCACGTCGGAGACCGGGCTGTGGTTCAGGTGATCTGATCGAGGTCCCTTGCGTTCAACGCATCGGCCCGGTTTCCGGTCTCCAGCAACAGCCTGATCTTGTGGGCCACCTCGGTGGCCACCCCCTCTTGAGCCTCGACCGTCGATGCTCCGATGTGCGGGGTGAGAACGAGATTGGGAACCTCCAGCAGCGGGGAGTCGGCAGCAAGCGGCTCCTTCTCGTAGACGTCGAGAGCCGCCCCGGCGATGGTCCCGTCGTGCAATGCCATGGCCAACGCCTCTTCGTCGACCACACCTCCTCGGGACGAGTTCACCACGAAGGCCGTCGTCTTCATCTGCCCGAGAGCCTCGGCACCGATGATCCCTCTGGTCTCCCGAGTGAGGGGCACATGGACGGAGACGAAATCGCTCCTCTGGATCACGTCATCGAAGCCGACCATGGCGATTCCCAGCCCCTCGGCGCGCGTCGGCGACAGGTAGGGGTCGTAAGCGATGACATGCATGTCGAACGCCTTACAGCGGAAGGCGACCTCACTGCCGATCCGCCCCGCCCCGATCAGACCCAGCGTCTTGCCTCTGAGCTCCACTCCCCGGAAATCGGACCGGTTCCATCGACCGCTGCGCACCGACGCCTCGGCGGCCGGGATCTGTCGGGCGACGGAGATGAGCAGAGCGATGGTGAGCTCGGCAGCCGCGATCGTGTTCCCCCCGGGAGCGTTGAACACCGCCACTCCCTTTTCGGTGGCCGCTACCATGTCCACGTTGTCGATCCCCACACCGGCCCTCCCCACCGCCTTGAGGTCGGGAGCGAGAGCGAGCATCTCGCGCGTGACTCGGGTCACACTGCGCACGATCAGTGCGTCGGCCGCGACCAGCGCAGCCTCGAACTCGTCGCTCGAGGAGTCGTCGACAGGGATGAGGTCGAATCCTTCGGCGCCGAGGAGCGGGCCCAGGCCGGACAGCGCCACCGCGTCGGTGACGAGGACCCGATAGGTCATGACATGACGTCGGTGAGGACTCCGAGCAGAGCCTCGAGCTCGTCGAGGGTGTGGTCACCCATATGGCCGATGCGGAAGGTCGACTCTTCGAGCTTGCCGTAGCCCCCTCCGATCACCCATCCCCGCTCCCGGAGCTCGGCGACGACACGTTGCGCCTCGTCTGTGGCTACACAGGTGACGGTTGGAGACCGATGGCCGTCTGCGGCGAAGACGTCGATGTCGACACCGCGTTGTCTCATCTCTCCCACCCACTCGAAAGTGCGTTGCTGCATGTCGAGATGGCGTCGCCAACGCCCCACCATCGTCTCCGCGGCGATCCGCTTCAGCTGGTAGTCGAGCGCGTACAGCAGTGATATCGCCGGGGTGGCCGGAGTCTGATGATTCTCGATCTGGTCGTGGAGGTCCACGAGGTCGAAGTACCAGCCTTTGGCAATGGCCTTCGCCGACCGCTCCAGCATGGCCTCCCCGGCGACGCCGAACGCCAGGCCGGGAGGGAGCGCCAATGCTTTCTGCGAGCCGGTCAGGATGAAGTCCACGCCCCAGAGGTCGGTGTGGATCTCGACACCCCCGACCCCGGTGACCGAGTCGACGAGGAGCAGAGTGTCCTCGTGGCGACGCACGACGTCGGCGATGGCCTCGAGGTCTTGGAGGGCGCCGGTCGACGTCTCCGACTGAGACAGGGTCACCGCGTCGTAACCGCTGCCGGCGAGCCGATGCTCCAGCTCCTCGGGAGAGTGGACCTGACCCCAGTCGACCACCCACCGGTCGACCTCGTGACCGCACGACAAAGCGATCTCGGCGAATCGACCGGAGAACGCCCCATTGACCAGACTGAGCACCTTCCCCTCGGCGACTCCGTTGCGGACCGCCGCTTCCATCAGTCCCGAGGCCGACGATGTGGAGACGATCACAGGTCGCTCCGTCTGGAACACCGGCTTCAACCCCGCCTCGATGGAGGCGAACAGATCGTGGATGGCCTCGCCCCGGTGGCCGATCATCGGGCCATCCTGTGCGGCCAGGACAGCAGGATGGACCTCGGTCGGGCCGGGCAGGAAGAATCGGCCGGGGTCGAGGGGGTTGGTCATCGCACATGTTTACCAGGGTGGGCGGCGGGTTGGCGAGGACGACGGTTTTCAGACGCCCCGGACACGCCATGCGGCCCCCACAGCGGGAGTCTGCTAGCCGCGGATGGCGACGATGCCCATAGCGGCCAGGACCACCAGATAGAGGGAGACAGCCAGGATGAAACCGGCGGTGAAGAATCGGTTGATCAGCGGCTTCTCGAAGCGGACATGCATGAACCACCCCACCACCACGATGAACTTGATCGCCGAGAGCACGAGGAGGATGGCGGCGTTGATGAACCCCAGCTCCAGCTGGCGATCGATGTAATACATCGCCACCTCGACCGCGGTGACCACCGCCAGGAAGGCGGCGATCTTCCAGTACTGGCCGGGGGTGGGGTGGTGGGCGTGCTCTTCGGTGCTCATACCGGCGGCAGGGACAGCAGGTAGACCACGGTGAAGATGACGATCCAGATGATGTCGACGAAGTGCCAGTAGAGGCCTACCAGCTCCAGGTTCATGCCGTGCTTCTCGCTCAGACCGCCCCGACGCCGGGAGATCCCCCACAGAGAGAGCAGCATGATGATGCCGAGGGCCACGTGCGTCCCGTGGAACCCGGTGAGCACGTAGAACGCAGATGCCGCCGGATTCGTGGATAGCGTCATGTCGTAGATCGTGATGAACTCGTAGAACTCGAAGACCTGGCCCCCGAGGAACACCGATCCGAGGGCGGCGGTAGCGAAGATCCAGGTCCGCGCCCCGTTCTGGTCACCCCGGGAGAGGGCGTGGTGGGCGAGGACCATCGTCAGCGACGACATCAGCAAGACGAAGGAGCTGACCGAGGTGAACGGGATGTCATAGATCTCCGCCGGGTAGACCCCCTCGAACCCACCCCGGTTGGAGTAGAGGAGATAGTTGGTGATGAGCGCTCCGAAAAAGAGGAATTCCGAGCTGAGGAAGACCCACATCCCCAGCTTGCGGTTCTCGATGCCGGTGGACTCGTGCTCGTCGTGGTGGGCAACCGGGACGTCGTGAGCGATATCACTCATCCGGCACCACCTCCCCGGCTCGGTCCTCGGTGAGGAAGTCGGCGGTCTCGATCTCGACCCCGCCCACGTCTTGCTCGCGAGCATCGAACCCCCCGTAACGGTCGGCGTCGTCGTGGTCCATGGGCTCTTCCAGCGGTTCGATGCCCCACCCGATGAGGGCGGCGAGGCTGACCAGGGCCCCGATCACGATCATCGCCTTGCCCCACATGGTCTCGTGATAGATGATCCCGTAGAAGACGATCGGGATCCCCGACGCCATCACGATCGGGAAGTAGGACGGCGCCGGTAGATGGATCGGGCTCTTGGGGTTGCGACCCTCCTCATCGAGCCGGGCCAGCATCTCGTCGGCGTCGGGCTTGCGCACGGCGCGGCCCTCTTCGTCCTCGTCGTACTTCATGTGCCAGAAGTGGTCGAGACGGGTGACCACGGGGGTCTCGGCGAAGTTGTACTCGGGGGTCGGGTTGGGGCTCGTCCACTCGATGGTGCGGGCATTCCAGGGGTCGAGGCCCGACGGCTCACCGTGACGACGGCTGTGGTACCAGTTGTACATGAACACCAGGATGGCCAGGGCGATCGTGAAAGCCCCGATCGTCACCACCACGTTCCAGGTCTCCAGCCCGGCTCCCGGTGGGTACTTCCAGGTTCGACGGACCATTCCCTGCAGACCCAGCCAGTGCATCGGAGCGAAGGTGAGGTTGAAGCCGATGAACATCAGCCAGAAGTGCACCTTGCCCAACCGCGGGCTCATCACCCTGGCGGTGAGCTTGGGGAACCAGTAGTAGAGGCCGGCGAAGATCCCGAACACCGCCCCACCGAAGAGGACGTAGTGGAAGTGGGCCACGATGTAATAAGTGTCGGTCTGCTGCCAATCGGAGGGCACGACGGCATGGGTGACCCCCGAGAGTCCCCCGATGGTGAACATGGCGACGAATCCGATCGCGAACAGCAGCGGGGTGGACAACCACAACCGGCCGCCCCACATGGTCCCCATCCAGTTGAAG
>CAZLEQ010000008.1:0-65303 GCA_964558575.1 uncultured Acidimicrobiaceae bacterium | reverse complement strand
ATCCCGGTGGGGATGGCGATGGTCATGGTCGCCAACCCGAAGGCGGCCTGGGCCACCGGGGTGATCCCGGAGGCGAACATGTGGTGGGCCCAAACCCCGAACCCGAGAAATGCGATCGCCGCCCCGGCGAAGACCACGGCGGAGTAGCCGAACAACGGCTTGCGGCTGAAGACCGGGAGCACCTCGGAAACGATGCCCATGGCGGGCAGGATGAGGATGTAGACCTCGGGATGGCCGAAGAGCCAGAAGAGGTGTTGCCACAGGATGGGATCACCACCACCGACCGGTGCGAAGAACAGGGTTCCGAACTGGCGGTCGAAGGTGACCATGAACAGGGCCACGGCGATGATCGGGAGGGAGAAGAGCAGGAGGAAGGCGACCACCGTCGTCATCCAGGCAAACACCGGCATACGCAGCAGCCGCATCCCTTTCGCCCTCATGTTGAACACGGTGACGATGAAGTTGATCGCCGAGACCAGGGAGGCCAGGCCGAGGATCTGTAACCCGAGAGCCCAATAGTCCATCGCGGTGCCCGGCGAGTACAGGGGCCCGGCGTTGGGCTGATAGCCGAACCATCCTCCGTCCGGAGAGCTCGCCAAGAAGTTGAACGATCCCGGTCCGCCGCCGGCAGCGAGATTCCCGAAATTGGCGCCGTCGGGGGCGACAGGAGGCAACGATGTGCCGAACAGGAAAGTGCTGTACAGGAAGATGCCGCCAAAGAAGAAGAGCCACCACGAGAGGGCGTTGAGCCGGGGGAAAGCGACGTCCCGCGCGCCGATCAACAGCGGGAGCAGGTAGTTCATGAAGGCCGCTCCCACCGGCATCACGAACAGGAAGATCATCGTGGTGCCGTGCATCGTGAAGAGGGCGTTGTATGCACCGGCGGTGAGGAACTCCGAGTTGGCCTGGGTCAGTTGGATGCGGAGCAGCAGTGCCTCGAGGCCGCCGAGGATGAAGAAGAGGAAGGCGGCATAGCCGTACATGATGCCGATCTTCTTGTGGTCGACGGTCGTGACCCATCCCCAGAGACCGGTGGTCGACTTGGGGCGCCGGAAGATGGTGGTCGAGGGGCGCTGCGCCGTGGCGGTCATTCCATGCTCTCCAGCCAGACGATGAGGGCGTCGATCTCCTGTTCGGTCAGCGCCAGGTCGGGCATGAAACTGCCCGGCTTGACATGGGGCGGGTTCTCCAACCAGCGCTTCAGCGCCTCTTCCCTGGTCTCACCCTCCTCAGGGAGGATCGCCCCGGCGAAGACGTTCCGCGAGGCGAAATGGGTCAGCTCGGGCCCGTTGAACGCCTCCCGCGGGATGAGACGGGAGGCCTCCTCGTCATCGAAGCGGACCTGGTGACACTGCAGGCACTGCTTGTTCAGATACACCTGGTACCCCTCATAGGTGGGATCGCCCTCTTGGGGCAATATGGTGGGCCGTTGTTGGTCGACCAACCATCGGTCGTAGTCGGCCGGGCTGACTGCCTGCACCCGGGCTCGCATCAGCGAGTGAGACAGCCCGCAGAACTCGGCGCAATGGGCCCAGAACTCCCCCGGCTCGTCGGCCTGGAGCCGGAGCTCGGTCGTCTGGCCCGGGATGAGATAGCGCTTCCCGTTGAGGGCGGGAACCCAGAAGTTGTGGACCACGTCGTCGGAGGTCATCTGAGCACAGACCTCCTGGCCGGCGGGGATGACCATGACGTTGGCGGTGTAGACATCCGCCTCCGGGTAGTAGAACTCGAACCACCACTGGTGGCCGACGACGTCGATCTCCAAGGCGTCGGGGCCGCACTCGGTCAGCTCGAAGATCGACGACACCGTGGGCACGGCGATGAAGGCGAGGATCAAGGCCGGGATCACCGTCCATAGCACCTCGAGCTTGGGGCTGCCGTGGAGTTGCTTGGGCTCGGTCTTGCCGTCACTACCACGATCGCGGAAGAAGAAGAGGATGACGACCAGCCCCCCCATCACCAGGACGAAGACGCCCGTGGCGATCCAGAACACCAGCCAGAAGAGACCGTCGATCTGCTCGGCGAACGGCCCCGCAGGCTCGAAGGTGGTGAGGGGATTCTCCTCGACCTCGATGATCGCACACGCACTGAGGAGGAATGCAGATCCAACCAGCGCGGCGAAACGTGTCGGTCGTCGGCGGAACGGGGCCATCGGGACGGCATCATACGAAGATTCGTAAGTAGCGACCAACTCATGGCCCTCGCCACCTCTCGGCATCCAGATCGGCCCGCGGGACCGAAATCATGTCGATGACGTTTGACGCGGCCCACACCGGGCGGACATGCTGGGAGGTACCTTGAGCGAGAGCCGTCTATCACCGATGTTCCCCCTGGGCTCGACCCTGCTCCCCGGGATGGCGCTGCCACTCCGCCTATTCGAGCCGCGCTACCTCCAGATGTACGCCGACATCATCGACGGGGACCGGGAGTTCGGGGTGGTCCTCATCGAGAGAGGGATCGAGTCACGCGACGACAACCCGACCTACGACATCGGGTGCACCGCTTACATCGTGGGCTCTGGGATGCACGAGGACGGGAACCTGGCCCTGGTCGCAATCGGCAGACACCGGTTGAGAGTGATCGAGTGGCAGGAGTCGAATCCCTACCCCCTGGCGAGGATCGAGGATCTCGAGGACGATCCCCTCACCGAGGAGGGGATGCGGTGGTTGGAGTCGGCTGCGAACCGGCTTCCCGCGCTGCTCGCGGTGGCCGCAGAGCTGAACCCCGGGTTCGACGCCGAGGTGCCCGAGCTCAATGAAGACCCGGTGCAGGCGATCTACCAACTCGCTCAGCTCGCCGGATTGCAGGCCTTCGACCTCCAGAAGGTGCTGGAAGCGGAGCCCACTGACCGGCGCGCCGAGTTGGTCGACGAGCTGATGAGCGAGACCATGGAGATGATCCAGCTCCAACTGAGCATGGAGTGAGCTGAGCCATCCGTAATGCCCGAGTGCGGGTGAGCGTGTCGTGCGGGCACAAGAGATCGATTCGGGTCGTCAGCCAGAGACTTGCTCCAGGGCGCCGCGCAACTCCTCGTCGGATACTGCCCCCTCGAAGGCAGCCGTGACCGTGCCGGTGGCGTCGGTCACGTAGAGCCACGGCTCGGTGGGGAGACCCCACTCCTGGACGGCCGGGACCAACACCAGATCCTCGCGGCTGGTCACGTGGATGTTCTCGTAGACCTCGACGTGGACATAGTTGAGGTCCGGGTAATCGGAAGCCAGCTGCTGGACCTGGTTGAGCATTGGTCCGCACGACTGCGATGTGCACCAGACCGGTGTGGCGAAGACCAGCACCGACGGCCCCGAGCCCACCGCCTCGGCGACGGTCATCTCGTAGAAGGACTCATCGGGGGTGGGGTCGGAGGTGAGATCTTCGAGGGGCGCGTCGGCCAGGGTCCGGGTCACAGAGAGTGGAGCCTGATCGCCCACCGTGATCTGGACCGGGTCGTCGACGGCGACGAAGCCGATCGGTGCCAGCTCCCCCAGCTCACCGGCGTCGATGTCGAGCTGATAGGTCGCCGCGCCGGGGATGTCGACATAGAAGGCATAGAGACCGACGACGTCGGGGATCGTCCAGAGGAAACTGCCCTCGTACTCGCCCAGGGGCGAACCGATGTCGTCGCGGAGGATGGCGACCGGGGTGACATCGGGGACGGCCACCATCTCGCCGGTGGGCAAGTCGATCACCGCGACCAGGATCCGCTGCTCTCCGGTACCGATCGAGCCCTGGGTCGAGGCGAGACGGCCCATGGAGTTCGTCTCCCCGGAACAGGCGGCGACGGTCGCAAACACCAACAGCAGGGCGGCCAGCCGCCTCACAGCAGCACGTCCAGCATCACGGCAGCGAACAGAGCCGATAGGTAGATCGTCGAGGTGGTGAAGAGACGCATTGCCTGCTCGGGATGGCGCACCACTCGCCAGGTGTCCCAGAGGAACCAGGCTCCGAGGCCGAGCGCCGCCACCAGGTAGATCCACGACATGCCCCCGAGAGGAACCAGGAGCAGTGAGACTCCGACCATCAGGCCGGTGTACAGCAGCATCCTCCGGGTGGTGGCCTCGACCCCGACTACCACGGGAAGCATCGGTACCCCGGCTGCGGCGTAGTCGTCCTTGTACCTCAGGGCCAGCGCCCAGAAGTGGGGTGGCGTCCAGTAGAAGACGATGAGAAACAGGACCCAGGCAGGCACTCCCACGGTTCCCGACACCGCGGCCCAACCGACCAGGGCCGGAGCGGCCCCGGCCGCACCTCCGATCACGATGTTCTGCACCGACGATCGCTTGAGGGTCATCGTGTAGACGAAGACGTAGAAGAGGAGAGCTGCGCTGGCGATGAGACCGGCGAGGAGCGTGGTGAAGACCCAGAGCCAGACGTAGCCGAGGACACCGAGGACGATCCCGAAGGTCAACGCGTGCTGCGGGGAGACCTCCCGTCTCGCCAGCGGACGGGCCCGGGTTCGTCGCATCACCTCGTCGATGTCGCGGTCGTAGTACATGTTCAGGGCGTTGGCGCCACCTGCGGAGAGGGTCCCGCCGATCAGGGTGGCTACGACCAACCAGGTTCCCGGCCACCCGCCGGCGGCCAGGACCATCGACGGGAGGGTCGTGATCAGGAGCAGTTCGATGATTCGCGGCTTGGTCAGAGCCACGTAGGCACCGACCCTGGTACGGGTGCCAGGGGAAGCGTCGACTGCGGCCGGTTGATGGAGTTCTGTCATCCGGAGAGAATCAATAGTGCGAGACTGGTGAGGGCGATCATCAGCACGAGCATCGCATACTGGGATCGGCCCGCCCCATCCCCGAAGTCTTGCAACGAGCGATCGTGGGCGAGAACGACCCCTGCGAGATGCCCTCCGACGATAAACGCTACCTGCGACAACCAGACAGGCGTCGAGGTGCGGATGAAGAAGTTGACCCGGTACTCGGCGGAGCCGAACAGGTCCCAGCCCAAACCGAACGGATCCGACAGGGCGGCCACCACTTGCTGGCCTTCGAACAAGATGAGGGTGAAGTAATGGGAGGTGGCATAGGCGAGCCCGATCGGGACGAGAGTGTGGGCGAAGCGCTGCGCCACCTCGATTGGCCGCCACCGACCCCCCGACAGCCGGGCCGCCACGGCGCAGGCCAGCAAGTAGCCGAGGGCGACCACGGCGACAGACACCAGCAGGAGAACCGTGCGTCCCCGGGTGGTGTCGATCAATCCACCGCTTGTGACCCGGAGCCAGTCAGTGCCCGCGGCCCCGTCATAGGAGACCGTGGCGATCATGACGACGGCGAAGACCCACAGCCCGGGCCATTCCGGAATCACGGTGAGGGCGCGCAACCAGCCCCGCCACACCAGCTCACCGTGCCGGTTCCGCCCCAGCGGTGATATCGCCGAGATCAGCCTGTTGTACGGGGTGAGGAAATCGAAGACAGCCAGACCGGTCTCCCGACCGGCCCACGTCATCGCCAAGAGAAGGAAGACCGTGTAGCCGAGCACGACGAATCCCAGCACCGTGGGGTCGCCGGGACGCGGGCTGACCAGCTCGAACCAGGCGAAGACCAGGAACACCATCGTCGCCGGCCACAGGCCGACGGTGTGAGGAAGCCCGATCCGCTCCTGGTTACCGAGCCCGAGTCCCCGGGCCAGGGTGCGCCATGGGTTGAGATCGGCATACCAGTTCCCGATGAGGGCTCCGGTGAACGGCACCACCAGCCAGAGGGCAACCCAGATGGCGACGGGAGCCACTGTGGGCCGGAGGCCGACCCGCTCGATCCCGAGCAATGGGGGAACCACCTGACCGGTCACGAGGAACAGCCCGATGAGGCCAAGGATGGCGAGGACGGTCCGGGTGGGGACCCGGACCGACGGCCCGTCATATCGTGGCCCGTCCTGGTATCGCGGCCTGGTCCAGAGCATCCCCAGGGCGACGAAGCTGATCACCAGCACTGCCGCCGCCGCCAACACCAAGATGGTCAGGGGCAGGGGCAGATCGGACCGCCCGCCGATGCCATGGGCCAGGATCATCCCAGCACCCGAAGCTCGAAGAGGTGGGTGTGACCGGAGTGGGCCTCCACCTCGAAGATGCCAGGAACATCGGCGATGAACGTCAAGTGGAATGGGTTGCCGCCAATGATCTCGAAGGTCAGGTCGTAGCCGTGGACGTGGATCTCGTCGTCGATGTCGGAGAGCACCCACACGTCCACCGTGGCTCCCAGGTCGACCTCGACCACATCAGGCCCTTCCACTTCACCTCCGCGGACCTCGACGAGAGTCTCCGCGGTCGTGGTGTTGGTCGTGATGTCGCGCGGTGCGATGGTGGTAGTTCGATCCGGAGTCGTCGGAGTCGTGGTGGTCGAGACGCCCAGAACGGTCGAAGAGGTAGAGCTGTCGACCTGCTCGCCCGGGCCGCAGGCCACCGCGGCCAACACCAGGAACACGGCCACGGCCCTACCGGTCATGACGAAACGCTATCGGGATAGGCGGTTTGCGGGCACGTGGCCCTAGTGTCCCCTTGTGCGCTGGCTGAGGCGAATCCTCGTGTTCCTCTCGGTGGTGGTTCTCGCCGCAGGGGCATACGGAGTGTTCACCGTGCGGCAGTCGTTTCCCCAGACCAGTGGCGAGATCCGAATGGCGGCTCTCGACGACCGGGTCGAGGTGGTTCGCGACGAGCTCGGGGTGCCCCACATCTACGCCTCCACCGAGCACGACCTCTTCTTTGCACAAGGGTTCACCCACGCCCAGGACCGTTTCTGGCAGATGGACTTCTGGCGTCACATCGGAGCGGGGCGTCTTGCCGAGCTGTTCGGGGGCTCACAGGTCGAAGCCGACATCTTTCTCCGCTCACTCGGGTTCGAGGCCCTGGCCGAGAAGGAGTGGGCCGGAATGGGCTCGGCGGGCAGAGAGATACTCCAGGCCTATGCCGACGGGGTCAACGCCTATCTCGAGACCCGCTCCGGCCCCGCGGTCAGTCTCGAGTACGCCGTTGTAGGCCTGCAGAACTCCGACTACGAGATCGAGCCCTGGAGGCCGGTCGACACGCTGATGTGGTCCAAGGTGATGGCCTGGGACCTCGGTGGGAACATGGGCGCCGAGATCGACCGCACGCTTCTCGGCGTCGGGCTGAACCTCGAGCGGGTGGAACAGCTCTACCCGCCCATGCCCGACGACAAGCCGGTGATCGTGGAGTCCGGCCCGGAGTTGGCCAAGGGGCCCTCCAACCGGTCCACTCTCGCTGGAGAGATGATTGCTCCGGTGCTGGCGGCGCGGGATGGTATCGACCGGGTGATGGCGGTGACCGGAGGTGGTTTCGAGGGGATCGGATCGAACAATTGGGCGGTGAGCGGTGCCATGACCTCCTCAGGGCTCCCCATCCTGGCCAACGACACCCACCTCGCCAATCAAATGCCCTCGATCTGGTACGCCAACGGTCTCCATTGTGTCGAGCGATCGGAGGACTGCAGATTCGACGTCGTGGGATTCAGTTTCCCCGGGACCCCCACAGTGGTGATCGGGCACAACGGCCACGCGGCCTGGAGTGTCACCAACCAGGCCGCCGACACCCAGGACCTGTTCATCGAGAGAACCCACCCCGACGACCCTCGGCTGTACGAGGTCGATGGAGAGTGGGTCGGGTTCGACGTGAGGACGGAGACCTTTCGGGTGGCCGGTGGCGACGAGGTGACCACCGGGGTTCTGATCAGCCGGCACGGGCCGGTGATCTCGGGCACCTACATCGCCGGTGGGGTGTTCGCTGGATCTTCCCTCGTGGAGATTCCCGGTGAGCACGTGGTGGCCTTGTCGTGGAGGGCGCTCGAGCCGTCTTCGATCGTCGACGCCTTCATCGGCATCAATCTGGCACGGAGCTACGAGGAGTTCGCCGACGCGGTCGCACTCTGGGACATCGCTCCCCAGAACCTCGTCTACGCCGACGTGGAGGGGAACATCGCCTACTTCGCCACCGGAGAGCTCCCGGTGCGGGCCTCCGGCGACGGCCGCTATCCGGTGTCGGGATGGACCACCGAGTACGACTGGACCGGGTTCGTTTCTCCCGGCGAGATGCCCCGCATGCTCAATCCGCCCCAGGGCTTCATCCAATCAGCGAACCAATCCGTCCTCCGACCAGGGGTGAGCCCGCTGATCAGCACGGACAGCGCCCATGGCTATCGCGCCCAACGGATCGTGGATCTGCTCACTGCCGGCCCCCATGACGTCGCCTCCAGCCAACAGATGCAGATGGACGGTCGTGACGGTGGCGCCGAGATCGTCGTCCCCTACCTCCTGGAGGTGGAAGCGGGGGACGACCCGACGGTGATCCGGGTCCAGGAGCGACTCGAAGACTGGTCGACCGGGGCTCACGCCTTCCAGGCCGACCCCAGTTCCGCCGGCGCCGCGGTCTATATGGCCACCTGGCGTCACCTGTTGGCGAACACCTTCCACGACGACCTTCCCGAGGACTATTGGCCCGGTGGGGGGAGTCGCTGGTTCGAGGTTATGCGCCATCTCCTGGAGCGACCCGACGACCCCTGGTGGGACGACATCACGACACCGGAGACCGAGACCAGGGACCAGATCCTGTTGCAGTCGATGGGCGACGCCCATCGTGAGCTCACCGAGCTGTTGGGTGACGACGACTCGTCGTGGACCTGGGGCGAGGTCCACATAGCCCGTTTCGAGAATCAGAGCCTGGGTCAGTCGGGCATCGCTTTCATCGAGTGGCTTTTCAACCGGACCGCCCCGGCACGCGTCGGGGGTAGCGAGTCGGTTCTCAATGCCGTGGGCTGGGACACCTCCAGCTCCTATGAGGTCGATTGGGTGCCCTCACAGCGAATGGTCGTCGACCTCGCCGACTTCGACGCCTCCTCCTTCGTCCACACCACGGGACAGTCCGGACATGCCTTCCATCGCAACTACGACTCGATGATCGAGATGTGGGTGGACGGGGTGCACGGGCCGATGCCGTGGAGCCGCGAGGCTGTCGACGCGGTGGCTACCGAGGTGCTGACGCTCCTGCCGGCGGGCTAGGCGCCTGACGTCGACGCCACCTGGGGGCGCCAGACTTCGCTGACCGGTGCCTCCAACCCCGGGTTCGCGGGTGGTCCTCTCAACCGAGGAAGGCGCGGAGCTCGTCCACCACGCGGTCGGTGTGGGTCCAGACCAGTTCGTGCCCGGCTCCTTCCACCTCCACCAGCTTGGCGTCGGTCAGGGCCGATGCCAGTTGGTACTGCCAGCGCGGGGGCACCAGGAAGTCATGCGACGGCACCATCACCATCGTCTTGGTCTCGAGTCTCCCCACCCAAGCGGTGGAGTCGAACCGCAGCAGGGCGAAGGTGGCCTGGGCGCCGCTCTCCAGA
This sequence comes from uncultured Acidimicrobiaceae bacterium, assembly GCA_964558575.1. Taxonomy (GTDB): domain Bacteria; phylum Actinomycetota; class Acidimicrobiia; order Spongiisociales; family ZC4RG35; genus JANQRA01. The sequence goes on along the minus strand of CAZLEQ010000008.1, from coordinate 55,971 downwards.
TCACGGCGGAGGGTCTCCCGCCACAGCCATCGGGCGTGGCGGGGCTCGACCGCCCCACGTGCGATCAGGTAACCGCTGCGGACCTCCGGAGTGCCGAAACCGCTGATCCTCTCCCAGCCTCTGGTGAGGACGGCACCGATCCATCTCGCCCATCGATAGCCCTGCGAGTGAGCGGCGAATGTGGCGATCAACACCAGCTTGCGAACCCGACCCGGATGACGTATCGCCAGTGCCTGGGCGATGGCGCCGCCCATCGAGTACCCCACCACGTCGGCCTCGCCGATGCCGAGGGCGTCGAGGACGCCGGCCAGGTCATCGGCATCGTCGGCAACCTCGAACCTGAGATCGCCTCGTGCCGAGAGCCCGTGACCCCGATGGTCGACCATGACGACGCGGCGATCGACTGCCAGCTTGGGCGCGATCTGATACCACTCGGTGAGTGAGGCGCCGGCCAACCCGTGGACGAGGAAGATGGGAACACCCTGATCGGGGCCCATCTCCCGCACCAGGTACTCCTCATCCCCCACGAAGACGGTACGACCGGGAACCCGCAATGGGTGCTCCTGGGGCGGCTTGAACTCCGGCTGGAGCCGTGGGCCGAACAGTCTCCAGAGGATGGCGGCCATCACGGACCACTTGACCCACATCATCACTTCAGGTCACCGACGGCGAAGGACAACTCCTCGACGGGACGACCCCCGATGAGGTGCTCATCGATGACCCGGTCCAGCTTCTCGAGGTCGAGGTTGGCGTACCAGGTGCCTTCGGGATAGACGACGGCGATGCAACCCTGCTCGCAGATGCGGAGACAATCGGCCTTGGTCCGGAGCACGATCCCCGTCCCCGGCACCACCGGCTCGGGCCGGTGTTCCATGTCCCCTTGCCAACTCGGGGGTGCAGAGGCGGCATCGAACTGCTTCAGCCTGCTCTTCAGGTGAGTCCACAACCGATTCGTCTCCTCGCGCGGGGCACATTTCGGGTTGGTCTGGTCGGCGCAGAGGAAGATATGCCGGTGCACCCTGGGTATGGAGAGAGCCTCGGCTATCTGGGTCAGACGTTCTTCGGGGTTCACCGGGACAAGTTAAGTCACCCGGATGACTTTCTCCGCAGTGATCCGGCCGATGACCACGGCCCCAGGCACTGCGTCCAGGTAGACGTCGACTCGCTCCGGTGGCAAGGTCACCAAGAGCCCACCTGAGGTCTGGGCGTCCATCAACGGCTTGACCAGGTCCATGTGGTGCTCGGTCTCCAACTCCGCCCTGATCGCTGCCAGATTCCTCTCCGAGCCTCCAGCCCACATCCCCGCGGCGAGGAGGTCAGCCACTCCCTCCAGGAGAGGAACCGACGCCAGATCGACCTCGGCGCCCGTATCGGAGGCCCGGCACACCTCGAGAAGATGGCCGAGCAGTCCGAATCCAGTGACGTCGGTGGCGGCGGTTGCGCCGGCGGTGTGCAGGCCGCGTCCCGCCACGTCGTTGAGTGTGGCCATGAGCTCGATCGCCTGCCGGGCCAGCTGCTGGGGGCATACCCCCCGCTTTATCGCCGTGGTGACGATCCCCATCCCGAGTGGCTTGGTCAGCACCAGGGAGTCACCGGCTCGGGCGCCGGCGTTGGTGACGACGTCGCCAGCGGCGGCAGTGCCGGTGACCGCGAATCCGTAGGTCGGCTCCGGGCCATCGATCGAGTGGCCCCCGACCACGGTGCAACCGGCATCGGCCATGACGTCCATCCCGGCGGCAATCACCTCGGCGGCGATATCGAAAGCCAGCGCGTCCCGGGGCCAGGCCAGATACTGCAGAGCGGTCAGCGGCGTACCACCCATCGCGTAGATGTCGGAGAGGGCGTTGGCGGCGGCGATCCTCCCCCAGTCGCGCGGTGAGTCGACGACGGGGGTGAAGATGTCCACCGTCTGGATCAGCGCGCGCCCATCTCCCAGCGCAAAGACACCGGCATCGTCATCGGTCCCGATCCCGACGATCAGGTCGGGATGGGAGACCGCGGCATGGTCTTGTACGGAGCCCATGACCTGGGCAAGCTCAGCGGCGCCGAGTTTGCAGGCTCAACCGGCTCCGTGGCTGTACTGGGTGAGACGTATCTCGGTCACCCGGCCAGTTAAGTCGCCGGGTGGGGACGACGGGTCAGGCGGCTGCCGATGTGGTGGCCACGGCGTCGCGGGTCATCTCCAAGCGGGCCCGCACATCCTCTGCGATCTCGTGCACCCGCCGCTCGCCGACCAGGTCCACCATCACCGCAGGATCCATGAAGTCGACTACCACCCCCTCGCCTTCGGCACGCACCACCACGTTGCATGGCAACAGAACGCCGATCGCAGGCTCGCTGACTATGGCGGTCCTGGCGTACTCCGGGCTGCATGCCCCGAGGATCAGATAGGGGTCGTGTTCGATGTCGAGCTTCTCCGCGAGGACCGCGGCGACGTCGATCTCACTGACTATCCCGAACCCGTTGTCTGCCAGTGCCTGCTTGGTTCGAGTCACCGCTGAGTCGAAGTCCTCGTGAACGGTCACGCTGAAGTGGTACGACGCCATCTCATCTCCTTAGAGCCGAAGTGACCACGAAGTTAAGGCCCAGGTGATCCGGCCGGTAGAGACGAACGTCCCATGAGAAGGGGACCTACGGGAATGGCGCCGCGGCACCGTAGTCGCTGATCATGTGTGTGGAGAAAGGATTCACATTGATCACCGAACACGACTACCACGTGACCGTCACCGGGACCGGGCCCAAGACCGGCGTTCTGAGTGCGCCCAAGGACCACTTGCCCGAGATGGCCTTCGCCTCTCCACCTGAGTTCGGCGGGCCGCCCCAGATCTGGAGCCCCGAGCACCTCTTCGTCGCCTCCCTGGCGTCCTGTCTGATGACGACCTTCCAGGCGATGGCAGCCAACTCGGGGGTCGAGGTCCTCGAGTACCACGACCACTCCACAGGGCACCTGCAGCGAGCCGACAACGGTCTCTACTCGATCGATCAAGTGGTGTTGCGCCCCACCGTCCTCATCTCGACTGAGTCGAAGGTAGACCGCGCCCAGCGTCTCCTGGAGAAGGCGGAGCACGTGTGCTTGATCGGGAGATCGGTCAACTCGGAGACCAGGCTCGAGGCGACGGTCCTCCAGCCTCACCAGGTGGGCACGTAAGACGTCAGCGTCTTCATGTAGCCGGTCCGCTCGAACACCTCGGGATCCGGCACCGTCGAGTAGCTGAGGCTCCCGCGCGCCTGGTCGACGGAGTGGTAGTCGTGGCTCTCCAGCCATCCTGCCATGCCATCTCTCACCTCGGTCAGACGTGAGGCGCCATGCCTGAGCAGGGCTGAAGCCATCATCGTGACGTTGGCCCCCGCCAGCACGGCCTTGACGGCGTCCTCGGCGACGTGCACGCCCGAGGTCGCCGCCATGTCGCAGTCGACCCGGCCGTACAGAATCGCCATCCAACGCAGGACCAGTCGCAGCTCCACCGGGTCGGACAGGACGAGATTGGGCCTCACACCGAGAGTCTCGAGGTCGATGTCCGGCTGGTAGAACCGGTTGAACATCACCAGAGCATCTGCGCCGGCGACGGTCAGCCGTCTGGCGATGTCGGGAACCGATGAGAAGTAGGGGCCGATCTTCACCGCCAGGGGCAGGTCCACCGAGCCCTTGACCTTCTCGACCAGGTCGACATAGGACTTCTCGACATCGGCAGAGGTCTGTTTCACGTCGGAGGGGAGCCGGTAGACGTTCAGCTCGAGTGCGTCGATCCCCTGATCGGCGAGGATCTGGGCGTACATGGTCCAGCCACCCGTCGAGACCCCGTTGAGACTGGCGATCACGGGGATGTGCAGCTCGGCTTTGGCCCTCCGGATCAGTTCGATGTAGTCCTCGGGACCGGTGTTGTAGTCGTCGAGTTCGGGGAAGAACCCCTCGGCCGCTTCTCCGAAGCCATCGGCACCCATCTCCAGGGTGTAGTGAACGGCCATGGCGTCGTGCTCGATCTGCTCCTCGAAGAGACTGGGGAGGACGATGGCCGGTGCGCCCGCCTCGACCAGGGCGTGGATGTGATCGATGTCCCCGGTCAACGGGGACGCCGAGGGCAGGATCGGATGGTCCAACTCGAAGCCGAGATACCGCGTGCTCAGGTCGACTGTCATACTTCATCCTCCTCATCGTCGACGAACACCGCGGTCCGGTGGACCTCGACCATCTGCTCGTAGAGTTGCCAGCGGTCATCTATGTCTTGCTGGGCTCTGTCCATGAGCTGATCGGCACCCTCGGGATCGACCCGGCCCAACATGGCGAATCGAGCCTCGGTGGCAGCGAAGTCCTTGAAGCGAATCGAGGGTCTCCTGCTGTCGAGACGCAGTCCCGGCTCTCCCGCCGCCTCACGTGCAGGGTCGTAGCGATAGAGCGGCCAGTAGCCCGAGTCGCTCGCCGCCTTCTGATGCCCGAGCTGGTGCTTCAGGTCGTAGCCGTGGGCGACGCAGGGGCTATAGGCGATGACGAGCGAGACTCCTCGATGGGCCTCGGCTTCGGCGAGGGTCTTGACGGTCTGATTCGGGTTCGCCCCCATGGCGATCTGACCGACGTAGACGTTCCCGTATGACATCGCGATCTGACCCAGGTCCTTCTTGCCTGTGGCCTTGCCCCCGGCAGCGAACTTGGCGATGGCGGCGCGTGGCGTCGCCTTGGATGCCTGCCCTCCGGTATTGGAGTACACCTCGGTGTCGAGCACCAGGATGTTGATGTTCCGTCCCGAGGCCAACACGTGGTCGAGACCGCCGAATCCGATGTCATATGCCCAGCCGTCGCCACCCACTATCCAGACGCTGGTCTCGATCAGAGAGTCGGCAACACCCTCGAGCCTCCGGGGGAGGGGGCCCTCCATTACCTCGAGCAGCTCCCTCAGCTGGCTCACGTTCTTGCGCTGACGCTCGACTAGAGACTCGGTGTCGGAGTGATCGGGGTTCTCCACCATCTCCAGGATCTCGACTGCCAGCCCGCCGAGCTCGGGGGCCAGAGCCGTTACCAGGAGGACCGCGTCCTGTCGTTGGGTCTCCATGGCGAGACGCATCCCCAATCCGAACTCCGCGTTGTCCTCGAACAGGCTGTTGGACCAGGCGGGGCCGCGGCCATTGTCGTCGGCGGTCCAGGGGGTGGTAGGCAGATTCGCTCCGTAGATCGAAGAGCAGCCGGTGGCATTGGCCACGACCATCCGGTCACCCATCATCTGCGTGATCAGCTTCAGGTAAGGGGTCTCACCACAACCGGCACAGGCCCCCGAGAACTCGAACAGCGGCTGGAGCAACTGGGTGCCCTTCACAGACTGGGCGTTGACCTGGGATCGGTCCATCTCCGGGATCTCGAGGAAGTAGGAGAAGTTGCCCCGCTCTCGGTCGAGGTGCTCGTCTATGGGTTCCATGTTGATCGCCTTGTGCCGCACCACTTCCTTCGATTTTGCCGGGCACACCTCCACACAGACGCCGCAACCGGTGCAGTCGTCGGGGGCGACCTGGATCACTATCCGCAGGCCCCTCAGGTCCTTGCCGGTCGACTCCTTCCACAAGAACCCGTCAGGAATGGGGATATGGGGCTCGAATGCCTTGAATCTGATGGCGGCGTGAGGACAGACCAGGGCACAGCGACCACAGTCGATGCAGAGATCAGGGTCCCAGATAGGGATCTCGTCGGCGATCGATCGCTTCTCCCACATGGCGGTTCCGGTGGGGAACGTCCCGTCGACCGGGAGTGCGGACACGGGGAGTAGGTCTCCCCTTCCTGCCATCATCATCGCGGTCACCCGCTTGACGAAGGTCGGGGCGATCTCCGGCACCGGGTCGGCGATCCTGCGCATGCTTTCGGCCGCTTCCGGCTCGACCCTGTACAGCCCGGCGATCGCCCGGTCGACCGCCTCCTCGTTTCGACTCACCACCGCCTGGCCTCGCTTGCCGTAGCTCTTGCGGATGTGCTCCTTGATCGCAACCACGGCCTCGTCGGTGTCGAGGAAATCGCTGAGATGGAAGAAGCACGTCTGGAGGACCGTGTTGACCCGACCCCCGAGACCGGCGTCCCTGGCGATGGCGGCAGCATCGATGGCCCACACGGTGAGCTCCTTGTCGAGGACTTGGCGCTGCGCCTCGATAGGCAACCGATCCCAGACCTGGTTCGGGGGATACGGGCTGTTCAGCAGCACCGTCCCGCCGGGGCGGGCAAGCTCCAGGGCGTCGATGGTCTCCAGGAAGTCGAACTGATGGACCGCGACGAAATCGGCCTCGGTGATGAGATAGGTCGACTCGATGGGCCGCGGGGAAACCCTGAGATGAGACACGGTCCGCGACCCCGCCTTCTTCGAGTCGTAGACGAAGTAGCCCTGTGCGTAGAGACCGGTGGACTCGCCGATGATCTTGACGGAGTTCTTGTTGGCACCAACGGTCCCGTCGGAGCCCAAGCCGTAGAACACTGCCCGGACCACGTCGTCAGGCTCGGCCCATGAGCTCGGGTCGTAGTCGACAGAGGTGTTGGTCACGTCATCGAAGATCCCCACGGTGAAGTGACGTCGCGGCTCGGCCCTCGCCGCCTCGGCGAAGACGCCGGTGACCATGGCTGGGGTGAACTCCTTGGAGGAGAGCCCGTACCTACCTCCGATCACATCGGCGTCGACACCCAACTCGGCCAATGCGGAGACGACGTCCTGGTAGAGCGGCTCACCGACCGCCCCTGGCTCTTTGGTCCGGTCCATGACCACCATCCGCCTCACCGTCCCGGGGAGGCCACCGACGAAGGAGTCGACATCGAACGGGCGGTAGAGGTGAACCTCGACGACCCCCACCTTGTCGCCGCCACCGACGAGTTGGTCGACGGCCTCCCGGGCCGCCCCGGCGCCCGATCCCATGATCACCATGACCGTCTCGGCGTCCGGTGCGCCGTGATACTCGAACAAGTGATAGCGGCGACCGGTGGTCTCGGCGATCCGGTCCATCGCCCTGACAACGATCTCGGGAATGGCTTCGTAGTAGGGGTTGGAAGCCTCCCGCGCCTGGAAGAAGACGTCGGGGTTCTGGGCGGTCCCGCGGAGAGTCGGTGAGTTCGGGTTCAGGGCGCGCAGCCGATGCTGGGCGATCAATTCCTCATCGACGAGAGTGCGAATCGTCGTCTCATCGATCACCTCGATCTTGGCTACCTCGTGAGACGTCCGGAACCCGTCGAAGAAATGGAGGAACGGCAGCCTCGCCTCGAGGGTGGCGAGGTGGGCCACGAGCGCCAGGTCCTGGGCCTCCTGAACCGAGCCGGATGCCAGCATGGCGAAGCCGGTCTGGCGTGCTCCCATCACATCGGAATGGTCACCGAAGATGGACAGGGCGTGGGTAGCCACCGTGCGCGCCGCGACGTGGATCACCGCGGGCGTCAACTCACCGGCGATCTTGTACATGTTGGGGAGCATCAGCAGCAGGCCCTGGGAGGCGGTGAAAGTGGTGCTCAACGCTCCGGCGGTGAGCGCTCCGTGGATCGTCCCGGCCGCGCCGGCCTCGCTCTGCATCTCGACCACGTCGGGGACGACACCCCACAGGTTGGGCTTGCCCCGGTGTGACCAGGCGTCGGCGAGCTCCCCCATCGGAGAGGCGGGGGTGATCGGATAGATGGCGATGACCTCGCTGAGGAGATGTGCCACCCTGGCGGCTGCCTCGTTTCCGTCGACCGTGGCATGCACGGGCGCGGCGATATCACTCATGTTCCGAAGCTACCTCGCGGTGACCGCAGATCGAAGGGACCAATGGCCCGTATCCACGGCTCTCTTCGACCCTCGGAGCCGAAACCGGGATCCGGGTAGGAGACGTACCTGCTTAACCTGATCCTCTCCCATGACCGACGAGACGACGTTCCTGACCCCGGCCGCACTCGAGAAAGTTCAGAAGGAGCTCGAGGAGCTGAAGACCACCGGCCGCGCGGAGATCGAGGCCCGCATCGCCGAGGCCAGATCTCACGGCGACCTGCGTGAGAACGCCGACTACGACGTAGCGAAGAACGACCAGGGGATGATGGAGGCACGGATCCGCAAGCTGGAGCACATCATCAACACTGCCGAGGTGAGAGAGGTCGAGGACACCGGGCGGGTCGAAGTCGGATCGGTGGTGACGGTCATCGATTCCGACGGCGATGAGATGGAGTACTTCGTCGCCTCACAGGAGAACAAGGGTGCGGGGATGCTCCTCGCCTCCCCGGAGAGCCCACTCGGCGGTGCCCTGCTCGGGAAGACGGTCGGAGATGAAGTCGAGTATGAGGCGCCCGCCGGCACCCTCGAGGTGAAGATCACCGCGGTGCGCCCTTACGGGGGCTGACCCAACCCCATCCCCGGGGGGATCATCCCGATCCGAAACGGGAGATCTGGCACACTGAGCCGGTCCATCTGACCCGGGGTGACCCTTGAGACTTCGGCTGAGAAGCCCCCGCCAACTCGCCCGACAGCTGCTCACGGTGGCACGGCGCGATCACGACCAGGTCGCCGACTACCTCGATGCCAACCGCGAGGAATGGGAGGCGCTCGTCGTCGCCACCCCCGGGGACGCCGCCGACATCCTGGAGCAACTCGACGAAGCCGACGCCGCCGACCTGCTCTCCGAGCTCCCCCCTGCCGACGCCGCCGAGATCCTGGAGCAGATCGCTCCCGAGCTGGCCGCAGAGCTGCTCGAGCAGTACCCCATCGCCGATCTCGCTGCAGCCCTCAACGAGATGCCGAGCGAGGCCGCCGCCGACCTCATCGGCGAGCTGGACGAGGCGGTCACCGAGGACCTCCTCGCGGCGATGTCGGACGACGCCGAGGTCGAGGTGCGCGACCTGCTCAGCTACCCGCCCGACACGGCCGGTGGCCTAATGACCACCGAGATCGCGTCGCTACCGCTCGGGTTGACCACCGGGGAGGCGATCGAGCGGATCCGCCAGCTGCACGAGGAGTACGAGGACCTCTCATACGTCTATGTCGTCGACGATCATGGCCTCCTCCAAGGCGTGATCTCTTTCCGCGACCTGGTGTTCCGTCGCCCGGGGTCCCCCTTGGCCGACGTCATGGTCCCGGATCCGGTGGCCGTCTCGACCCTCACCGATCGCGAAGAGGTGGCTCAGCTGGCTCAGCGCTACCACCTGTTCGGCATCCCGGTTGTAGAGGATGGCCGTCTCGTCGGCATGGTCACCACCGAGGCCGTCATCGAAGCGGTCCAGGACGAGGCCACCGAGGACTTCGTCGCCGCCGTCGGAGCGGGTGTCGCCGAGACCGTCTACACGGCAGTGACCGCCTCGTTCCGGATGCGCATGCCATGGCTGGCGTTGAACCTCTTCCTCGCCCTGGTGGTGGCCTTCGTGATCGAGACCCAGACCGGGATCATCAGCCGGGAGCCGGTGCTCGCCGCCCTGATGCCCGTGATCGCCCTCCTCGGTGGCAACGGCGGGAACCAGAGCCTGGCTGTGATGATCCGCTCGCTCGCCTCCGACGACGTTCCCGCGGCCCAGGTGCCGGGGATCCTCGGACGTCAGACCGAGCTCGGGATGCTCAACGGGCTGGCAATCGGAGTTCTCTCGTTCGGCGTCTCCTGGCTCCTGATCTCCGCGGGGATCTTCGACACCGGGTCGGCGCCAGAGCAGGTAGCCGTGGTCGTCTCGATCTCTGCGTTCATCGTGCTGGTCGTGGCCACACTCGCCGGCAGCGGCATCCCGGTGGTGCTGCGACGACTGGGCATGGATCCGGCCTTGGCCTCCTCGATCTTCCTCACCCTCCTCACCGACATAGTCGGATTTGGAGGGTTCCTTCTGCTGGCGGCCTGGCTGCTCTGATCGCTGAACTGAGGGCGCCAGACTTCGCCCAGTGGGGCCTGGAACCCAGGGTTCGCGATTTGGGGGCGGGTTCAGCTCCCGATCGCCCCGCCCGGGAACTCGGCGAAGGGGCCGCGGAAGTCGATGCGCGCCCTACCGGTCAAGGTGACGAAGTGGTGCCGCTCGAGCAGGGCCACCTCCTCGTCGGTGCGCTCGCCTTCGGGAACCAGGAAAGCCTCGGCAGCAGCGGCGTCGTCGAAGACCTCGGCACCATAGAGGTCGGGATACTGCTCGATGAGGTCGATGACGAAGTTCTCTAGATCGACGTCGGTGTAGGCCCCGTTGGGGATGACGACGTGCCGCTCGACCCCGTCGTCGTTAGGGATCTCGTTGACCACCTCGTGCTCGGTGACGGTCTCACCGACGAGGGTCGTAGGTGGTGAGGTGCCGTCACTGCCCGAAGTCGTGGTGGTGGCACTGTCGGAGGGGACGGTGGTATCGCTGCCACCGATGACGATGGTCGAATCGGTGGACAACTCGGGGTCGTCGCCGCTGCAAGCGGCTCCGACCACAGCGAGCACGGCGGTGAGAGTCAACAGTCGTAATCTCATATCGACAGAACGAAACGCTAGTGCGAGAAGGTTCCTTACCCCACCCGCTTTGCGAATACACTCCGGAGACGGTCGGTCACCGGACCCGGGTCCCAGGTCCGCTCCCCCACCGCCGCCACCGGTTGCACCTCACGAACCGTCGACCAGGCGGTGACCTCGGTGGCCGAGTCGAGCCGGCTCAGGTCCCACCTCCCCTCTTCCACCTCGATTCCGATCTCCTCGGCGATCTCGAGGACGATCCTTCGCGTTATCGAGTCGAGGATGCCCAACTCCAGCCCCGGGGTCTCCAGTCGCCCGTCGAACACCCAGCCCACCGAGAAGGTTGGGCCCTCGAGCATCACTCCCTCGGGGGTCACCAGCAGGGCGTCCTCGAAACCCTCGGCGATGGCACGGCGGGTGGCCGCCATGTTGGGGGCATACGAGATCACCTTGGCACCAGCCAGGTCCCAGTCGACTCCGGCGGCATGCCAAGGCGCCACGACCGGGAGGAGACGACCCAGCTCGGATCCCCTGTCCCAGACGTGACCGAAGACGATCACGTTCGACGGGGCTTCGAGCCCGGGGACGCTCGAGCCCCGGGTGACCACCACGCGAACGGCTCCGTCGACCACCTCGGCCGCGGTCTTCTCGATCCAGGAGGCGAGTTGGGACCGATCCGGTAGCACGATGCCGAGAGCTCTCCCGCTGCGGGCCAGTCTGTCCAGGTGCTCGTCGAGGGCGAAGGGCTTGCCCCGGTATGCTTTGAGCACTTCGAAACATCCGTCCCCTCGCAACACGGAGGAGTCGGTGACCGGGATCTTCCCGTCGGACGCGGAGCCGTTGATGAGGACTTGGGTGATCACGGGATGCTCGGGCGATAGCGGTTGGTGATCGGCAACCGACGGTCCTTCCCGAACGCCTTGGTGGTGATCTTCACCCCCGGTGCGGACTGGCGCCGCTTGTACTCGTTGCGGTCGACGAGGTGGGCCACCTCCAGGACCGTCTCGGCGTCGTAGCCCTCGGCGACGATCTCGGCCACTCCCATGTCGTTTTCGATGTATCGCTCCAGTATCGGGTCGAGCACGTCATATGGGGGGAGTGAATCGGAGTCCTTCTGGTTGGGGCGTAGCTCGGCCGATGGTGGTTTGTCGATGCTGTTCTGCGGTATGACCTCGCCGTCCTTGTTCCGCCACCGCGCCAACTCGTAGACGACCCCCTTGAGCACGTCCTTGAGCACCGAATATCCGCCGACCATGTCGCCGTAGAGAGTGGCGTATCCCACCGCCATCTCCGACTTGTTCCCGGTGGCGAGCACCATCGGCCCGAACTTGTTCGAGATGGCCATCGCCACTGTGCCACGGGCGCGCGCTTGTAGGTTCTCCTCGGCCACGCCGAACTCGGTCCCCTCGAAGATCCCGGAGAGAGCATCGAGATGAGACTCATAGACACCGTCGATGGGGACGACGTCGAAGCGGATCCCCAGGTTCTCTGCCAGGACGCGGGCATCGTCGACCGAATGCTGCGACGAGAACCTGGTCGGCATGCCGACTCCCCAGACCGAATCCGGGCCCAATGCATCGGCGGCGATGGTGGCTGAGACCGCGGAATCGATGCCTCCGGAGAGTTGGACCACCACCCCCGCGAAGCCGTTCTTGCGGCAGTAGTCGCGCAGACCAGTGGTCAAGGCCCGATAGATCTCCTCGGTCGGCTCCAGCAACGAGGCGACGCCTCCTGCGGCGGTCTCCTCGTCTCCGACCGGGACGTCGACGATGAAGAAGTCCTCCTCGAACTGTGGTGAACGGTGGAGCAACCGGCCGTCGGGGGCGATCACCGCCGAGGCTCCGTCGAAGACCAACTCGTCCTGACCCCCCACCAGGTTGAGATAGACCACCGAGGCGGTGCCGGACCGCGCTCTGGCCGCGAGCATCGCCTCTCTCTCCTCGGCTTTCCCTCGATGGAAGGGGGAAGCGTTGATGTTGAGGAGTACCCGGGCGCCGTTGGCGGCCTGCCGGGCGGGGGGGCCATCGGGGCGCCAGATGTCCTCACAAACGGAGACTCCCATCGTCACCCCTTCGATCTCCCAGACCCGACCCGGATCGGCCCCCTCGATGAAATAGCGATCCTCGTCGAACACCCCGTAGTTGGGGAGAAGCACCTTGTGGTACACACCACGCAGCTCGCCGTGGGATATGACCGCGGCTCCGTTGGCCACCGAGCGAGGCTCGGCGTCCTCTGCGCCCTGGCCCTTGCCCGTGGCGAAGTCGACGAAGCCCAGCACCGTCGTCGTACTCCCCGACCCGCGGGCGAGACGATGGAGAGCCTCGATGTTGGCTTCGACGAAGTCTCGACGCAACACCAGATCTTCGGGTGGGTATCCGGTGATGGCGAGCTCTGGGACCAGGAGGATGTCGGCCCCTGCCTCCTCGGCGCGCTTCATGGCAGCCGCGATCTTCTCCTCGTTGCCGGGAACATCGCCGACGGTCAGGTTCAGTTGCGCTCCGGCAACCCTCAGGGCCATGCCAGTCACGATACGCCGTGGCTCTTCGAAGTCCGACGTCATAGCCTGACATCCGTGAACGACCTCGAGCAACTCGCCGCCACGCTGCGTCTGGTGAGCCCACCCCTCGCCGATGCCCTGCTGCAGCGCCCACATCTGGCGGACCCTCCGCGTGCCGAGGACACGATCAGCGTCAAGCTCCAATCGCTCCTGATCGATGCCGCTATCGACGACGTCACCGGGAAGGCGACCCTCGAAGAGACCACGGCCCGCCTCTCCGACGAGATCGACCTCCTGGTGGCAGCCGAACTGGAGGCTGCGATCGACCATGTCGCCGAGCGCCATCCCATCTCCCGGGAGATCGGGTTCGCAGTGATCGCCATGGGTAAGTGGGGAGCTCGGGAGCTGAACTACTACTCCGACATCGACCTCGTGTTCGTGCACGAGCCACGAGCAGGTCGGGACGCCGAGAGTCGGGCAGCTGCACTGGGCATAGCCAGCCGCCTGATCTCGACCATGTCGGCCCCGACCTTCGACGGACCCACTCTCAACGTCGACGCCGACCTCCGGCCGGAAGGAACCATGGGACCGCTCTCCCGCAGCCTCGACGGCTATTCCGGGTACTACTCCCGGTGGAGCGAGGCATGGGAGCTGCAGGCATTGCTCAAGGCGCGGCCCGCCGCCGGTGATCCCGATCTGGGCCGTCGTTTCAGAGAGATGTGCGATCGCATCATCTGGGACGAAGGCCTCGACGTCGACGCGCTCCGCAGCATCCGGGCGATCAAGGCCCAGACAGAGGAAGGGGCGGGCGCGGGAGATGTCAAGCGATCGCGTGGCGGCATCAGGGACATCGAGTTCGCAGTGCAACTGCTCCAGCTGGTGCACGGGCGGTTCGACGCCGACCTCCGGGTGACTTCGACTCTCGGTGCCATCGAAGCGCTCATGTATCACGGTTATGTCGAGGAGACCGAGGCGGAACGACTCGCCGACGCCTACCGGTTCCTCAGAGACGTCGAGCATCGGCTGCAGCTGCGCGAGCTCAAACAGACCCACATCCTCCCCACCACCGAGGAGGACCGCGACTGGCTGGGACGGGCTCTCGGTTTCAGCCAGAACCCGGCCGCCGAGTTCGACCGACGCCTGGCAGAGGTTCGCGAGACCGCCCGCGATCTCCACGAGCGCCTCTATTTCCGCCCGATTCTCGAATCCCTGGTGGGGCTGAAAGACGCCCGGCTCGACCCGGCGGCGGCGGCGATCAGGCTGGAGGCGCTCGGGTTCCGCGATGTGGTGGCGGCCACCGAGGCGGTCAGCGACCTGACCGCTGGCTTGAGCCGGCGCTCCCGGGTGATGCAGCAAGTGCTCCCCCTGATGCTCGACTGGCTCTCCCAGTCGCCCGACCCTGATCTCGGGCTCGCTCAACTGCGACTCCTGATGGCACACACCCGCGACCATGGCGCTCTCATCACCCTGCTCCAGAACAACCCGGTGGCCGGTGAGCGCCTCTGCACCTTGCTCGGCACCGGAAAGCTGGTCGGCGATCTCATCGACCGGATACCCGAGTTCATCCCGAGATTGGCCGACGACTACGCTCTGGGGACGATCCGCGATCGAGAGGACGCCACCGAGCGCCTGCTGGGACTGCTCGACTCTCGTCCCGACGAGGAGTCCAAGATCGGAACGATCCGCCGATTCGTCCGGCGGCGCAAGCTGCGGATCGCGGCCCATGACATTCTCGGGGCTGCCCCTCCCGAGTCGACCCTGCTGGCTCTATCCGACAGCGCCGACGCCGCCTTGGTCGGCGCCCTGCACATGATCGACCCGCCCGACACCCGGTTCGCCGTCGTGGCGATGGGAAAATGGGGAGGCCGTGAGTTGTCCTATGGCTCGGACATCGACCTCATCTACATCCACGGCGACGGCCGGCCCGATCAGGGTGCCCAGATCGCCGCCTCCCTCGAGATGATCCTCTCTCGTCCCAACCGGCACGGCGACGCTTATGAGCTGGACGCCGGTCTGCGGCCGGAGGGACGGAAAGGGCCGATCACGCGATCGGTCGAGTCCTACCGTCGCTACTACCAAGAGTGGGTGGAGCCGTGGGAGCTGCTGGCGCTGGTCAAGGCACGCCCGGCAGGGGGGGATGACGAGCTACTCCACGAATACTTCGAGTTGATCGACCCGCTGGTGTGGCGCAGAGAGCTGCCGTCGGAGATCGCACGTGGCGTGAGAGAGATCAAGGCGAGAGTCGAGTCCGAGCGGATACCATCCCATGAGGACCCCGACTTCCACCTCAAGCTTGGTCCCGGTGGTCTCAGCGACGTCGAGTTCGTCGTCCAGCTGCTCCAGCTCAGACATGGCGGACGGATCCCCGAGCTCCGGATGCCCGGCACGTTTCCTGCGCTACGCGCCCTGCGCGACACCGACATCCTCACCAGCGGCGACTTCAACGCTCTCCACGACGCCTACCTCTTCTGCACGAGAGTACGGCTCCGGCTCCATCTGCAGAGTGGTCGCCCGTCGGACTCCCTCCCCACCGATCCCGGGGCGACCGCCCGGTTGGCCGCCTCGCTCGGCCTGGATCGCACCGCGATACTGCGCGAGCAGTACCGGAAGTACACCCGACGGTCCCGAAGGACGTTCGAGTCTCTCTTCTATGACTGAACAGGCCCGGTTAGTCTCGACCCATGCCTGGCCCTGACGAGCTGGCGGGGCTGGTGGAGGAGTTGACCCCTCAGGTGGTCGAATTGCGTTGGCTGCTGCACCGCAACCCGGAGCCGGCACATCACGAATACCGGACCACCGATCTCATCGATCGATTCCTCGGTACGGCCGGGCTCGAGTTCAGCGACCGCCACCCCAAGACCGGCGGCTGGGTCGACGTCGGCACCGACCCCCGGGTCGGCTTTCGCGCCGACATCGATGCGCTTCCGATCGAGGAACCGGCCGACAACTCACCCCGATCCGACAACGAGGGCTGGATGCATGCCTGCGGGCACGACGCCCACGCCGCGATCGCCGCCGGCATCGCGGTGATCCTCTCCCGGCTGACGCCGGACAGGGGAGTTCGCATCCTCTTCCAACCCGCCGAGGAGTCGATTCCAGGCGGCGCCATCGAGCTGGTCGAGGAGGGCCTGGTGGACGGGTTCGACGGATTGCTCGCTTTCCACGTGGATCCGACCCTCCGCGTGGGTCGGGTGGGGGCGAGAGTCGGAGCGATCACCGCGGGTTCAGATGCGATGAGGATCACGGTGCACGGCCCGGGCGGCCATACCTCACGACCGCACAAGACGGTAGATCTGGTCACCGCGGCGGCGCGCGTAGCCGCCGAGCTCCCGATGGCGGTTCGCAACGCGGTCGACCCCCGGTCGCCGGTCGTCGTCGCTTTCGGGTCGATACATGGAGGCGATGCCCCGAACGTGATCCCCACAGAAGTAGTGCTGACGGGAACGGTTCGGACCCTCGACTCCCGTCTCTGGGACGTCCTTCCATCGTTGGTCGACAAGACGCTGGCCTCGATCCTCGCCATGAGCGGCGCCGGATACACCCTCGACTATCAGCAGGGGATAGCCCCTGTAGTCAACGACAAAGCGGTGTTGGAGCGGGCGACCGCGGCTATCGGCCGGGAGTTGGGGCCCGACGTCGTGGTACCAACCGAGACTTCGATGGGGGGAGAGGACTTCTCCGAGTACCTGACCAGGACCCCCGGTGCGCTCCTCCGGTTGGGAACCGCGTCCGGTGGGGGCGACCTCCACTCGTCCTCGTTCCTCCTGAACGAGGACGCCATCGCGATCGGCCTACACGTCGGCACTGCCGCCGTCCTATCGCTCACGCGTTCCTAATGCTATGGGGCCGATATATCGGCCCCACGACCTCCAGAAGGGCCTCAGTCGCGGCCCAATGCGTCAGCCACCGCCTGGAGCTCCACCATCAGCCTGGCGAACTCGTCGGGGACCAATGCCTGAGCGCCATCGACCAGAGCGGTGTCAGGTGAGGGATGCACGTCGAGCAGCACGCCATCCGCCCCTACGGCGACCGCGGCACGCGCCAGCGGCGCAACCAGGTCTCTTCTCCCCGCGGCGTGGGACGGGTCGACCATGACCGGAAGATGGGTCAGCGTCTGGGCCACCGGCACCGCGGTCAGGTCGAGGGTGTTACGCGCCGCGGGATCGAATCCCCGGACGCCTCTCTCGACCAGGACGATGCTCGGGTTCCCCGAACTGTGCACGTGCTCGGCGGCATCGATCCACTCCTCGACCGTTGCACCCCGCCCCCTCTTGAGGAGGACGGGGCGGCTCTGTCTCCCCACCTCGCGCAACAGGGCGTAGTTGGACATGTTCCTGGTCCCGATCCGGATCATGTCGGCATAGGAGGCCACCAGATCGACGTCACGGGGATCCAACACCTCGGCGACGAACGGAAGACCGGTCAGGGCCCTGGCCTCGGAGAGGATCTCGAGGGCGGCCTTGCCCAGACCCTGGAAGCTGTAGGGGGACGTCCTCGGCTTGAAGGCGTCACCGCGCAGTATCACCGCCCCGGCATCGCGAACCGCGGTGGCGGTCTCGAGGAGTTGATCCCGGGTCTCGACGGCACACGGCCCGGCAACGACCACCAGCGATCCGCTGCCTATCTCGACCGGACCCACCGTCACCACCGTCGTCTCCGACTGGAAGTCACGGCCCACCCGCCGACCGCCGGGCACGATCGGCATCACCCGCTCGACTCCGGGGAAGGAATCCCAGGGCGCGCCGTCCTGGAGCGTCGACTCGACCGAGCCCTCGACGACGGTGCGGTCGACATCCGAAGACACGCTCACGTCCGCCCCCAACGACCGCAGCCGCTCGACGACACTGGCGATCTCTGCCTCGGTCGCGTCCGGGCGCATCACGATGATCATTGTGTGGTGGTCGAGGCTAGCTAGCCAGCACCGTAAGATTGGCGGACGTGGCCGTCGAGGAGCAGCTTCCCAAGGGATACATCCCGCACATAGGAGAGACTCGCCAGTACTGGCGTGACATCATCCTCGGGGTCAACGACGGACTGGTGTCGATCTTCCTGCTCGTGGTGGGCGTGGTCGGTGGAGGGCTCGACAGGGGCCAGGTCTTGCTCACCGCCGTGGCGGGTGCGATCGCCGGGGCGGTGTCGATGGCAGCCGGGGAATATCTCGCCACCAAGTCCCAGGATGAAGTTCTGGAAGCCGAGCTGACTCTGGAGAAGACTCACATCCGTGAGTTCCGGGACCTGGAGCTCGATCAGCTGCGCGGCTTCTTCACCAACATGGGGATTCGTGGCGAGCATCTCGACGACGTGATGGCAGCTTTCGAGGACAACGACACCGCGCTCCTCAACGCGATGGGGGCCCTCGAGTTCGGTGTGGTCGACTCCGAGCGCCGGTCACCGTTCCGGGCGATGTTCGCGGCCGGTTTCCTGTTCCTCGCCGGATCGGCGCCCTCGGTGGTCCCCTTCGTGTTCATGGAGTCAGCGACTTCTGCCCTGATCGTCGCCACCATCCTCTCGGTGACCGGATTGTTCATCGTCGGAGTGGTCAAGGCCTATGTCGCCAAGACCTCCTGGGTCAGGTCCGGTCTGGAGAACATGGTCGTGGCCGGTGTCGGTGGTGTCCTCGCCTGGTTCATCGGTCAGGCCTTTGGCGCGGTAGTGAGCTGATCGACGCCTGGCCGACCGGCATCGGTTGGACAGCACAGCTGAACGTACGGGGGGCAACCTGTCGAAGTCCGGCGGGCGCGACAGAAGCCCCTTCAACTTCCCCGAGCACTTCCAACTGGCGCGGCAGCAGCCACCGGACCGGCGTCTGTTCGACAGGAAGTCCTCCCGTCTCCAAGGGACTACTCGGAAGTGGCCCCCGGGAGCTCGAGCCGAACAGTTCGGGGAGGCAACCTGTCGAAGTCCGGCGACAATCGACTCTTCGCTAACTCCCGCGAACAGCACTGACGAGAGTGACAGCAGCGGGCCGACCAGCGTCTGTTTGGCAGGAATCCCCATGCCCACACGACCTCTTGCGAAGTAGACCTCCCGGTAGCGGCACAGCTGAACGGTCCGGGTGGCCAACTTGCCAAAGTCGGCGCCATCAGTACTGCTTGCAATTGTTAGCAGTTAGCTGTATGCTTACATCAGATGAACGAGAGCAAGCATGGCGACCTGGGCGAGTTTATCCGAGCCCAGCGGGAGCGAGCGAACCTCTCCTTGAGAAGACTGGCCGAGGCGGCCGGGATTTCCAACCCCTACCTCAGTCAGATCGAGAGGGGAATCCGCAAACCCTCGGCAGAGATCCTCAAGAATCTCTCCCGTGCCCTCGAGATCTCGTCCAACACGCTCTACAAGCGTGCCGGCCTGATCGATGAGGAGTTGCCTCCAGCATCGGTGTTCGAGGCGATCGAGAACGACAGCCGCCTCGACGGAGAGCAGAAGAGAATCCTGCTCGACATGTACCGGGCCCTGGTCCGGTCGAACGGAACGACGTCAGAACAAGAACAGGAGTAAGACGATGCAGGCAAAGAACGTCCTGTACGCCGCGGTCGGTGCCCCGGTGGTGGCCGTCCGCAAGGTGAGCGATCGGGTGGGCGACCTCAAGGGTCGCGTCACCAAGGAGACCAACAGCTACACCAAGATGGCCAACGAGACCATCGACGAGTGGGCCAGCGAAGGTGAGAAGCTCCTCGCAGGGATTCGCGAGGGCAAGGTGGTCGAGGAGATCTCCCAGAAGGTCGATCTCGACCAGGCCAAGGAGCAGGTGAGCAAACTCCGCGACCAGCTCGAGGACATGCTCGACACCTGGCGCCAGTCCTTCCGCCCGGAGCAGACGGCAACCGCCACCCCGGCGCCGAAGACATCGGCTGCGAGGGAGCCCGCCACCAAGAAGCCGGCGGCGAACAAGCCGGCCGTCAAGACCTCAGCAGCCAAGAAGCCGGCTGCCAAGTCTTCTGCCGCCAAGACGAGCACATCGTCCTCGGCTGCGAAGAAGAGCACCGCGAAGTCGACGGCCCCCAAGGCCACCTCGGCTTCCTGAGCTCACTCCTCCTCACACCGAAGAGGGGCCCCGATTCCGAGGCCCCTCTTCTCGTGGTCGGGTCCTGCTCTGGTCGGCGCCTTCGGGGGGTCTGACTCCCCAACTTCCCCATCTCCCGCATCTCCCGGCGATCTACCCCGAACTCCTGCCACACCCAGACTCGTCTCCACCCGACGACGCCGGTCGACCGACAGCCACCGCTGCGCAACCTCCGTGACACGTCATGGGCGGAAGTCCGGCGAGCTTCACATCAGCTCTTGATCGACGGATCCAGGTCGCCCGCCGCCTCGATCCAGCCCTCCACCATCGCCTCGGTGGGCAGACGCTCCACTACCTTCTGGGAGCCGTTCATGCCGATGATCTTGGCCAGCAGTGCCGTCGGGTTGCGTCGTCTCAGATCGCGCAAGGTATCCACTCCCGCTTCCACCAGCAGGACGGCATACTCTGAGCCGACCCCACGCACCCGCAACAGGTCGGCGTGGTGGACCCACACTTGGAGATCCTTGGGGCTGAGCCCGGTCTTCTTCGAGAGCTCGGTCCTGCCCCGTCGAGTCGCGGCACAATCGGAGAGCGACTTGCTGGTACGAACCCCGGCCTTACGCAGCTTGGTTGCCTCTCGATGCCCGATACCCGCCACCTGATCGATCCGCGCCATCTCGCCCTTCTATATACCGCAGTTGATCGACATCCGAATATAGACAAAACCGACCATTGAACTCAGGCCGGATGACGAGGCTTCAGCTCGTCGACGTCCGCCTCGGTGTCCACATCCCGCGGAGCCGCCTCCGCAAGCCACACCTCATTGACCCAATCCGGGTGGGCTTGCAAGAGACGTCTCGCTCCTTCGTCGCCCTCCAACGACATCAGCCGGGCCCACAGTGAACGGTCTACCACCACCGGGTTACCCCAGTTGTAACGGTACTTCGGAATCGTCACCGGCTTGCCCGAGCGGGCGTGAGATGCAAGCAACTCCTCTACCGTCGCCACCGGGACGTCGGGCTGGTCCCCGATGACCAATAGCGCCTGATCGCAGCGCGAAAGTCTGGTCAAAGCATCAAGACCCACTCGCAACGACGACGCGATCCCCTCCTCCCACTCGAGGTTCTCGACGACATAGGCATCGCCAAGGTCGGTCTCCTCCAGGATCTGGTCCGCCTCGTGCCCGATGACCACCCACACCTCGTCGACGGGAAACTCGAGCGTTCGGGAGACGACATGCTCGAGGAGGTTCGACTCACCCCACGGCTCCAACTGCTTGGCACGACCCAAACGCCTGGAACCGCCGGCGGCCAGCACGATGGCGGCAGTGGACATATGAGCGAATGTAGCTAGTGCGTTGGCCATTGACGTTGGCGATGTTCAGGGCGAGCCAGGGGCGTCGACTGGCAAGACGCAGGACGCGGGGCGCACTGACCCGTTCGTCGAGGACGAGGACGCAGCCAGCGGCGTCATCTGGCCGTCCTGATCGCGGCAAACGTCAGTGGTCGGGCACTAGACGCGCACCGCCACCGGAAAGCGGGTCAGGGCACCGACTCCGTGGTGGTCTAGGGGTGAAGCCACGATGATCTGGGAGACGGATCCTCCTGCGGAGACCGTGGACTCCATGAGAGCCCCGACCACATCGTCGACCTCGAACATGGCCTCACCGCACACCGGGCAATCGTCTCCGTGACGGGCCAGGAAGCCGCAGTTGTCGCAGATCACGCCCGGCTTGGCGAAAGGTCCCGCCACGACGAGCGTGTCGATCGCCTGAGTGTTGGCCGCTTCCAGGACCTGCGTGAGACCCAGGAGAGCGTTTCCCCCGCTCCACGCGGTGTCACAGATCCGGCCGGCCAGTACGCGGTGCTGGTGCCTGCGCATTTGCCGGTCCATGCCCGCCACCTCGGTGCGCAAGGCGGGAAGCCCGAACTTCTGCGGGTTGATGGCGAACTTGGCCCGCTGCAGCCGGGCCAGGTAGGGATGCAGTGTCCGGCCGATCTCTTCGACGGTCTCCTCGTGGCCGCCTATCGCCAGGTAGTCGAACGGCCGTGCCACGTGCCGGTCGAGTAGTCGCTCGCCCGCCTCACGCCACAACTTGGCGGACACCTCATGGGCTCGGGCACGCACGCTCTGCTCCTCGTAACCGGCGAAGCCGCCCCAACTCCGGTTGCCGATGTCGGCATCTATGGGTGCGTTGGCCTCCTCGACCATGCCTTCGACCGCCACGAAAGTCCGCGCCAGGGTGTGGTCGGCCACGATGATGCCGCTGCGCAGGGCGCGGGGCGAGGCCCGAAGCGGACGCATGTAGGGGCGGGGCCCGATAGTCGACACGCTGGGAACGGAGTGGCCCAGAGGCTCCAGGACGAAGATGTCGTCGAGGCCCGACGCGAAGATGGCATAACCCGGAGCCGAGTCGAGCTCCAATTCATCCGCCAGCGCATGGATCCGCTCGGAGTCGACGCGGACGCTCTTCTCGACGGCCCGGCCACGGCCCTCCACCTGCTCCCGGAGTGGCTTGACGAGATGCGAGAGGAGGGCAGCAAAGCCCCCCGGGCTGGGACGGTCGGCGTAGACCGAGATGAGAGAGCCGCCCGGGCTTCTCATGTCGGCTATCCGGTCACCTTCCAAGGGGACCTCCCGGAGCGCTAAGCGTCACAGCCAATGCCATCCGATGCCGAACCTACACATCGGGCACGAGGCCTGTCACAGGGCTCGCATCAGCTCCACGGTCAACTCCTCTTGGATCCAGCCCAGATAGTCCATCACCTGCCTGCTGTCCTCGGGAAGCTCATCGTGGTCCGCCTCGACTTCGATGCCAAGGCGGGCTCCGAGGGCGAGACGGGCCTCGTTGAGTACTCGAATCACCGCGTCGGCATCCTCGTATCCGAGAACCACCGGCTCGTCACTCGAGATCACCTGCTCGAAGACGGCCCGGTCGGCTCGACGGGCAGCCTGGAGGTCTCGACCCATCAGCCGCCACCACTCTTCGTTGGCCTCCTGGTCATCGAGGTAGACCGGGATCTTCAGACGATCCGCCGCCGGGTCGGTTCCCGGCGCTCCGATCCCGGCGAGCAAAGAGGGCACGTCACCGAGGAACATCCGCTCCTCCGGGCTGAAGGAGGCCTCGATCCCACCGCCGATGCGGCGAAAGTGGCTCACCGTTCGAGAGTTGCCCAGAGACCGTGGTTGTGGAGCCGGAAACAGTCCAGCTCAGCCTGCTCCCGAGGCCCGTCGGAGACGATCGCCCGTCCATCGTGATGCACCTGCAGCATCAGCTCGGTCGCCTTGGACTCGTCGTACCCGAACAGCTTCCGGAAGACATAGACCACATAGGTCATCGTGTTGACAGGGTCGTTCCAGACCACGACCTGCCACGGTCGGTCGATGTCGAGATTCTCGTCCGTGTCCGGGACGATGACTGGAGTTGTCTGGGTTGGCATAGGACCACTCAATGGGTTCTGACTGCTGAGAGCCTCGTCCGCTGAACACAACCCTAGGGGTTAAACGGCACATTCCGACAGGCGGTCACCGCGTCGGCCAGTCCGGGATGGGCCCAGGGGATTCGACTCGCCGGATAGGGAGACCCGACCCCGTCGAAGGACGCGACCGGATCGGGGAAGCCGGCCACTCCCTCGGCGCGGACACAAATCGAGAACTCCTCGAGCTGAGCCTGGACCAGACGGCGCATCTCCGGGTCCGGCTCCAGGGCGAGCGCTCCGGTGGTGAGCACCCCGCCGCACTCCTCGAGCGCCCCCAGCACCTCACGGCTGGAGAGATCGAGGCCGTCGAGCACGGAACCGATTCGGGGCCGTCCCAGCCCATCGAGCGGCACCTCCGGGACGGGGGCACCCCGATCGGACATGCACTCGCGGAACTCGGTCAGACTGGGCCCGACGGCGCCGATCGAGGTGCTGGGGGCGATGGTCGTGGTGGTGGTGAAGCCATGCGGATCGGTGGGCGAAGGAGCCTCCGCCTCTGCCAGGCAACCGGTCAGTGCGAGGAGAACAGCCGGTGCGAGGCTCGAACCGAGGCGCGACTTCCGTGCCAACTCACTCCAGGCCGTCAGCCAGGATCATGGCAATGTCCCTGACCGGGACGTCGTCACGGCCGAGCTCCTTGATCCCGTCGTCGAGCATCACGAAGCAGAACGGGCAGGCGACGGCGATCTCGTCGGCCCCGGTGGCCAGGGCCTCCTCGGCTCGCTCGTTGTTCACCTTCTTGCCGGTGTGCTCCTCCATCCAAAAGCGCGCCCCACCGGCACCACAACAGAGGCCCCTGGTGCCATGACGAGGCATCTCTACGACATCGTTGCCGGACCCGCCGACCACGCTGCGGGGAGCCAGATAGACGTCGTTGTGACGACCCAGGTAACAGGCGTCGTGATAGGCGATCCTCTTCGGATCCCCGTTGGCCTTCTTGGGCTCGCTCAGCCGTCCCTGAGTCAACAGCTCAGCGAGTAGCTGGCTGTGGTGGACCACTTCGTACTCCCCGCCGAACTGCGGATACTCATTGGCGAGGGTGTTGAAGCAATGGGCGCATTGGGTGATGATCTTGCGAACCCCGAGCTCCTCGAAAGTCTCGATGTTCTGCAGGGCGAGTTGCTGAAAGACGAACTCGTTCCCCGAGCGCCGTGCCGAATCACCGTTGCACAGTTCTCTCTGTCCGAGGATGGCGAAGTCGATCCCTGCCTCGCGGAGCAACCGTGCCAGGGCCACCGAAGTGGCCGTATTACGGTCGTCGAACGAGCCGGCACAACCCACGAACCACAGGTACTCCGCGGTGTCCTTCCCATTCTCCCCCAGTCTCGGGACCTCGAAGTCGAGCTCGGATGTCCAGTCGGCGCGGGCCTGTTGGCTCATGCCCCAGGGATTCGACTGGTTCTCCATCGCCATGAAGGCCTTCCCCAGCTCGGTCGGGAACTCCGACTCCATCAGGGTCAGGTAACGGCGCATGTCGAGAATCTTGTCGAGGATCTCGATGTCGACAGGACAGATCTCATCGCATGCCTTGCAGGTGGTGCAGGCGAACACCTCCTCGGGTCTGATCCGCTCGAACAAGGAGCCGGCCCCTTCGAGGACTGCGGTGGTCGACACCGGCGCCGCCACTCCTGCCAGGGAGGCTGCCACCTCGCCCGACTTGAGCACGATCTCCCGGGGATCGAGGGGCTTGCCGGTGATGTTCGCCGGGCAGACCGAGGTGCACCTGCCGCAGATCGTGCAGGCGTCGGTGTCGAAGATCTGCTTCCAAGTGAGGTCGGTGGCAACACTCGCACCGATGGTGTCGATGTCCTCCGCCTCGAGGAGATTGGGCATCGGCCGCATCGCTCCCTTGGGCCGGTCATGGGCGGAGAGGAAGAGATTGGCCGGTGAGGTGACCATGTGCCGCAGCTTGGTCAGAGGGAGGATGACGAGGAAGGCGACGAACAGAGCGGAGTGGCTGACCCAGAAGAACCGATGCCAATCTCCCGCGGTCCCCTGCTCGAAGAGAAGAGAGAGTGGGTACCCCACGAAGGACCAGACCTCGAAGTCGGGGCGTCCGGCCTGTGAGATGCGCGCTGCCTCCACCAGGAAGCCGGTGATGCCGATCCAGGCCAGGACCCCCAGGATGAGGGCGTCCTCTGGCCTGGTCTTCGACCGGATCCGCCACGACGGCACCACGTAACGGCCGAGGAAGGCCATCGCCAGGCCGGCGAGAAATACCACCCCGGCAAGGTCGAGGACGGCCGAGTAACCGAGATAGAAGCCGCCGTGGAGGAACTTGAGCCCTGGCGGCATCAGATGGTCGATCTCGAGGGTGACCGTGCCCAGGAAGAGCACGATGAACCCGAAGTAGATCATGGAGTGCATCACCCCGTACCGTGGATCGCGCATCAAGGTCTTCATCGACAACCCCTCGGCGAGCCGGGCGAGCCGGGCCTTCCAATGACCGGTGCGGTCCTCGGCGCCACCCTGCTCCCAGCTCTCCGCACGCTGGGCGAACAGGTGGAAGGTGAGCCATAGGAACGAGGCGACTCCGACGTAGAAGATCATCACCACGGCATCGGGAACGTTGCCGAACACCTCCCGACCCACCTCGAAGTGAGGGTGCTCCTGAATCGTCCCCAAGAAACCCAGGGCCAACGTAGCCAGCGCCGACAGCACGCCGATCGTCTCCAGCACCTGGGCTGTGGTCGGACGACGAACACTGGACATGGGCGGCGAGTGTAGGGATGTCGCGCTCGGACTTCGCCACACCGAAAACTGTGCTTCCCACCACTATGGGCGAGCCGATATCACGACACTCGCCGCTCGCCCGATCATCTGAAGTTTGTCGAAACTGCCGTTGACAGGCGAATATCGATATGACATACTCACATTCGATATTTGTCGAATCTCAGGTGTGTGTGCGAAATGACTGAACTGATTATCCCCAGTGAGCGGGTGAGGGGCCTCACCGCCGCCCCGCGCCGGATCCCCATCGAGATCGAGGGGACGGTCACCTTCGAGATCCCCCTGACCATCTGGTCGGCCTTCAGCCCGAAGGAGCCGAACACCGCCACGGAGCTAGGTGAGAACTGGCTCGAGAACATCAGGGCCACCTGCGGCGACGAGTTCGGGTCTGAATTGGAAACCCTCGGTGGCCCCGACGCCCACGTCTGGCTGGCCGTGGCCGGTCTCCTCCTGGCCGCACCTCACCCCCACGAGCCGCAACGGGTCTTCGACTGGCTGAAGACGGTTGGCGAGCAGCGACTTCGACGGTGGATCCTCGCCTACAGCAGCCACAACGACGACCAGGCCCTCATCGAACAGGCCGCCCAGGGCGACACCGAGGCCGTGGACGCCGTCATGGGAGAGATGGCCGAGGAGAAGGAGGAGGTCGTGGAATACCTGCGCTGGATGGTGAGCACCGAGGGGCTCCCCGGTCGGTTCGGGGCCGCTCTGGAGCGGTTCCGGAGCGAAGTCTTCGACGACTTCGAGGAAGAGTTCGCCGGTGCGATCGCCAGGGCCGCCGCCGCGCGCCGCGCCGCACCGACACGTGGCAGCGCCAAGGAGATCGTCGAGGAGGTCACCAGCGGAATCGACTTCGAGATCCCGGTGGGCACCACCCGGGTCGTCCTGGTCCCCTCGGTGCTCACCCGGCCCCTTTCACTGATCGACGGATACCGGGGCACCCTGGTCGTCTTCTACGGCATCGCGGACGAGTTCATCGACAGCGATCCGGAGGCTCCGCCTTCGTGGCTGGTGCGCACCTACAAGGCGCTCAGCGACGAGAGGAGGCTCCGCATCCTCCGCCGCCTCAGTGAAGGACCGGCGTCGCTAGACGACCTCGCCGAGATGCTCGGGTTGACCAAGTCGACCGTCCACCACCACATTACCCTGCTCCGAGGGGCAGGCCTCATCAGGGTCCACATACCCGAGGAGAAGTCGTCACGCGAGAAGGCCTACTCGCTGAGAGAGCAGACGCTCACCGACGCCGCCGGATACCTCGATTCATATCTCATGCATTCAGGAAGTGAGGAGTTACGCGATGTTCGCTGACCTGTACACCAGAGCCGGTGGGTACCACGACGAGTACGCCCGCCGCCACGTCAATCCTCCAGAGCCGCTGGAGCAGCCCCGTCTCGGCCTGAGACAGGCGATCGGCAACCGCCTCATCCATCTGGGTGAGAAGCTGGCTCAGCCCGATCCCACCCAGCCCTTCGGTCGGGCCGCATAGGCGAACCTCTCCGAACAAGGGAAACCGCCGGCGCGCTTCGGAAGGCCGGCCCGGGTCCCCTCCAGGGGAGATCCGGGTCGGCATCAGCGACGGAACGGCCCGGCTCGCTTGACCGCTCTCGAGCTCAGCCAGGTGGTGACCGGGACCGCCGCCACCAACCCGATCGAGCCGACCAGGGTTCGAACGATCTCGATCGCCACCACCTCCGAGCTGGCCACGAACCCAAACGACTGCCCGGAGAGCGTGAACAGGATGAGCAAGGGCAGCGAGGCACCGGCGTACGCGAGGAGCAGGGTGTTCACCGTAGACACGATGTGATCCCGTCCCACCCGCAGCCCCGAGGCATACAGCTCCGCCGACTCGAGCGACGGATTGGCCGAGTGCACCTCCCACACCGCCGAGGCCTGGGTGACGGTGACGTCATCGAGGGCTCCGATCGCACCGAGCACGATCCCGGCGAGCAATAGCCCATTGAGGTCGAGGTCGGGGATGGCGAGGAGGAAGAATGCCTCCTCGGCGGCGAGACCGGAGAAGTCGGCGACCGCCAACACCAGCCACGACAAGGCCGTGGCCAGGGCGAGCGCCGAGAAGGCTCCCAGAGCGGCCACATGGGTCAGGGGGTTGTAGCCGTGCGCCAGGTACAGCGAGATGAGGGCGATTGCCCCGCCGCCCACCATGGCTACCAGAACCGCGTCCGTCCCGGCGACGATCGCAGGAAGGATGAACAAGAGGAGGATGGCGATACTCAACGCCAGACCGGCCAGAGCGGCAACCCCACGTAGACGGCCGAGACCCACCACCGCGAGAGCGAAGACCAGGGCGAGGATGACCAGCATCATCCGTCTGTCGGTGTCGGCGTACTGGTAGTCCACCGTCCCGTCTTCGTGGGTGACCACCGCGAGGAAGACCGACTCACCTACGTCGAGCTGCGGCTGGCCCGGCTCGTCGGGGAACTCCAGGATCGCACTGTCCCCCACCGGCTCATCGAGTAACGAGAATTGGTAGAGACGGCAATCGAGCTCGGCGGCATATGAGCACGGGAGGACCGCCGAGGTGGCGACTTCTGCCCTCACCACCTGCTCGGAGAACCCGATCTCGCTCAAGTCCAGGTCGGCGGGGTCGGTGGGCCACAGGGCCACGAGCCCCACGAAGACCAGGAACGCTATCCCGGAGATCCATGCGGCCAGCCCACGAGGTCTCCTGACCCGCCGCCGGTCGGGCCCGATGAGTCTCTCGAAGTCAGAGTTCGGTTCGGTCACGTTGCGATCGTATGGCCACCGCCATCCGGTCGAGCGGATCTCGGTCGCCGGCGCCGGATCACTTGCCGAACAGGGCCCTGGCGAAGAAGAGCGCGTTTGCCGGCCGCTCGGCCAGACGGCGGGTGAGGTACGGGTACCACTGGGAGCCGAAGGGGAGGTAGATGCGGAGCGGATGCCCGGCGGCGACCAGTTCCTGTTGCAGCTCGTTCCTCACCCCGAAGAGCATCTGGAACTCGAACGGCCCGTCCCGTTCCGCCGCCAGCTCGCGGGTGAGATCGATCAAGGAGTCGTCGTGGGTTGCCACCGCCGGGGTGGTCGACGGCGATTCCATCAGCACCCGGAGCTGCTCGGCGAAGGCCCGATCCACGTCGGCGCTCGAGGTGTAAGCCACCTCTGGAGGTTCCACGTAAGCGCCTTTGCAGAGCCGGATATGCCCACCCAGCGGCACCGTCCGCTCCAGGTCCGACGGAGTGCGGCGCATGCATGACTGCAAAGCGATCCCGAGGTTCCCATGCGATGCCTGGCCTTTCTCGAACAGCCTGACCGTCGCCTCGGTGTAACGGGAGTCCTCCATGTCGAGAGTCACCGTGGTACCGCTGTCGGCAGCCCTCTCCCCGAGACGCGAGATCGCCGACATGGCCAGCGACTCGTCGATCGCCAGGCCGAGCTGGGTGGGCTTGACCGAGATGTTTGCCTCCAGGCCTTCGCTCCCGATCCGGTCGAGGCACTCGAGATACTCCTCGGTGGCGGCCAGGGCGGAGGCGTGGTCGTAGACCTCCTCACCGAGCAGATCGAGCGAGACGAGGAAACCGTGGGTATTGAGGCTCCGGGCAACCGCCACGGCGTCGGAGAGGGTGTCACCCGCCACGAAGCGCTCCGCGAGAGCGCGACCCGGACGTGTCCCGGTGACCAGCTTCTCGACGGGTGCGGCTCCGGTGACCGCCACCGTGGCTCTGGAGAACAGGCTCAGGCTCCGCTCCCCAACTCACGGGCCCTGATCGCCGCAGCCCTCACCGCGTCCTCGACCACCGCTCGAAACCCCTTCTCCTCCAGGACATGCATCGCCGCGGCGGTGGTCCCCCCGGGCGAGGTCACCTCGTAGCGGAGTCGGGCCGGGCTCTTCCCGGTGTCCGTGAGGAGATGGCCCGCTCCCCTGATGGTCTGATGGACGAAGTTCTCCGCCACGTCCCGGGGCAGGCCCTCGCGCATCGCGGCCTCGGTGAGGGCTTCCGCCAGGAGGAATACGTATGCGGGACCGGTCCCAGAGACGGCAGTGACAGCATCGAGGAGGGACTCCTCCATGATCCGAACCGAGCCCACGGCACCGAGCACCTCCCGGGCGGTGTCGAGATGGTCGGTGCCGGCGTGACCTCCGGGGGCCAGGCCGGTGACGCCTTCCCCGACCAAAGCAGGCGTGTTGGGCATGGCCCTGACCACGGGTACCGCACCGAGCTGGGACTCGTAGGTCTGAGTGGTGACCCCGGCCGCCAGGGAGACCACGATCTGGCCTTCGGCTATCTCCCCGGCCAGCTTCTTCAGCAACTCGACCACGTCGCGCGGCTTGACCCCGATCACGATCACCTCTCGGCCCTCGATGGCCTCCACGGGGTCGAGCACCACAGGACAGCCCGTCCGGTGGGCGAGCTCGTCGCCGCGATCCATGCGGCGCACGCACAAGGTGATCTCGTGGGGCTCCCAACCGGCTCCGAGCAGTCCGGAGACCAACGCCTCCCCCATGGCCCCGACACCCACGACGGCCACACTCGATCGTTTCGTCACGTCCGCGATTCTAAGGAGCGCTGTTACCTTCGCTCCAATGGATCTCAGGTCTACCGCAACCGAGCGAGACCGGCTCACCGAGCGCCGACTCGACACCATCGTCCCCGACCTCATGGACCGACACGGATTCGAGGCGTGGGTCATCGACGCCCGCGAGTACAACGAGGACCCCATTGCCCGCACCATGTTGCCGGCGACGTGGCTGGGAACGGCGCGTCGTCGCACCATCCTCGTGTTCCGAGAACGGGGCCGGGAGCGGGGCGCCATCTCCCGTTACCCCGTCGGCAGCTTCCCCTCGGTGTGGGATCCCGCCCAGTCGGACCAGTGGGCCGCCCTCGCCGGCTATCTCGCCGAGGTCGAGGGGCCCGTCGGCATCAATACCTCCAATGTCTTCGGGCTCGCCGACGGGCTCACCTCCACTGAGCACCACGCCATTGCCCGAGCCCTCGACAGTCACCGTCTCGAGTCCGCTGAGAGTCTCGCCATTGGCTGGCTGGAGACGCGCGTCGAACAGGAGGTGCCGCTCATGGCGGAGGCGTGTCACATCGCCCACGGCTTCCTGCAACGAGCCCTGTCCAGCGAGGTGATCGAACCGGGGAAGACCACGACACAGGATGTGGCCTGGTGGCTGACCCAGACCGCCCACGACTCGGGTCATGGGATCTGGTTCCACCCTGGAGTCACGGTGCAGCGTCGCGGGGACGGAGCTTCCTCCCCCGCAGACGGGATCGAGGACCGGGAGATCCTGCCCGGCGATCTGGTCCACATCGACTTCGGCATCGTCCGCGGCGGCTATCACACCGACCAGCAGCAGCATGGCTACCTCCTCGCTGAGGGCGAGAACGAGCCGCCATCCTCCTTCATCACCGGGCTGGCTCAGGCCAACCGGCTCCAGGACATCCTGATGAGCGAGATGACCCCAGGGCGATCGGGAAACCAGGCACTGAGGTCCACCCTGGCGCGGGCGAAGGGAGACGGCATCCGATCCATCGTCTACACCCACCCCATCGGGCTCCACGGTCACGCCGCCGGGGCGACGATCGGTCTCTGGGACAACCAGGACCACGTCGAGGGCGCTGGTGACTATCCGATCGGAGTAGACACCGGGTGGTCGATCGAGCTCGCCGTCGAGGTGGAGACACCGGAGTGGGAGGGCCAGACCGTCAAGATCATGCTGGAGGAGGACGCCTTCCTCGGGGCCAACGGGGTCACTTTCCTCGACGGTCGTCAGGAAGAGCTGTGGATCATCTGACTGCCCTTCTTCGTCGGGGTCGTATCAGGTGAGTCGGGACCGTATCAGCTCGACGACGGTGGCCACCGCAGCCGGGTTGAAGCCTTCGGGAATGATCAGGTCGGCATAGCACCGCGAAGGCTCCACGAACTCGAGGTGCATCGGTCGGACGGTGGCGAAGTACTGGCTGAGTACCGAAGCCACCGAGCGGCCCCGTTCGGTGATGTCGCGCTCCAGGCGGCGGGCGAGACGGAGATCGGAGTCGGTGTCCACGAATATCTTGAGGTCGAACTCGGAGCGGAGCCGTGCATCGGACAACGCCAGTATCCCCTCCACCACCACCACCCGAGCCGGCTCGATACGAACGGTCTCGTCCGAGCGGAGGTGCTCGGCGAAGTCGTAGACCGGGCCCTCGATTGCAAGCCCTGACCGAAGCTGCTCCAGATGCTTCACCAGCAGCTCTGTCTCCAGCGAGCCGGGATGGTCGTAGTTGACCTGTGTCCGCTCCTCGAAACTGAGATCGACCCGATGCCGGTAGTAGGCGTCGTGGTGGAGCAGGGCGACCCGACCTTCGAGACGGTTCACGACCTCTTCGGCAATGGTGGTCTTGCCCGACCCCGAGCCACCGGCGAGACCTATGAACAGGGGGCGATCAGGCTGTGGCGGGCTCCGCTCGGGCATCGGCGAGCGAGGCTAGTGGGTGGCACCAACGACGGATCGGCGTCAGCCGGGGCGGCGAAGAGACCCCTCCCTCGGCGACGTCGCCTTCCTCCCGGGGAGAAACCGGTCTACTTGCCCTCTCTGACCTTGCTACGAAGCCGGCGGATCTCGTCATATACCCCGTCGGTGAGGGTCGTCGAAGCGTGGGCCGAAACCCCACGCACCTCGGCCGGCTGTGCTGGCCGTTCCGTCGTCGCCGGTTCCACGGGTGGCCCGGGCTCGTCCTCTGGGCTCGATGCATCCGCAGCGGCATCGACGGCCGGTTCGGCGACTGGCTCCTCGGCGTGGGCGTTGTGCTTCGGTGCGGTCTCCTGGGCGACCTGGAGCTCGCTCTCCATCGCCGCCGCGGGGCTCTCATCGACGTGTTCCAGCCAGGTCGGCTCCGATGATGTCGCGGCCAGGCCCCCGGCGAGCTGGTCGAGCCAGTCAGACTCGTCGTCACCGTCGAAGGCCTCGGCGACTCCGAGACGGTGCAGGGTGTGGAATACGCGTACCGCACCGCCCCGCCCGACCCGAGCCTCGAGGTAGTCGAAAGTAAACGGTTGCACCAGAGTCACGATTGCCTGCCAGTCCTCGGGCTCCATGGTGAGCGGCTTCACGATCTCCTTGACGAGACGAACCCCAGGGGCCTCGAAGAGCCCGGCGTCGATGACCTCACCTTCGAGAGAGCGCAGCGCGGCGACCTCTCCCATCACCTCCGCGACGGCCAGGCCGTCGCCATCGGGCCCGTCGGCGGCCCCGACTCCGAAGGTACCGCTCTCGAGTGTCGAGAGGACGTAGAGGATGTCGGCAATCGACCCCCGGTCGGTGCCCCGATAGATGCCCTTGTCCCCGGAGAGCTCCGCCCCGGTGACGACCCCATCGACGAAGTGAATCCGGCCGCGACGATCACCTGCGATGTCGAGCGAGCCGGTCTTCTTGGTCACCTGCATGATCTGGAGCAGGTCGTTGATGCTCCAATCGGCAATCTGACCCGAGAGATTCTGTCCTTCCAACGTGGTCCTCTCTGGAAAGTAGGTATCGGAAGAGATCGACAGAAGATCGAGCGGACTTCAGCCCTTTTTGGCTTCCTTCATGGCGCGCTTCTGCTCCCGGAGCACGGCAACGTCGTCGAAGGTGGCCACATCGGCAACCGAGGGCCAATCGGCTGCCTTTTCCCCCCATCCCTCCGGCCTCACCCCGAGACGTTTGCCGAGTACGCCGACGAAGATGCGGGCTTTGGCCTCGCCGAACCCGGGGAGACCCTTGAGTCTCCTGAGCAGCTCCGTACCGCTGTCCGCGGTCTCCCACAAGTTCTCGGCCCTGCCCTCGTATTCGTCGACTAGCGCCTGACAGAGGGCTTGGGCGCGCTTGGCCATGGCCGACCAATAACGGTGGATGGCGGGAGGGCCCTGGAAGATCGAAGCGAGCTCCTCGGGGTCCCAACCGGCGATTCGCGCTTCGTCGAGGTCCTCCCCGAGACGCTCCCTGAGGAGCTGGGGGCCGTAGAAGGCGCGCTCCATGGGAAACTGCTGGTCGAGCAGCATCCCGATGAGGAGGGCGAGTCCGTCGCTGGCGAGTAGCTCGTTGGCGGTCTCGTCTTCGGTGAAATTGAGTTGGTCGGGTCTGTCCATCGCCGCCAAACCGTACCAACAATCGTTCTGTGAAGATTTCGGGCGCACTCAGCGCCTTTTTCCTTCACAAAGGTGATTGGGGGCCCGTGGCAGTGCCCGATCGACCAAGATTGGGGGCGAGATGACCGACGTATACATCGTGGACGCCTGTCGGACCCCTATGGGGAAATTGGGTGGGCAACTGGCACTCGTCCGGCCCGACGACCTCGCCGCCCACGCGATCAAGAGCCTGATGGACCGAACCCCCGACCTCGATCCGAGGGCGGTCGAGGACATCCAATGGGGCGCCGCCAACCAGGCCGGAGAGGACAACCGCAACGTGGCTCGCATGGCAGGGCTCCTTGCCGGGCTACCCATCGAGGTGCCCGGCGCCACCGTCAACCGATTGTGCGGGTCCGGGATGCAGGCGGTGGTCTCGGCCACACACGCCCTGAGCGACGGATGGGGTGAGGTGATCATCGCCGGCGGGTCGGAGTCGATGAGCCGCGCCCCCTACGTGGTCAGCAAGCCGGAGAGGGGTTTCGCCACCGGGTTTCCCGACTCGGCGGACACCGTGCTCGGATGGCGGCTGATCAACCCCGAGATGGAGCGTCTCTACCCCCCGATCACCCTCGGGATGACCGCCGAGGCGGTCGCCGAGAAGTACGACATCAGTCGTGAGGACCAGGACGCCTTCGCTCTCGCCAGCCATCAGAAATCGGTCGCCGCCGTCGAGGAGGGACGCTTCGGAGACGAGATCGAGCCCATCGACGCTCCCGCCGACCCACGCCGCCGGTCGACGGTCACTCTCGGGGACGACGAGGGGCCACGAGCGGACACCACACTCGAGGCTCTCGGCAAGCTCCGCCCGGTGTTCAAGGAGGGAGGTTCGGTGACCGCGGGCAATTCGTCCCCGATGAACGACGGGGCGGCCGCCCTGCTGCTCGCCACCGAATCCGGGCTGGAGAGACACCACCTCACCCCAATCGCTCGCATCGTCTCCTCCGGGGCGGCCGGCGTCCACCCCGACATCATGGGAATCGGACCGGTGCCCGCTTCCGAGAAGGCCCTGGCTCGGGCGGGCCTCACCGTCGAGGATCTCGACCTCGTCGAGCTCAATGAGGCCTTCGCCTCCCAGAGCCTCGCCAGCATGCGTCTGTTGGAGCTCGACCCGGAGAAAGTCAACGTGAATGGTGGTGCGATCGCCATCGGCCACCCGCTCGGCGCCTCCGGGGCCCGCATCATGGTCACCCTCGTCCACGAGCTGGGCCGACGGAAGGGGCGTTACGGTCTGGCGACGATGTGCATCGGCGTCGGCCAGGGGATCAGCACGGTCGTCGAACGTGTGTAGGCAGTTCGATGGCCGCTGAGCCACTCGACGGGGTGACCGTCGTCGAGTTCGGCAACCTCATCGCCGCCCCCTACGCGGGCATGCTGCTCGCCGACCTCGGGGCGAGGGTCATCAAGGTCGAGCCTCCTTCCGGTGATCTCGGACGTCAATTCGGCCCCTACCAAGTTGGGGAGTCGGCGTTCTTCATGGCGGTCAACCGGGGAAAGGAGTCACTCTCCCTCGACACCAGAGACTGGGTGTCGAAGCGAGTGCTCGACAACCTGGTGCGCAAGGCCGACGTGGTGCTCCACAACCTCCGTCACGGCGCCATGGAGCGATTGGGAATGGGCGAGGAGCGCTGCCGGCAGCTGAACCCGGGGATCATCTACGCCGCGGTGTCTGCCTTCGGATCTGACGGTCCCTATGCCAAACGACCGGGCATCGACGTCATCTTCCAGGGTGAGTCGGGGATGATCTCGATCACCGGTGACCCCAAGGACGGGCCCCGCAAGACCGCCACCACCATCGGTGACTATGTGGCCGGCACCAACGCCGCCTTGACGATCAGCGCCGCCCTGGCGGAGCGGCCGAGGCGGGGCCGGCGGATCGACGTCAGCCTCCGAGACGGGCTGCTCGCGGTCCAGTCCGGCTGGAACGCCCTCGCCTTCACCTCCCGCCGCCAGCCAGAGCGAACCGGCACTGCCAGCCCGTTCCTCGCCCCCAATCAGGTGTTCGAGGCCGCCGACGGCCACTTCACCCTCGCCATCGTCTCCGATCGACACTTCGAGCTGCTCTGCGACGCCATAGAGCGGGGAGACCTCGCCGAAACGTACCCGACCAATGAAGAGCGGATGGCAGACCGTGAGTCTCTGGCCCGAAAGCTGTCCCGTGTCTTCAAGTCAGAGGGGGTCGAGTATTGGATCGAACTCCTGGAGAGGGCGGGGCTGCCCGTGGGCCGGGTGCTCACCATCGCCGAGGCGTTCGACGACCCACAGGCCCGCCACCATGGGATGCTCGTGGAGTTCGAGCATCCAACGGCAGGCCAAGTCCGAACCACCGGCTCACCGCTTCGCATCGACGGAGCCCAAGCACGCGCCGATGCTCTCCCTCCCGCCCTGGGCCAGCACACTCGTGACATCCTCTACGAGATGGGAGTCGACGATGACACCGTCGAGAAGATGATCGGGGAGGGGAGGGCGGTCAGCTCATGAAAATCCATCGCGCCCGACTCGTGGCCGACGACTGGGGAGAGGTGCGAGCCGAGTTGACCCGCGGCTTCGAGGTGGCGCGCTCGGCGGCGCAGGGCGAAGAGAGCTTCGTCTTCGTCGTCCACCACGACGACCTGCTGGGACGAAGGGGGCCCGGGAACGCCATGGTGGCCGCCGGGTTGCTCTCCGCCGCCCGCACGGCGGCGATCGAGGGGTCACGCAAGGGCTGGACCGCCAACGTGGTCGCCTTCGACGACGACGCCGACGAGGAGCTGGTCGAGGGTTGGGCGGCGCGGCTGGCCGGGGACTCACAAGGAATCACCGGTGAGCTGATCCGGGTTGGTTCCTCCCATCTCGGTAAGGCCCTCCCGTGACCGGTTCCATCGTCGTGACCGGAGCGGGGCGCGGCATCGGGCGCGCCATCGCCGAGCGGCTCGCCGCCAACCCGTCGTTCACCGTCATCGGGGTCGACCTGGCTCCCGAGTTGGGATTGGCCGATGCCGACATCCTCCCGGTCCAGGTCGATCTCACCACCGACGCTGGGCTGGCGGCGGTCGTAGGCGCGGTGGAGGACGTCGGATCTCCCCTCATGGGCCTGGTGAACAACGCCGGCATCACCCGCGACGCCCGCCTCGTCAACATGACGGACGAGGACTTCACCGCTGTCCTCGACGTCAACCTCGGAGCCGCCTTCCGGCTCTCGACCGCGCTATCCGATCTGTTCACGGAGGGCGGATCGATAGTCAACATCGCCTCCCGGGCATATCTGGGCAACTTCGGACAGTTCAATTACTCGATGTCGAAAGGCGGCGTGGTCGGGTTGACCCGGTCGATGGCCCTCTCCCTCGCCCCCCAGGTCCGGGTCAACGCCATCGCCCCCGGGCTCATCGGCACCGAGATGGCGATGGCCATACCCGAAGATGTGCTGGACAAGATGATCTCGGCGATCCCTCTGGAGCGGATGGGCACCCCCGAGGAGATCGCCAACGTGGTCTGGTTCCTGCTCACCCCGCTCTCGTCGTACATCACCGGCCATGTCGTGGTGGTGGGCGGGGGACGTTCGCTGAGCTGAACTGGTTTCCTGGTTCCTAATGCACCAGAGCCGGTATACCGGCTCTGGTGGCCACAGAAAGCTACCCTCGGGTCAGTAGTACAGCCTGGTGAGCCGCTCCGCCACCATGGCCGGTTTCTCCTCGCCTTCGACCTCGGTGACCATGGTCTGCTTCATCTGGATGCCACCGGCGACCTCGGACACCTCGTCGAGGGTCACCCGCACCCTGATCCGTGAGTCGACCGGCACCGGGGCGGGAAAGCGCACTCTGTCGAGCCCGTAGTTGATACCCATCAGCGGGTTGCCCACGTCGAGTTGCACCTCGGTACCCATCGGGACCGACATCGAGAGGGTGAGGAACCCGTGGGCGATGGTGCCACCGAACGGGGTCTGTGCCGCCAGCTCCGGGTCTACGTGGATGAACTGATGGTCGTCGGTGGCTTCGGCGAAGGCGTTTATCCGCTCCTGGGTGACTTCCCACCAATTGCTGACACCGATCTCTTCACCTACCTGGGCTTGGAGTCTCCCGAGTACTTCCTGCATCCTCTTCCTGTCCCTTTCTCTATCACTGAGAGCCGGTATACCGGCTCCCATGCATTAGGAAACGGTGTGCGAGTTGGGTAGTGAGTCCCAACCATCTAACTTGGGGGTATGGCCGACGCAACCAAGTTAATGGTTTGGATCGATCAAGATCTCTGCACCGGTGACGGTATCTGTGAAGAGATCACGCCAGACGTGTTCGTTGGTCGCGACGATGGCCTTTGGGTCGTCAAGGAAGAGTCCAAGCACTTCGGAAACACCGTTGTCTTCGATGGCGAGGACGCTCCCGACGGAGCCCGTGGCCTCGCCCGCGTCCCCGACTCGCTCATCGACGACGTGATCGAATCCGCCGAAGAGTGCCCGGGCGAGTGCATCATGCTCGAGCCCTACCAAGAGTCAGCCGTCCACAGCGGCTGAGAACCCCAAAGACGACTAACTAGCCTCCCCGGCGATGCAGGTGTTGAAAACGCGCCTCGACACCCGCTCGGAGGAATACCAGTCCAACCGGGCGGCCATGGAGGACAAACTCAGGGAGTTCGAAGAGCTCCAGACCGAGGCCCGATCAGGCGGCGGGGAGAAGTACATCCAGCGCCACCGCGACCGCGGCAAGCTGCTCGCCCGGGAACGAATCGAGCTGCTCGTCGATCGTGACTCGCCTTTCCTCCAGCTGTCGACGCTGGCGGCGTGGCGCACGGCCAAACCCCTCGGCGCCAACGTGGTCACCGGCATCGGGGTTATCAATGGTGTCGAATGCGCGATTCTCGCCAACGATCCCACCAGCCAAGCCGGGGTCTTCAACCGGTACACCCTGGCCAAGTCGCTGCGGATCATGGACATCGCCATGGAGAATCGGCTGCCCCTGATCAACCTGGTGGAGTCGGGCGGTGCCGACCTTCCCGATCAAGCGGATGTGTTCCTGGTGGGGGGCAAGTGGTTCCGCAACCTGACCCGGCTCTCCAAGCAGGGCATCCCCACCGTCGCCATCGTATTCGGCAGTTCCACCGCGGGCGGGGCCTACTTCCCCGCCATGTGCGACTACGCGGTGATGGTGCGGGAGCAGGCAAAGGTGTTCCTCGGGGGTCCCCCCTTGGTCAAGATGGCCACCGGAGAGGAGTCGACCGACGAGGAGCTGGGAGGGGCGGAGATGCACTCGAAGATCTCCGGCCTGAGCGATTACTTCGCCGACGACGAGCACGAGGCGATCCGCATGGGACGCGACATCGTGGGGCATTTCAACTGGTCCAAGCTGGGATACGGGCCCACCAGGCCGGCCGATGACCCGATCTACGACGCCGACGAGATCCTCGGTGTGATCCCCCCCGACCTGCGGATACCCTTCGACATGAGGGAGCTCCTGGCCCGGGTGCTCGATGGCTCCAGGTTCGAGGAATACAAGGCGGTGTACGGGACTTCCATTCTCAACGGATGGGGCTCGATCCACGGCTACCCCATCGGCGTGGTGGCCAACCAGCAGGGGGTGATCTTCAGCGACGAGGCGAAGAAGACCACCGAGTTCATCCAGCTATGCAACCGATACGACACCCCCATCGTGTTCATTCACAACACCACCGGATACATGGTGGGCAAGGAGTACGAACAGGCCGGGATCATCAAGGACGGCGCCAAGATGATCAACGCAGTGGCCAACTCGGAGGTACCGCACATCTCACTCATGGCCGGGGTGTCATACGGTGCCGGCAACTACGGGATGTCGGGCCGGGCATACGAGCCGAGGTTCGTCTTCGGGTACCCCAACCACAAGGTGTCGGTGATGGGAGCCAGACAGCTCGCCGGGGTGATGTCGATCGTGGCCCGCCAGTCGGCCGAGTCGAAGGGCATCGAGTTCGACGAGGAGACCGATGCACACAGAACCGCCGAGCTGACCCGACAGATGGAGGAGTTCGAACAGGCCTACTTCTCGACGGCCCGGGTCCGTGACGACGGTTTGATCGACCCTCGGGACACCCGGACGGTTCTGGGGATCGCACTGTCGGCCATTCACTCCGGCCCGGTTGAGGGGACTGACCGCTTCGGCGTATTCAGGATGTAGGGGCCGGGTCGTAGAACTCGACCACCACGTCGGTGTAGCCGACGCTGAGGAGGAAGTCGGTGAGCACGGCCCTGGCGTTGGTCTCGGCCTGTTCCAGGATCCCGGCTTCGATGGCGTTGTCCACCAAGACCTCGTCGGCGATACGGCGCACGTCGGACTCGAGACCCGGGTCCCCGCTGGTGAAGAAGCCCACGTCTCGCTCCAAGACCTGAGTGGCTTCCTGATCGGGGTCCACATAGAGGATGACCGCGGCGGGAACCTGGAGCTCGACCACCCCCTCCTCGTCGACAGTGACATCTCGAACTGTGAGACCGCTCAGGTCGACTCCGGCGCCGATGCGAGCCACGGCGAACAGCCGCAGGGAGTCCCCGCGTGCCCAGGCCAGCCAGCCCTCGTCGGTGCCCTTCTCGACGATGGTGTATTGCACGGTCTCCACCGTCGCCAGCTGGGCGAGGTCGCGGATCGCGGTGATCGTTACCGGCCCGATCTCCTCGTAGGGCTCCGGCTCGAAGACACTGGCGATGTCGCTCGGCGTGGGGATGGCCGACATGATCGATCGGACCCCCCAATACGTGAGCAGACCCAGTCCGATGACGAGAACCAGGATGGCTACGGGGACGGACGGAAACCGAGACTTGGTCTCGTTGTCCATCGGGCCAGTTTACCTGGGCGGGGATGGTTAGCCCCGAGGAGGTGCGGTAGCCTCCCGATCCGATGATCTCGAAGGTTCTCGTCGCCAATCGAGGTGAGATCGCCCGTCGCATCTTTCGCACCTGCCGCGAGATGGGCCTGTCCACCGTCGCCGTCTATTCGGAGGCCGACGCGGGCGAACCCCACGTGCGTGAGGCCAACGAAGCAATCCACCTCGCCGGAAACACACCATCGGAGACCTACCTCGACATCGACGCGCTGATCGCTGCTGCCAAGGAGACCGGAGCCGATGCCGTCCACCCCGGATACGGCTTTCTGGCCGAGAACGCCGCTTTCGCTCGCGCCGTCACCAGCGCCGGGCTGGTCTGGATCGGGCCGTCATCGGAGGCGATCGAGATCATGGGCTCGAAAATCGAGTCGAAGCGCCTGATGGGTGATGCCGGGGTCCCCGTGCTCCCCTCGATCGAGTTGGACGGTCTCGACTCGGTGAACAGCGCCGCGCTCTCTCTCGGCTACCCCGTCCTTGTCAAGGCCTCCGCCGGTGGTGGAGGCAAGGGGATGAGAATCGTCAGGGACCCCGACGATCTCGGTGAGGCCCTCGACTCGGCCCGACGCGAGGCGCAGAGCGCCTTCGGGGACGGCACGGTGTTCCTGGAGAAATATCTCACCGCGCCACGCCACATCGAGATCCAGGTGTTTGGCGACTCCGGGGGAAACGTGGTCTCGCTCCACGAGCGCGAGTGCTCCATCCAGCGGCGACATCAAAAGATCGTCGAGGAGGCGCCCTCGATCGCCATCGACCCGGCCACTCGTGAGGAGATGGGGGCGGCGGCGGTGCGGGCAGCCGAGGCAGTCGCCTACGTCGGCGCCGGGACCGTCGAGTTCCTCTTCCAGGACGGGCGTTTCTACTTCCTGGAGATGAACACCCGTCTCCAGGTCGAGCATCCGGTGACCGAGATGGTCACCGGCCTGGATCTGGTGCGTCTCCAGGTCGAGATCGCCAACGGCGAGCCCCTCCCCGACAAGGGCCCCCGAATCCTTGGCCACGCCA
Organism: uncultured Acidimicrobiaceae bacterium; assembly: GCA_964558575.1. Classification (GTDB taxonomy): domain Bacteria; phylum Actinomycetota; class Acidimicrobiia; order Spongiisociales; family ZC4RG35; genus JANQRA01. The sequence goes on along the minus strand of CAZLEQ010000008.1, from coordinate 13,943 downwards.
TCGAGGCCCGTCTCTATGCGGAGGACCCCCTCAACGCCTATCTGCCCGTCACCGGGAAGTTCCACCGTTTTCGCTTTCCCGAGCTCGAGGGTCTCAGAGTGGACGCCGGCATCGAGGACGGATCGAACGTCTCGGTGCACTACGACCCGATGATTGCCAAGGTCATCGCCCACGCTCCCACCCGCGAGAAGGCAGCCGACACTCTCGCCACCGCTCTGCGCCGGGCACACATCCACGGATCGACGACGAACCGCGCCCTCCTGATCCGCATTCTCGAGCATCCCGAGTTCATCGGGGGGGAGACCGACACCCACTTCCTGCAGCGAAACGACGTCGCCGAGTTGGGACGGCCTCTGCTCGATGTCGCCGACGAACGTCTCTCGGCTCTCGCTGCCGCGGTGTCGGACCAGGAAGTGGAGAGGGACGATCTCACGGTGCTGGGCACCATCCCCTCGGGATGGCGCAACTCCCCCAGTCAGATGCAGGTTCGTTCTTACACCGGCGAGCACGGTGTCCACGACGTCGGCTACTCGATGCTCGAAGCCATTCCGCTCGAAGGAGTCGGGACCGTCTCGATCGGCCAAGCCTCGCCGCGGCAGGTGTCGATCCTCGTTGGTGACGGGGAACACCACTTCGACGTGGCCCGGTACGGAGACCTCCGTTACGTCGACTCGAATCTCGGGCCGGCCCGTCTCGTCGAAGTGCCCCGCTTCCGGTGGTCTGATGCCGAGGACGACGCCGGGTCGCTGCACGCCCCCATGCCGGGCCAGGTGATCCGGGTCGATGCCACCGAGGGCTCGGACGTGGCCGAAGGCTCGTTGCTCGTGGTTCTGGAGGCGATGAAGATGGAGCACACTCTCCGCGCCCCCCACGCCGGAACGGTCACTCAGGTCCTGTGCGCCGCCGGCGACCAGGTCGAGGCGGGAGCGGTGCTCGTCGTGGTCGAGGAGCACGCCTGACCCGTTCTAGGAAGGAAAATGGCACTGAGAGCGCCCGAAGTCTTCACAGAACGGTTAGAGGGCGTGATGGCTAGAAGTTGCGCAGAACGTCAAGGGCGTAGTCGATGTCCGCCTCGGTGTGGTCGGCGTTTACTTGGAAGCGGATCTCCTCGTCACCCTTGGGCACCACCGGGAAGTTGAGCCCGGTGGCCAGGATCCCATTCTCGAAGAGGTGGGCCACCAGCGCCGCTGTCCTCCCCGTCTCCCGGACCATCAACGGCACCACCGGGTGGGGGCCGGGGATGGTCTCGAACCCGGCGTCGACCAACCCCGCCTCGAACTTGCCGGTCATCGCGCCGAGATGGGCGAGCATCTCGGCGCCCTCCGGTGAGTCGAGGATCGACACCGCCATGTCGGCGGCCGCAGCCTCGCCGGCCGTAATCGGGTTCGAGTAGATGTACATGGGGCCCTTCTCGCGCAGGTAGCTGGCCAATGTCGACGATCCCGTCACGTATCCGCCGTTGACCCCGAACGCCTTGCCCAGTGTCCCGATCAGCACGTCGACCCGGCCGCCCGTGACCTCCTCGGTGCCTCGCCCGGTGGCTCCGTAGGCTCCCACCCCGTGGGAGTCGTCGACCACGACCACGATGTTGTCGGCGAACTTCCCGTCGTGGCGGGCCACGACCTCGTTGATGGCGACGAGATCGGCGTAGTCGCCGCGCATCGAGAACACTCCGTCGGTCACCACCACCGCGCGGCTGCCCAACCCGGGGGCCTCGTCCAACTCGCCATCGAGAGCGTTCATATCGAGATGGGGGTAGACGGCACGAGCCGCCGGGCGGCTCATTCGGATGGCATTGATGATGCAGTTGTGGTTCAGCTCATCGGAGATGACCACCGTGTCCTCGTTTATCACCGAGCCGAGAGTCGACAGGACCGCGGCGTAAGCGGAGGAATAGGCCACTGCCGCCTCTCTTTCGTGGAACGAAGCGAGCCGGGTCTCGAGGTCGACGTGGGCCTGATAAGTCCCCGAGATGAAGCGAACCGCCCCGGGCCCGGCACCGAAAGCTCGTGTGGCGCTCTCCTCGGCGTCGATGACCGCAGGGTGTTGGGAGAGCCCTAGATAGCTGTTGGAGTTCATGCGCAGGAACTCCTGGTCACTCCCTGCGAGGAGATATCGGGGCCCGAACCCGGAGCGAGGTGGCAGCACCGCAGTCACCACCGACTCGTCGCCCTTGTCGGTGCCTGACTCGCGGAGGTTCTCCAGCTCGGCGGAGAGGATCTTCTCGAGACGGTCGGTAGGCATGGGTCTCGGTTTAGCAGGGGCATCTAGGGTGCGTCGACATGACACGCCTCGGATTCATCGGCCTCGGCATCATGGGCCGGGGCATGGCGGCGAATCTCGCCGCCGCGGAACACGAGCTGACCGTCTGGAACCGGACGCCCGGAAAGGCGGACGGTCTCGACGTCCGGATCACCGGCAGCCCCCGGGAGGTGGGATCGAACTCGGACATCGTCTTCGTCTGTGTGTCGGACACCAACGATGTCGAAGAGGTGGTATTCGGTCCCTCCGGCGTCATCCACGGGATGAGCGAGGGCGACGTCCTGGTCGACCATTCGACGATCTCGCCGGTGGCCACCAAGAGGTTCTCCGTGGAGGCGGAGCAGCTGGGCGTCCATTGGATCGACGCCCCGGTGTCGGGCGGCTCGGAGGGGGCCGAGCGGGGCACCTTGGCGGTGATGGCCGGGGGATCTCCCGAGGCACTCGAGCGGGCTCGGCCGTTCATGGAGGCCTATTCGTCGTCGATCGTCCACGTCGGCGGGGAGCCCGGGTCGGGGCAGATGGTGAAAGCGGTCAACCAGGCGCTGGTGGTCCTCAACCAGCTGGCGGCATCCGAGGCCCTGATGCTCGCCAATGCCGCCGGCCTCGACCTGAGGAAGACCCTCGCCGCGGTGGAGGGCGGCGCCGCCGGTTCGTGGATGCTGTCGAATCGCGGCCCGCAGATGATCGAGCGCGATTGGCGGCCCGGGTTCACCATCGACCTACAGCAAAAGGACCTCCGTCTTGTCCTCGAGGCCGCCGACGAAGTCGGCGCCGCCATGCCGGGCGTCGCACTCGTATATCAGCTCTACCGGTCGCTTCAGGCGCGCGGCCTCGGCGGCGAAGGGAACCACGCCCTGGTCAAGGCCCTCGAGCACCTCACCGGGCACGAATTGGGCTCCTGACCAACACTCTGTGAAGAATGGGATCTATCCGCCGAGGAGGTCTTCTTTGACCCGAGCGACGTGGCCGGTGGCCTTGACGTTCCTGTAGGCTTTGTCCAGGGTGCCGTCCTCGTCGATGACGAAGGTGGAGCGGATTAGACCCTCCATGGTCTTACCGTAGAGCTTCTTCTCTCCCCAGGCTCCCAGCGAGTCGGAGAGCTGATGGTCCTCGTCGGAGAGGAGATCGAAGTTGAGGCCCTCCTTCTCCTTGAACCTCCGATTGCGCGACGGCGGATCCGGGCTCACCCCGATCACCTCGTAACCGGCTTCGCCGAACTCGGCATAACTGTCACGGAAGTCACACGACTCCGTTGTGCAACCGGGTGTCATCGCCCTTGGATAGAAGAACAGGACGTACCTCTTGCCGGCGAGGTCGGCGCTGCTGACCACTTCGCCGTCCTGGTTCTGGAGGCTGAATTCGACTCTTTGGCTCATCGCCCGACCCTACTCGGCTTCGGCGGCGGCCGCCTTCGCCTCTTCGGAGGTGAGGAATGTGGAACCACCAGCGAGCAGGCTGAGCCCGGCGGGGAGCCAGTAGTTCACCACGCGGTAGACGAGGATGGGCGCCACCGCGATCCGCGCCGGATAGCCGTAGGCCGCCATGATCAAGCCCATCCCGAACTCCGCCACCCCGAGGCCGCCTGGGGTTCCGGGAAGCCCCCCGATCAACTGAGAGGCACCAAAGATCGCCACGGTCTCGAAGACGGTGAGGTCGATGTTGAACGCTGCCATCACCAGCCACAACGCAGTGGCCTCCAGAGCGAGTCGGGTCCACACGTGGAGCTGTGATCCCCAACCGGGAAGGTGGTTGACCATCGATGTTTCGATCCGCTTCCGGATGACCGCGGGGAGATATCGCGAGATGCTCCCGAGCCGGCCGGATCCGAACATGAGCAAGGCACCGATCGCCAGGATGATGGGGGCAACGACGAGGAGCGATGTCGAGAATACGGGGATCGTCCCCCGCGGTCTCTCCAGCAGGAGCCCGGTCCCCGCCATCATGAGGAGACCGGCATAGTTGAGCAGCACAGTACGGATCCCGGGACCGGCCGTGCCGTTGTCGGTTTGGTCGCGCACCGCCCATGACAGCGCAACTGGAGTGATCGCCCCACCGGCAGGAATCAATCTCGCCACCCCCGCCCCGACCATGGCCGCCTTGAACGCGACCCAGGGCGCAACGTCCGATCCGGTCTCCTGAATCGACTCCCGGAACAGGAGGCCGAAGAACCACTTCCCCCCGATCTCGGCGATCGCGGCGAGGATCACGATGAGGAGCGCGGCGCCGCGCAGGGGCGGGATGTCGAAGTTGTTGACTACCCAGTAGGCGAAAGCCGCGTAGATAACCGCGGTGATTCCCGCGATCCAAAAGACCCTCCTCGGGCTCACTGGATCAGTGGGTCTTCAGCCGTTTCTCCAGATCCGTCGGCCGCGAGGTCTCTGTCGAAGATGGCGCGTCGCATCATTGCCCCCCAGTCCATCTCGTCTCCAGGGTTCCCCTGCATGCGGCGACCCATCAGCACCGCCGCCAGGAGAAGGATCACCATACTCTCGGTCACCGGTGCACCGAGGGCAACGGTGACCACTGGGAGCGTCCCCCAGCCGAGGAAGCCGGCGAAACCGCCACCGACCCTCCAGCCGGCCACCGCCCATCCCGCGGTCCAGATGGCCAAAGGCGGATGAAGCGCCACGATGAGACCAAACGCCGTCGCCAGACCCCGTCCCGACCGGCCACGGAGGAACATCGACCAGTTGTGACCGATCACCGCCGCCACGCCGACCAATCCGGCCGCACCAGGACCCAGACCTGAGCGGAGGCAGAGCCACACCGGAACCAACCCCTTCAATCCGTCGAAGACCCCGGCGGTGATCCCCCAGCCCGCACCAATGGTCTTGGTTAGGTTCCCCGCACCGACGTTGCCGGTGCCCGAGAATCGAAGGTCGACGCCTCGTACGCGTGCCAGTACCTGGGCGAACGGGATCGAGCCCAGGACGTACGCGGCCAGCAGCAACAGCGGCCAATAGACGATTGGTGAAGTGACCGGCATTTCCCGGTAGAAGTTAGCTACCGGAGTTCATAGTGAGAAGCCAGAGCGGGCGCGCTCTCGTCGGCCGCGGGCAGCTGGAGGCGAAACACGCTCTCACCCGCACTGTGCTCATAGACGAGTGATCCGTCCATGAGCTCGGTGAGTTGGCGGGCGACCGACAGGCCGAGACCTACCGAGCTCCCGGCTCCGGTGGTCACATAGGGCTGGAAGATGCGGTCCGCGTCCTCTTCGGGGATGCCGTCCCCGTTGTCTCGCACCTCGATCCAGACGTGGCCCTTCAGGGTCCCGGTGACTACGCGCTGCCGGGGCCCGCCATATCGCTGCGCGTTGGTGAGCAGGTTGCGAAGTATCTGCCGCACCCGCTTCGGGTCGGCGACCACGGGAGGGACATCCCTCTTCGGCATGTCGACGGTGGTGCCCAGCCCATCTAGGGTCGCCCTCAGCTCGGCGATCAGGTCTACTGGCCGGGTCTCGATTGAGACAGTCCCCACCTCGGCCCGGGCGGCGACGAGTAAGTCCTCGACGATGTTGGCCATCTCATTGGCCTGTTCCGTCACCAGCTGCAGCATCTCGGATCTCATGTCCGGCCCCAGGTCTTCGTCGGCAAGCTCCGAGGCGATCCCGAGGATGGCGGTGAGAGGGGTGCGCAGCTCGTGGCTCACGTTGGCGATGAACTCGTCCTTGGCTCGTACCACGTCGGCCATCGCCTCGTTCTTGGCTTTCATGTGGGTGATGTCGGCGACGCCGACCACGATCGAACGTCCCTGAGTCGTAGTCGAGGTGTCCACGGCCCGGTAGAGAAGCCAACGGAACCCACCGTCCCGACCCCTCGTCGGCACCTCACGCTCCCAGCTCCTTCCTCCCTCATAGAGACAGACGAGGGCACTCGCGAAGCTCTCGATGTTCTCGTCGTCGACGATGTCTTGATCGCGGTATCCGAGAAGGCGGGCCGGTTTGGTGACGCCGAGAAGGCTGAGGGCGGCGTCATTGGCACGGACGACCTTGGCCTTCCCCACCGCCCGTCGCACCACGATCGGATAGGCGAGGAGAAACTGACGGATCCGGCTCGGCTTACCCGAATACTCCGAGCGAACATAGGCGATCGCCTCGGACCAATCCTCTTCGAGGACCGCCGACGGGGACTGATCGAAAAGCATCTGGTAACGCTCGTGCAAAGCGGCGGAGGCGGCCTGAATCGTTCCCAGGATGATGTAGGTCATCAGAAACGAGAGCGCCATGATCGCCCCGAGCACCACCCTTTGATCGACGGCCACATCCCAGAGATGGGGGATGGCGAAGAGGGCCCCTCCGATGATCGACGCCACCACCATTCGGTATTGGGGGACGAAGAGAATGCCCAGCGATGAGATGACCACCAACGCCACCGCAGCCGGGATTGCCGTCCCCGCGTTGCCGAACACCGTCGACCACACCGCCACGATCACACCCGATCCGAAGATCGCCAGGCCCCCATCTTCTCGACCCACCAGAATCTGGACGGTCATCAGCGTGGCGGCGAGTATCGGGCCCACGGACTCGACGAGAAGTCTTTCGCTGCCGGTGAAGGCGCCGGTAATGAGAAAGATGACGGCGGCAATCCAAGAGGCCGCTGCTCCGACCCGTACCACGATGCGGTGAGGACGAAATCTCTGATGATGCGACGCCAGGAGCGTCTGGACTGCTCTACTGGCCATGAGGACTACATCGTCGACCAGACCTCATTTGCAGATCGGTCTAACGACCCATTCCTGGGAGCCGGCCCAGGGGCTACTCGAGAACGATCTTGAGTCCGTCGGGATCGACGACCACCAGACGGGAGCCGTCGCCTTCGGTCTCCACACCGAGGTTGGAGAGATGGTCCCGCCAACGGTCGGGCTCTTCGACACGGAAGACCAGCGACTCGGGTCGAGTCGTCCCCCCTTCGACCAACTCTATGTGCTGGCCCGGGGCGGCCTCGACCACGGCGGTGATCACCCCTTGTGAGGGGGAGCGGACCTGGTTGAAGCCGAGCACGTCGCGATAGAACCCCAATGATGTCTCCAGGGACTCGACCGCCACCGGAGTCCTGGTGACGGTGATCCCGCCGGGAGCGCGGGTCGGTCCACCACCGGCCAAGACCTGCTTGGCCTCCTCGACGGTGAAGCGGCCCGCGGTAACCTCGCGTCCGACGACCACCCCACCGAGAGTGCGGCCGGAAGTCTCGAGCATCATCAGCTTGCGCAGATCCTCGAGGTCGCGGACCCCTCCGGCCGCGATTACCGGCTCCTCCACAGTGGCTAGTGCCTCGGCGAGGATCTGCAAGTTCGGTGGATCGGAGAGGGCATCTCGCCCCGCCTCGGCCACCAAGAAGGCGACTGCACCGGCCGATGACATCTCGATGAGCACCTCTTCGAGGAACCTGCCGCTGTTTTGGGTCCATCCGCGGGTGGCGACCTCCTCGTTGGGACGGATATCCAGGGAGACGGCGATCTTCTCTGGATGCTCGCGACACATCTCCCACACCATGATCTGGTTCTCGATCGCGGCGGTTCCCATCACGATGCGCCACGCACCACTCTCCAAGAGCTTCTCCCCCTCACCTTCGGAGCGAATCCCTCCGGCCACCTGGACCGGGGTCTCCACCTCCTCGACGAGTCTGCGGATGAGGTCGCGATTGCGGTAGTCGCCGTAGGCGGCGGCGTCGAGGTCGACGATGTGCAGATAGTCGACTCCCTGCTGGACCCAGTTCTTGGCACGCCCGATCGGGTCGTTGTCCAACGCGATGGCGTCGTCCAGTCCACCACGAGGGAGCCGGACCGACAGCCCATCGAGTATGTTCACGCGGGCGTAGAGGTCCATCCCCCAACCTTACCTAGCCGACACGACCCCCGGAGAAACCGCATGTTTCCCCGTTTCCCACTTCGTTTTCCTAATGCACCAGGGCCGGATATCCGGCCCCCGGGGGCGCGGAATGGGTACGTCCGAAGCCGCCGCGTTTCTACACTCCCCAGGGCCGGTATACCGGCCCCACAGCATTAGGAAGCGGATTCATTTGGAAGCGGATCCACCGCCAATGCCGAGAGCCGCCTCGGCTGCGTCCAGGGTCTGGCCCCCATCCAGGACCGGGGCGAACAGGTCCCCGTAGCGCTGGACCCGATCCCAGATGTCGACGATGGTGAAATCACCGTTCTCGACCGAACCCACCTCTTCCCAGGTGAGGGGAGCGGCCACCGGGGCCCCCGGACGGGGTCGCACCGAGTAGACCGAGGCCACGGTCTGGCCGAAAGTGTTTCGGTTGTGGTCGACGAACACCTTGCCCTTCCGCTTGGGCTTGTCCCACTCCATGGTGATGTCGTCGGGGTTGGCCGCGGCGAGATACTCGCCGACCTCGCCGACGAACCGGCGCACCCGCGAGTGTGGGTGGACCGGGTCGAGGGGCACATAGACGTGGAGTCCCCGCGCCCCGGACAGTTTGGGGTAGCCCACCAGGCCGAGCTGTCCCAGTGCCACCTCGAGCAACCGCGCCGCAGCGGTCACCTGGTCCCAAGAGGAGCCCTCGGCGGGGTCGAAGTCGAAGATGGCGTAGGTCGGCTTGTCGAGGTCCTCCACCTTCGAGTGAAACGGATGGAACTCGATGCAACCCATGTTGGCGAACCACATCAACGCCTCCTCGGAGTCGGCGAGGAGGAAGTCTATGATCTCGCCCTGGGAGTCGGAAACGACCGGCGAGGTCCTCATCCACTTGGGCTGATGACCCGGCGCCCGCTTCTCGTAGAAAGACTGTCCGGTGATCCCGTCGGGGTACCGCGCCATCGAGATGGGACGGCCGGCGAGATGGGGGCGCAGGAGCGGCGCCACCGAGACGTAATACTGGATCAGGTCGCCCTTCGTGTACCCGGAGTCGGGGAAGAAGACCTTGTCGATGTTGGAGAACGTGATCGGCCGGTCCACACCCTGGGGAACGAACCTCTCCCCCTCCCTGGTGACCTCGACGGGAGACGGAAACCCGGCATCGGCCGAGGCGAGAGGGCGCCCCTCCCGCCTGACCGCGACACCGGACATCGTCTCTTGGACTTCGGCCCAGATCAGCGCGTGGCTCTCCATGTCCCGGGCCTCGGAGATGAGAACCATCGACAGATCCGTCTCCTGCACCGCCTTCACCAACGGACCGACCCGTAGCGTTCCTTCGCCGTAGGCGACGTGTCTGATCTCGCCGGCGTCTCCGATTTGGTTGTCGGAGAATTGGACCTGGAGGGGGGAGATCATCCAGCCGGGGAAGCTCTCCTTCAGGAACGACAGCACCGACATGAACGCCTCCTTGGAGGTGAGCCCACCGCCGGTCATGGCGTGGATGTGAGCCCAATCGACCACCGGCCGGACGAAGCTGTACTCCGCGGCCAGTTGGGCGATGTCCCCGAGACTGCCGAACTGGCTGCGCTTGCCGGCTGTCTCGAGCCCGAGCCCCACCCCGAGCGACTCCACCTTCGGTGCGATGAGGTCGATCCGCGACCTGATCCGGTCCATGAGCACCACCGGGGCCTCGTCATAGGTCGACCCGAAGTGGGCGACGATCACCGGCGACCCGAGCCGGTGGCCCAGCTTCATGGTGTGCTCGATGGCATGGACCGACTGCCTCCCCTTGTCCTCTTCGAGGATGGTGAGGCCGGCGAAGTAGGGGGCGTGGACCGAGAGCCTGATGTCGCGCTCGGCGGCGAGTGCTCCGAAGGTCTCACAGCGCTTCTCCTTCCAGGGAAACCCTTCGGTGAATGGGAGCTCAAGGGCGCGATGACCCTCCTCTACGAGCCGGTCGAGAAAGGCGGCGTCGTCGCCGTCGTCGGGCGGCAGATCGGAGATGCCGAAGCGCAGCGTGGTCATGCAACCGAATCCTGCCAGGCTTAACGTTGCAGACCATGCCAGGCGCAGAAACCCTCCGTTCGCAGCACATCATCCATGGCTTCTGGTCGGTCACGGGTGATCAGTTTGTCGTCGACAGCGCGGCATCGGCGCGACCCGACTTCATCGTGGTCGACACCCAACATGGCATCGACCTCGGCCGGCTGGACACCTCCCTGTTCACTGTGATGGCCAACTACGGGGTGCCCGGGCTGGTGCGGGTCGAGTCGATCGACCCGGGTCGGATCGGTCGGGCCCTCGACCTGGGTGCAGCCGGGATCGTGGTGCCTCTGGTGGAGTCGGTCGAAGATGCGAAGCGTGCCGTCCACGCCACCCGCCACGCCCCGCGCGGGGGCAGGTCATACGGGATGCAGACGAGACGGGTCGGCCCCTTTGACGAGGATCCGTACGTGGTGATCCAGGTGGAAACGGCCGCAGCGGCAGAGAACATCGACGCCATCGCCGCGGTGGACGGAGTCGACGCCCTCTACATCGGCCCGGCCGACCTGGGCCTGGGTCTCGGTGGAGAGCCGGCTCCCGACGTCGAGGAAGTCTTCGACGGCACCCACCCGAACGCCTCCGCCCTGACCGATGCGTTTGAGGCAGTGGTAGCCGCGGCCGACTCGGCCGGCATCGTCCCCGGTCTCCACACCGCCAGCGGAGAGCGTTCAGCGCGGGCTGTCGAGGAGGGCTTCCGCATGACCTCGGTGGCCGTCGACCTGGGCCTCATCGGCGCCGGGCTCCGCATGCAGCTGGAGGCGGCCCGCGACGCCTCCGACTGATCAGGGTCGGCCGGCCCAGATTCCCACCGGCCGGAACTCCAGGGGCACGTCGATGGCGATCACCTCCGTTGGCTCCACCGCGGTCACGGTGAGCACATGGGGACCCGAGACCTTGGCAGCGTCTCCGCCACGGACCTCCTCGTGGTCGAAAGTGGCTCTTCCGTCGATGAGGTACACATAGCCACCCCTCCCCTCGGCGAAGTCGTGCGCAAGCATGGTGTCGGGCCGGAGTCGGCTCACCACCACCCGGGCATCCTGGGACAGGTCGAGGCCGTCTTCGTCTTCGGGCCCCATGATCTGGAGCCACCGGTCGGTGCGGTCCTCGATGGTGTATTGATGTTGCTGCACCGAGGAGTCGAGGCCCTCCTCGCTGGGAAGGATCCAGAATTGGATGAAGCGCATCCCCTTCTCGTCAGACCCGTTTCGCTCGGAGTGGAGCGCCCCCTCGTGGGAGAAACGCATCACCTGGGCGGCTCCGGGCTTCAACCGCCCCCCATTGCCCAGAGAGTCGGCGTGCTCGAAGTCGCCTTCGACCACGTAGGTGAGTGACTCGATGTCACGGTGGGGATGCATCGGCCACACCGCGCCGGCGACGATGCGGTCGTCGTTGAACACCCGGAGCGGGCCCACTCCCATGAGCTCCGGATCGTGGTATTGGTCGAACGAGAAGTGCCAGCGGGCGTTGAACCACCCGCCGTCTGCCTCGTGGATCTCCTCGTCGCGGCGAATCTCCAGCACGGTCACCTCCTGTACGCCCGGAACCTAACCCGGAGGCGCCCGGCTCAAACCGACAATCGGAGGGTCACCAGAGGTGACGGCTGGCTCGGAGGCTGGAGATCTGAAGCGGTCAGCTCTCCTTGTCTCCCTTGATTGCCGCCTTGACCCCGTCTACGCCGCTGGCCGCCACATCGCGGACGGCGTGAACTGCGGACTCCCCGATCGCCTCGGCGGCCTCCAAGGCTCCGGTGGCTGCGGCCGAGGCCGCGTCTTCGACCGCCAGCCCAGGTCGCGGCCGCAGCCACATCGACGTGAGTGTCCCGACCGATCAGGCCGAGGCTCGGGTCGCGGCCGTGCTCGCTGCGGGCGGTCGAACCGCCGATGACTCCCACGTGCCGGAGTGGTGGACACTTGCGTCCCCCGACTGCCATGGCGTCGACATCGCGGCGTGGCCGGACTTCGAGAACTACAACGGCTGGTTTCCTCACCTCGGTGGTGGCGATCCGCGGCTAGCTCACCAACTGCCGCATCCAAAGGCCGCGCGCCGATGTCCCGATATCGGGCGGTCGAGTCTGGTTTCGCCCCAGACGTGGAGGATCGGAGTGCTGAGGGCTCGAATGAAGTGGAGGATCGGAGTGCTGAGGGCTCAAATGAAGGTGACCCCTGCCTCGCCGACCTGGGAGCTGACGGTAGCTCGACCGTGCGCGGCTGCGGTCTCTTGCGATTATGTTGCCGTCTTTCGCCTGAAGAGAGGTCGAAATGACAGAAGGACCGTCACACGATTTCACCCGAGGTCTCTACGGCTGGATCACGCACACGGACCTGGCAAGCGAAGACCCGCGAGCTACACGGGAGTGGTGCGAATCCGTGTTGGGGTGGTCCTTCCAGAACACTTTTCCAATGACCACTGGCGACTACCACCTCTTCTCCTACTCGGAGTCCGGAGGCGGGGGCATCAGAGGTCTAGCCGCGGGAGAGGTTCCGGGATCAACTCCGACGGTCCATGTCGAGGACACGGACGACGCTTATGAAACCGCGCTCGCTGCGGGCGCGGAGCCCGTGAACCCCCCCACGACCGTGATGGAGGGAGTCCGCGTGGCGATGGTCAGAGCTCCCGGCGGGGTAATGATTGGTTTCTCAGGGCCAAGCGACTGATTCTCTACCATCCTCACTCCGTCACGGACCATCATCATCTTCCTGGAGCTCGAGGTGCCTCGATGCGTGCCCATCGGTAGCGGGTTCGGACACGAGTTATTACCGAATCTGTTGATCGGATCGTTCTGCCGTCCAGATCGTGCCCGCTCAGACTCTCACCTGAAACAACAACAAGACAAGCACGCCCAGGACGATCAGGGAGGCTAGCAATAGGCCAATCGCCCACCGGTTGGTGGACAAGCGCTGCTCAATGTCTCGAGGTGCCATGGCTTGCGCCTGCTCGGCGAATGCAGGATGGACCCCGTAGAGCCACAAGGTCTCGTCGTCGAGCCGCCCCGTAACCCAAACCATGCGACGCAACCCTGCGACTGCCACGAGTGTTATGAGGGCGACGCCGATCCCGGCCCATGCGAACAAAACCTCGTCGCTTACCAAGGTGGCGACCAAGATTCCGACAGCGAGAGCAAGTCCGGCGACTGCACCAAGGTCCACCAGACGGATACGACGCAGGGTCCCAGCGCTCGCGGGCAGTTCCACAGTGATTTTGCGGCGAGCGAACCCTGCCGCGATCAAGAACGGAATCAGACCCCAGAAGATCAGCAACAACGTCCAGCCTGGGATGTCGGCGAAATCCTGACTCCTGGTCGTCGCAGTCGACTCGCCAGTCTTGACGCACACGTTGTGAAGGCTGTCCAAACGCCGAGTGTCGATCGCGACTTTGGCCATGCTGTGAATCTAACCGGGGCCATGGACCGGCCCGTTTCGAACAGGTTGCACCATCACACTTAGGGTCGAAGAAGCATCCAGTGTGGTACAAGGCGGAACGCACCAACCCCAGAACCACCCGAGTCTCCCGCCCTCGAACCGAGAGTCCCCAGGTGCCCCCAGATTCTCTGCTCGAGGTTGCCGCGGCATCGAGCATGACACCTCCGATGACACCCCGGTGGGATCACCTCGAGGCCCTCCGACCGAGTTATCGACCGAGTTCCCACGATTCGATTGCCTCATTCCGCCGCGGGGCCACCTTCAGCCTCGGGTACCGGGAACGGTATCCTTTTCTCGCGCGGTTTCTCGCGGGATTTCGCGCACCCCCCAGGGTCCCTAGCTCAATTGGCAGAGCAGCGGGCTTTTAACCCGAAGGTTGTGGGTTCGATTCCCACGGGACCCAC
>CAZLEQ010000007.1:0-86012 GCA_964558575.1 uncultured Acidimicrobiaceae bacterium | reverse complement strand
AGGATCATCTCGACTGGGTGCTGCGGTGACATCGGGAGAGAAGCTACAACCTTGGGCTAAACGATGAAAGCAGTACGCGGCCGTTGGTATTCCCGCCGCGGCGCGGCTACCACTCTGAGATCGCAATTGGCAGGGCTCGAACGGCGACGAGCACTGAACCCCTCGCCCGATAGCGTTACCCTGGGGAAACCAGAGGAGGCGAGATGGCGGTTGCGACGAGCGAAGGGGCGAACCTGACCCGTTACGTGCCTCGTCTGTCCGCGGAGTGGACTCTGAGCACCACCGAGACGTGGCAGGAAATCGACGGCACACTCTGCTACATCGACATCTCCGGGTTCACGGCCCTCTCGGAGAAACTGGCGCGGCGCGGCCGGATCGGCGCGGAGGAGTTGACCGAAGTTCTCAACTACGTGTTCGGTTCGATGATGGCGGTCGCCTACGACCGAGGGGGCAGCCTGCTCAAGTTCGGCGGTGACGCCCTGCTTCTGTTGTTCACCGGCTCCAACCACCAGACCCAAGCGGCGAGCGCCGCCGTTGAGATGCAGGCCGTCCTCCGGGAGGCGCGTAGCTATGAGACCTCCGCCGGCCGCCTTGCTCTCAAGATGTCGGTGGGTCTCCACAGTGGCACCGTTCATCTCTTCCGGGTGGGCGAGTCACACAAGGAGCTGCTCGTGACTGGGCCGGCTGCATCGATGACGACTGAGATGGAAGAGACCGCGGTGGCCGGAGAGATCCTGGTCAGCCCGGCAATTAAGGAAGCTGTCGGGGGCGACGGTGCCGACGCCGCCAAAGGCGAAGGCTGGTTGCTCAGTTGGCGCAAGGCCCGGATCGAATGCTGTGGGTGGATTCCCCGCATCCCACTCAGCCCTGAGGCCTACGCCGAAGGTTTACCCGTGGCACTGCGCACATTCCTCCGGCATGGCGCTGCCGAGCCGGAGCACCACATCGCCACAGTCGGGTTCATCAAGTTCGAGGGAGTCGACGCCCTCATGGAGCAGGGTGGTCCCCCCGCCGTCGCTGAAGCACTCGACGAATTGGTGCGCAATGTCCAGGACGCCCTCGACGAGGAGGAGGTCACCTTCCTGGCCTCGGACATCGATCAGGATGGGGGCAAAATCATCATCGTCGGGGGGGTGCCCGGGGTGAAGGTGGACGACGAAGGGCGGGTGCTCCGGGCCGCCCGACGCATCGTGGACAACACGGGCACGCTTCCGGTGCGCATTGGCATCAACCAGGGCCATGTCTTCGTCGGTGAAGTGGGCACCGACATCAGGGCTACATACACGATCATGGGCGACACGGTGAACCTGGCGGCCCGTCTCATGGCATCGGCCTCGCCGGGCGAGATCTACGCCAGCCCGTCGGCGTTGGACAACTCGATGACTCTCTTTGAGACCAGACCGCTCGAACCGTTCTACGTCAAGGGCAAGGAACACCCGGTCCAGGCCTACGCCGTCGGTGAGGTGAAGGGGAGCCGACCGAATCAGCGCGGCGGGGAGCTTCCCTTCGTGGGGCGTAAAGAAGAATTGGCCAGGCTTCACGGAATCATCGAAGAGCTAATGGCGGGAAGGGGCAACGCGGTCAGCATCACCGGCGAACGGGGCATTGGCAAGAGCCGATTGGTCGACGAACTCCTCCCCGCTCTGGAGAGAGCCATCCACATCGACATCCGTGCCGAGCCCTATGGAGTGGGAACTCCCTACCGGCCGCTACGTGATCCGGTTCGCAACCTGCTCGGAATCACGCGGGGTGAGCACTCGGAAATGGCCAACACACTTGGCACGGTGGTTTCCAACCTCCTCCCCGAGCGAGCCCAACTGACGCCGTTGATAGCCGACGTGGCGATGATCGACATGCCGAGCACCCCCGAAGTCGACCAGATCGACCCCAAGTTCCGTCAGGACCGAACCGCCGACCTGTTGATAGATCTTTTCGCCGAAGTGTGCCGTCACGGGCACGTGGTATTCGAAGTAGACGACGGCCATTACATGGACGAGGCCTCAACACAGATCATGACGAGAGTCGCGGCGGCAACCGCCGACCATCCCTGGCTGGTGCTCACCACACGACGTGACAATGAGGGTGGATTCGACCCAGGCATGGAGAAGATGGGACTGGGTCCGCTCAGCGACGACGAGTCTCGTGAGTTGGTCCTGGAGGCAACTGCCGCGGCGCCGCTGCGCCCCCACGAGATCGACGACATCGTGCGGCGTGGGGGAGGGCTGCCACTGTTTCTCGAGGAGATCATCAATGTGATCCGTACTGCGGGTGACCTCGAGTCGCTGCCCGACTCTCTCGATGCTGTGGTCAGTTCCCAGATCGACGCTCTTCCACCGTTGGCGAGACGGCTGCTCCGGTTCTCTTCAGTCTTGGGGCGGAGCTTCCGCATTTCGGTGCTCAATCGATTGTTGGAAGAGGAAGGGATCGGTCTCGACGCGGCGACGAGACGAGAACTCTCCGGGTTCCTCGACTCCGACGGGACCGATCGGCTGCAGTTCCGGCATGCCATGATCCGCGACGTCGCCTATCAGGGGTTGTCCTTCAAGCGGCGCCGCGAGCTACATCTGAGCGCGGCGCGAGTGTTCGAGAGGATGGCGGACGACCCGGAGAGTCTCGCCGATCTGCTCTCACTGCACTACTCGATTGCCGGGGAGGCGGAACGAACCTGGTTCTACGCCCGTATCGCTGGAGATCAGGCACGAGACGCTTTTGCCAATGTCGATGCCGCGGCTCATTACATGCGCGCGTTGGACTCGGCCAGGAGACTCGACGAGGTCTCGGACGAGGAGCGGGCCGAAGTGTGGTCTCGTCTCGGTGACGTCCGTGAGCAGGCCGGCTTGTTCGAGGAGGCGCTGGACGCGTATCGGCGGGCGTACCGATTGCGAAGCGAGGCCGTGGAACGGGCGGAACTGCTCCTCAAGCGAGCGGGTGCACGCGAGAAGGCCGCCCAATACTCGACGGCGCTGCGAGAGGCCACCAGCGTTCGCCGTTTACTCGAGGATTCCACGTCCGAGAACGCCCAGGTCGTTGTGGCGCGCGCCGCCGCGTTCTACGCTCTGGTTCGCCAGCGTCAGGGCCGGCCTGTCGAGGCGTTGCGCACGGCCAAGGAGGCGGCTCAACAAGCATCTGAGGCCAATGCCGAAGTGGCTCTCGCTAGGGCGTACGGAGTCATGGCGTGGGCCAACCTGATGCTGGACGAGCCCGGTGCCGAGGAGTTATGGCAAAAGGCCTTGGGACTTTATGAGAAAGTCGGCGATCTGGTCGGTCAGGGGTACATGAACAACAATCTGGGTGGCCTGGCCTACTTCGAGGGAAGGTGGGACGATGCCCTTGACTACTACGAGCGAAGTCGAGAAGCCGCCGAGCGTCTTGGAAATCCGGTCGACGTAGCCTGGTACGAGGCAAATATCGGGGAGGTGCTGGTCAACCAACATCGTTTCGAGGAAGCCGAGTCAAAGCTCCGACGTGCCATCCGCGTAGCTCAGGCAAGCAACGAGCCATTGACTGCCATCCTCGGTAGCCTGCAATTGGGGCGGATATTGATTGCCCGACGAGAATATTCTGAGGCAGAGGATCTGCTGGCTCGATCGCGGGAGCAGGCCAAGTCCTTGGATCTCAAAGGCCACGCATATGAGGCGGCGATCCATCTCGCCGACCTAATGGCACGCAACGGAGATCCAACCTCCGCTCTCGAACTGCTCGATATGGCCGCCGACGAGGCACAGGAAGAAGCCTCCATTTTCGCACCGGCCGCAGACCGAGTCAGAGCACTCGCCTTGAACTTGTTGGGTCGAACACTTGACGCAGTCGACATCGCTGATTCCGCTCTGGAGGTGGCTCGCGGCCGCAACCTCGACTACGAAGTGGCGATGCTGCTGCTATGCAAAGCGAGTCTCATTGGGGAGGCTCACCCGGAGACTGCGGTCAGTCTGCGCGAAGAGGGTCGTCAAATCATCGAGCGGCTGGAGATACGCCCCCTAGAAGCTGTCTAGGGGGGCGTATCTCAGTCAGCTTGTCTGTACAACGTTCTACTTGAAGTTCGGATCCTCGAACTCGAAGTAGACCACGGTGTGCTGAGTCGCATCAGCGTACACAGTCTCGAAGACCTTGCAGGCTGTGTGGCCTCCGGGAATTCCCGGATTCCACTCGACTCCGAATTCGTCCCCATGCACCGTGCCCTCGGTCGTGCACCAAGGCACCGGTTCGAAGCCTTCAGCCGACCCTCCGTCGTACGTGAGAGGTGCGAAGTCATCAACGCTGTCGAACTGCTTGAAGAAGTCAGCCCGACCGGCGACTTCGCCGTCTCCAATCCCGAAGTCGAGCGTCGTCTCGCCTCCCTCGATGAAGAACAGGCCCAGCTTCTCGCAATCAGGGTTTCCGTCGACGGTGAAGATCTGAGCGGTCGCCCCTATGAACTCCCCTTGATCGCCGAAACGGAGAGCCCCCACCGGCTCGCCTCCACACACGAAGAGAACCAAGTCGGACTCGTCATAACAGATGTTGATGTGGCTCAGGTTGTTGAGCGAGCCGTCGTCCTTCAACGGCGCATGGAGGCCAGAGTCGTCCCTGACCGGTAGCCCACGCTTGCCGTCGTAGTCGTAATGGTTGTTGAAGGGGCCACCGTTGACGACAACGTCATATACGGCCATCCCTGGACTCAGCACCTCGAAGCCGAACGTGTTGCCATTTACCTTGATTTGGATCTTGGTTCCGTCCGGACCCGTGAAGGTTCTGTTTCCCCTCGGGTTGTTGTTGTGCAACTCATAAGCCGCTGCCGAATCAACGAAGGCACAAGCTCCGGGGCCGCCGCCGTACTGGACGAGTTCAGGGGCTACCCTGGGGTGCGTGCCACCGTGGTCCGCGATCGCAGGCAGCACACCCACCAACAGCGCGATCACTGCTACCAATGCCGATACACCGGACAGAGTCTTGATCCTGATGCGACCGTCCGATGATTTGAGTTTCCCTAAGACATTTCTGGCTGTCGCCATTCTCTTTCCTCCCAATTGCCCGGAATCCGGTGCTCGTGGATGTCGTCGTACCGGGGTCCCCCCACGCCCGCGCGGGCTGCCCCCTGCCGTAGAGACTGGAATCTAGTCACATAAACGTGGCCATGCATGCGAAATCGCGAAAAACCCCTCAATTTCAATCGCGATGCGATCTCACCCGGCGCCGTCTCGTCGGGCTCTAGCCGTCCCACCCGACGTCTGCTCAGACAACCACCCCTCTAGTTCGGGCATGGCGGCCTCATAACCCCGGGCCGCCACGCCGGAGGGGTCGTCGAACTCCAGCATGGAGATGCCGCGCATGTCGAGGTCGAGGTAGTGGTCGGCGAGGCCACCGCTCACCTGGGTGTCCCGCTCCAGCATCGAGGCGGTGATCATCGATCTCATGAGGACGGCGGAAATGCGCGGGTACTGCGCTTTTTCCTTTCCGAAGTTGGAGCGAAGGGCATCCCATCCCGACACCGACAAACCGAAGTCGCCACGAGCCTCGGGGCCCCGCGGCGGGGCGACGTCGATCGCCACCACCCGTCCGATGGGAGCCTTCGCTCGAGCGATGTCGATGGGCAGGTTGTTGAGCACCCCGCCGTCGATGAGCAGCGAGTCGCCCAGAGGGACCGGTGGCATCACTCCCGGGATGGCGCTGGTGGCGCGGATCGTCAACACCACCGACCCTCGGTCGTGCACGTGGAGCCGCGAGGTCGTCAGGTCGGTGGAAACCGCGAAGCAAGTCCGCCAAAGGTCTTCGATGTCACGCTCGCCGAAGGTCTCTCGGGCCGATCGGGCGATGCGGTCTCCCTTGATCAGCGAGACCAACGGGATCGTGTAGTCGAGAACTCTCGGGAAGTGGCGCTGTGCCCATTCCACGATCTGGTCCGGGGTCATGCCATTGGCGATGACCAGGCCGATGATGGCCCCGATGGAAGTTCCGCCCACGATGTCGACCGGGAAGCCGAGTTCTCCCAGGGCGCGGTAGACACCGATGTGGGCGAAACCGCGCCCACCCCCACCACTCAGAACGAGAGCGTTGCCCCGGCCCACGGACACACGGGCGAGGCGGGCCGCATCGGCCGCGGAGCCTGAGGTGACGTTGAAGACGTCGTCCGCTCCGAACGTTTCCCGCAGGCGCGCCGTGCCGGTGGGGGAGCTCACATGTGGCGGATGAAGAAAAACCACCGACCTCCGCACCGCCACCGGACAGCCACCGAGGAAATGGTTCAAGGTCTCCGATTCGGCGTCGGTGATATCGGGAGGGACCACGATGAGGACCCGGTCTGCCATCCCCAGTGCCCGGTTGGCCCAGGGCCCTGCCGGATCGCCAACCTCGAGGAGCAGGTGATCAGCCTCCAACTCCGCTTCGTGGACCATCTGAGACACCCGGATGTCGCCGACCTGGCCCCGCGCGACGTCGAATATCCCCGGAGTCTCCAGGAGGGCATCGACCCGGTCGGGTGACAAGCGGTGGACGCTTCCGTGACGGGCGAGTTCGTGCTCGATGAGATCGACGAAGTGGGAGGTCGGGGTGCGAGACAGCCCGGCCACCGCCAGCACCGTGTCGGGAGCCGAGTGGAGCCGAGTCTCCCGGGCCTGTCTCGCCGTCCTGAGGGCCAGGTCGATCAGCATCCCCGGGCGACTCTCCAACAGGCCCCGGAACGTGGGCTCGTCGAGGAGGGCCACCACGGAGTCACGGATTGCGGTCACGGTGGCGTTTCGAGGCGTGCGGCCCAGCACACCGAGCTCACCGACGACGTCGCCGCTGCCCATCTCGCCGATCTTCACGTCGTGACCGTCGATCGGATCCCGGGCGCTGGCAGCCAATCGGCCCCGGACCACGATGTAGACCGAGTCCGAGTCGTCTCCCTCCCGGAAGAGGGTCTCGCCGTGGCTGAAGCGCCGCCACTCGACGCGATCACAGGTGGCCGCCACCAGGCCCCGATCGGCGATGCTGAAGTGTCGGGCGAGGATCTCGGTGAGCTCGACCTGTTCCACGCGACGCACTGCCACTGCGACGAGCTGGTCGGCCAGGTCGGGGTTCGCCATGAGGTGCTGTTGGAAGTGGGCAGCCGACAGCTCTATGAGCTCCGTCTCCTCGACCGCGGTCACGGTCGCGGTGCGTCTCCCACCGGCCATCGCCACGATCTCTCCGATCACCGCCCCTGGCTCGTCGATGACTGCCAGCACGGCGCTGTCGGTGTCGAGTTGCCGGACGACCTCGAGGCTGCCGTCGACCAGGACGTAGACGGTGTCGGCGATCCCGTCTTGGTGTATGAGCACCTCACCCGGTTGTAGGACGAGTCTGCGCGATGTTTGCGCGCCCAAGAGCGATTCTGCGGCCGGGGGCCCGGCGATGTCGGTCACGAGGGCTGGAAAGTAGCGGACGGAAGACTGGATGATGTCTGTCGTACGGATATCCACCCTCAGCGAGCATTCTCATACAACAGAATCTCGGCTCTTCGAGATCCGCCCACCGAGCAGAGTTGGTGGTAATTGCCCGGTACTCTGGCGGGATACGGGCCCGTAGCTCAATCAGGTCAGAGCAGCGGACTCATAATCCGTCGGTTGCAGGTTCAAATCCTGCCGGGCCCACCGTGGGGTCCGCTGCTCTGCAGCGGCCTCACAGCAACGAATCCGATCCATCCTCAGCGACTCGAAGCGATCTGGATCGACTTGGAGAAGACTCTGCGAAGAGCCGGTTTAAGCTGCCGACATCGAGTCGACTAGTGAGCACCAGCTTCACCCCATCTTGGTTACTGGGTCTTCAGGATTCCTGGGGAGGGCCGTCATGCGCGAGGTTCCAGGTGCCATCGGCTGGTCATCCTCGGATGTGGACCTGACCGACCAGGGAGCCACCCTCGACGCCATCGCCACGTTGCGACCCGCAGTCGTGGTCCATCTTGCAGCCCGAGTGGGAGGAATTGAAGCAAACCTGGGACGCCCAGCCGATTTCATCCTCGACAACCTGCTCATCGACACGAACCTGCTTCGTGCCGTACGGCGCCATCCCCCCCGTCACCTCATTGTCGCTCTCTCGACCTGCATCTATCCCGACCATTTGCCGGAATCGCAATATCCGATGTCAGAAAATGACATTGAAGCTGGAGCTCCGGCCCCATCCAATGCGGCATACGCCACCGCCAAGCGTGCCCTCAAGACGAGTGTCGAGTCGCTCGGTGTTCAAGACGGAATCGGTTGGACCGCAGTAGTGCCCTCCAACCTATATGGACCCGGTGACCACTTCGGGGAGCGAAGCGCTCACTTCCTCGCGGCCGCGATCGACAAAATCGAAGCAGCAAGAGTCGACCAAGCGCACGTCGTTGAGTTTTTCGGCACGGGCCGGGCCCTGCGGCAATTCCTCTTCGTCGACGACGTCGCCCGATTGATAGCTACCCTCACCTCCTCAAAACCAATGAACGACATAGTCAACGTGGCTCCGTCTCACAACCTGTCCATCAGTGATCTTGCCCACCACGTTGCGCGAGCCGCCGGCTATGACGGGCAGATCCAGTTCAGTGGTCGCGGCCCCGATGGACAACTCCGAAAGGATGTCTCCGTCTCCCGGCTACGCGAAACAATGCCCGAGTGGAGTGCCATCGAGACTCCCTTGGACGACGGCCTGAAGCGCACAATCGAGTGGTATCGGTCGAATGTGGCGGCTGGCTGAGGACACAATCAACGAAGCGGACTTCGAAGCGCTCGCCAAGTGGCTCCGAACCTCCCCTCGACTCACTCAGGGTGAGTTGGTTCGTCAGTTTGAGCACGCGTGGGCGGAATGGAATGGGTCTTCCTACGCGGTGATGGTCAGCTCTGGATCGACTGCGAATTTCATGCTCATACGAGCAATCCAGGATCGTCTCGGTCGATCTCTGCGGGTAGGCGTGTCCGCCGTAACCTGGCCGACAAACGTGACACCGTCGCTGATGCTCGGACACGACCTAGTGTTTCTCGACGTTTCTAGGGAGACGCTTGGGATAGACACCGACGTTGCCGTAGCAGCCATGATGGATGGCCTCGACGTACTCTTCGTCACACACCTGCTCGGCTTTTGCGCAATCACCGACGAAATGCTCCGGATGGCGGAGGCGACCAAAACGATCCTCATCGAAGACGCATGTGAGGCTCATGGAGCATCTCTGAACGAACGCAAAGTGGGAGCGATAGGACTGGCTGGGACGTTCTCCTTCTACTACGGACACCACATATCGACCATCGAAGGCGGGATGATCACGACCGATGATCGAGACCTCGCCGATCATCTCCGAGTGATGAGGTCTCACGGACTGGCCCGAGAGAGTGAAAAGTTCACAGAGATTTCCAGTCGTCATGGTGATATCGACGAGCGTTTCTTGTTCGTGGAAGTTGGACTGAACTTCCGATCATCCGATCTCAATGCGTTCCTCGGTTTGCGGCAACTCGAGTACTTGGAGGAACGAATCACGCAACGAAACGACAACTTCGGTCGTTTCATCGATCAGGCCCCAGACTGGCTTCATCGGTCGTATCGAACTGATGGAATGAGTTCGTTCGCGTTACCGCTGATCTCTGACTCCGTCGCACGTGAGGAGCTGCGCAGCCGCCTGGACGACATCGACATAGAGAGCCGCCCGGTGGTGGCCGGGAATCTGCTCCGACAGCCCTTTCTAGCCAGAGCCGGCCACGTAGCGTTCGGGGGTAGTGCACCGAACGCGGACTGGATACATGACAACGGCCTGTACGTCGGGAATGGCCCCCATGTCACACCCGAGGGCATCGATCGTCTTCTACAGGTGTTATGACCGAACGACGGCGAGCTCTCGTCACCGGCATAACGGGCCAAGACGGTTCGTTTCTCACGGAGCATCTACTCGGACTGGACTACGAAGTCCATGGTCTGATCAGACGCTCCTCTTCTTTCAACACCGGGAGGATCATGCATGTTTTCCAGGACCCTCACGAGGAGGACGTGCAGCTCCATCTTCACTACGGCGACCTGACCGGTGGCTCGGAGCTGGGGCGGCTCATTCGCCGAATCCGTCCGCAGGAGGTGTACAACCTGGCAGCGCAGAGCCACGTGCGTGTGTCGTTTGACACGTCTGAGTACACGGCCGACGTCGTTGGGCTAGGCACGGTGCGATTGCTCGAGGCCATCCGCGAAGCAGACGTCGACTGTCGCTTCTATCAAGCATCTTCGTCTGAGATGTTTGGCTCGTCTCCCCCGCCACAATCCGAGTCAACGCCTTTCCATCCTCGATCACCCTATGCCACTGCCAAGGTCTTCGGTTTCTGGACGACAGTCAACTATCGAGAGGCGTTCGGTATACACGCGTCGAACGGAATCCTCTTCAATCACGAGTCGCCGAGGCGAGGCGAGACTTTCGTCACACGCAAGATCGCACGCGCGATCCCCAGATTGATCACCGGAGAACAAGAGCATCTCTTCTTGGGGAACCTGGAAGCCAGACGAGATTGGGGTCATGCCGAGGACTTCGTCCGTGCCATGCACTTGATGGTTCAACATCCCGTAGCCGATGACTATGTCATTGGCACCGGAGAAGACCACTCGGTCAGGGAGTTCGTCCAGCTCGCGTTCACTCGGGTGGACCTCGATTGGGAGAAATACGTCCGAGTCGATTCGAGATACTTCAGGCCGACCGAGGTCGACGTACTTCGGGCGGACGCGTCCAAAGCAAAGCGAGAACTTGGTTGGGAGCCGCTCGTTACCTTCAAGGACATCGTCGCCGAGATGGTGGATGCAGAGTTGGTGGAAGCCGGGTTAGCTTGATGCGAATCGGCTTGGCAGTACTAACGCTCGACGAAGAGGAAGGCCTGAAGTCCATCCTTCCGGGACTCCCCATTGGTGAGGTTGAAGACGTGTTTGCAGTCGATGGCGGATCACGAGATCAATCGGTGAGCCTTCTGCAGAGTGCAGGCATCCGAGTGTTGAGCCAGTCGTCACCCGGCCGTGGGGAGGCATTCCGGCTCGCAATGGACCACGCCAAGTCCTCACTCGATGCCCTGATCTTCTTCTCGCCCGATGGAAATGAAGATCCGAACGACATCCCACGCTTCCGCCCCTATCTCGAAGAGGGCTACGACATGGTCATCGCTTCGCGAATGATGGCAGGTGCCGTCAATGAGGAAGACCACAAGTTCCTTCGACCAAGGAAGTGGGCGAATCTGGCGTTCGACGCACTCGCCCATCTGACGTTCGGGAGTCGACAGCCAAGAATCACCGACGCGATCAATGGCTACCGGGCGATCACAATCCCTGCCTGGAATCGTCTCGATTTGGACGGTACCGGATTCACGATCGAGTACCAGAGCTCGATCAGGGCCTACAAACTCGGACTCCGTGTCAAGGAGTTCCCGACTGTGGAAGGGGCTCGCATCGGAGGCGAGTCTACGGCTCACTCGATCCCCACTGGGATGCGGTTTCTCAGGCTCTACTGGAGTGAGCTTGTCCGCCGCTCCGATCACTGAAGGGCCCGGAACTGGTGAAGTCATCATCGGATGACCTCATGAAACGATTTGATCGATCGAAGTCGGCGGGCACGTCCAAGCCCGGCGATTCACATCTCTATGGATGGCTCATTGGTGGCATCTTCGCCGGAGGAACGCTGCCGCGGCTGATCCTCTACCTTTTCGCTACTCCTCGTTACGACGAGTCTTACACTCACCTGCACTTCGCGACCACCAGCATGTGGGACGCCCTCTCATTGTACGAGACGCCGAACAACCACATCCTCTACTCGGTTGTTGCTCGGATCTCCCAGGTCGCCGGTGAGAGCAGCATCCTCGCCACGAGATTGCCCGCCCTGATTGCAGGAGTGCTTCTCATTCCGGTGACGATTCACTTCGCGAGATTGGTCACCCACTCTCGGCGGGTTGCTGTCACAGCCGGGCTCCTCGTCGCCTTCCACCCACAGCTGATCTATTACTCGACCAACGGCCGCGGATACACCATGATCGCTCTCTTCGCGGTGATCTGGGCGATCCTCGGGTATCACATCGCCAGCGAAGACGCCTACGGATTCCATCCTTGGCTTGCACTGAGCATCGTCACGGCCCTAGGGATATGGACGATTCCGGTATTCGTGTACGCCCTACCCGGACTTGTGATCTGGGTCATCCTGGTACGTCGATCTCAAGGCAGCGTTGGGCGAAGATTCATCGGACGTGCCACCGCCGCGGGTCTCTTAGCCTTAGTCCTGACGGCCACTGTCTTCTCTCCGGCGATATCTCGAATGACTCTCGATGGGATTCTTTCCAACCCTCTTCTGAACCCCACGAGCCCGCGACTGGGCGGTGTGCCTGGGCGTGAGTTGTCGTCGTGGTTCCAACGTTTGCCGGTCTATTTCAGCGACATAGTCGGCTGGATAACGTTTGCGCTGCCGCTGATCGTGACGGTGGGGCTCGCGATGCTGACTCTCGTGGGAGTCATTAGCCGAAAGTCACCGTTGGCGATCCGGGTCCTTGTCCCCACCTTGATCCCCCCGGCATTGATCCTCATGGCCGTGCAACGACTCCAACCGCTCGCGAGATCATGGATAACCATGGTGCCTTTCCTCCTCGTCACAGTCGCCGTGGGAGCGGCCGCGTTGTCGAGAGAACGAAGAATCCTCGTCGCTCCAGCCGTCGCAGCAGTAGCGGCGTCGCTGCTCTTCGCCACTGTGCTGGCGGTGAGGGCAGGCATCGATGACGAGAGTTCCTTCCGATCGGAGTATGCAGCTGATATGGAGGAAGTCGTTCAGCTGATGGCGGAGCGTTTTCCCCGTGGTGCGACTCTCGTTGTCAGCAGTTACGCCGTGCCACAGACCCATTACTGGTTGTCGCGCCATCCCGAGGTCGTGATAGGCGGCGAGACGCGGGTCGTGGCTATCGATCATCGGCTCGGATTGTCGCTCGACGACCTCGCCGATATGCGACACGTCTACGCCCAAGGCGCTGACGGGCCGGCACGTCGGGTAGGGGTATCCAAGACCAACCTCACTCCGATCCGCGAGCTTGCGAGCACAACGGTGTATTGGAATGGGCGGTGAAGGTCGCCTGTCACGCTTCAGTGACCTCCCGATTGTCTCCTGGCACCGCGGATAGTTCAATCGGTCGAATCACCAAGAACGCCGGGGGAGTGGCGGGAGTCGAAACGCTCCCCTACGGAGATTCTCATGAAAGCCGTCGGTTACAGGCCGCCGAGCCGATCAGCCGGGGATGACCTCGACCTCGGCTGCGGGGAGGTCCGACCACCAACGTCCATAACGGCTGTAGACGTTGGGCTCCCGCTCGGCGAGGAAAGTCATCAGACGGCGCGCCTCGGTGGCCAGGGCGTCCCAGTCGTCGTCACCGATGCGATGAAAGACCGCTATCTCGATGCCGTCGTCGACCGTTCGCCACAGTCCGCACACGTAGCCGTCGACCAGGACTGAGGCCAACACATCGCCGTTCCGCCGGATGACGAGGCGGCGGTACTCCTCAGGGATGATCCGACTGCGGTCTTTGTAGGCCAGCAGGGTGCTGTCCCACATCGCCATCAAGCGCGGGGGCGCTGGCGTCTCCTCGTCGGGAATCGCGCCATCAGAGACGTCGAGGAGACTCTTGCCGTCGGGTCCCTCTAGCTCGACCAGTTCGTTCATCTCGTTCAGTGCTGGTCGGACGTCCGACTTTCGCAGGAGAGCGAACTGAGCGATGTCCTGTGGTGACGCCGGCCCGAAGCCGGCCAGATAGCGGCGTATCAGCCATTGGAGGGATCCGTCCCGGTCGTCATCGCCGTCGGTTCTCGCCGCCAGATAGTTGGGTCGGCGGCCGAAGGACCATGTCTCGTCGGACGGGGCATGCCAGAAAGGCCCAACTTGTCGCAACGCCCACCACACCCAGGACGGGTCGTCGTCGAGATGGTCCCGCAGCTTCTCCTCGATCTCGTCCTTGGTGCGTCTCTGGGCGGCGAATTCCCTCAGATGGGGCACCAGTCGATGGGCATCGTCGGGGGAGAGTCCGGTGGCGCGGAAGCGGTGATCGTTCAACCGTGCATCCCGCAGCGTTCCCTGCATCGCAGCGTGGAAACTCGGGTAGTCGTCGATGTGCACCGCGTGGAGGGTGATCCGCATCAGGGTCGCTTTCACCACCTGGTGCTCTTTGAATGCCACGTCGAGCTCAATCGGGTCGAATCCTTCGACTCGGTTCCATAGAGCTATGTAGGGAGAGGCCGGTTCTTGAGCTTGAAGTGCGACGACGCGGCGGATGGCGTAGGTAGCCCGGATCCGGGCCCGTTCGAGGAGCAATTGGCGGTCGAGGGTCGCCCGATTGAGCTGCCTGAGGGTCAGCGCCATCGAGCCGAGCGGGCCTGGAGCGAACTCACCCTGGTCAACCTAGCGCCAGCCCAAGTCGACCTCATCGGCGATCGGCTTCAGCCGCCGGGACCCGAACTCGACCATCGCGGATTGTCTACGTTGCCCGGTTCGTATAGATCGGGCTCGAGGTAGATCTGCATCTCTAAAGGCACCGCCTCGCGTAACGCTGCTTCGACCTGGTCGACCGCGTCGCTGATCTGGGGGTTGGTCAGCGAATGGTCGAACTCGAGCTTGGCCGCCACCAAGAGCTCCTCTGGGCCGATGTGCTGGGTTCGGAGGTCGATGATCCGGTTCACCATGGCCACCTGCTCGACCGCTGAGGTGAGCAAGGCGACATGCTCAGGTGTGGCGGCTTCGCCGATCAACAGCGACTTCATCTCGACGCTGAGCACCACGGCGATAAGCACTAGGAGAACCCCAATGGCGAGCGTAGCCACACCGTCCCAGAGGGGGTCACCGGTCAGCACGCTCATGCCGACCCCGCCCAGAGCAAGAAACAGACCTATCAATGCCCCGGCGTCTTCGAGAAGGATCACCGGAAGTTCCGGCGACCGGGACTTGCGGATGAAACTCCACCAGGAACGATCGCCCTTCACTTTGCGAGACTCCATGATCGCGGTTCTGAATGCAAGGCTCTCCAGTGCGATGGCGAGAAGCAGCACTCCAATGGCCCAGCCGAGTGACTCGAGCGTGTGGGGATCTCGGAGCTTGGCGACTCCCTCGTTGATGGAGAAGAGACCGCCGAGGGCGAACAGAACCATGGCCACCACGAAAGCCCAGAAGTAACGCTCTCTCCCATAACCGAACTGATGCCGGTCGTCGGCGACCCGCTGGGCTCTCTTCCCACCGAGTAGCAGGAGGGCCTGATTGGATGTATCGGCCACCGAGTGAATCGATTCGGCCAGCATGGCTGCCGAACCCGTGAATCCGTATGCGACGAACTTGGCGACCGCGATGCCGGCATTGGCGACCATTGCGGTGATCACCGCCTTGATTCCACCACCTGGTGCCATGGGAGAGCACTGTATGCCTTGCTCCTGCAGTGCGATAGGTTGACATCCGTGACGAAGAGTGAGCGCCGGGTCATCGTGGTTGCCAATCGTCTTCCCGTGGCCCACGACGAGGAGACCGGCGAGTGGGATACCAGCCCGGGTGGTCTCGTCTCGGCGTTGACCCCGATCCTCCAGCGGACGAAAGGGAGTTGGGTGGGGTGGAGCGGGATCTCCGACAGAGACTTCGACCCCTTTCTCCACTCCGACATCAACCAGATCCCCTTGACCCTCTCCCAGGAGGAGTACGAGGAGTTCTACGTCGGATTCTGCAATGGCACACTGTGGCCGCTGTACCACGACGCGGTGCGGCCGCCGGAGTTCCATCGGCACTGGTGGCGCCCCTATCACACGGTCAACGAACGTTTCGCCGAGGTCACCGCCAAGAGCCTGGGGCCCAACGACGTCGCCTGGGTTCAGGACTACCAGCTCCAACTGGTCCCTGAGATGCTCCGCAGTCTGACCGACGTCCACAAGATCGGCTTCTACCTCCACATCCCCTTCCCGCCGGTGGAACTGTTCGCCAAGCTGCCCTGGCGCCGTGAGGTTCTCGAGGGATTGCTGGGAGCCGATGTGCTCGCCTTCCAGTCTCGGTCGAGTCGCACCAACTTCGCGGTCTCGGCCCGACGGCTCGCCGGGGCCTCTGGCTCCTCGAAGCGTCTGGAGTGGCAAGGTCGCGAGATAGTCCTGCAAGTGGCCCCCATCGGGATCGACACGTCTGTGTTCAAGGAGAAGGCGGCGTCCGAGGAGACGACGGATGCAGCCCAGCAGATCAGGTCACATCTCGGGGATCCCGACGTGGTCATCCTGGGCGTCGACCGTCTCGACTACACCAAAGGCATCGATCTGCGCATGCGAGCGTTGCAGACCCTGCTCGAGAACCGACCCGACATGATCGGGAAGATGGTCTTCGTCCAGATCGCCGTGCCCAGTCGGGAGGACGTCGAGGAGTACCGGCGCATACGGGGCGACATCGAGGGCCTGGTTGGTCGGATCAACGGTGACTTCGCCGAGGTGGGTCGTCCTCCGATCCACTACCTCTATCGAAGCGTTCCCATCGACGAGTTGATCGCCTACTACCGGGCAGCCGATGTCATGTTCGTCACCCCACTCCGGGATGGGATGAACCTCGTCGCCAAAGAGTACGTGGCCACCAGATACGACAACACCGGGGCTCTCATCCTCAGCGAGTTCGCCGGGGCCGCGGAACAACTCATTCAGGCGTTCCTGGTCAACCCTTTCGACCTGAATGCCCTGGCCGGGACGTTGGAAGAGGCGATCGGCGCCGCTTCGGTCAGGGGCAACGCCCCCATGAGGGCCCTGCGACGGTCAGTCAACCGCCACGACGTCTTCTGGTGGGCCGACCGCTGCCTCACCGCATTGGACCTTTGAGCCTCGCCAAAGCGGTTCAACGTCTCGTATCTCGAGACGAGGTTCTGGTCGGGGTCGACTTCGACGGTACCCTGGCACCGATCGTCGCCCGTCCCGATCTCGCGGTGCCCGACGTCGAGGCTCTCGATCTATTGCGTGAGATCGCCGGGTCGCGCCGCTTCGAGGTGGCTGTCGTGTCCGGCCGTGCCCTCGCCGATCTTCGGGAGCGGGTAGGAGAGATTCCGGGGGCGACCTTCATCGGCGAGCACGGCAACGACGTCGACGGCATCAGCATCTTGCCGAGCCGCGAGTTGGTAGAGGCCGGAGACCTCGTCGACACCCTCAAACAGCGGTTCCCGGAGGGGCTGGTCGAGAAGAAGCAGAGATCGGTCACCTTCCATACCCGGAACCTTGGTTCGGCAGATAGAGATGACGCAGGCGACACCATTCGCACCTGGGTCGAAGGGAGGGACGGCATAACGCTCATCGAGGGCAAAGAGGTGTTCGAGCTCACAACCGCCACGACCAGCAAGGGCGATGCGATGAGGGCCCTGGCGCGGGGTCGTCCCGTCATCTATATCGGCGACGACACCACCGACGAAACGGTCTTCGAGGCCCTCGGTCCCGAAGACCTGGGAGTGAAGGTAGGGGAGGGCCCGACCGCGGCTTCCCATCGTGTCGAAGACATCGCCGGAGTTGTCAGGGTCCTTGCCCAGATCGCTCTAGCGTCTCGGTGAATGGCGCGCACTTCGAACCACACCTGGTGGAAGCACGCCGTCTTCTACCAGATCTATCCGCTCAGCTATTGCGACAGCGACGGCGACACCTTCGGGGACCTCCGGGGAATCATCTCCAGACTCGACTACCTCTCCAACACGCTGGGCATCGACGCCCTCTGGCTCTCACCTTTCTTCAAGAGCCCGATGAAGGACTGGGGCTACGACGTCTCCGATCACACCGAGGTCGACCCGCTCATGGGCGACCTGGACGCCATCGCCGAGCTCATCGAACAGGCCCACCGCCGAGAGATCAGAGTGATCATCGACTATGTGATGAACCACACCTCAGACCAGCATCCCTGGTTTCTCGAGTCGAGCTCGTCCCGTGACAACCCGAAGCGTGATTGGTATGTATGGAGAGACGGCCGCGACGGAGGTCCACCGACCAACTGGGTGAGTGTGTTCAGCGGACCGGCTTGGACCTTCGACAAGTCGACGGGACAGTGGTACCGGCACACCTACCTCAGCGAGCAGCCCGACCTGAACTGGAGGAACCCCGAAGTGGTCGACGCCATGTTCGACGTCGTTCGATTCTGGCTCGACATGGGGGTCGACGGGTTCCGGGTCGATGCCGCCCACCAGA
Organism: uncultured Acidimicrobiaceae bacterium; assembly: GCA_964558575.1. Classification (GTDB taxonomy): domain Bacteria; phylum Actinomycetota; class Acidimicrobiia; order Spongiisociales; family ZC4RG35; genus JANQRA01. The sequence goes on along the minus strand of CAZLEQ010000007.1, from coordinate 67,907 downwards.
TGATGAAAGACCCTCACGAGCGTGACAACCCGCCCGCTCCGGTCGACTACCCCCGTCCCTACAAGGACATGGGTGAGTACGACGACTTCATCCACCTCTACGACTTCGGGCATCCCGACGTCCACGACATCCATCGCCGGCTGCGCGCCGTTACCGACGAGTATGAGCTGGACATCCTCACCGTCGGTGAGATCCACATCTTCGATCTACCCGAGTGGGCCTCCTATTACGGAGAGGAATTCGACCAGCTCAACATGCCGTTCAACTTCCACCTCATGACCGCCGACTGGGAGGTTCCCAGCCTGAGGGCCGTCATCGAGGCAGTGCTGTGGAACGTCCCGGTGGGTGGCTGGACCAATTGGACCCTGGGGAACCACGACGAGACCAGGCTGGCCTCCCGCGTGCCTGAAGGCCACGAGCGTCTGGCGGCACTGCTGCTCCTGACTCTTCGAGGCACGCCGTTCCTCTACTACGGCGACGAGCTGGGAATGCGACAAGCTCGCATCTCGGAGAGCGAGTCGCGCGACCCGTGGGGCGACAACGCGGAATGGCTGAGCCGGGACGGCGCCCGCACTCCGATGCAATGGTCGCCGGGACCAAACGCCGGGTTTTCCCCGGAAGGTGCCGGCACCTGGCTGCCGATCGGGCCCGATCACGAGACGATCAATGTCGAGTCTCAGCTCGAAGAGGTGGATTCGCTGCTCAACCTCTACCGCCGCCTGCTCCAGATGAGAAAGGCCCACCCCGCATTGCGGATCGGATCGTTCCTCAGCCATCCCAAATCGACCGAAGACGTTTTCGCTTACCGGCGTGAGTCCGATGCCGACACCATGACGGTGGTGTTGAACCTCTCCGACGAGGAGAGGGCGATCGACCTCGGTCGCGGTGAGATCATCTTCTCGACCTCCTACCACCAACGCCGCGATCGCGTGCGGGGCCCGGTCACTCTCGCCCCCGCCGAGGGCATCGTGGTCGCCCACACGTAGATTCGGGCTCATGTCACAGCTCCACGAGCGGCTGAAGGGCCTCCTCGGCACCGATCAATACCAGTTGGCGATGGCCCAGGTCTACTGGAAGGAGGGGCTGGCCGAACGCGACGCGCAGTTCGACTACTTCTTCCGGAGCTATCCCGACTACGGGACCCACCAAGCGGGATACTGCGTGACCGCGGGGCTCGGCTGGCTACTGGACTGGATGCAGCAGGTTCGACTCGAAGAAGCCGACATCGAGCTCATCGCCGGCCAGAGGACCGCGGGTGGCGAGAGCCGATTCGACCAGGGGTTTCTCGGCTGGTTGGCAGAGAACGGCGATCTCTCTCGGATCGGCGTGGAGGCGGTGCCCGAGGGGAGGATCGTCCACCCCAACACCCCGGTCGCTTCGGTGCGAGGCCCATTGGCGATGGCGCAGATACTCGAGACCCCGTTCCTCAACCGACTCAACTATCCGACGCTCATCGCCACCAAGGCATCGAGGGTCGCGGACGCCGCACGTGGCGCCGCCGTGCTCGAGTTCGGGATGAGACGCGGACCCGAATTCGGAGTCCACGCCGGGGGCCGGGGAGCGTTGATCGGGGGAGCCCATTTCACTTCCAACGTGGCGCTGTCCCACGCGGTGGGTCTCGACCCAAAGGGGACTCATGCCCATTCCATGGTGCAGGCTTTCCTCGCTCTCGGGATGAGCGAGCTGGACGCCTTCCGCAAGTTCGCCGCCGTCTACCCGGATGAGTGCATCTTGTTGGTGGACACGGTCGACGTGGTCGAGTCGGGGGTTCCCAACGCCATCGAGGTGTTCCGGGAGCTGCGAGCGGCAGGCCATGAGCCCGTCGGGGTGAGGATCGACTCGGGGGACCTGGCCTACCTGACGATCCAGGCGGCGCTGCTCCTGGACGAGGCGGGGTTCGAACAGACCCAGATCGTGCTCTCCTCCGATCTCGACGAACTGGTCATCTGGCAGATCATCTCCCAATTGGAGACAGAGGCGTCCCGTTACGCGATGGATCCGGTGGCGCTCGTCGCACGTCTCACTTTCGGAGTCGGCACACGACTCATCGCCTCCCACGGAGACCCGGCGCTCGGGGGCGTCTACAAGCTCGTCGCCATAGACGACGGCACCGGGACCTGGCAGCCGGCGATCAAGATCTCGGAGAACATCGAGAAGATCCCGGTCCCGGGCGAGAAACGGTTGTTCCGCGCCTACGACAGACGGGGCCTGGCCACCGCGGACATCATCGCCGAGTCAGGCGAGGATCCGTTCGCCGCGGACTCGATAGACCTCTTCCACCCCTATCGAGAGGCACGCCGCACCCTGGCCAAGGAGGACGTGTCGGAATCGGAGGATCTCCTCGAGATGGTGTTCTTCGATGGCGTGCGGCGGGACGGTGCGCCCGATTTGGAGGAGCTCAGAGGGCGTCGGCACGCCGACATCGAGCGTCTCGACCCGGGGGTGAGGCGTTTGGTGAACCCCCACATATATCACGTCTCATTGACCCGGAGGATGAAACAGCTCCAGCTCGACCTGATGGCCGAGCTCGGTGCGTGAGTCAGGAGACGGTCACCCCGGCTTCGACCATCTCGGCCACGGCTCGCGCCGCGTCCCCGACGGCCAGATTCACCGGGCGGGTGCCGTCCGCGAGCAGGGTGGTGCGATAGCGATTGGACGCGTCCAGGGCGGTTTCCTTCACGCAGTAGTCCAAGGCCAACCCGACCACAGCCACCGATTCGATCCCCTCCAGCTTCTCCGCCAGGCCGGTGGAGGTCTCTTCTCCGGTGACAGGATCACGGAGATGGAACGCCGAGTACCCGTCCTCGCCGCCGACGCCCTTCTTGATGAAGACGGCGTCGTCGATTACGTCGAGATCGGGATGGAAGGTGGCACCGTGAGTGTCGGCCACGCAATGAACCGGCCAGATCCCCCCGTCTTTCTCGAAGTGGGGGGTGGACTCGGGATGCCAGTCCTGGCTGTAGACGACGGTGGCACCGGCCTCTCGTGCCGTGTGGATCTGTTCATTGATGAACTCGATCACCTCTTCGCCACCTCGTACATACAGACTCCCCGACGGGTCGGCGAAGTCGTTCTGGACGTCGAGCACCAGCAATGCGGTTGTCGCGTCGTATTCCATACCCATGACTCTAAGGTGTCTCGCCGTGAACCAGCGAGAACGGGTGGAGCCTTGGAAGCTGGTTCTCATCGGAGTCGCCGCCGGGCTCATTGGCGGGGGCCTCGGTGTCGGCGGGGGTATCGTCCTCGTCCCCCTGCTGGTCTATGTCGGCCTGGGCCGACATCGGGCGCACGCCACCTCGCTCTCCGCCATCGTGTTCATTGCCACTGCTGGGGCCCTGTCATTCGGACTCTCCGGTGAGATCGATGTGGTCGCGGGAGTGACCATCGGGATCGGCGGAATAGTCGGCTCGATCGTAGGAACCACCTTGATGCACCGGGTCAGCGCCCGCGCCCTCACCATCGTCTTTGGGGTCGTCCTGCTCGTGGCGGGCATCAGGCTGGTCATGAGCGCCGAGCCGCTCCCCGGTGCTCTCGACTTCCCGATGCTCGGACAGACCGCGATCGCCCTTGGAATCGGCATCATCGCCGGGTTCTTCGCCGGCCTCGCCGGAATCGGCGGGGGAGTGGTCATCGTCCCGGCTTCGGTGCTTCTCCTCGGCCTGGAACAGCATCAGGCGCAAGGGACCTCCCTGCTGGCGATCGTGCTGACCTCGATCGCCGGGACGGTGGTCAACCGGAAGAACCAGAGAGTCCGTCTCGTCGACGGACTCCTGGCAGGTGTCGGTGGGGTGCTCGGGTCCCTCACCGGATCGAGGCTCGCCCTCTTGATCGAGGGTCGCACCCTTTCGGTGATGTTCGGGATGTTTGTCCTCTTCGTCGCCTCCCGGACGCTCTACCGCTCGGTGCGCGTTTAGTCGCTCTCCTCCTCGTCGATCTCACCACCAGGACGCAAGATCACCGGTACCAGCACCGCCACACCGGCGGCGATGAACACCATGGGCCAGATCCAGGAGCCTGCGTCCGTGATCAGGCTGACGATGTCTCCGACCTCGGCCAGGAGCAGGAATACCAGGCCGATCAGGGTGATCACCAGGCCTGCGATGAACGAGAGGCCGTCGAACTCGTGTCTCTTCATGATCGTTCCTTCCCTCAGCGCAGGATGTCGATGTTGCCGATGTTGACCGAGGCGTCGAGAAGCAGCGTTCCCATCTCGCCATCTTCGTCCCAGGTGAGCCGCGGGTCCCGTAAACCTCCGCTGGACCGCCCGGGCTCGGCGACGCGCCCGATGTCGACTGAAGCAGTGCCGATTATGCCCACGCCGGCTGGCAGGTAGATCTGGAGGTCGCCGATGTCGACGCTGGCGGTCAGCTCTACGGTGTCGCCCTCCCAGGGGAGCTCACGCAGGTCGATGACCATCGTTCCGAAGGCGAGGGACTGTGTCGGCTCCCACTCAGACATGGTCGTCGGACTCACCTGCCGGTTGAAGTCCTCCGAGTTCCAGTCGTATTCGAAGACCGGCGAGAACACCAACGTGGGCACCAACAACGCCCCGACCAGTATCAGCCAGCGGGCTCGTCCGGCGATCGAGCCGACGAGTAGACCCAGTCCGAGGATGGTCACCGCCAACGCCATGTAGTGGCGGGGCTGAGCGTCGATCGGAAGCGTATCGATGTTGTCGAGAACGGCCAGGACCCCCAACCCGAGCAGCATCATCCCGATCGTCAGCCGTCCCAGGATCGAACGCTCCCGGGATGCTGTCGGGGGGAGATCGGGTGGTGTGCTGCCGGCGGCGGGGGAATCGCTCTGCAGTGCCGTGGCTGCACCACCTGTGGCTGCTGTCATTCGTTGAGCTCCCTCCTTGGCGTCGGCAGTCTCCTCCGTGTCTTCGGCAGTTCTCCCGGCCTCGCCGAACGGGATGTAACCCAGGTAGAGCAGGAGCCCAACCACCAGCAAGGCCGCGGCCCAAACCACGTCGCCGGCGAGGAAGGTCAGGTTGGAGACCACGATGATCCCGGCGATCACGAGCAGGGCGATGCCGACCCATGAACGGGAGGTCGATGCCTTGGAGAAGAACCGATGCGCAACCGACGTCGTCTCGTCCTCCGAGCGAATGAACGCCCACCCGGCGACATAGATGACCACGCCGAGCCCGCCCATGAAGGCAGTCACGAAGAAGAAGGCCCTGGGTATCCAATCGGCTATCCCGAAGTTGTTTGCGACTCCCTTTCCAACACCGGCGAGCATCCGCCCCTGCACGGGGCGGACCAGCTCCGGAGACGGCGTCGGCGCCCCGGACGAACCCGGGGCCTTTGCCTCTGTTTGTTCCATGCTGCCATTTGGCCATCTTCACGCTGAATCTTCCATCGGTGAGTCCCCTGATCCGACCCTGACCGCGGTCAGGGGGATTCCCCGATTGAGGTTCCCCAGCATCCGGGGCATGATTTCGATGTGGCACCCGCTCCGCAGCCCATTCGCTCATTCGAACTGCGACGCCGTCAGTCCAATCGTGTCGTCGCCGGCGTTGCGGGTGGGATGGCCGACACTCTTGGAGTCAAAGTGGGGTATGTGCGAGCGGCGTTCCTGACTCTCCTGTCGGTATGGGGAATTGGGGCACTCATCTACCTCCTGTTGTGGATTGCCACTTACGAGAGACTCGGTGACCGGGAGCCAGAACCGGTCTCGACCGATCAGGCCGCCGGTCTGGGTATCGCCTTTCTCGGACTTCTCTTCCTGCTGGGATCGGCCGAACTCTGGCCCAATGCCATGCTCGTCCTCACCACCGGAGCCCTCGCCTTCGGCATCGCCGCCCTCACCGACCCCTCCAGCCCGGGGCCCCTGGCCGCCCTGATCGACCCCGACGTCGAACACGTAGGCAGGAGCCGTCTGGTCATCGGGGTCCTGCTCCTCACCGGCGGGATCGTGGTGTTCGCCACGGCGGTGGGTCAGGTGTTCGAGTTCGGTTTCGTCTTCCTGGCCGTGTTCCTCACCGGACTGGGGATCTTCGTGGCGTTCGGGCCATGGGTTGGGAGGCTGCTTTCCGACCTGAGCGCCGAGCGGAGCGAGCGGATCAGGCAGGAGGAACGGGCCGAGGTCGCCGCACATCTCCACGACTCGGTGCTCCAGACACTCGCCCTGATCCAGCGGAGCGACGACCCTCAGCGAATGGCGATGTTGGCCCGCCATCAGGAGTGGGAGCTCCGGGACTGGCTCTACGGGACCGTGCCCCTCGACGGCATCGATCTGGTATCGACCGCCCTCAAGCAGGCGGCTTCGAGAGTCGAGGCCGATTTCCAGGTGCCGATAGACGTGGTGACAGTGGGTGACTATCCCGTCGACGAGCGGAGTCGGGCTGTGGTGGCCGCAGCGACCGAGGCCATGGTCAACGCAGCAAAACACTCCGGGGCGGAGCGGGTGTCGCTCTTCCTCGAGGTCGAGGAGGCCTCTCTCGAGGTCTACGTCACCGATCAGGGCCGCGGCTTCGACATCTCCAGCGTGTCCGGTGACAGGAAGGGGATCGCCGAGTCCATGAGGTCACGGATCGACAAGATCGGAGGGTCGGTCGACATCGATACCAAGCCAGGCGAGGGCACCGAGGTCCTGCTTAGGTTGGCGCTGTGAGCACCGCGGTCTACCTGGTGGACGATCACCGACTGTTCCTGTCCGGGGTCAAGGCAGAACTGGACCAAGAGTTTCGAATCGTGGGCACGGCCCACGACGTCGACACCGCCATAGAGGAGATTCGGGGCTATAGGCCCGACGTCGTCCTCGTCGACGTGCACATGCCCGACGGTGGGGGGATCGCGGTGGTCGAAGGCGTGGCCGAGACCAATCCCGACATCAAGTTCCTCGCCCTGTCGGTGTCAGACCAGGCCGAAGATGTCATCGCCATGATCAGGGCAGGCGCGAGAGGCTACGTCACCAAGACCATCGACCCCGAAGACTTAGCCGACGCCATCCGCAGGGTCGACGCCGGAGACGCGGTCTTCTCACCTCGTCTCGCCGGGTTCGTACTCGATGCCTTCGCTGGTGCCATCCCGTCCGACATCGATCCCGATCTGGACCAGCTCACCAGCAGGGAAAAGGACGTCCTGAGGCTGATCGCGCGCGGATTCGCCTACAAGCAAGTGGCCCGGAAGCTGAACATCTCGATCAAGACGGTGGAAACGCACGTGTCCTCCGTCCTCCGCAAGCTCCAGCTATCCAACCGGCACGAATTGGCCCGTTGGGCCAGCAAACGCCGGATCGTGTGAGCTGGTCACCCGGCCAATGACCGCACCGATCACGCGCCACGACATCCGTGCCGCGGCCCGCCGCATCGACGGCCACGTACGGCGAACCCCCACACTCGACCTGGGCTCTGCCCTGTCCCCTGAGTATTCGCTTGGCCTGAAGTTGGAGCATCTCCAGGTGACCGGCTCGTTCAAGGCAAGAGGCGCGTTCTCTGCCATGACCGGGATCGACGTCCCCGACTCCGGGGTGGTGGCGGCTTCCGGTGGGAACTTCGGGGCGGCGGTCGCCCATGCCGCCGCCCGTCTCGGGCACCGTGCCACCGTCTTCGTCCCTGAGACCTCCCCCGGGGAGAAGATCGACCGCATTCGATCCCACGGGGCGGACGTCCGGGTGATCGCCGGGTACTACGACGAGGCGTTTGCTGCGTCCCTGGAGTTCGCCGACGAGTCACAGGCCTCTCGGCTCCACGCCTACGACCAGCACGAGGTGGTCGCCGGGCAGGGGACGATCGCCGTCGAGATCGAGCAAGACACCGATCCGGATGTGGTGCTGGTGGCGGTGGGCGGAGGTGGTCTCATCGCCGGGATCGCCAGCTGGTTGCGTGGCGATGCGAGGGTGATCGCGGTCGAGCCGCACCAGTGCAACTCGTTCCACGCTGCACTGGAGGCGGGGGAGCGGGTCGAGGTAGACGTATCAGGTGTCGCCGCGTCATCGCTCGGCGCTCGTCGGGTGGGCGAACATGTCTGGGACGCACGGCACTGGATCGACGACTCGGTACTCGTCGATGACGACGCGATAGTCGAAGCTCAGCGATGGCTCTGGTCCGAGACTCGGGTCGCCGTCGAACCGGCTGCGGCCACCACCATCGCGGCGTTGGTGACCGGTGGGTACCGTCCCGAGCCCCGAGCGCGGGTGGTGGCGGTGCTCTCCGGAGCCAACTTCGACCTTGCCACCCTGGGCTGATCCTTGGTCGTTTGCTCCCTCGTGGCCATACTCGTCCTCTCGTGATCCATCTGCTCCGTACCGTGATCGGGGGTTTCCTCATGGGCACCGCCGACCTCGTCCCCGGTGTCTCAGGGGGGACCATCGCACTCGTCCTCGGGATCTACGAGCGTCTCGTCGACTCGATACGGGAGGGCAGCTCCGCCCTCGGGTCGCTGGCCCGGGGAGATCTCCAGGGGTTCCGGGGCCATCTGCGACAGGTGGAGTGGGCCTTCCTGATCCCGCTCCTCGGGGGGATTCTCCTCGCCGTGGTGGCCCTCGCCAGCTTCCTAGACCACCAACTCGAAGAGCGGCCCACCATCCTCGCTGGGTTGTTCTTCGGTCTGGTGATCGGGTCGGTGGTCGTCGCCTGGAGGCTGCTCGATGAGCCCGCCCTCCGCCCGGCGATGGTCGGTGGCATGGTGGCGGTGACCCTCTTCGTCCTCCTGGGTCTCGGTGAGGACACCGTGGTAGTCGACCCGTCGCTACTCGTGTTCTTCGGCGCCGGGGCCCTGGCGATATGTGCGATGATCCTGCCGGGGATCTCAGGGTCGTTGATATTGCTCCTGGTAGGGATGTACGCCGCCGTCTTGGAGGCGGTCAACGACAGGAACCTCCTCGTCGTCGGGGTTTTCGTCCTGGGCGCGATCGTCGGCCTCGCCATCTTCAGTCAGCTCCTCCATTGGGCGCTGCGCCGCCATCACAACCTCGTACTGGGAGTGCTGATAGGACTCATGGCAGGCTCATTGCGGGTGCTGTGGCCCTGGCCCGGAGGAGTAGAGAGCTCGACGCTGGAGGCGCCGACCGGGGATTGGGCGATGGTCCTCGGTGCGGCTCTCGTCGGATTCGGCGCGGTGTTCGTGATCGCCCGGCTGGAGGCGACGGACCGGGTCGATCTCAGCGAGCAGCTACCCGCCGGGTGACGAGCGGGCTTCCGAGGTGCTCCCTGAGCTTGCCCCAGATGTCGGGACGGGCGAGGGTCCGCTTCATCGAGATCAGGGTTCTCATGAACGTAGCCACCGCCCGGGAAGCATCCATCGGGTTGGGTCGCATCGCATTCTGGACCGATGGAGAGGGGTAGAGCGTCACGATGTCGGCGTCGGGCCACGCCGACTCGATCAGCGCGAGTTCCTCGGCGAGGGCGCGCAACCCGACCCGGTCGAACATCTTCTCGTGGAAGAGCGCTCTCTGCCGCTGCACCTGAGCGGCCATCGGTGCCACCACCAGCACCAGATCGAGAGGCCGGGGATGTCCGAGAACGAGGTCGGCGTGCGTCCCCGAGGAGACCCCGCCGTCGACGTACAGGTTTCCTGAGATCTCATAGGGCCTGAATACCAGGGGCACGGCCGAGGAGGCGGCCACGGCGTCGGCGATTCCCACGTCGGGGGCCGTCTGTGTGCCGAAAACGGCGCGAGCGCTCCTTCGCAGGTCGTAGGCGACAATGGCGGTGGGGCTCGACGGCCAGGTGAGCGCGGCCCTCTCCCCGATGTGGGTGGTCACCCAGTCGCCGATGCCCGAGGCGCTGAATCGAGCGGGTGAGCCCAAGAACATGGTGAGCCCGGGGTTCTTTACGCCGGGCATGATGCCGTAGCGCAACCACTTGCTGACACTCGCCGATGCGTCCTTGGAGTAGACGTGGGTGCGGATCCGGTCGGCCACGTCGTCGCGGTCGTCAGTGGGGAGGACGAGGCAGTCGAGAGTGAGAGCGTCGTGGCGTACCAGCGATGTCACGAAGGCTCCAGACGAGGTGCCCACCACCACCTCGGCCTGGTTGGGATCCCAGTTGGTCGCCATGCGAAGGGCCATCAGAGCCGCGATCTCGTAGGCGGCGCCAGTGATTCCCCCACCTCCGAGAACCAGTCCTACCCTGCTCACGGGTGCAACGATAGAACCGGTGACGACCCTAGGTGGTCAACCGAATGCTCGCCCACACCCGCTACACCGTCGATCGTGCTCCTCGGTGGGCGCATAACACCATGGACAGGGGAGATCGTCACCCCGATCGTCTCTCTCTCGCACCACGAGACGAGGGTCGATCTCGTATCTCTCGTTGCCTTTGACTCCTCTGGCGAGCACGAAAAGACCCGTGGTCGCGGTGGCAACTACCAATGCTTCCAACATGCCCGTCTCCTTGCCAGGACATGGCCAGGCTAAGTGACGCGGGGAGTGATCCCGTGGATTTCGATCCGGCCTCCGGGCTCTAGGATCCCATCACCGCTTCGGTGAGATCGCTGACCAGGTAGTACAGATCGCCGAGGCGGCCCTCCCGCACCTCGGCGGCATCCAGCATCATCATCGCCGAGTGATAAGCCACCCAGGAGCGGTAGCGGCTCTCGGGCAGCTCGGCGGCGTAGCCTCGCCGAAAGGCGGCGGCAGCATCCTCACCGTGGTTCACGGCGAACTGCCAGACCGCCAGGGTGAGATCCCACTCCGGCGGGCCGAGGGTCGCCCACTCCCAGTCGACCAGGGTGACATGCCCGGCCTCGTCGACCACGAACTTCGACGGGGTCGGGCGAGTGTGGGACGGCACAGGGTCGGTGGCCAAGGGGGGCTCGAGGTCCAAGGCCTTGTCGAGGACCACCTGCTGCATGCCGAAGCGTCTCCGGTAACGACCGAGGCGTTCGATCGTCGACCGGTAGTGGCTCTTCACGTACTCGCTGTCGATACCGACGGCGAGATTTGTGATCTCCGCCTTGGCGTTGTGGACGTTGCGCAGGGTGCGGCCCGCCGCCTCCACGACGGCGAGGTTCTTGGGAAGGCTGGAGAGATTCCAGTTGCCGCCGTCGCTCATCTTGAGCCACGACTGCTCGCCGTCCAGGCCGTGGTTGTGAACCGTGGGCACACCTTCGATGCCGGCGAGCGCTTCGAGGGCGTGACGCTCCCTCTTCTCACGCGACGCCACCGGATACACCTTGACGATGGATGTGTCGTTCTCGCTCTCTGTGATCCGGAAGACCTTGTTCGCGCCCGCCGCCAGCTCCCGTATACGCGCGGACGGATAGAGACGCTCCACCAGTCCCCTAGCTGTCATCCCTACACCCCTATCGAAATATGGAAGCGACTATCCCTGGTCACCTAATTACCCTGCCGCAGGCTAGCGACGATAAGGCGAGACGGTGGAGCTTCGGTTACCCGACCAGACGGTAATCACCCATGGAGAAGGGGCGACCGGTCTCGACGTGGCGCGCGCCATCGGGCCAGGGCTCGCCCGGGCGGCGATCGCGGTGAAGGTGAACGGAGAGCAGAGAGACCTGTCCCGTCCCATCGCGGGTGAGGAGCCCATCGACTTCGAGGTGATCACCCTCGACGCACCGGAGGGCCTCCACATTCTCCGCCATTCGGCCGCCCATGTCATGGCACAGGCGGTTCTGGATCTCTATCCCGGGTCCACGTTCGCCATCGGACCCCCGATCGAGGACGGCTTCTACTACGACTTCGAGGTGCAGGAGCCTTTCACACCTGACGATCTGGAGCGGATCGAGACTCGGATGGCCGAGATCGTGGCCGAAGATCAGCCCTTTCAGCGGGTCTCCATGCCCCGTGAGCGAGCTCTCGAGGTCTTCTCCGACCACAAGTTCAAGGTGGAGATCATCGAGAACGTGGATCCCAGCGAGGTGATCGGTGGCGAGGAGGTCACCGCCTATCGCAACGACGGCTTCATCGACCTCTGTCGTGGCCCGCATGTTCCGTCGACCGGTCGGATACCGGCGTTCAAGGTCCTCAGGAGCTCTGGGGCCTATTGGCGGGGCGACCAGGAGCAAGCGCAGTTGCAGCGAATCTACGGAACTGCCTGGGCGTCGAAGGGCGACCTCGACGACTACCTCCATCGATTGGAGGAAGCCGAGAAGCGTGACCATCGCCGACTGGGTGCAGAACTGGACCTCTACAGCTTCCCGCCGGAACTCGGCGCCGGCCTGGCGGTGTGGCACCCCAAGGGAGGCATGCTGCGGAAGCTGGTCGAGGACCACAGCAGGAAGCTCCACGAGCGGTTCGGCTTCGACTTCGTGTTCTCGCCTCACATCGGCAAGGAGGACCTGTGGCAGACCTCGGGGCATCTCGACTTCTACGCCGAGAACATGTACCCCGGCATGCAGTACGAAGGCGATCCCGGATATCGGGTCAAGCCCATGAACTGTCCGTTCCACGTCCTCGTCTACCAGAGCCAGCAGAGGTCCTACCGTGACCTGCCGATGCGGCTCGGCGAGCTGGGAGGTGTCTACCGCTACGAGCAGTCCGGGGTGATCCACGGAATCCTCCGGGCCCGCGGCTTCACCCAGGACGACTCCCACACCTTCTGCACCCAGGACCAGATCCAGGACGAGCTGAAGTTGCACCTCGACTTCGTTCTCACCTGGCTGCGCGACTTCGGTTTCGATGACTTCCAAGCCGAACTGAGCACCCGCCCCGAGAAGGCGATCCTCGACGAGGAGCACCGCTGGGACGTCGCCGAGAAAGCCCTGGCCGATGCTCTCGAAGCACACGGGGTCGTCTACGACGTCGCTCCGGGGGAGGGTGCCTTCTACGGGCCCAAGATCGACGTTCACATCAAAGACGCCATCGGGAGACGCTGGCAGTGCTCAACCATCCAACTGGACGTCAACACCCCGCGCCGTTTCCAGCTGGAGTACATCGATTCGAGCAATTCCCCCGAGGTGCCCTACATGATCCACTGCGCCAAGGCGGGATCACTGGAGCGGTTCATGGGGATCCTCATCGAGCACTACGCGGGCGCGTTCCCCATGTGGCTGGCCCCGATCCAGGTGTCGATCATCCCCGTGGCCGACCGTCACGATGAGTATGCGCGTGACGTGAAGGACCGCCTGAGAGACGCCGGATTGCGTGTCGAACTCGATCTGTCCACCGAGACGGTGGGTGACAAGATTCGACGCGCGCTGACTCAGAAGCATCCGGCCGTGATCGTCGTGGGAGACGACGATGTGGAGAAGCAGACCGTCGGCTTGAGGCTCTACGGCGAGGACCGCGACACGCGCGGAGTTCCGTTGATCGAGGCCACCAATCGTCTCGCCGAGATGGCGAGGAAGCCGTCGTGACCGATGAGGCACATCGGGTCGACCGGGAGGGCATCCATATCGAGCGCGACCTGGCCGACCGGATCGCGATCGAGGAGGAGCTCGATGCCAACATCGAAGGTGAATACCGCTTCCCGTCCCCGACGAGACGGCGGATCGCGGCTTGGGCCTACCTGGCTGCCGGCGTGATGTCGACGGTGGCATTCCAGGGTGGCTGGGTGGTGGCCCTCGGCTTTGCCGTCCTCGCGGTCTGGCACTTTCTCAGCGCATGGCCCCTATGGGTCGACGAGGGTGAGGCGATGACGAGAGCCGCCGCCGCGGTCGACTTCCCGGTCGGGCACTCCTCTGCCTCGGTTCGGTTCCACGGCTGGCGGTCCCGTCCGCGATGGTCCGTGGTCGTCTACTCGGCAACGGAGCCGCCGGACCGGCGGGCACTGGTGGTCGTCGATGCAGTGACCGGGGACATTGTCGAGACCCCCTATCTGGAGTCACTGGCAGCGCCCTGACGCCGGCCCGGGTCCTCGCCCATCGGCCGGCGATCCGCTCGTTCGATGCGCGAAAGCGGGACGAGGGGAGTGTTCAGCGTTGGTCGAGGGGGACCATATCGCGCTGGGTTTCGCCTGTGTACACCTGCCGAGGACGGAAGATGCGCGACTGGGGGTCGGTGGCCAACTCCCTCCATTGGGCGAGCCACCCCGGGAGACGTCCCAGGGCGAACAGGACCGTGAACATGTCGGTGGGGAAACCGATCGCCCGATAGATGATTCCCGAATAGAAGTCGACGTTCGGATAGAGCTTGCGCTCGATGAAGTAGTCGTCCGACAGGGCCACCTCTTCGAGTTGTCCGGCCAGATCGAGGAGCGGGTCGTCGATCCCCAGTTGCTCTAGGACCGCTTCGGCCTGGGTCTTGATGATCTTCGCCCTGGGGTCGAAGTTCTTATAGACGCGGTGGCCGAACCCCATGAGCCGGAACGGGTCGTCTTTGTCCTTGGCCCGCTTGATCACCGTATCGAGGTCGTCACCCGAGGCGACGATGTCATCCAACATCTCCAGCACCGCCTGGTTGGCTCCCCCATGGAGAGGCCCGGACAGGGCGGCGATCCCGGCCGCGATGGAACTGAAGATGTTGGCGTGACCCGAGCCGACGAGGCGAACCGCTGACGACGAGCAGTTCTGGCCGTGGTCGGCATGGAGGATCAACAACATGTTGAGCGCCTTGGCAACGATCGGGTCGGGCTCGTACTCCTCGGCAGGGACGGAGAACATCATCTTCAAGAAGTTCGAGGTGTAGTCGAGCGAGTTGTCCGGATAGACGTAGGGCTGGTGCACCGAATACTTGTACGACCAGGCGATCATCGTGGCGGTCTTGGCGATCAGGCGCCGGGAGCTGACGTCGACTGCCTCGAGATCGGTGGGGTCGAGGAAATCGGGGTAATAGGTGGCCAGGGCCGATGTGGCCGAAGCCAGGATCGACATCGGATGGGCTTGGTGGGGGAAGGCCTCGAAGAGATGCTTCATGTCCTCCCGTAGCAAGGTGTGATAGGTGATGGACTCCACGTACGCCTCGTACTCGGCCTTCGTGGGAAGCTCGCCGTATTGGAGGAGATAGGCCACCTCGAGGAAGCTGGCGTTCTCGGCGACCTGCTCGATGGGATAGCCCCGATAGCGTAGAATCCCCTCTTCGCCATTGATGTAGGCGACATTGGAGGTGCCTTCGGCGGTATTTCCGAAGCCACGGTCGAGAGTGACGAGACCGAGTGACCCGCGCAGCCTGGAGATGTCGACCCCGGAATTGCCTTCGGTGGCCTCCTTGATCGGGAGGCTCAGCTCTTCGTCTCCATAGCGTAAGACTGCTTCGGGCATTCCAATCCTTTCTCGGCGGCTAGTCGTCGTCCGCGGAGCGGGCGGCGATCACCGCCTGGGCCTCGTTGTGGGGCACCTCTTCGTAGTGGTCGAATACCATCTCGAAAGTACCCCGGCCGGAGGTCAATGATCGCAGTTCGGCAGCGTACTGCTGCATCTCGGCCATCGGCACCTCGGCATTCACTGTCCGCAGCATGCCCTCGCCCTCCATGCCGAGCACCCGTCCCCGCTTGGAGTTGATGTCTCCCATCACATCTCCGAGGTGGTCTTCGGGCACGGTGACGGTGACCCGCATGATCGGCTCGAGCAACACGGGACGCAGATTGGGGCTGGCGGCCCGAACTGCCTGGATGCCCGCCATCCGGAACGACATCTCGTCAGAGTCGACGGCGTGATACTTGCCGTCGTAGACCTCGGCTGCCACGTCGACCACGGGGTAGCCGCCGAGGATCCCGCGTCTCAGTGCCTCCTGGATGCCCTTGTCCACTGCCGGAATCAGACCGCGGGGGATGGACCCTCCCTTGATCGAATCGATGAACTCGTAACCACTTCCACGTGGACGGGGGGAGAATCGAACCATCGCCACCCCGAACTGGCCCCTGCCCCCGGATTGCTTCTTGTGTTTGCCCTCCGCTTCTGCCGTCGCCTGGATCGACTCGCGGTAGGGGATCGTGGGGATGGAGGCGTCGATCTCCACTCCGAACATCCGCTTGATCCGGGCGAGGGTCACGTCGAGATGGGTGTCACCCAACCCGGAGAGGATGGTCTCACCGGTCTCGGGGCGACGCTCGACCCTGATGGTGGGATCGCTCTCCTCGATCCTGTGGAGGGCAATAGACATCTTCTCGTCGTCGTGATGCGAATGTGGGGTGATGGCCAACTCGGCGACCGGGCGGGGGAACTTGATCGGCTCGATGACCGCGTCGAGGCCGGGGGAGCGCAGTGTGTCTCCGGGATGGAGATCCTCGACCTTTGCGATCGCCCCGATGCCGCCCACGGGGAGATCGGCCACGTCGTGATGCTCCTTGCCCTGGAGCTTGAAGAGGTTGTGGAGTCTAACCTTGCCGCCCCGGGCCAGTTCCAACTCCTGGTCCGCTTTGGCGGTCCCCGAGTAGATGCGGAACAAGGAGATCCTGCCGACGAAGGGGTCGGAGAAGGTCTTGAAGACATAGGCGAGGACAGCCCCGTCGCCGGACGGCTCGAGCTGTGCGCCCTCGCTCAACGGAGGCATCGATCGTTCCAGGGGGTTCGGTCCATAGTCGACGATGAACTCGAACAGGGTGTCGATCCCGATCATCTTGGAGGCCGAGGTGACCAGCACCGGGTGGATCTCACCTGCGATGATGCCGTGGTGGACCGTATCCACTATCTGCTCGCGACTCGGCTTCTGACCCTCGAAGTACGCCTCCATCATCTCGTCGTCGGTCTCCACGACGATCTCGATGAGATCGGTGTGGGCGCTGTGGACCAACTCGGCGACCTCATCCGGTAGGTCGACCTGAGTACCCGTCGATGACCCGGGCTTGTACCCATATGCCCGCTCGGTTGCCACGCGCACCAGGCCCCGGAGCTCCTCTTCGGACCCGATGGGAACCTGGATCGGGGCCACCGACTTGCCGAAGTTGTCCCGGAGCTCACCGAGAACCCGTTCGAACGAGGCTCGTTCCCTGTCGAGCTTGGTGATGACGATCGCCCTGGGGATTCCCTCCTCCTCGGCAGCCCTCCAAAGGGCCTCGGTCTGGACCTCGACGCCGTCGACTGCGGAGACCGCGAACAGGGCGAGATCGGCGGCGCGCAATGCGGTGCGGGCGTCCCCACTGAACTCGGAGGCACCCGGGGAGTCGATGATGTTGACCCGGGTTCCCTTCCAATCGACCGTGGCCACGGCGAGGCCGAGAGAGATCCCGCGGTCCACTTCTTCCGGCTCGTAGTCGAACGTAGATGTGCCCCCTTCGACCGATCCTATGCGTTTGGTGGCACCCCCCACGAACAGCATCGCCTCGGCCAGCGTGGTCTTTCCGCTGCCGCCGTGCCCGACCAAGGCGATGTTTCGGACTTTCTCGGGAATCACGTGACCTCCTTGTGGAAAACACCGATCCTAACGCTGGTCGTGGACGACGTTCCCGGGTGGGTGCTACTTTCTCGCCCGTGATCGACATGCGGGTCCGTCCTCATGTGACCCGGTACCTCGATGCCATCGGCAGGGCCCTGGCGGCCATCGGCATGACTCCGGCCGCCATGACGGCTCTGGGTCTGGTGATGGTCGTGGTCGGCTCGGTGATGGTCGGAACCGAGCGGCTGGTGTCCGGGGGCTGGGTGATCGCGGTGGGTTCGCTGCTCGATGGGTTAGACGGTGCGGTGGCCCGTGCCGCGGGGAAGGAGAGTGCGCGAGGAGCATTCCTCGACTCCGCTTTCGACCGTGTCGGAGAGATCGCTGCCTTCGCCGGTCTCGCCTTCGCCATGGAGGGAAACGCCCGGGTCCTCCTGCTCATCGTCCTCGCCATTGGAGGGGCGATGCTGGTGCCCTACATGCGGGCGAGGGCCGAGGTCGAGGGTCTGGACGGCACGGGCGGTCTCATGGGACGCGGCGAGCGGTTGATCCTGTTCTGCGGCGGGCTCGTCTTCGGTTTCATCGAGCCCATGCTGTGGATATACGTCGTTCTGGTCTGGATGACGGCGCTGACCCGATTCCTCCGGTCGTACCGCTCCATATCGTGAAGGATTACCTCGCCTACCTGGCACTGCGCGCCGGGGTGGGCCTGGTGGGGTCGCTGCCCTGGCCCGTCGCTCGTATCCTGGGTCGGGGATTCGGAGCGATCTGGGCCATGTCCGACAGGAAACGCCGAGAGATGGCGAGACGTCATGCGGGGCGGGTGACTGGAGACGAAGCCGGAGTCGACCGAGCAGCCTCCGAGATGATGATGTCCTACGGTCGCTACTACGCCGAGGCTCTCTGGGCCAGAGCCAAGAGGGTCGATGCGATGTTCGCCGAGACCGAGGTTGTCGGTCTCGACAAGATCCTCGCCGCGCGCGACGCCGGCAACGGCATGATCTTCGCCCTCCCTCACATGGGCAACTGGGAAGCGGCGGCTCCGATCGCGGTGAGCAACGGGATCTCCGTGGTCGCCGTCGCCGAGGTTCTCCCCAATCGACGGATCACCGATTGGTTCACCGAGATGCGGGCCGAATTCGGCATCGAAATCGTGCTGGCCACCGGCCGGGTCGAGGTCATGCGGCGTCTAGAGCAGTCTCTCGCCGCCAACAAAGCCGTTGCCTTGCTCTCGGACCGGGATCTGAGTCGCCGTGGTGTAGAGGTCGAGTTCTTCGGTGAGAGGACCACCCTCCCTCCCGGCCCGGCGACGTTGGCGTTGCGTACCGGAGCTCCCCTGTTTCCCGTTGGCTGCTATTTCCGGGATGGCGGCTATCGAGTCGTGATCCACGATCCACTTCCGGTACCCGAGACCGGGGCGCGCTCCGAAAGGGTCGGCGTGTTGACCCAGAGTCTCGCCACCCGACTCGAGTCCATCATCAGCGAGGCCCCGGAGCAATGGCATCTCGTCGTACCCAACTGGCCTTCCGACGAGGGAGCGTGAGTGCGCGTCGGCCTGGTGTGCCCCTATGACCTCTCCAAGCCGGGGGGAGTGCAGGCACAGGTGAAAGACCTGGCCCGACATCTGGCCGGAGCAGGAGACGAGCCCACCATCATCGGACCCGGCCTTCCCGAGGCATTAGGCGGCGTAGATCTCGGGTCGACCGTCTCGATACCGGGCAATCGATCACGGGTGCCGCTGTCTTTCGATCCGCGGATGGGAAGGGCCATCCGGCGGGCGGCAGAGCACTTGGATCTGCTCCATGTGCACGAGCCATTGATGCCCCTGGTCTCACTGACGGCGCTGCGCGCCGGGGTACCGGTGGTGGCCACATTCCATGCCGCGCCGGGGACGGTGGGTGTGGGCTTCTACCGACTGATTCGGTCGCAGTTGAGGCGGCTCCTGGGGCCGAATCTCCGCCGCGTCACCGCAGTGTCGCCTACCGCGGCCGCACCACTGTCCGCGGATCTGGAGGTGGTGATCGTTCCCAATGGGGTGGATATCTCCGCCTTCCACACCGGGGTGGAGCGACACGACAGACGGGTGGCATTCCTTGGCCGAGACGAGAAGCGCAAGGGCCTCGACATTCTCCTCGCGGCATGGAAGACCGTGACCAGCACGGTCCCCGACGCCGAGTTGTGCGTGATGGGTGCGGACCGAGGTCAACGAGGTGTCATCTGGATGGGAGCAGTCGACGACGAGGCCAAGGCGAAAGGCCTCGGCTCCGCGGCGATTCATGTGGCTCCGAACCTGGGCCGTGAGTCGTTCGGGGTGGTGTTGGTCGAGGGCATGGCCTCTGGTGCCGCCGTGGTGGCCTCCGACCTCGCTGCCTTCCAGGACGTTGGGGGAGACGCCGTGCGCTACTTCGAGACCGGCAACCCGAAAGCGTTGGCCAGTGCGCTGATAGAGCTGCTCGGTGAGCCGGCCGAGATCGAGAGGCTGGCAACAGCGGGCGCAGAGCGCGCCCGGCTCTACGACTGGGAGAGCGTGGCGGAGCGTTATCGCAGCGTCTACCGAGAGGCACTCTCTTAGGAGTGCGCGGATGTCGGCGGTACAATTCGACTCTCACCAAAGGAGCTTCAACCCGTGGAAAAAGGGACAGATCTCGTCAAGAGAGGCCTCGCCGAGATGCTCAAGGGCGGCGTCATCATGGACGTCGTCGACGCCGACCAGGCCAAGATCGCCGAAGAAGCCGGTGCGGTATCCGTCATGGCACTCGAACGCGTCCCTGCCGACATCCGCAAACAGGGCGGAGTGGCCCGCATGTCGGACCCGACCAAGATCGAGGAGATCCAGAATGCGGTGACCATCCCGGTCATGGCCAAGTGCCGCATCGGGCACTTCGCCGAGGCTCTGGTGCTTCAGGCTCTGGGCGTCGACTACATCGACGAGTCGGAGGTCCTGACTCCTGCCGACGAGGAACACCACGTGGACAAATGGGCATTCACCACGCCATTCGTCTGTGGTGCCCGCAACCTGGGTGAGGCGTTGCGCCGCATCGGCGAAGGTGCGGCGATGATTCGCACCAAGGGAGAGGCCGGAACCGGCAATGTCGTCGAGGCGGTACGTCACATGAGGACTATCACCAACGAGATTCGCCGTGTCGCCTCGATGGGTGAGGAACAACTCATGTCCGCTGCCCGCGACATGGGTGCTCCTTACGAGTTGCTTCGAGAGATCGCCGGGACCGGGAAACTGCCCGTGGTGAACTTCGCCGCCGGTGGCATCGCCACCCCCGCCGACGCAGCCCTGATGATGGGCCTCGGTGTGGACGGGGTCTTCGTCGGTTCCGGGATCTTCAAGAGCTCGGATCCCGAGGGCTACGCCCGAGCGATCGTCGAGGCGACCACCTTCTGGAATGAGCCCGAGGTCGTGGCCAAGGTGTCGCGGGGACTCGGAGAGGCGATGCCGGGTCTTCAGATGGAGGCGCTCACCGAGTCGGAACAGCTGTCCCGTAGGGGTTGGTGAGCATGACCCGCGTCGGGGTCCTGGCCCTCCAGGGCGATGCTCGCGAGCACGTGCGCATCCTCGAGTCTCTCGGAGTAGCGGCGACCGAGGTCAAGAAGCCGGAGTTGCTCGACGCCGTGGACGCCCTGGTGATACCGGGTGGGGAGTCGACCACGATTGGGAAGATGGCAGTCCGGTTCGGTCTCCTGGAGCCTCTCCGAGAGGCCATCGCCCAGGGCCTTCCGACATACGGGTCTTGTGCCGGGATGATCCTCCTCGCCGGGGCGGTGACTGAGGGAGACCAACCATTGATCGGCGCTCTCGACGTGGTTGTGGAGCGGAACGCGTTTGGCCGCCAGAACGAGTCGTTCGAAGCCGACCTGGACATCGACGGCCTCGACGAGTCGTTTCACGCCGTGTTCATCAGGGCACCCTGGATCGACAAGGTGGGCTCCGACGTGGAGATACTCTCCGAGATGGACGAGCATCCGGTGATGGTCCGCCAGGACAAGATCCTGGCCACCTCGTTCCACCCCGAGTTGACGGGTGACGGACGGATCCATCGCATGCTCCTCGACCTGATCTGAGGTTTCAGTGGCGGGACATTCCAAATGGGCCAACATCAAGCACCGCAAGGGCCGTCAGGACGCCAAACGGGGCAAGCTGTTCGCCAAGCTGGCCAAGACGATCGAGGTGGCGGCGCGCGAAGGTGGCGGGAACCCTGACTTCAACCCGTCTCTGGCCACCGCGGTGGACAAAGCCAAGTCCGCCGATATGCCCAACGACAACATCGAGCGGGCGATCAAGCGGGGCACCGGCGAAGTCGAGGGCGCGGTCTACGAGGAGATGTATTACGAGGGCTACGGCCCCGGTGGCGTCGCCCTCTACGTCCACATCCTCACCGACAACCGCAATCGCGCAGCCTCGGACGTTCGTTCCACCTTCACCAGGTACAACAGCAGTCTCGGCGAGCCCGGATCGGTCGGGTACCTCTTCAGCCAGAAGGGTGTGATCCTGGCGAAAGGAACTGAAGAGGAGGTGATCCTCTCCGCCCTCGACGCCGGTGCGGAGGACGTCCGAGACGCCGGTGAGGAGATGTTCGAGGTGATCACCGATGCCGGTGACCTGCGGAAGGTGCGGGATGCTCTAGCCCATGGCGGTGTCGGCATCGAGAGTGCCGACGTCACCCAGATCCCTTCGACCACGATTCCCATCGAAGAGGGAGACGCCAAACGCCTGCTCAGGCTGATCGACGCCCTCGACGACCTCGACGATGTCCAGGACGTCTACTCCAACTACGACATCGAGGAGTCGGTGATGGAGAAGGTCCTGGCGGAGGCGTGAGGAACTCGCATCCTGCAAAGGAGCGCAACGAGGGTGGGAGCGAGTCAGGGGGCAGAGGCTCGGCGTCACTCCACGGAGGGGACGGTGAAACGCCATGACCGAGAGTGCCGAGGTCTATGGGGTCGGTCCGGTGAAGCTCTCGACCCATGTGTCGTCCGGTCCGGTCGAGGTCTTCTCCTACGTCTCCGACACGCGCAACGATCCCGAGTGGTGCCCCAATGTCACCGACGTCCGCCAGGTTCATGGTGATGGGGTCGAGTTGGGTGCCCGATTCGAGTTCCATCAGACCGTGGAGGCGCAGGGTCGGGAACTGATCTCCGACGTGGAAGTCGAGGTCGTGGAGTTGGGCGAGCGGCACATTCGTTGGCGTGTCGAGGATCGCTTTCAGATTCGTGACGTGCTGCTCTCGGTCGAGCCCGACGGGGCAGGGTCGAAGGTGACCCAAACCACCAACGCAGCGTTCAAACGCAGGCCGGGCGTGGCCAAATGGCTCTATCCGATGCTGGCCAAGCGAACCTTCAAGGACCAGTTTCGTCACCTGGCCGGCCGATTCTCCTAGCCGAGGCACCGGGTCTGTCGTCGGCGCTGCAGGGAGTCGCGCCCCACGCCACCCGGTGCAGCGTCGACGGACGATTTTCTGGGGAGATTCCCTGATCTCCTAAACCGTGCGTCACTACCGCGATAAACCCGACATCGAACCTCAACCCGATTAGCGTCTAGAACATATGTTCGTTCTGGGCATCGATCCCGGTCTCTCGGTCACCGGCTATGGCCTGGTCGAGGGTTGCCATCCGCCGCGCGCCCACCGCGCCGGGGTGGTCCGGACCGACACCACCCTCACCACTCCGGAGCGACTCGCCGAGCTCCATCGCGGGCTGACCGAGATCATCGCCGACACCAGCCCCGACGTGATCGCCCTCGAAACCGTCTTCACCAATCGCAATCTGCAGACTGCGATCTCGGTGGGTCGGGCGTCGGGCGTCGCGCTCCTGACCGCAGCCGAGGCGGGCATCGCCGTCTACGAGTACGTCCCGACCGCGATCAAATCGGCGGTTACCGGCGACGGTTCCGCTAACAAGGGCCAGATACAGCAGATGGTGACCAGGTTGCTCCGATTACAGGACCCTCCGACGCCGGTCGACGCCGCCGATGCCCTGGCGATAGCTCTCTGCCATCTCCGGGTTGCCCCCCTGGAGGCGAGCCGATGATCGGGCGTCTCCGCGGGTTGTTGGCCTCGAGTCGGGAGTCGGGCATCATCATCGACGTGGCGGGAGTCGGCTACGAGGTGTCCATGACCACCCGCGACCTGGCTGCACTTCCCGGCATCGGAGAGGAGATCGTGGTCCACAGCCACACCCATGTGCGTGAGGACGAGATCAGTGTCTACGGGTTCGCCGTCGAGGCGGATCGTGAGCTCTTTCGCACGTTGTTGGGAGCCAGCGGGGTGGGACCGAAGGTGGCCATGGCGTTGCTGGCATCTCTTACCTCCGACGAGATCATCAGGGCGATCACCGGTGACGACCCCGACGCCCTCACCATCGCTCCGGGCGTGGGCAAGCGGGGAGCACAGAAGATCGTCCTCGAATTGGGTGAGAAGCTGTCGGGGCGGGAGACGGAGATCGTCGGCAGCCAAGCCATCGGAAGCGTCCGCCAGGCACTGGAGGGTCTCGGCTACTCCACCGCCGAGATCAATGGCGTGGTGAATGACATCGACCCCTACCAGCCGATCCAGGAGCAAATCAAGACCGCCCTGCAGCGATTGGCCAAAGGATGAGCCGCGAGGAGAGCCTGCTCAGCCCCACCATCGAGGACGACGACGAGATCACCCTGCGACCGCGTCACCTGGGTGAGTTCATCGGCCAGGAGCCGGTCAAGGAGCGTCTCCAGATCTCCCTCGAGGCCTCGATCGTCGAGGAGAGGGCTCTCGATCATGTGCTCTTCTCCGGCCCTCCAGGGCTGGGCAAGACCACTCTCGCCGGCATCATCGCCACCGAAAAAGGCGTCAACCTGCGGGTCACCTCCGGGCCGGCTCTCGAGCGACCCGGTGATCTCGCCGCCATCCTCTCGAACCTTCAACCTCACGACGTCTTCTTCATCGACGAGATCCATCGCCTGCCCCGAGCGGTGGAAGAAGTGCTCTATCCGGCGATGGAGGACTTCCAGCTCGACGTGGTCCTTGGGAAAGGGCCGACCGCACAGTCGATCCGCATCGACCTGCCCCGGTTCACCCTGATCGGAGCGACGACCCGGAAAGGAAAGGTGACCGCGCCTCTGCGTGACCGGTTCGGGATCGAGGAGAGACTCGACTACTACGAGATCGAGGACCTGGCGCGCATCGTGCGTCGGTCGGCCGGGATCATCGAGGTGGTGATCGACCCGGAGGCGGCCTTGTTGATCGCGGAGCGAAGCCGGCAGACACCGCGCATCGCCAACCGGCTCCTGGCCCGGATACGCGACTTCGCCGTGGCCCGGGCTTCGGGTCGGATCACCACCGACGTCGCCACAGAGGCACTCGTCGTCTACGAGGTGGACGAGCTCGGGCTCGACAAGGTGGACCGCTCCATCCTCGATTCGATCGTCCACAAGTTCGGCGGGGGGCCGGTGGGTCTCTCCACATTGGCTATCGCGGTCGGTGAGGAGCCAGAGACGGTCGAGGACGCCTACGAGCCGTTCCTGCTCCAGTCCGGATTGATCAAGCGCACACCGAGAGGGCGCATGGCAACGCCACACGCCTACTCCCACATGGGGCTCGATCCGCCATCGGATCCGCAGGGGACACTGCTCTGAAGGTCTCAAGCTTCCAATACGACCTTCCCCAGTGGGCGATCGCCCAGAGCGCGATCGAGCCCCGGCACGACGCCCGACTCCTCGACACTCGCGACATGTCGGATCACACCTTCATCGAGCTTCCACATCTCCTCGTCCCAGGCGACCTGGTGGTGGTGAACGAGACCCGGGTGCGAGCCGCCCGGTTGATGGGACGCCGGCGGGGGACGGGTGGACAGGTCGAGTTGCTGATCCTGGAGCGGGAAGCCGACGGGACCTGGCAGGCACTGGCCCGGCCGGCGCGCAGACTCCGTCCCGGAGTCGAGATCGACTTCGACGGGTTCGCTGCCACCATCCTCTCGAATCCAGACCAGGGCCAGGTGAGGGTGGCTTTCGACGTCTCCGACCCCGAGGGCGCGTTCCAACGCACCGGGACGGTGCCCTTGCCCCCCTACTTCACCGGAGACCTCGAAGACCCGGATCGATACCAGACGGTCTTCGCCACTGCTCCGGGCTCCGCGGCCGCCCCCACTGCCGGTCTTCACTTCACCGACGAGGTGATCCGAGGGTTGGGAGATACCGGTATCGAGATCGCCACCATCGACCTGCACGTGTCCCTGGACACCTTCCGACCCATGACCGTGGAGGATGTCGAGGATCACGAGATCCACTCAGAGTGGTGTGCCGTGCCTCCGGCGACCGCCGATGCGATCTCGAGGGCCAGGTCCGAGAAGGGGCGGGTAGTGGCCATCGGGACGACCGTCGTGCGCACTCTCGAGGCGATGGCCAACGGTTCGGGGGGTGTCGAGCCGGGGGAGCGGAGCACCGAGCTGTTCCTCAAGCCGGGCAGCGTCTTCACCGTCGTCGATCTGCTGGTCACCAACTTCCATCTCCCGAGATCGACCCTTCTCGTGCTCCTTGCCGGGTTCATGGGAGACAGATGGCGCGACTCGTATATGACCGCCCTGGAACGGGACTATCGCTTTCTCTCCTTCGGTGATGTGATGCTCGCCGCCAGGGAACACACCTAGCCTCGCCCGATGAGCGCGGTCACCTGGAGAGCACTGGCCACCGAAGGGGCCGCTCGCGCCGGGATACTCGGCACACCACACGGGGAGGTGAGCACTCCCGCCTTCATGCCCGTGGGCACCAAGGCCGCGGTCAAAGCAGTGGACACCGACGACCTGCACGCGGTCGGAGCGGAGATGATCCTGGCCAACACCTATCACCTCATGCTGCGCCCCGGGGCCGAGCTGATCGCCGATCTGGGCGGGCTGCACCAGTTCATGAGCTGGGACCGGCCGATCCTGACCGACTCGGGCGGTTTTCAGATCTTCTCCCTCGGACCCGAGGTCACCGACGAGGGCGCCGTCTTCTCCTCCGTATACGACGGCTCGACCGTCGGGCTCACACCGGAAGACGCGGTGCACATCCAGGAGCGCCTGGGGCCGGATATCGCCATGGTCCTCGACGTCTGCGTGGGGCTCCCGGCCCCGAGGGAGGAGGTCGAGTTGCAGATGAAACGCACCTTGGCTTGGGCCGAACGCTCATTGGAGGCACATACCCGCGAAGACCAGGCCCTCTTCGGCATCGTCCAGGGAGGAGTCGATCCAGATCTCCGGGCCGAGAGCGCCCGGGAGACGGCGGCTCTCGGGTTCGCAGGCATCGCCATCGGAGGTCTCTCGGTGGGAGAGCCCGTCGAGGAGCGCAATCGCGCCCTCACGGCAGCCGTCGTCGAGCTGCCTCCGGACCGGCCCCGGTACGTCATGGGTCTCGGCGACACCGACGGCCTCCTCGACGCCATCGCCCGGGGAGCCGACATGTTCGACTGTGTGATCCCAACGAGGCTGGCCCGTCACGGACGGGTGCTGACCCGGACCGGAGACTTCAACATCAACCGGGTCGAGTTCACCGATGACCGCGGGCCTCTCGACGGAGAATGCCGATGCGCGACTTGCTCCCGCTACACGAGGGCCTACTTGCGGCATCTGACCCGCATGAGCGAGCTGAGCGCCCACCGGCTGCTGACCATTCACAACCTCACCTATCTACTCGACCTGGTGGCAGGGGCACGCGAGGCCATTTCCGCAGGGGAGTTGGAGGCCTACGTGGCGAGGGTCAAGACCGAACGCGACAACGGTTAGACCTAGACACTCTCGTCCGCCTAACCTCGCTGCCAAACAGGCCCACTCCCCGGAGGAATCGTGACCACTCTCGTGTTTGCCCAGGAGACAGGAAGCGCATTGCCGTCCCTTCTCTTCCTCGCCTTGATGGTCGGAATCTTCTACTTCCTCATCATCCGCCCCCAACGGAAGCGAACCCAGGCGCAGCGTGACCTGGCGGCATCGCTGCAACTCGGCGATGAGGTCCGCACCATCGGGGGAATCCATGGCTCGGTGGTCTCGATGACCGAGGACAGCGTGGTGCTGAAGGTCGAGGACGGCCAGATCCGAATCTCCAAGCGGGCCATCGGCAACCGGGTGGGCGACGAAGAGCCCGGCCCGGGCGCCCGCGGCTTCTGATCCTTCACACGCCACGATCTCTGGCGGGTAGGTGCCGGTCGGCCGAGGGGATGGTTTCGGCGAGAAGTGCCACCCGGGCCGTAGACTTTGAGGGTGAGCCAACTCGAGACACTGATCCGCGACATTCCCGACTTCCCGGACAAGGGAGTGGTCTTCAAGGACATCACGCCGGTGCTCGGAGATGCCGACGCTTTCGGCTCGCTTATCGACGAGATGTCCGAGCCTTTCCTGGACCAGGGGATCACCAAGGTGGCTGGAATCGAGGCGCGTGGCTTCACACTCGCCACCCCGGTCGCCGATCGCATCGGAGCCGGGTTCATCCCACTTCGGAAGCCAGGCAAGCTCCCGTATGAGACCGTCAAGGAAGAGTATGAGCTGGAGTACGGGATGGACTCGCTCGAGGTACACGTGGACGCGGTGCTCGAAGGTGAGAAAGTCCTGTTGGTGGATGACGTGATCGCCACCGGGGGGACGGCCCGGGCCGCGATCCAGCTGCTGCGCCACGTCGGAGCCGACGTCGTGGGGCTCTCGGTGTTCATCGAGCTGGCATTTCTCGGCGGTGCCACCAAGATCGACAATGTCCCCCTACATGCCCTCCTCAGCTACGACTGACGACGCCCCGGCGACCCTCGACGACGTCCTGGAGGCTTTCCGAGGCCACTATCCCGACGGGGATGTCGAGCTCCTGAGACGCGCCCACGACCTGGCAGCTCAAGCCCACGAGGGTCAGGTTCGCAAGACAGGAGACCCGTACATAACCCATCCGGTGGCGGTGGCGCACATGCTCGCCCAGTACGGCCTCGACGCCGCCACGATCGCCGCCGCATTCCTCCACGACACCGTCGAGGACACTCCTCTCACCCTGGCCCAGGTCGAACAGGACTTCGGCAAGGAGATCGCCGAGCTGATCGACGGGGTCACCAAGCTCGATCGGGTCCGCTATTCCAACCGGGAACAGGCCCAGGCGGCCAGCATCCGGAAGATGGTCGTGGCCATGGCTCGCGATGTCAGGGTGCTCATCATCAAGCTGTTCGATCGGCTCCACAACTTGCGCACGGTGTACGCCCTGCGGGAGTCGAAACAGATTCGGGTGGCCAGAGAGACACTCGACGTCTACGCACCTCTGGCTCATCGTCTCGGCGTCCAGGAGATCAAGCACGAATTCGAGGATCGTTGCTTCGCCATCCTCTACCCCGGGCCAAACGCCGAGATCCAGGCGAAACTCGCCGAGGCTGCGCCCGAACGCGAGGCGTTCATCGAGAAGATGACCGAGGAGATCGGCGGGATGCTCACCGACGCCGGCATCGAGGCCGAAGTGACCGGGCGACCCAAACACCAGTTCTCCATCTATCGCAAGATGATGGAGCAGAACCGGCCATTCGAGGACATCCACGACCTCATCGGCATCCGGATCATCACAGGGACCACCCGTGACTGCTATGCCGCCCTGGGCCTGGTCCACAGCCACTGGGTCCCGGTCACCGGCCGGTTCAAGGACTACGTGGCGATGCCCAAGATCAACCTGTACCAGTCGCTGCACACCACTGTGATCGGGCCCGACGGCAAGCCCCTCGAGGTGCAGATCCGCACCGAGGAGATGCATCGCCGCGCCGAGTGGGGAATCGCCGCGCACTGGCGGTACAAGGAAGGTGACATCGAGGCCACGCCGGTCGTGGACTTCGACCCCTTCGACGAGGATCCCGAGGAGTTCCTCGCCAACCTGAAGATGGATCTCTACCTCGACGAGGTGTTCGTGCTCACGCCCGGTGGGGACGTCAAAGAACTGCCCAAGGGTGCCACCCCGGTCGACTTCGCCTATGCCGTCCACACCGAGGTCGGACACCGATGTGTCGGCGCCAAAGTGAACGGGCGACTGGTCCCACTCTCGAGCAAGCTGGACTCCGGTGACATCGTCGAGATCATCACATCGAACTCACCTGATGGCGGCCCTTCTCGCGACTGGCAGAAGTTCGTGCGCACCGGAAAGGCCAAGACCAAGATCAAGCACTGGTTCCAGAAGGAGCGGCGGGACCAGGCGCTGATCGACGGTAAGGACCTGCTCCAGGCTCTATTCAAGAAGGAGGCGCCTTACCTCTCGGCCGCTGAGCAGACCGCTCATCTCGACGCCATCGCCGACGAGCTTGGCCAGAAGGATGGCGCCGCGATCCAAGTCGCCCTGGGTGAGGGCAATCTCTCCATCGATTCGGTGGCGGTCCGTCTCAAGAGACGGCTCGAGCCCGACACGGGTGACGAGCTGTTCAAGCCGACCAGACGGCGCCGCCCTTCCGAATCGGCCCATGTGGTGGTCGAAGGACAAGACGACATGCTCGTCCAACTGGCCCAGTGCTGTACACCGGTCCCCGGAGACAGGATCGTCGGGTATGTGACCGTCGGTCGGGGAGTGTCGGTGCATAGGGCGGACTGCACCAATGTCGCCTCCTTGACCGAACGACGGGAGCGCACCGTCGAGGTGAGCTGGCCAACGGACATCGCCGGGCCATTCGTGGTGTGGATCCAGGTGGAAGCTCTCGACCGCGCCCGACTGCTCCGGGATGTCACCTCCGTGGTCTCCGACACGGGGGGGAACATCACGGCTTCGTCTACGAACACCAGCGAAGACCGGGTGGCCGTCCTCAAGTACGAGGTCGAGCTATCCGACCCAAGCCAGCTTCCCCGGCTTCTCAGCGACATCCGCGGTGTGGACGGGGTGTTCACCGCCTTCCGCCTCGCCAACGACCCGTCAGCGGGCTGAGAGAGCGATGCGAATCGAGCCAATACCTGCCTGGGTCACCGCGACCAACGCCTACCTGGTGATCGGCGAGGAGGGGCAGGCCATCCTC
Source organism: uncultured Acidimicrobiaceae bacterium (assembly GCA_964558575.1). Classification (GTDB taxonomy): domain Bacteria; phylum Actinomycetota; class Acidimicrobiia; order Spongiisociales; family ZC4RG35; genus JANQRA01. The sequence goes on along the minus strand of CAZLEQ010000007.1, from coordinate 37,794 downwards.
GTCGATGCACCTCCAGAACCGGATGCAATCGGCCGGCACATCGCGGCGCGCGGTGTGGCGGTGACTGCCGTCCTCCTCACCCACGGTCACGTCGACCACACCGGTGGGGCCGGGAAGATCACCGCCAATTCGAGGGCCATCGCCTACGTGCATCCCGACGACGATTTCTTGACCCTGCACCCGACCGACCAGTTGGAGAGGATCTTCGGTTACGTCCCGCTCGGCTCTTATGAGATACCCGAGCGCATCGAGCGACTGAAGCACGGCCAGAACCTGGATCTAGCCGGACTCGCCCTCGAGGTGAGGCACACCCCGGGTCACACCCCGGGGCATTGCTGCTTCTATTGGGAGGATGAGGGCACTCTGTTCAGCGGAGACCAGCTCTTCGCCGGGTCGATCGGTCGCACCGATCTCCCCGGAGGCTCCTACCAGGAGCTCATGGCCTCCATGCGCGAACAAGTGATGACCCTCGACGACGAGGTCAGGGTCCTGCCGGGGCACGGCCCCGAGACGACCATCGGCCAAGAGCGGGCACTCAACCCTTTCCGCGTCGACTGGGCTTGATCTCCCGGCGCCGCGCCATGGGCGAACCCTGGGTTGCAGGCCCCGTCCAGCGAAGTCAGGCGCCCCGAGTTCGCGTGGCGTCCTTCCGTCGGTAACCTGCGGCGGAATCCATGAGCTTTCAGCCCCCCAAAGGCACCGACGATGTGATCGCGCCCAAGTCCCAGGCGTGGCGGGAGACGCTGCGGATCTGGGAAGACCTGTCGGAGCGCTACGGCTACCCCCTGGTCGGGCTGCCCATACTCGAAGCCACCGAACTCTTCGAGCGCGGGGTCGGGGAGACCACCGAGGTGGTCACCAAGCAGATGTACACCTTCACCGATCAGGGCGGCCGTTCGGTGACACTCCGCCCCGAAGGGACCGCCGGTGCGGTGCGCGCTTACCTCAACTCCGGACAGCGGGAGACCTGGAAGGGGGCCTATTCGGGCCCTTTCTTCCGGTATGAGAGACCACAGGCAGGTCGTCGCCGCCAGTTCTGGCAGGTCGGGGTGGAATACATCGGGACCGCCAGCCCGATCGCCGACGTGGAGGTCATCGAGCTCGGTCACCGCTTCATCTCCGCCGCCGGGTTGGGCGAGGTGGCCCTCCTCCTCAACTCCATCGGTGACCCGGAGTGCCGACCGCGTTACGTCGAAGCACTCCGCCGGTACCTGCGGGATCGCGAGGGGGAGCTCAGCCCCGAGTCGGCGAGCCTGATCGACCGCAACCCCCTTCGGGTGCTGGACTCGAAAGCAGACCGTCCCAAGCTGGAAGACGCCCCTGCCACGATCGATCATCTCTGTGACGCCTGTGCCGAGCACCTCGCTGCAGTGAAGCGGGGTCTGGAGACCTTGGAGATCCCATATCGTGAGGACCCCTCCCTGGTGCGCGGGCTCGATTATTACACCCGCACCGCATTCGAGTACGTCGCCATCGGTCTCGACGCCGCCCAGAACGCCGTGGGCGGAGGTGGTCGTTACGACGGCCTCGCCGAGGCAATCGGCGGCAGGCCCACCCCGGGGGTGGGGCTTGCGTTGGGCATCGACCGGATCATGCTCGCGTTGGGTAACCCGAGTCGCCGATACCTGGATGCGTACCTCGTCTCGGAAAAAGGCCCGGAGGAGGCACTCCGCGCCGTCTCCAGGCTGCGCGCCGATGGTATCCGGGTCGACTTCGATGCCGAAGGACGCTCCGTCAGGGCCCAGTTCCGCACGGCAGGACGTCTCGAGGTTCCGGTGGTGCTCGTGTGGAGAGGAGACGGAGAGCCCGTGGACGTGCAGACTGTGGACGAGCGGGCTCAGCTCGCGCTCGAGGAGGTTCCGGTTTGGTTCAGCAAGCGATGAGAACGCACGGCGCCGGGACGATCACCTCCAGTGACGTCGATTCGGAGGTCACCGTCGCCGGTTGGGTGCAGAAGCGCCGAGACCACGGCGGGATCGCCTTCTTCGACCTCCGTGATGCCACCGGGCTCGTCCAGGTCGTGGCCGACCCCGACGAGCATTTCGTGGTCGAAGAGCTCAGGATGGAGTACTGCGTCCAGGTCACCGGCACCGTGCGAAAGCGACCCGAGGGCACCGGGAATCCGGACCTGGCCACCGGTCAGGTCGAGATCGGAGCGACCGCGATCGAAGTCTTGTCCCCGGCCAAGACACTGCCATTCATGATCGACGACCGATCCGAGGTCGACGAGCGCACCCGGCTCCAGCATCGCTACCTCGACCTTCGCCGACCTCGCATGGCGGCCAACCTGCGCGCCCGGTCCCGCGCCACCGCGGCAATCCGGCGGACCCTCGACGAGATGGGCTTTCTCGAGGTCGAGACCCCGACCCTGATCAACTCGACCCCCGAGGGTGCCCGGGACATGCTGGTCCCCTCCCGACACCGCCAAGGCGAGTTCTACGCCCTGCCCCAGTCGCCGCAACTGTTCAAGCAGTTGCTGATGATCTCAGGCGTCGAGCGCTACTTCCAGATCGCCCGGTGCTATCGGGACGAGGACACCAGGGCCGATCGCCAGATCGAGTTCACCCAACTCGACATGGAAGGGGCGTTTTGGGATCGCGACGACGTCCTGTCCACGATCGAGAGGGTGATGGCGGCAACCGTCCGGGAGATCAGAGGGGTCGAGATCCCGCTCCCGTTCCAACGTCTCACCTGGAAGGAGGCGATGGACAGGTTTGGGGTCGACAAGCCCGACATCCGTTTCGGCATGGAGATCGTCGACCTCACCCCTCACCTCACCGCCACCGAGTTCGGGGTGTTCCGGGGCGCCGTCGACTCCGGAGGGACGGTGCGGGGCATCAACGCCGGGGGCCAGGTGTGGTCCCGGGCCCGTGCCGACGAGTTGACCGCACGGGCCAAAGAGCTCGGTGCCAAGGGTCTGGTGTGGATGGTGGTCGAAGACGACGGCACACTCCGCTCGCCGGTGGCCAAGTTCCTCAGCGAGGTCGAACAGGAGGCGATCGGGCGGACCCTCGAGGCGAGCCCCGGGGACGTGCTGTTACTTGCCGCCGATCGGTGGAGGGCCGCGGTCGGAGTCCTGGGGGGCCTGCGCAACGACCTGGGGCGACCGGGGGACCACAAAGAGCTGGCATTCCTCTGGGTCGTGGACTTTCCTCTGTTCGAGGAGGCCGAGGACGGCTCGATCACATTCTCCCACCACCCCTTCACATCACCCATGTCGATCGACCAGATGCGTGAAGATCCGCAGCGCGCCCTATCGAAGGCGTATGACGTGGTGCTCAACGGAGTCGAGCTCGGGTCGGGATCGATCAGGATCCATGACCCCACGGTGCAGAGACAGGTGTTCGAGATCCTTGGAATCGACGCCGATACGGCGGAGCGCCGGTTCGGCTGGTTCCTCGAGGCACTCGAATACGGAACACCGCCACATGGAGGCTTCGCCTTCGGCATCGACCGGCTGGTCATGGTGTTGCAGGGGGAGTCTTCGATCCGGGAGGTCATCCCGTTCCCCAAGACGCAGACCGGTGTCGACCCGATGACGGGTGCGCCCACCTGGGTCGAGGACACTCAACTCGTCGAGCTCGGCATCGACCTGACGCCCACCGCCAGAGCCCGACGGCACGAGGGGGAGGAGGGATCGTGAGGAGCGAGGAGATCCGCCAGGCCTTCATCGACTTCTTCGTCGCCCGCGACCACGAATACCGCCCATCCTCGTCCCTGATACCAGTCGATCCCACTCTGCTGATGACGAACGCCGGGATGGTGCCCTTCAAGCCCTACTTCCTCGGAGAAGAGGAACCGCCATGGCCCCGGGCGGTGACCGTGCAGAAGTGTGTCCGCACCGTCGACATCGACATCATCGGGACCACCCAACGGCACCTCTCTTTCTTCGAGATGCTCGGGAACTTCAGCTTCGGCGACTACTTCAAGGAAAAGGCAATCCCTTGGGGTTACGAGTTCGTCACCGACGCCCTTGGCCTCGATCCCGATCGACTCTGGTTCACCGTCCACGAGACCGACGACGAGGCCGCCGAGATCTGGATCGACACGGTGGGGGTCCATCCCGAGAGGGTGCAGCGCGGGGGCAAGGACAACTTCTGGCAGATGGGCATACCGGGGCCGTGCGGCCCCAGCTCGGAGATCTTCTACGACAAGGGTGATTCGTTCGGTGAGGCAGGGGGGCCGATCGGCGGAGCCGAAGACCGTTATGTCGAGATCTGGAACCTGGTGTTCATGCAGAACATCCAGGACGAGCCCTATCACGTCGTGGGTGATCTCCCTGCCAAGAACATCGATACCGGGATGGGTCTCGATAGGGTCGCCGCAGTGCTCCAGGACGTGCCGTCGGTGTTCGATATCGACACCACGCGCGATGTCCTCCGAACCGCGGAGCGCTACACCCGCCTCGAATACGGAGCCTCCGAGCGCGGAGATGTTTCCCTCCGCATCCTCGCCGACCACGGCCGAACCGTCACCTTCCTCATCGGCGACGGGGTGGTCCCCTCCAACGACGGGAGGGGATATGTGCTCCGACGGGTGCTCCGCCGCGCCGTCCGCCACGGCTGGCAATACGGTGGAGACGGCCTCGTCGTTCCCCGGCTGGCTGAGTCGACCATCGAGGTGATGGGCGATGCCTACCCAGAGTTGGTAGAGAAGAGGGACTTCATCCTCGACGTCGTCACCCGCGAGGAGGAGCGGTTCCGCCGCACCCTCGAATCCGGCCACCAGCTCCTCGACACCGAATTGGAGGTAAGCGACTCGCTGAGTGGCACGGCGGCCTTCAAGCTGCACGACACCTATGGGTTCCCCATCGACCTAACCAAGGAGATCGCCTCCGAGCGCGGAGTCGAAGTCGACCTCGAAGGATTCGACGTCGAGATGCAGGCGCAGAAGGAGCGGGCGCGGGCGGCCTGGAAGGGCTCGGACGCGTCCGACGCCGCCGACGTCTATCGGGAGCTGATCGACTCTCACGGTCTCACCGACTTCGTCGGCTATGACTTCGAGGCTTCCGACGGCGTCATCCTCTCCATCGTCCGCGAGGGTGAGACCACCGCCCGGGCGGAGAAGGGCCAGGTGGTGGAGGTCTTCCTCGACAAGTCGCCGTTCTATGCCGAGTCCGGCGGACAGGTGGGAGACACCGGGGTGATCACCACCGAGACCGGCGAAGGCGTGGTCAGCGACACCCAGCACGTCATCCAGGGCCTCCACGGGCACCAGGTCGAAGTGACCCGGGGAGAGCTGGTCACCGGCCAGGCGGTGCTCTCGGCCATCGACAGCCCCCGCCGGGAGGGGATCCGCAAGAGCCACACCGGGACCCACGTACTCCACTGGGCGATACGTGATGTCCTCGGTGACCACGCCAGCCAGGCGGGATCGTTGGTCGAGAATGGACGTCTCCGATTCGACTTCTCCCACTTCTCCCGAGTGGCATCCCAGGAGCTCGGTGAGATCGAAGCGGAGATCAACCGCCGGCTGGTGGCGAACCACGACGTCACCACGACCATCACCACCAAGGAGCAGGCCGAGGAGATGGGTGCGCTGGCGTTCTTCGGCGACAAATACGGAGACGTCGTCCGAGTGGTGGAGGTAGGAGACTTCTCGGTCGAGTTCTGCGGCGGCACCCACACCCACACCGCGGGCCAGGTGGGGCCGCTCGCCATCGTGTCCGAGTCCTCGATCGGCTCCAACCTCCGTCGGGTAGAGGCCCTCACGGGAATGGCCGCCTACGACCATCTGGTAGCTGTTCGCGGCGCCCTGGGTCGGACCGGCGAGCTCCTCCGCACTTCCCCCGACCAGGTGCCCCAGCGGGTGGAGCAACTCCTCGAGAAAGTCCACGGGCTGGAGGAGAGGCTCGAGACCATCGCCAGTCAGCGGATGGGACAGCTCGCCGAGGAGCTGGCCGGCAACCCGGACATCGTGGGGGAGACGTCTCTCGTTGTCGCCGATGCAGGAGAGGTGGACGGCAACGAGTTGCGTCAGATCGCCCTGGGAGTTCGTGATCGCATCAAGGGCTCTTCTCTGGTGGTGTTGGGGTCGGCGAAGGACGGGAAAGGGGCCCTCATCGGAGTGGCGACCTCCGATCTGGTGGAGCGGGGGATCTCCGCCGGGGAGCTCATCGCCGGTGGTGCCCGAGTGCTCGGTGGGGGCGGCTCGCGTGACCCCGAGGTCGCCCAGGCCGGGGGACCGGCCGCCAGCCGCTTGTCGACCGCTCTCGACACGGCCAGGGGGGAAGCGCAGCATGCCTTGGCCGCCCTGTGAGCCGGCATCTCGGTATCGACTACGGGACCAAGCGCATCGGGCTGGCGATCTCCGACGACCTCGGACTCACCGCGCGACCGCTCGAGGTGATATCGCGCGAGCAGCTCGAACCGGCCCTGCGACGGATAAACGACGAGTATGAGCTCGAATCCGCGGTGGTGGGGCTGCCCACGGGTCTGGGTGGGCATGAAGGAGACTCGGCCGACGGCGCCCGAGATCTGGCGCGTGAGGTCGAGGAAATCCTGGGGATCACCGTAGAATTGGTGGACGAGCGCTTCACCTCCCGCATGGCCGAGAGCGCACTGCTGGAGTCGGGGATGCGCAGACGTGACCGGAAAGCGACCGTAGACAAGATCGCAGCCGCCATCATCCTCCAGACCTATCTCGACGCCCGTCGCCATCCCCGGAACTCCACCGACGATCCGGACATCCCAATCACCTGATCAGACATGACATTCGAACCCGCACCCGAAGAACCCGCCTCGACGCGACTCCTCAAGGTGGCAGCCGTGGGGCTGAGCATCGTCCTCGCCGGGATCTTCGTGGTCTACGGCGCCTCGTATCTGGGGAGAACCGTCGGCGACGCGCTCGGGCCTTCCGAGGCCAGTGGTGGGCCCGTGGACGTCGAGCCCGGCCTGCCGGTCACCATCGAGATCCCACCCGGCTCCACCGGTCAGGACATCGGGGCCATCCTCGCCGCCCAGGGTGTGGTCCGATCGGCACTCGAGTTCGAGGTGGCGGTACGAAATGTGGACGCTGCCCAGCGTCTCCAGGCGGGTACCTACCAGCTGACCACCGGGATGGACCCCGCGGACGTGGTGGCCGAGCTGGTGAGCGGCCCGGGTGCCTCGGCCTACCGGGTGACGATCATCGAGGGGCTCCGCATCGCGGAACTGCTGGTCAGGTTGGCGGAACAGACCCGTTTCTCCTACTCGGACTACGAGGTCGCCCTCCTCGACGGAAGGGTGAGCACGTCGCTCCGCGACATGCCGGACGAGCCGACGCTGGCCGATTGGGAGGGGCTCTTGTTTCCCGACACCTACGAGTTCTCCCAGAACGCCAATCCCGAAGACATACTGCAGCGCATGGCTTCGACCATGGAACAACGCGTCGACTCCATCGACTGGAGTGGCTGGGAAGAGCTCGGTTACACGCCTTATCAGGGGATCGTCGTGGCATCCCTCATCGAGACCGAGGTCCGGGTCGACGACGAGCGCCCAACCGTCTCCAGCGTCATCCACAACCGACTCGCCGAGGGCATGCCCCTCGACATCGACGCCACTGTCCTCTATGCCCTCGACACCCGCGATGTCGCCGACTTCGACCGGGGCATCGACTCGCCCTACAACACCTATCTGTATCAGGGTCTGCCCCCGACTCCCATAGCCGTGCCGGGCAGAGCTTCGTTGGAGGCCGCGGCTGCTCCCGACGAAACCCCTTACTTCTATTACGTGCTCTCCGACGAGGAGGGAAACCATGCCTTTGCCGAAACCCTCGAAGAGCACAATGCCAACGTACAGCGGGCACGCGAGGACGGCGTTCTCCCGTAGGTGGCAGACTCGCGCCGATGACCCTCTACAGGTTCGCCGTGCTCGGAGATCCCATCGAGCACTCTCGCTCCCCTGAGCTTCATCGCGCGCTGCTGGACATCGCCGGCCTGGAGGGGGAGTACACGAGAGTCCGGGCGGACGAGCGGGTGTTGGAGGCCGAGATCGAGCGAATGCGCCAGGGATGGTGGGACGGCCTGAACGTGACCATGCCGCTCAAGGTGTCGGCGGCGAGACTGGCCGACTCCACGTCACCGCAGGCGGCGCGCTCGAACTCGGTCAACACCCTGACCCGCATCGAGTCTGGGATCCACGGCGAGTCGACCGATGCCACTGCGCTGCGTGAGTTGGTCGACTCAGGGCGCTTCGAGGATCGGACGTCGATCCTCGTGTTGGGGAGCGGAGGCGCCGCTGCGGCAACGTTGAGTGCTCTCGAAGACCGGGAGCCGGTCTACGTGGCGGCGCGTCGCTCCGCATCGGCGGTCGACCTCACCGGCCGTCTTGGGGGAGAGGTAGTTGCTTGGGGAAGTGCCGTGGCCGGTGCCCTGGTGGTCAACACCACCCCGCTGGGAATGCATGGGGAGAGCCTGCCGGCGGACATCGTGGAGGTTGCATCGGGTCTCATCGACCTCCCCTATGGGGATGGGGAGACTCCGGCCGTGAAGACGGCGCGTCGGCGTCAGATCGAGATGGCCGACGGTCACGAGTTCCTCTCGAGACAAGCAATCGCCTCTTTTCGTCTCTGGACCGGGTTGAACGTGGCCCACCAGGAGCTCGTGGAGACACTCAGAAAGGGCTAAAGACGGCTCCGATCAGGGCCGATCCCCTCGGGCAAGCCTTTGAAAAGGAGCTGAGTTGTCTCTTTCAGGGAATTTGGGCTTTGTGCCGATAGAAGAGGTCTTGCGGCTTCTCACGCGCTCGAAGCAACAGGGAGCGGTGGACGTCACCGGGGAGGGCCTGCGGGGCCGTGTCTTCGTCGGCAGGGGCGGCATCGACCTCGCTACCACCTCCGGCGACACCGAATTGCATCATCATCTACTCAACTCGGGGTATGCCGACGAGAAAATGCTCAGCCGCGTCACCTCAGGCGAAACCACCCTCGCCGCGATCGGGGAGAGCAACCAAGCCTTGATCGCCCTCCTCCGTGAGATGACGGTGGAGAGTCTCTATCTGATCGCTGAGAGGGGCGCTGACTTCGAAGTCCATGAGGGACTCACCACTCCCTATGCCTCGCCCAAGTCATTCGACCTCGAGGCGCTGCTCCAGGATGCCGACGAGCGTCGGCGCGAATGGGCGGCGGTCTCAGAACGGGTCCCCGACCTCGACACCGCGTTCAGGTTCCGACGAGACCTCGGTGACCGCGAAGAGGTCACCATCAAGGTCGATGAATGGAAGGTCCTCAGCGAGATAGGCAATGGCGCTTCGGTCAGCGTGATCGCCGACCGGCTCGGCACCACCGAGTTCTGGACGGCGCGGACCACCGCCCACCTGGTCGACAGCGGTCTGGTCATGTTAGAAGGCACAGCTGTGCTCACTCCTGACCCCGAGCGCATCCAAGCTGAGCAGGCTCTCCCAGACGACGATGCTTCCGGTCAGCGCGACTCCGCTCCCGACCCGGAGCCCCTGAAGCCCGTGGAGCCGGCGGAGCCTGAGGAGCCCGTTGATCCCACGAAGCCCGCGGAGCTCGTGGAGGATGACATCTCTCGGGAGACCTTCGCCGTACCGGAGGAGACCCAGGAGGCCGCCGACGCCGACGTCTCCTGGTGGCAAGAGCCCGAGGACGAAAACGAGCCGGTAGCCGAAGAGGGCTCAGCGGCTCCTGAGGTGGTCGCCGAGGGTCTATCCGAGATCCCGGGGGTGGAGGAGCCCACATCCGACGACGACGACGACACGGAGGCATTCCTCGAGAAGGTGTTCTCGGAACTGGAGTCCTCTGAGCCTGAGGCTGAAGGGGGCCATGGTCTGCTCCGGCGCCGCCGGATGGGGTCGTTGCGAGACTTTTCCTCCGACTCGTAACTCCTGACCAAGCACCTTTCCTGGCTAACTTGCTCCGGCGGTGAGTTATGTCTTCGTCGGAGCAGTTGGCCTGATGCTGGGCCTGGTGGCCCACGACCTCGCCATCCAATCCCTAGGCGAGGGCTCCCGTCTACGGCCCCTCGAAGGCATTTGCTCGGTCTGCGGCCATAGCCGGGGCTGGCTCCGCTTCAGATGCGGGCGATGCGGACACAGAGCGGGCCGGGAGGTGGTACTGGCCGTGAGCACCGCCGGCGGGGCGGTGGGTTTCCTCCACACGTTGAGGCCGGAACCCGAGCTCTTCGCCTACCTGGCGTTTCTCACCCTGACCGCCGCACTCATGGTCACGGATCTGGAGGAGTTCCGGATCGTCGATCGGCTCAACCTGCGGGGAAGCCTCATCGTGGCTTTGCTACTCGCAGGTTCGGTGGTCGTAACCGGGGAGTGGATGGCGTTGCTACGCGGACTCGGCGGGGGTGCCGCCTACTTCGCCGGAGCATCCCTCCTGTTCATGGTGGTTCGTGGCCAGGGCTTCGGCGCCGGTGACGTCAAGCTGGCGCCACAGCTTGGGCTGTTCACCGCATACCTGGGCTGGGGCGTGCTCGGTTGGGCGGTGTTCGCCACCGCCATGATCGGCGGTGTCCTCGCCCTGGTGCTGGTGCTGGCAGGGGCCGCAGGGCGCAAGACCGAGCTTCCCTACGGTCCCCCGATGGTGTTAGGGGCGTGGACCGCGATCGTCATGGTTGGAGTGGGAGCCATCCCGATTCCCACGTAACCTGTGCGGGATGCTCCGCTTCCTGACCGCCGGTGAGTCACATGGGCCGGGTCTCGTCACCATCGTCGAGGGCTTGCCCAAGGGCCTCGATGTCGATGTCGAAGCCCTTGGCCTCGAGCTCGCCCGACGGCGCCATGGCCATGGGCGGGGCAAGCGTATGGCCATCGAGCAGGACGAGATCGAGATCCTGGGGGGAGTGCGGCACGGGAGGACCTTGGGGTCCCCGGTTGCGATCGTCATCCGCAACACGGAGTGGCCCCGCTGGCAGGAGATAATGAATACGGGTCCGGGTGCCACAGGCAAGGAAGTGACCCGTCCCCGCCCCGGCCACGCCGACCTGGCGGGCATGATCAAGTACGAGACCGACGACGCCCGAGACATCCTGGAGAGGGCATCCGCCCGGGAGACCGCTGCCCGGACCGTTGCCGGACATCTGGCCAAGGTCATGCTCATGTGCTGCGGCGTCGGCATCGTCAGCCATGTCCTATCCATCGGTGCGACGGTCGCCAAAGACACCCTTCCGGGACCCGATGAGCTGGAGAGGATCGACGCAGATCCCGTCCGGTGTCTCGATCCCCAAGCATCCCGGGAGATGGTTAGAGCCATAGACCGGGCGCGTGAGGCCAAGGACACGCTGGGTGGGGTGTTCGAGGTGGTCGCCCACGACGTCCCGGTCGGCATCGGATCGCACGTTCACTACGACCGGCGACTCGACGCCCTGCTGGCCGGGGCGGTGATGTCGATTCCCGCGGTCAAGGGCGTCGAGATCGGCGATGGGTTCGAGAGTGCATCCACACCCGGATCGCTCGCCCATGACGAGATCATCAAGGGCGAAGAGTCGGTGGAACGAGCCAGCAACCGGGCCGGAGGGATCGAAGGCGGGATGAGCAACGGCCAGCCGATCCGGGTCCGAGGAGCGATGAAACCGATCTCGACGCTGATGCAGCCCCTGCGAACGGTCGACATGGCCACCGGCGAGCCAGACCAGGCGGTACGGGAGCGTTCCGATGTGTGCGCGGTTCCGGCCGCCGCCGTCGTCGGAGAGCAGATGGTGGCTTGGGTACTCGCCAGTGAGTTCAACCGCAAGTTCGGTGGCGATACCGTCGATCAGCTCATCTCGGCCGTTGCCGGCCATCGCGGGTACGTAGCCAGCCGAACCGGCATATAGCGACATGTGGCTGATAGGGATGATGGGATCGGGCAAGACCACTTGTGGTGAGGCCGCGGCCCGTCATGTCGGAGTGCCGTTCTTCGACACCGACCAGATGGTGGTCGAATTGGCTGGTCTCCCCATCCCGGCCATATGGGACCGAGTGGGTGAGGAAGGGTTCAGGAGATTGGAGGCCCGGGCGGTGGCCGATGTCCCCGAGTCCGACTTCATCGGCGCCGCCGGTGGAGGAGCGATTCTCTCCGCGGAGAACCGGGAGCACATGGCCCGAGGAGCCCCGGTGGTCTGGCTCAGATGCCACCCTGACGTCCTGGCCCGACGGGTCGACGGCGATCACGCCCGGCCGCTGCTCGATGGATCGGAGGACGTGATCGATGCGTTGACCAGGCTCCTGGCCGAGAGGTCTCCCCTGTACGAAGAGGTGGCCACCGACGTAGTCGACACCGATCTCGGGCCAGTCTCCGCCGTCGTCACCGAGCTCATCGAGATCTGGCAGCGATGAGGGTGGCGGGAAGGACCGAGGTGGTGATCGGCAAGGGCCTGCCCCGCCGCATCCTCCCGGACCGCGAGAGTCGTGACCGGGTGGCGATCCTCACCCAGCCTGCGCCCACCGACACCGCTCTCAAGATCCACCGGGAACTGACTGCTGAGGGCCACCTGTGTGAGGTCATCGGGCTCCCTGACCGAGAAGAGGCCAAGACCCTGCAGGTGGCAGCATCGGTATACGAAGCTCTGGCCAAGTTCGGCCTCGCCCGTCACGACACGATCATCGGCGTCGGGGGAGGATCGGTGACCGACCTCGCCGGCTTCGTGGCGGGAACCTGGTTGCGCGGCGTGGAGGTAGTCCACGTGCCCACCACCCTGCTCGCCGCGGTCGACGCTTCCATCGGGGGCAAGACGGGAGTCAACGTCGGAGGCAAGAACCTGGTGGGAGTGTTCTGGCATCCGAGTCGGGTCGTGATCGACATCGACCTCCTCGACCGTCTTCCCGGCTACCTCATCAGGGAGGGGATGGCCGAGGCCTACAAGGCGGGACTGATCGGAGACCGCGTGCTCGCAGATGAAATCGCCAGATCGGGCATGGACACACCTCTCGAGTCGGTGGTGAAGCGCGCCATTGCGGTGAAGGCGTCGATAGTCGACCAGGACGAGACCGAACAGGGGGTGCGCGCCTACCTGAATTTCGGGCACACCATCGGTCACGCCATCGAATACGCCTCGTCGCTCTCGCATGGAGAGAGCGTGGGGTTGGGCAGCGTCGCCGCGGTGCGCATCTCGGAAAAACTCGCCGGGTTCCCCGTCGCGGAGGAGGTCATCGCGGCGATCGGGCGACTCGGTCTGCCGACGAGGGCCGACGGTCTCGAGATCGCCCGCGTTCTCGACCTGCTCGCCATGGACAAGAAACGGGACTCTCGAGGAATACGGATGGTGTTGCTCCGCGACGTCGAGGATCCCTTCCTCACCCACGTGGACCATGCAGACATCGAGCTCGGGCTGAGCGCCATAGGCTTCTAGACACGGGTACCGTCCCCGACGCCACCATGCAGGACATCACATGATCAGCACCAACGACGTACGTCCCGGGATGGCACTCGAGCTCGACGACGGCCTCTTCGCCATCGTCGAGTACCAACACGTCAAGCCGGGGAAGGGAAAGGCCTTCGTCCGGATGAAGCTGAAGAAACTGGAGACGGGCCAGGTACTCGATCGCACCTTTCGGGCCGACGAGAACGTCCAGCAGGCCATCATCGACCGGGCGGAGCACCAGTACCTCTATCGGGACGATCTCGGCTATCACTTCATGAGCCTGGGCGACTACGGCCAGATCGTGTTGAGCACCGAAGACGTGGGGAACGCCGCCGGATTCCTGGTCGAAGGGATGACCGTGACGTTGCCAATGCACCAGGGCACCGCGATCGGAGTGGAGATGCCGGCCGCCGTGGAGCTCGAAGTCACTTACGCGGAGCCGGCCGTGAAAGGCGACACCCGCACCGGGGCCACCAAGGGGGTCACAGTGGAGACGGGCATCGACGTGCAGGTGCCGTTGTTCGTCGATCGGGGCGATCGGATCAAGGTGGACACCCGAACCGGTGCTTATCTGACCCGGGTATGAACGACCCCGGCGGGCCCGTGGTCATTCCGGCGCGGGTCACAGCCAAACAGTTGGCGGATGCCATCGACCGAGACCTCGCGGAAATCCAGGCAGTTCTCAGAGCCCGTGAGGAGACTGACACGCCCGAGGACATCCTCGGGGCCGATCTCGCCATCATGGTGGCGAGAGCTCTCGGGGTCGAGGTCACCGTGGAGTCTCGTGACCTGGCCCTCGAGCGGCTCTACGAGTATGAGACCAGGGGCGAGATGGGTCCCGACGCCGGTGGCAGGGCTGGGGCGATAGTCGACGGGGTGGTCAGCGACCTCGACGACCTGGACCAGATGATCGAATCGGTGTCGGAGCACTGGAGTGTGGCCCGTATGCCGGTCATCGACCGCAACATCCTTCGCATCGGGCTCTATGAGCTGCTCAGCGACCAGATGACCCCCACGGCGGTGGTGGTCTCCGAGGCGGTGCGACTCGCCCACACCTATTCCACCGAGAAGTCGGCATCTTTCGTGAATGGGATTCTCGCCACCCTGGCGAAAACGATCCGGGTTGGCTAGGACATCAGGCGAGGGCAGGTTAAGGTCCCGGTTGCACCTTTAAGGACGGTCCGGTGAGGCCGGGAAGGAACGAAATTGCCCCAGGTGATGACAGGTGATGACATCGACCGCGTCATCCGCCGCATCTCCCACGAGATCTTGGAGACCCATCGCGGCGCCCATGACCTGGTCCTGGTCGGAATCCACACCCGGGGAGTGGTGCTCGCCCGGAGGCTGGGCGACACCATCGGCTCTTTCGAGGATCGTCGAGTTCAGGTGGGGGAACTGGACATCGGTCTGTACCGCGACGATCGGGATCTCCGCACCGACATTCCGGTGAGACGAACGGAGATACCGGTCTCCATCGGCGGAAAGCACGTCGTGATCGTGGACGACGTGCTCTTCACGGGGAGAACCGTGAGAGCGGCACTGGACGCGCTCACCGACATCGGCCGCGCCGTCACCACGCAGTTGGCCGTCCTGGTCGATCGTGGCCACCGCGAGCTCCCGATCCGTGCCGACTACGTCGGCAAGAACCTTCCCACTGCACGGGAAGAGACTGTCGAAGTCCGACTGGAGGAGAGCGATGGCCGCGAGGGGGTCCACATAGTGCGACAGGAGGTCGGGGTGGCATGAAGGCGTTCACGAGTGTCCGTGGGCTCGGTCGCACCGACCTGGAATCCCTGGTCCTCGAGACCGTCGAGGTGCGTCGGGAACTCGACCGGGGTGACGGGCTGGCGCAATCCCTCGAAGGAGTCTGTGTGGCCAACCTCTTCTTCGAGCCATCGACCCGTACCCGACTGTCCTTCGACCTGGCAACCCAGCGTCTCGGTGGCCACGTGATCACGTTCTTCCCGGAGTCGTCCTCCGCTTCCAAGGGTGAGTCGCTGCGCGACACCGCTCTCACCATGGGGGGTCTCGGCGCCGACATCCTGGTGGTGCGTCACCGCCTGGAGGGCGTCCCGGCCTCGATCGGGGAGTGGACCGGCCTCCCGGTAGTCAACGCCGGTGACGGAACCAACGAGCATCCCAGTCAGGCCCTGCTCGACGCGGCCACCCTCCATAGCCACTTTGGTGGCTTGGAGGGTCTCCGCATGGTCATCATCGGTGACGTCGCCCATTCCCGGGTGGCAGGGAGCTTGATACATGCGCTGCCCACACTTGGCGTGGACCTCACCTTGGTTGGCCCCGAAGAGTGGTTACCCGGTGAATCCCCGGTGCCGACGCAGACCGACCTGGACATGCTGATCGGTGAGATCGACGTGGCCTATCTCCTCAGGGTCCAGACCGAGCGCGGTGGCGTGATCAGCAGCGATTACATCTCCGAATACGGTCTGGACGTCCCGCGGGCCGCCCGGATGAGCGAAGGTGCCGTCATCATGCATCCTGGACCGATCAACCGGGGCATCGAGATCACCGATCAGGTGGCCGACTCCCCGCGTTCTCTCATCGTCGAGCAGGTCCGTAACGGGGTTCCGGCGCGAATGGTGATCCTTCGGGCTCTGGCGAAGGGCCGCCCATGATCGTGATTCGGGGGGGAGAGGTGCTCACCGACGGGGGATGGGCCGCCGCTGACTTGTCCATAGACGGGGACCGGGTGGCCGCGATCGCTCCGAATCTAGACGGCCACGTGGTGATCGATGCCGCGGGGTGCTGGGTGGGCCCAGGGTTGGTGGACATGCACACCCATCTACGCGAGCCCGGCCAGACCTGGAAAGAGGACATCGCCAGCGGCTCGGCGGCCGCCGCCGCAGGTGGTTTCACCGCGGTCACCGCCATGCCGAACACCGACCCTCCGCTCGACTCCCCCCA
This sequence comes from uncultured Acidimicrobiaceae bacterium, assembly GCA_964558575.1. Lineage (GTDB taxonomy): Bacteria > Actinomycetota > Acidimicrobiia > Spongiisociales > ZC4RG35 > JANQRA01. The sequence goes on along the minus strand of CAZLEQ010000007.1, from coordinate 21,584 downwards.
GGTGATCGATGCGGTGCGGAGACGTGCCGCCCAGGTGGGTCTCACCGAGGTGATCGTGGCGGCGACCGTGAGCAGAGGGCGAGCCGGCCGCTCCCTGTCCGAATTGGAAACCCTCTATCGAGCGGGGGTGAGGATGTTCACCGACGATGGAGACTCGGTGGGGACCGATCTCATCGGGGAGGCCCTGAGGGCCCTGGCGCCACTTCCGGGCGCCTTCCTCGCCCAACACGCCGAGGATCCAACGAGGACCATGGGTGGGCACATGCACGAGGGAGCCATATCGAAAGCCCTCGGTATCGACGGTCTGCCTGCCGAAGCGGAGACCGAGGTGGTGCGACGCGACCTCGAGCTGGTCGCCCGGACCGGGGCCGGTTACCACTGCCAGCACGTGTCGGCAGGGATGACCGTCGAGCTGATACGTGCCGCGAAGAAATCGGGGTTGTCGATCTCGGCCGAGGTGACCCCACACCACCTGATCTTCGACCACGGTGACCTGTCGGGTCTCGACCCTGATTTCAAGATGTACCCGCCATTGCGTGCCCCCGACGACAGGGATGCACTGGTGTCGGGTCTGCGCGACGGGACCATCGACGCGATCGCCACGGACCACGCCCCCCATCTCCCCGAAGAGAAGGCGGTCGAGTTCGGGGCCGCACCTCGGGGAGTCATCGGACTCGAGACTGCGGCCTCCGCCGCCTGGGAGGCCCTCGGGGACCGCGATCTCCTCTTCTCCTCGCTGTCGACGCGGCCCGCCGAGCTCCTCGGCTTGGAAGACCAGGGTCGTCCTATCGCCGAGGGCAGGATCGCCAACCTCGTGATCTTCGACCCGTCGGCCAAATGGGTGGCGAACGGTTTCGCCTCGAAGTCGTCGAACACCCCGTTCCATGGTCGGGAGCTGTCGGGCGCGGTCCGTGCCACCCTTCTCCGGGGTCGGATCACCCACCAGAGCCCGGTGGTGGCCGCATGAGCCGGGTGCACGCCCAATTGGTCACCGCCGACGGCGAAGTGTTCAACGGTCACTCGGTAGGAGCGGAAGGGGTCACCACCGGCGAGGCCGTGTTCAACACGTCGATGACCGGCTATCAGGAGATCCTCACCGACCCCTCCTACGCGGGACAGGTGGTGGTCATGACATCCCCCCACATCGGCAACTATGGGGTCACCCACGCCGACGACCAGTCGTCCCGACCGGCAGTGTCCGGGTTCGTGGTCAAGTCGCTGTCCCGGAGACAGTCCAACTGGAGGGCGGAGGGGAGTCTCCCCGAGTACTTCGCCTCCAACGGCGTGGTCGCCATATCCGACGTAGACACACGCCGTCTGACCCGCCATATCCGAGATCGAGGCGCCATGCCGGTGGCCATGGGGAGCGGCGTCAGCGAAGCCGAGTTACGGCAGGCGGCCGCCGAGGCACCCTCCATGGAGGGGCGCGACCTCGCCAGCGCGGTCTCCACCAAGACCCCGTATCACCTCGAAGCGCAAGGAGAGGAGCAGGGGTTGGTGGTCGCCATCGACCTCGGCATGAAGCGCGACATCCTCGTCAATCTGACCCGGCGCGGATTCTCCGTGGACGTCGTCCCCGCGCTGACACCGACTGAGGACATTCTCGCCCGGGACCCGGTGGGGGTTTTCGTCTCCAACGGTCCCGGCGACCCCGAGCCGCTTCAGGTGACGACATCCACACTGCGGGGCCTCATCGGGAAGAGGCCCCTGTTTGGGATCTGTCTCGGCCACCAGGTGCTCGGGCTGGCTCTGGGCGCCCGCACCTTCAAGCTCCCGTTCGGGCATCACGGCGGCAACCACCCGGTGCGCAGGCTCGAGGACGGACATGTCGAGATGACGGCGCAGAATCACGGGTTCGCAGTCGACCTGTGGACCCTGACCGATGCCAAACCCCCCGAGCGGGCGGGTCTGGCAGGTCCCGAGTTGCTCCCTGAGCGGGTCGAGACCGATTTCGGCCCGGTGCGCCCCACCCACCAGAACCTCAACGACGGGACACTCGAGGGCATGGCTCTCGACGACCACGACGCGTTCTCGGTCCAATACCACCCGGAGGCCGCCCCCGGGCCGCACGATGCCGGACCCCTGTTCGACACATTCGCCAGCATGATCGACGGGTCTCGCTGATGCCGGCACGCCGCGACCTGCGCTCCATCCTCCTCATCGGTTCCGGGCCGATCGTCATCGGCCAGGCCTGCGAGTTCGACTACTCGGGCACCCAAGCCGCCAAGGTCCTCCGTGCCGAGGGTTACCGCGTCATCCTCATCAACTCGAACCCGGCGACGATCATGACCGATCCGGAGTTCGCCGACGCCACCTATATCGAGCCGATCACGCCGGATGTGATCACCGAGATAATCGCCCGGGAGCGCCCCGACGCATTACTGCCCACGCTGGGGGGCCAAACCGCCCTCAACGTGGCCTCCCAGCTGGCACGCAGCGGGGTGCTCGACCGTCACGGCGTCGAGATGATCGGAGCCGGGCTCGAGGCGATCGACCGGGCCGAGGATCGCGGGCTGTTCAAGGAGACCATGGAGTCGATCGGTCTCGAGGTCCCCAGAGCCGGCTACGCCCGCTCGATGAGCGAGGCGGTGAAGATCGCCGGCGACATCGGGTACCCGGTGATGGTGCGACCGTCCTTCATACTCGGTGGAGGAGGAACCGGCATCGCCGACGACGAGGAGCAGTTCCTCGAGGTGGCGAAACATGGACTCGAAACCTCCCCGGTCAACGAGATCCTGGTGGAGGAGTCGGTGCTCGGGTGGAAGGAGTACGAGCTCGAGGTGATGCGGGACTGCGCCGGGAACGCCGTCATCGTCTGCTCCATAGAGAACTTCGACCCCATGGGGGTGCACACCGGCGACTCGATCACCGTGGCTCCCGTGCAGACGCTGAGCGACCGTGAGTACCAGGACATGCGGGACGACGGCATCGCCGTGTTGGAGGCGATCGGTGTTGAGACCGGAGGGTCCAATGTCCAGTTCGCCGTCGACCCCACGACGGGACGACGCCTGGTCATCGAGATGAACCCCAGGGTGAGCCGTTCCTCCGCCTTGGCTTCCAAGGCGACCGGATTCCCCATCGCCAAGATCGCTGCGCTCCTGGCGGTTGGTTTCACCCTCGACGAGATCGCCAACGACATCACCAAGGCAACGCCCGCCTCGTTCGAGCCCGCCCTCGACTACACGGTGGTCAAGATCCCCCGATTCGATTTCGCCAAGTTCCCCTCGGCGTCGACCACCCTGGGCACCTCGATGCGCAGCGTGGGCGAGGCCATGGCCATCGGAAGGACATTCCCCGAAGCACTCCAGAAGGCCCTGCGGAGCCTGGAGAACGGACGTGCCGGTTTGAACGCGGACCAAGGTGAGGCCGCGCTACTCGCCCTCGACGACGATGCCCTCGCCGCAGCGGTGTCCACCCCCACGCCCGACCGGGTGTACGCGATAGCCGAGGCATTACGACGCGGTTGGCCCGTCGACGACGTCGCCGGACTTGCCGCGGTCGACCCCTGGTTCGTCGACCAGATGGCCGAGGTGGTCGAGGTGCGTCACCGCCTCGAGACCCGGAGAGGCGACGACCTGTTGCGGGAATCGAAGCGAATCGGTTTCTCCGACCGTCAAATCGCCTATCTGTGGGACACCACCGAAGAGGAGGTGCGCCGGATGCGTCTCCACGCCGGGATCGTCCGCACCTACAAGACGGTCGACACCTGCGCCGCCGAGTTCGAGGCCCACACCCCGTACATGTACGGCACCTTCGAGGACGAGTCGGAGGTGGTGGCGGCCGGCAAGCCGAGGGTCGTGATCCTCGGCTCGGGACCGAATCGGATCGGGCAGGGAATCGAGTTCGACTACTGCTGCGTCCATGCCAGCTTCGCCTTGCGCGACGCCGGTTACGAGACGGTCATGGTGAACTGCAATCCGGAGACCGTCTCCACCGACTACGACACCTCCGACCGCCTCTACTTCGAGCCTCTCACCGTCGAGGACGTGCTCGAGGTGATAGACGCCGAGAAACCAGAAGCGGTGATCGTGCAGCTCGGAGGTCAGACCCCGCTCAACCTAGCCGACTCGCTCGAGAAGGCCGGTGTGCCGATCGCAGGCACCTCACCGGCGTCGATCGCCCTGGCCGAGGACAGGGAGCAATTCGCCGAGATCTGTCGCAACCTGGGGCTCAGTCAGCCGGCTGCCGGAACCGCCTCGTCGGCGGCCGATGCACAGGAGGTGGTCGACCAGATCGGGCTCCCGGTGATGGTGCGGCCCTCCTACGTGCTCGGCGGCCGCAAGATGAAGGTGGTCTACAGCCTGGAGGAGCTCGGCGAATACGTACGCAACATCTACGGCGAGGGAGACCCCGAGGTGACGGCAAATCCGATACTCCTCGATCGGTTTCTCGAGTCGGCGGTGGAGGTCGATGTCGATGCCGTCTTCGACGGAGCGGAGTTGCTGGTCGGAGGGGTCATGGAACACGTGGAGGAGGCTGGTGTGCACTCCGGCGACTCGGGTTGTGTCACACCGCCTCCAACCATCTCCGACGAGGCGTTGAAAGAGATACTCCGTGCCACCAACGAGTTGGCCCAGGCCCTCCAGGTGCGAGGCCTGATCAACATCCAGTTCGCGGTGAAAGGTGACGAGGTCCATGTACTGGAGGCGAACCCACGCGGGAGCCGCACCATCCCCTTCATCTCCAAGGCCAAGGCCCTTCCCTTGGCCCGTATCGCCACCAGGGTGATGCTCGGGTCCTCCATCGCGCAGCTGCGCGACGAGGGGCTGGTTCCCGAAAGGCCTGCGGAGAGTTTCGTGGCGGTCAAGGACGCCGTGCTTCCCTGGGACCGCTTTCCTGAGGAGGACAACGTTCTCGGTCCGGAGATGAAGGCAACCGGAGAAGTCATGGGTATCGGGCCCGATGTCGGCGTGGCCTACGGGAAGGCACTGCTCGCCGCCGGCAACCTCCTCGCCGATCGGGGGCGGGTGTTTCTCTCCTTCGCCGACCGTGACAAGCAACTCGGTCTGGCCGTGGCTCAGGCCTTCACCATGTTGGGGTTTGAGCTCCTCGCCACCAGCGGTACCGCACGCTATCTGAGACACCACGCCATCGAGACCGAGGTGGTCAACAAGATCGGGGAAGGACCCCGGGACATCGGGGAGCGGCTGGCCAATGGCGAGGTGCACCTGGTGGTCAACACGCCGCGCGGGGGACGGGCCCGACACGACGGGATCACCATCCGCCAGGCGGCCCGTCGTCTCAAGATCCCTTGTGTCACCACCGTCCAGGGCGGGTTGGCGGTCGCTCGCAGCCTCCGCGCCGGGCCGGGAGCCATCAACAAGCCGAGGAGTCTCCAGGAATGGCATCGGATCTGAGTACTTCCCTGGGCCCACTCCAGCTCTCCACCCCGCTGATCGCCGCCTCGGGCACGGTGGGCTCGGTCTGGGAGTGGGCGGAGATCGCCGATCTCGCCTCCTATGGCGCCGCAGTGGCGAAGTCCGTTTCCCCAGGGCGCTGGTCGGGCCGTCCCCAGCCGCGATTGGCGCCGACCGAGGCGGGGATGCTCAACGGGATCGGGATCCAGAATCCGGGTATCGAGGAATGGGCTCAGGTGATGGGGCCGCGCCTCCCCCAACTGGGGGTCCCGGTGTGGGGCTCGACGGTGGGGGGCGACGCCCACGGTTTCTCCCTGGTGGCCAAGGGGCTGGGAACGGCCGGTGTCTCTGCAATCGAGGTCAACCTCTCCTGTCCCAACCTCGACGATGGCGAGATGTTCTCCTTCTCGGCCTCGCGGAGCGGGGAGGTGATCGAAGCGGTGGTTGCGGCCAGTGAGGTGCCGGTGGGGGCCAAGCTATCTCCGAACACACCCAACATCGTGGGGGTGGCGGCGGCATGTCGAGAGGCCGGCGCCGATTTCCTGGTCCTCACCAACACCGTTTTCGGGTTCGGCGTCTCGGTGAGAGAGCGTCGCCCGCTGCTCAGTGGGGGGGTGGGGGGATACTCGGGTCCGGGGCTCAAGCCGATCGCGATGCGATGTGTCTACGAGGTGTCCCGGGCGCTGCCGAATATCCCGATCGTTGGTTGCGGAGGGGTGAGCAACGGTCGTGACGTCGTCGAGTACCTGCTCGCCGGGGCGACTGCTGTGGAGGCGGGCACCATCCATCTCGCCGAGCCACGGGCGGGTACACGAATCATTCGTGAGCTCCGTGGGGAGTTGGAGCGAGTCGGCGCTTCCTCGATCTCCGAGCTGGTCGGCGCTCTGGGGGAGTGGTGAACCCGATCATCGTGGCCCTCGACTTCCCCACCCTCGAGGAGGCAAATCGGCTCGCCGGCATGCTCGAGGGTCATGTCGGTGGCTTCAAAGTCGGGATGGAGCTGCTGATGGGAGAGGGGCCGCGCGCCATCGAGGCTATCGCCGGGCACGGAAGACCGGTCTTCGCCGATGCCAAGCTGCACGACATCCCGAACACGGTGGAGAGGGCGGCGATGCGAATCCGAGACGCCGGGGCGCGTTGGGTGACGGTGCACGCCGGGGGAGGTCTGGAGATGATCCAGGCAGCCAACTCGGGAATGGGAGAAACCGGGATCGTGGTGGTCACCGTGCTCACCTCGCTATCCGACTCCGACCTGGCGGCGATCGGCATCGACGCCTCGGTGGCCGACCAGGTGGTGGCCATGACGCACCTGGCAGCGTCGGTCGCAGCTGAGGGAGTGGTGTGCTCGCCTACCGAGATAACCCAGGTGAAGGACGCAGAACCGGGTTTGAAGGTGTTCACTCCCGGGGTACGTCCCGGAGGGTCCAGGCCTGATGATCAGAAACGAACCGCCACACCCGAAGAGGCAGTATCCGACGGCGCCGACCATCTGGTCATCGGGCGACCCATCACGAGGGCCGACGATCCGGTGGAGACCGCACGAAAAATCGCCGCCGCGATCGCCTCATGAGCATGATGCCGTGGGGCTATGGTCGAATCCACGTCGGCACCATACCTAGGAGGAGGAATGGCGCAGCCACCAAAACTGACCGATGAACAGAGGAAGGCCGCACTCGCCAAGGCCGCTCAGGCCAGGCGCGTGCGAGCCGAGGTGAAGGAGCTGCTCAAGACTGGGTCGTTACGCATCTCCGAGCTCTTGTCGCGGGCCGAGTCTGACGAGTTGATCGCGGGTCTCAAGGTCGAGTCCCTGATCGCATCGATGCCCGGCACCGGGAAAATCAAGGCAAAGCGGCTCATGGAGTCGCTCGGCATCGCTGAGAATCGGCGGATTCGGGGTCTCGGTGACAAGCAGAAGGAAGCGCTGATCGCCGAGTTCTCCTGAGTGATCATCACCATCTCTGGCCGGCCGGGGTCCGGCAAGAGCGCGGTGGCCAAACGAGTAGCCGAGAAGTTGGGTCTACGCCACGTCTCCGCCGGAGATTTCATGCGTGAGATGGCCGCAGAACGCGGCGTCTCCATCCTCGAGTTGTCCCGTTCGGCCGAAGTGGGTGAGTCCATAGATCATGAGATCGATGCCCGCACCGCGCGCCTCGCCCAGGAGGGAGACGACTTCGTGATGGACGCCCGGCTGGGGTGGAACTTCGCCCCGACCTCGGTGAAGGTCTTCCTCGAGGTGCGCCCCGAGGTGGCGGCGCAGCGAATATATGGCGCAGGGAGGGGAGCCGAGCACGAGAACGTCACCTTGGAGGACACTGAACGTGCGATCGCCAGGCGGACCGAGTCCGAGAAGAAGCGATACCTGACCTATTACGAGCTCGACTACACCGATCACTCCCACTACGACCTGGTCGTCGACACTTCCGACCGGAACATCGAACAGGTAGTCGCGGTAATTCTCGACCACGTCAGTGACTCTTGATCTGGCGTGCCCTGGACCATGAGGTAACCTGAGAGGGCTCAGCACCCCTTCGAAGGAAGACATGAAGCTCGAAGACGTCATCGATCAGATCGGCAACCGTTTCGCCACTGTGGTAGTCGCCTCGCGCCGGGCCCGTCAGATCAACAGCTATTTCCACCAACTCGGCGTCGGCTACGGCGAGTTCGTGCCCCCGCAGGTGCACTCCCTGTCACGCAAGCCATTGACGATCGCCATGGAGGAGATCGCAGAGGGCAAGGTCGCAGTAGAGACCGTCGAGGAATAGATGCTGCGCGGTCGGCGGGTCGTACTCGCCGTCACCGGAGGCGTCGCCGCCTACAAGTCTGCATATCTCGCCCGGCGCCTGGTGGAAGCCGGGGCCGAGGTCGAGGTAATCCTGACCGAGTCGGCTCTCGAGTTCGTGGGAGCTCAGACCTTCGCCGCCATCACGGGCCATCAGCCTCACACCGGCTTCTTCGGCAGGAAGATCGTCTCTCCTCATACCGACCTCGCCCGTTGGGCCGATCTCGTCGTGGTGGCCCCGGCTACCGCATCCACCATCGCCAGAGTCGCCAACGGCCTTTCCGACGATCTCGTCTCCGCGACCCTCCTCGCCTACACCGGGCCCGCGCTGGTTGCTCCGGCCATGCACACCGAGATGTGGGAGCACCCCTCCACCCAACGCAACATCGATACGCTGCGCGCCGACGGGTACCACGTCATCGGGCCCGAGTCCGGGGCTTTGGCAGGGGGAGACGCGGGCACCGGGCGGGTGGCGGAGCCCGACGACATCCTCGAGGCCATCGAGAGACTCCTCGCACCTTCGGCTGATGCGCGCCGTTTCCTGGTCACCGCAGGTGGCACCCGCGAGCCGGTCGACCCGGTTCGGTTCATCGGAAATCGCTCGTCGGGGAAGATGGGTCACGCCATTGCCAACGAGGCGGCGCGGCGGGGTATGGACGTCACCCTCGTGACCACCTCGGATCTCCCGACACTGTCCGCGGTCAAGGTGGTATCCGTCCAGACCGCGCAGGAGATGCTCGAGGCCGTCTCGGGGATCGAGACCGACGTTGCTGTCATGGCGGCGGCGGTCGCCGATTTCCGACCTGCCAACCCCAGTCAGGGCAAGCTATCCCGATCCGAGGGTCTCGACTCGATCGACCTCGAGCCCAACCCCGACATCCTCGCCTCCGTGGTGGCGAGAGAGCCCCGGCCGTTGGTGGTCGGATTCGCCGCCGAGACCGGTGATCTCGACCGGGCGATCGAAAAAGCCAAGACGAAGCAGGTCGATCTCCTCGTCTACAACGACATCAGCGAGCCCGGGTCCGGGTTCGGCACCGACACCAACCGGGTGGTGCTGATCGACGGTGCCGGGAACACGGACTCCTGGCCGATGATGCCGAAGGACGAGGTGGCGGCGCGTCTCATCGATCGCATCATGTCTGAGGGAGCGAGGAAGGGTTAACCTCGCCCTTCGATGCGGACGTCGTACTTCACCTCCGAGTCGGTCACCGAAGGCCATCCCGACAAGGTGGCGGATGCAATCTCGGACTCCGTGCTGGATGCTGCTCTCAGGCTCAACCCCCTCTCGAGAGTGGCTTGTGAGTCCTTCGTGACCACCAAGCTCGCCGTGGTCGGCGGTGAGGTGCGCATCGGCGCAGAGCTCGACATCGACACCATCGTCCGCGACACCATCGAGCGCATCGGATACAGCGGCTTCGACGAGAACTTCGCCTCCTCCACCATCACCGTCGAGAACCACGTCCACGAACAGAGCCCCGACATCGCCCAAAGCGTGGATCGGGAGCTCGGAGCAGGGGATCAGGGTCTCATGTTCGGTTTCGCGGTCACCGAGACCGACCAGCTGATGCCACTGCCAATCCAGCTCGCCCATCGCCTCGCCGAGCGTCTCGGCGAGGCACGCAAGAAGGGCCAGCTCGAGTATCTGAGACCCGATGGGAAGACCCAGGTCATGGTGCGGTACGAAGGAGACATCCCGGTGGCCGTCGAAAAAGTCCTCATCTCGACTCACCACGCCCCTGGCCAGGACCAGGCGGCGATGAAGCACGACGTGTACGAGGTCGTGGTGCGAGAAGTGATCCCCGACCACCTCTTCTCGTCGGAAGGGGAGTTCATCTTCAACCCGAGCGGCCGCTTCGAGATCGGAGGCCCCGTAGCCGACACCGGTTTGACCGGGCGGAAGATCATCGTCGACACCTACGGCGGCTATGCCCGGCACGGTGGCGGCGCATTCTCGGGCAAAGACTCGACCAAGGTGGACCGCTCCGGGGCGTATGCGGCACGGTGGGCTGCCAAGAATCTGGTCGCAGCCGGGCTGGCGGACCGACTCGAGATCCAACTCGCCTACGCCATCGGCAAACCAGAGCCCTTCTCCATCCATGTGGAGACCTTCGGAACCGAGACCATCGACCCGGCGAAGATCGAGGACATCGTCTTGGAGGTCTTCGACTTCCGACCCGCGTCGATCATCGACCAGCTCGAGCTGACTCAACCCGTCTTCGCCCCCACGGCCGCCTACGGGCACTTCGGGCGTCCCGAATTCCGCTGGGAAAGCCTCGACCGGGTCGACGACATCGAGAGTGCTGCCGGAGTGTGACCCCGGCGGCGCGTGTCGTACCCGACGTCGCATCTTTCGCCGTCGACGAGGGCTTCTGGTACTCGACTCCACGACATCTCGCTCCCGACCTGTCAGTCGGGTCGATCGTGCGAGTCCCGCTGTCCGGGAGGCGGGTCCGGGGCTGGGTCGTCGAGTTGTCAGATGATCGCGAGGGCCAACTCAAGGAGATCGCCGGGATCTCGGGGTTGGCTCCGGTCTTCGACGCCGATCTGTTGAAGTCGCTCATCTGGGCGGCCCACCACTACCTGGCTCCGGTGTCGACGCTACTGGGTCGAGCCAGCCCGCCGAACCTCCCCAGGGCGATTCCCGAACCGCTGCCGGCCCCTGCCACCGTCGCGGCGAGCCATCCCATCTTCGAGGTGGCCGGGAAGTCCGCCTCCGGTCGGCGGAATCCCGTGGCGGCTGTCATTGGCAACTGGCGCCGGTTCGACTGGCTCGCCGGAATCGGTCCCGCGCTCAGCGCCGGGAGATCGGTGCTCGTGGTGGCTGCCTCTACTGCGGAGGTCGCCCAGATCGAAGAGGAGGCTGCCACCCTCTGGGGTGACCTGGTGGTGGCAGTAACCGGCGAGGACGACAAGTCCGACACCGCGGCCTGGGAGCGGGCTCAGTCGCCCCCTCGCCTGGCGATCGGGACTCCCAAGACGGCGGCTTGGCACATCGAAGGACTGTGCATGGCCATAGTCCTCGAGGAGGGGCGCCGGGCGATGAAGGATCGTCAGACTCCGACCGTCCATGTCCGTGAAATCATGCGAACCCGGAGCCGGCTCGAGGGCTTCAATCTGGTGTTCTTCGGCCCGACACCGAGTGTGGAATTGCTGTCCGCTGGTGCCGAGGTGATCCACACCGCCAAGCGGGCCTGGCCGCTCGTCGAAGTGGTCGACCGGTCCGAGGACGCACCCGGAGGAGGCTTCATGTCCGAGCGCGCCCTCGCCGCGATCGGAGGGATGGCGAAGGCGGGCGGTCGTGTGTTCGTGTTCACCCATCGCAGAGTGGGGTATGCCTCCATGAGGTGCACCAACTGCCGCCGACTGCGCATCTGCCCGAACTGCTCCTCCCGTGTGGGGAGAGTCGAGGAGTGCCCCAAGTGCCGAGTCCGGATCGGGGCCTGCACCACTTGCGGAGGATCGGAGTTCGAGGAGATGGGGACGATCCCAGAGCGGCTGGTTGCCGACATCGATCGCCGGTTGGGGCGAGGTGCAGCCGCTGTTCACCCGGCCCAAACCCGAGTCACGGTGGGCACCGAGCGTGACCTGACCGGTCTTCCCCTGGTCGACCTGGCGGTGGCCGCGGACGTCGATGGCATGCTGATGGGATCGGGCTATCGCACCAGCGAGGAAGCCTTGAGGCAGCTGGCGCGTCTCGGCCTGGCAGTGGGGGAGCGCAAAGGCAGCCGACTGATGCTCCAGACCAGTCATACGGAGTCACACCTCGTCACCGCCATGCGACGCGGGGATCCCATCCCCTACCTGGAACGGGTGCTCGTGGAGAGAGCTCGTGATGGCTCGCCACCGGCGTCGGAGATGATCGTCGTCGAGATCCGTGGGGAGATACCGGAATCGGCTCCTGATGACCTCGCAACACTCAGCGGTGCGATGGTCTTGGGACCGAAGAGCCTCCCGGATGGGCGACGCTGGCTATTGACCGGCTCCCTCGGCGAAGCTCGCCTGGACCTGAGAAGAGTGGTGGCCCGGTGGCGGGACAAGGGAGCAATCGTGCGTGTCGACGCCGACCCCATCGACATCTGACCCTTATGGTCGAATCCCTGTGAGCAGAGAAGACCAGGAGACGTGGAATCGCAAGCACGCCCGGAGCATGCCGGCGCCGGTGATACGACCACCGCCACCGCCTCCACTGTTTGCGCACGTCGAAAAGGAGTTCCCCAGGGAGGGCAAGGTCCTCGAGATCGCCTGCGGGCGGGGAGAGGGCGCGGTCTGGCTGGCCAGTCGCGGCCTGGAGTATCACGGAGTCGACGTATCCCCGGTGGCCATCGAGATGGCCCGCGGCTTCGTGGACGCCTACCGGCTCGGAGATCGATGCCGACTCGAGGTCTGGGACCTCGACGAGGGTCTCCCCCCGGGCGACCCCGTCGACCTACTCTTCTCTCACATGTTCCGGGATCCCGCCTTGTACCAGGCGATGATCCATCGAGTGGTCCCGGGTGGGTTGCTCGCAGTGGGCGTACTCAGTGATGTCGGTGGGCCACCGGGGGAGTTCCGGGCGGGGCCCGGCGAGCTACGCGAGGCCTTCGGCCATTTCGACGTCGTCGACGAGGGCGAGGGAGACGGGGTGGCGCGGATCCTGGTGCGGAAGCGTTAGGCGCGGGTCTTGGAGAGCAGAGTGGAACGGGTCGAGATGCCGTGGCCGCTTGGTCCAGATGGGCCCAACTTCCCCGGACGTCGCACAGGTTGAACAGACCGTGCCGACTCGACCGCGAAGACATGCCTCAGCACGGAGGACGTCTTCCTGAGACGCAAAGTCGAAGGCCGGTCGCTATTAGGGTCGGCGGATGCGGCGGCTGGGCTGGGTGCTGTTTGGCCTATTGGGCCTGGCGCTGGTCATATTCATCGTGTGGTCTCTCAGCATCGGACCAGTGGCTGCTTGGCGGGTTCTGACCCATGGCACTACAACCGTGTGGGATCACCTGGACTATCCGGGCCGGGAACTTGTCCCCAGTCCCCGTCCTGATCCGTGGCCGGTAGCGGCTGAACCCCTCCGATCGCCGGATGTCCTCGTCGAGGATGCGGCGGTCCCATTGGTCTCTCTTCTCGCTGACCGAGACACGCTCGCCTTCCTGGTGCTCGACAACGGAGAGATCGCGTTTGAGTGGTATGCCCCCGATCATGGGCCAGATCGACTGTCGATGGTGTTCTCCGTGACCAAGTCCATCTTCTCGCTGCTGCTGGGTGCTGCCATCGACGACGGCCTGATCGGCTCGGTCGAAGATCCCGTAACCCTGTATGTGCCCGAGTTGACAAAGAGCGGCTTTGGTGTCGTGACCCTCGAAGATCTCCTACGCATGGACTCGAGTATGGATTATGTGGAGGATGACAACCCTTTCGGCATGCACGTGAAGTTCAACTACACGGCGGACGTGACAACACAGATCCTCGACCTCCGGGTGCGCGACCGACGCGACGCGGGGTTCCGGTACAAGTCCGGTGACAATGCACTGCTCGGCCTCGTCCTGGACCGGGCTCTCGGTGACCGCACGATCACCGACTACCTGCAGGAACGATTGTGGAACCCATTGGGAGCGGAGAGCGGCGGGATCCTGAGTACTGATCACGAGGGAGGCCTGGAGAGGACTTGGTGTTGCCTCGCCCTGACGGCTCGGGACCTGGTTCGATTCGGCCAGCTCGCCCTCGACGAGGGTGGATGGCAGGGCGAAGAGCTCCTGTCTGCTGGCTGGTTGAAGGCTTCGTTCGAGCCGGGTTTCAGTGCTGACCGTTGGCCCTCCGAGTACTTCGATTCACCGATCATCAACTACGGGTACGAGTGGTGGTTGACCGAAGACGCTCGAGTGGCAATCGGCAAAGGCGGCCAGTACTTGTATATCGATCCAGCTCGCCAGCTGGTGATGGTGCGTCTGGGCGAGACCCAGGGTGACTTGGGGTGGGTCGACATCCTCAGACAGGTCGCGGAAGCTACTGATTGAAGGGGACACCCGGTCCGATCGATGAAGAACACCACGCAGGTATCTGACATTCGCCCATCGGTGGCAGCGTCCAAGAGGAAATCTGTGGTTTGGAACAGCAGCTGATCACCGCCGCCAACGCACCGCCCCACCGGCGTTGAAACGAGCCTTGCTGGCCAGATACGGGTTCCGCTGCGGCGCCGACGGCTGTGACTCACGGCACCGTCTCCGAATCGATCGTCTCATCCTTTTAGTCGAGGCGGCCGCACCGACCAAGACCAACTGATGGTCCTCTGCTGGTTTCCCATCAGATCGTGGTCCATCAACGAGGCTACGAAATCCACTTCCACCCCCACCACCGGATCCGCTTCTGCAAACCACCACCACGACCCGGCCCGGGTGACTCGACGCCACACCAGTACAGGCAACCCTCCCACATACACTCGTTCCCATGCTTCTCGTCGGTTCCATCGTGATCCGCGTCGACGACCTGGAGCGACAGGCTCGCTTCTGGGAGGAGGCGCTCGGATACGAACGGCGACCTGGAGACGGAGACGAATTCGTCCTCCTTCGTCCCAGAGACGGCTCCGGGCCCAACGTCTCGCTCGACGTTGTTCCGGCTCCGATGCAGCTGCCGCCCCGGATCCACTTGGACCTCTACGCCGAAGACCAGGCGGCTGAGGTCGAACGACTTCTCGAACTCGGCGCCACCGAGATCCACTGGGACAAACGGCCGCCGGATGCCGACTATGTGATCATGGCCGATCCCGAAGGCAACCGCTTCTGTGTGATCGAGGTCGGGCGCTAGGCACGAAGCAGACAGAGAGCCTTCGGCATCTACCCTGTCCCGCCCCACCATGGCCATCTACAAGATTCGAACATTCGGCGATCCCGTCCTTCGGATGCCGACCAAGCCGATCACCGAGATCGACGGCGCGGTGCACACCCTGTCCAAGGACATGATCGAGACCATGTATGACGCTCCCGGCGTCGGTCTGGCCGCCAATCAGATCGGCATCTCCCGTCGCATCGCGGTTTTCGATGCCAACGACGAGCTCGGCCCCCGGGTGATGATCAACCCCGAGATCGTCGAGACCGCGGGCGAGTTCGAGATGGAAGAGGGCTGTCTCTCGGTTCCCGGCCACTGGTGGGAGATCACCCGGCCGGCCTTCGCCCGGGTCAAGGCACTCGATCTCGACGGACACGAGGTCGAGTACGCCGGTGACGGCTTGCTGGGACGGGTCCTCCAACACGAAGTGGCCCATCTCGAAGGTGGACTCCTCATCGACGAACTCCCGAAGCGATTCCGCAAGAAGGCCTTGAAAGAGCTGCGCGACGAGGCATTGGGGCTGGCCTGATGGCGCGCGTGGTGTTCCTGGGGACTCCGGAGGCCGCGGTGCCCACCATGGAGGCTCTCGTCACGCATCACGACGTCGAGCTGGTGGTCACTCAGCCGGATCGCCCCAAAGGCCGCTCGGGAGAGCCTCGGCCGTCTCCCGTCAAAGAGCGCGCTCTGGAGCAAGGGTTGACCGTGGCTCAGCCCAACTCGTCGAAGGAGCTGATGATCACCTTGGAGAAGTCCGGCCCGTTCGACGTCGGAGTGGTGGTTGCCTACGGGCGGATCCTGAGTCCCGAGACCCTCGATCTTCCTACTCACGGGTTTCTCAACGTCCACTTCAGCCTGTTGCCGCGGTGGCGTGGCGCCGCCCCCGTGGCCCGCGCCCTCATGGCAGGCGACGAGATGACCGGGGTCACGATCATGAGACTCGACGAAGGACTCGACACCGGCCCCATCCTCACCGCTCAGGCGATCGACATCCCCGAGGGCTCCAACGCCGGCGAGTTGACCAACCGGCTGGCCGGAGTCGGGGCTCGACTGCTCGCCGACATCCTTCCCCGCTATCTCGCCGGCGACGAGGAACCGATCCCCCAAACCGATGACGGAGCCACATACGCCGACAAGATCGAGAAGCAGGACCGCCCAATCGACCCCCAGGCGGATGCAGCCTCGGTCGTGGCCAAGATCCGAGCCCTGGCACCCGGTCCCACGGCCACCCTGGTGCTCGACGGGGAAACCCACAAGATCTACGAGGCGCGGCTCACTGACGAGGCGGTAGCGCCCGGCCGGTGGCTTCGCATCAGAGGACGCGCTGTGGCCGGGTTCCCCGGAGGTGCCGTAGAGCTGATGACCCTGCAACCACCGGGGAAGAAACCGCAGTCGGGCTCCGAATGGGTCAACGGCCGACAGACCGACCACGGTGTGATCGACCAACGGTCATAGACTCGCGCCATGGCCGTCAAAATCGCCCCTTCCCTCCTGGCAGCCGACTTCGCCCACCTCGCAGAGGAAGTGGAACGCATCGCTCCCGTGATCGATTGGCTCCACCTCGACGTCATGGATGGCCACTTCGTCCCCAACATCTCCTTCGGGGTGCCGGTCATCGAGGCCCTTCGGGAGGTCACCGACGTCTACTTCGACTGTCACATCATGACCACCAACCCCGACGCCTATCTCCCCGAGTTGACCAAGGCCGGGATCAACCTGGCAACGGTGCACATCGAGGCAGTGCCCGACCCCACCCGCGCCACCTCCCGTGCCAGGGAGAACGGACTCGATTTCGGCCTGGTGATCAACCCGGGCACCCCCTTCGACGCAGTCGCCCCCTACGTCGAGCATTGTGATGTCTTGGTGGTCATGTCGGTCGAACCGGGTCACGGGGGACAGACGTTCATGCCGGAGGTCCTGCCCAAAGTCGAAGCAGCCAGAGAATGGGTTGAGTCGCACGGATTGAGGGCCGATATTCAGGTCGACGGCGGTATTACGCCGGAGAACGCCGGACTGGCCATCTCAGCGGGTGCGACGGTGCTCGTGGCCGGGACGGCGGTGTTCGGAGCGAACGATCCGCCCGCCGCTGTGGAAGCTTTGAGAAGGGCTGCAGAGACAGATGAGTGAACGAGTCCTGGTCGCAGACGACGACCCAGACATTCTCACGGTGGTCAAGGTGAACCTCGAGCTCGACGGGTTCGACGTGGAGACGGCCGTCGACGGCGAGGATGCGTTGCAGAAGGCGAGCTCCAACCCGCCCAATGTCATCGTCCTCGATATCATGATGCCGCGCATGGACGGGCTCACCGCCCTGCACCGTCTCCGCAGCCAGGCCACCACGGCCAACATCCCCATCATCCTCCTCACCGCCCGCGGCCTGCCCGAAGACCGGGTTCGTGGGCTCGAACTCGGCGCCGACGACTACATCACCAAGCCGTTCGACATCACCGAGCTGGCCGCACGGGTGCGTGCCGTCCTCCGTCGGACCCAGGCTGCGCGCGATCTCTCCCCGCTCACCGGGCTTCCGGGGAACTTCAAGATCACCGCCGAGATCGAGGCTGCCATCCAGGAAAGGCATGAGTTCGCCCTGGTCCATGGCGACCTGGACAATTTCAAGGCGTTCAACGATCACTACGGCTTCATGCGTGGTGACGAGGTCATCCGGTTCTGCGGCAACTGTTTCACCCAGGCGGCGACCAGTCTCGGCATCGAGAATGCCTTCGTCGGACACATCGGGGGCGACGACTTCGTAGCGATGATCCCGCCATCGATGGCCGAGTCGTTCTGCAAGGAGGTCATCGAGCGGTTCGACGACGGAATACTCGATCTCTACGACACCGCCGACGCCCTGCGCGGCTACATCGAGGTCATCGACCGCCGCGGTGAGCGTTACGCCTTCCCGGTCGTCTCGCTCTCACTCGGAGTAGCGTCCACCGACGTGCGTGAGATCGGAACGCAATGGGAGGCGTCGGCGATCGCGGTTGAGATGAAGGAGTTCGCCAAGAAACAGCCGGGCTCCACCTACCGCATCGACCGACGTACCAACTAGTTGGCGGTCGACCACCGTCCAATGCTCCGCGCCATCGAGCTGGCGCAGCAGTGGCCCCACACCCACCCCAACCCCCGCGTCGGCTCGGTGGTGATCGATGCCGCCGGCGAGGTGGTGGGTGAAGGGTGGCATCGGGGCCCGGGCACCGATCACGCCGAGATCGTCGCCTTACAGGCGGCAGGGGAACGGGCCCGGGGTGGCACCGCTCACGTCACCCTCGAGCCGTGTCCCCACCAGGGACACACCCCGCCCTGTGTCGACGCACTGATCCAGGCCGGCGTCGCCACAGTGGTAGTTGGAGCAGTGGACCCGGATCCGAGGGTCTCAGGACAGGGAATCGAACGGCTCGAAGCCGCCGGAGTCGAGGTGATCACGGGTGTGGAAGGAGACAGGGCTCGTGCCGTGGACCCCGCCTACTTCCATCATCGTGAGACCGGCATGCCCCTGGTCACCCTAAAGTACGCGATGACTCTCGACGGCTCGGTGGCCGCCTCCGACGGGACCTCGCAGTGGATCACCGGCGAGGAGGCCCGCCATGACGGCCATCGTCTCCGCTCCACGGTCGACGGAGTGGTGATCGCGGCCGGGACCCTGCGCGAGGACGATCCCCGTCTCGACGTCAGATTGGACGGCTACGCCGGACCCCAACCTCGTCCTGTGGTGGTGGCCGGGAAGACTCCGCTTCCCTCACGAGCCCGAATCTGGGACCGGGATCCATTGATCGTGTCCGTCCAAACCCGCGATCTCCCTGGCGGAGAACTGGTCGAAGTCCCGGCTCTGGGCGAGCATCCGGATCCGGTGGAGACCTGCCGGGCACTGGCCGCGCATGGACTCCTCCACATTCTCCTCGAGGGTGGCCCCACCATCGCCCGTGCCTGGTGGCGTTCGGGGGTGATCACCGACGGCGTGATCTACATCGGATCCAGGATCGGAGGAGGCACCGGGCGATCACCGATGGCAGGTGTGTTCGGCACCATGGCCGACGCCACCGACGTGGAATTCGAAGACGTCCGCCGGGTTGGCACTGACGCCGTCATTACCTTCAACAACAAGAGAACCTGATGTTCACAGGAATAGTCGAGCGGATCGGAACGGTCACCGAGGTGAGGGAAGCCGAGATGGGGCGCAGAGTCGTCCTCTCCGCCCCCGGAATCGGTGACCTACCCATCGGGGCGTCCATCGCAGTCAACGGAGTCTGTCTCACCGCTGTGGAGACCGGGGAGGACACTGTGGCGGTCGACATCATCCCCGAGTCCCTGCGACGCTCCAACCTGGGTGCTCTGGTCAGGGAGAGCCAGGTAAATCTGGAGCGCCCCATGCCCGTCGACGGGCGTTTCGATGGCCACATCGTCCAGGGCCATGTCGACGGTGTGGGCACCGTGAATGAACTGGAGCGAGATGCCGACGGAGGTGTGATGATGACGGTGGAGGTTCCAGAGTTCCTCCGTCTCTACCTGGTGGAGAAGGGCTCGGTCACCATCGACGGTGTCAGTCTCACCGTAGCCGCGCTCACCGAAACCGGATTTCGAGTGGCCCTCATCCCTCACACGCTCGAAGTCACCACTTTGGGGTTGCGCAGCCCCGGCGACACAGTCAATCTGGAGATGGATGTCCTGGCGAAGTATGTGGAGCGTCTGTTGAGAGGAGGCGAATGAGCTTTTCTCCCATCGAAGACATCGTCGACGTCATCAAGCGGGGCGAGATGGTGATCATGGTCGACGACGCCGATCGTGAGAACGAGGGCGACCTCATCGTCGCCGCCGAGGATGCCACGCCGGACAACATCGGCTTCATGCTTCGCTACACCAGCGGCATCATCTGCATGCCGGTCATCGGGGAACGGCTCGATGAGCTGGAGGTGCCGATGATGGTGGCCAAGAACACCGACATCCGCCGTACCGCCTTCACGATCTCGATCGACGCCGCCCAGGGGACCACCACAGGCATCTCTGCCGCCGACCGCTGCCGGACAATCCACGCCGTCATCGCCCCGGAGACCAAGCCTTCCGACCTTGCTCGGCCAGGGCACATGTACCCCCTCCGCTACGAGCCAGGCGGCGTCCTCAAGAGAGCCGGCCACACCGAGGCCGCAGTCGACCTCGCCGAGCTCGCCGGCAAGTACCCGGCGGCGGTGCTGGCGGAGGTGATGAACGACGACGGTTCGGTGGCCAAGCTCCCCGACCTGGAGCGTTTCGCCAAAGAACACGGTTTGCTCATCGGCACGATCGCCGATCTCATCGCCTACCGACGCCAGCAGGAGAAACTGGTCACCAGGGTGGTCGAGGCGCGCGTCCCGACGAGGTACGGCGTCTTCAAGGCGATCGGATACGACTCCGTCGACGGCCACCACCAGGTAGCCCTGGTCATGGGGGACCTCGGCGATGGCGAGGGCATCCTCACCCGAGTCCACTCCGAGTGCCTCACCGGAGACGTGTTCGGGAGTATGCGCTGCGACTGCGGGGACCAACTCGACTGGGCGCTGCGGGAGATCTCCAAGGAAGGCCGGGGGGTGGTGCTGTATCTGCGCGGGCATGAGGGACGAGGAATCGGCCTCCTCCACAAGCTCTCGGCGTATAACCTCCAGGACGACGGTCTCGACACCGTCGACGCCAACGTCTACCTGGGCTTTCCCCCGGACCTGAGAGACTACGGGGTCGGTTCTCAGATCCTCTACGACCTCGGTGTCCGCTCCATGCGGCTCATGACCAACAACCCATCCAAGCGTGCCGGCATCGAGGGCTATGGCTTGTCGATTCTGGAGCGAGTGCCCATGCCCTCGGTGGCCAATCCCGAGAACCGGGCGTATCTCACCACCAAGGTTCTCCGTATGGGACACGAGCTCGATCTCGGCGAGGAAGAGTGACCAGGACCATCGAAGGCTCCACAGACGGGAATGGCCTCCACATAGGGATCGCCGCCGCACGTTGGAACCAGGCGATCACCGACCGACTCATCCACGGGGCCAGCGCCCGCCTCGAGGAATTGGGGGTCCGCGAGGTCACGATCCTGCGCGTGCCCGGGGCTCTGGAGTTGCCCCTCGCAGCCAGGAAACTGACCGAGGCGGGATGCGACGCCGTCGTCGCCATCGGCACCGTCGTCAAGGGGGAGACCGACCACTACGAGATCGTGGTTCGTGAGTCGTCCCGGGGTGTGAGCGAAGTCGCCATCGAGACCGGGGTGCCGGTTGCCAACGCCATTCTCGCCGTCCATGACTACCAGCAGGCGGTCGAGAGGGCCGGAACCGGCGGCGCCAACAAGGGCGTGGAAGGCGTGGACGCCGCGGTGGTCATGGCCACCGCCCTGCGCGAGTTGGAGCAGAGCTGAGCACGCCGGTGTTGGATGTCCCGGCGCCCCTGGTACCGTATGGGGCACAACCGGATGGCAAGAGCGGAGGTTGCTGCCTCCCCACCCGACCGTGCGGGACTCGCCGAGTTGCCGTTACGAGTCGAGGTCGAAGCGACACGACTGGTGACTCGTGTATGGCAGCAGGTTCCCGCCTGCTGCCTTTTTCATGCACTTACGGTGTCTCATCGGAACGGCATGGGTTGTCGAGAACGCAGAGAGACTGCAATCAACAGGAGGTAACAGCATCAACGAGCTTCGC
>CAZLEQ010000006.1:0-86342 GCA_964558575.1 uncultured Acidimicrobiaceae bacterium | reverse complement strand
GGTGAGCTTTCCTGGCAGGACTACGCCAATTGCCGTGGCGCCGATGCCGATCTCTTCTTTCCCGAGCGGGGCGCATCCACCCGGAAGGCCAAGGCCATCTGTGGGGAGTGCGAGGTGAGGGGCGCGTGTCTCGACTACGCCATCGAGATGGGTGAGAAGTTCGGCATCTGGGGTGGACTGAGCGAGCGGGAGCGCCGTCGGGTGCGCCGCGAGCGTCAGGTCGCCCAACGTCGCGTCAGCTAGGGGGCTCACCAATCGAGGAGTGTCCGCCGGTGTTCCGGCCTCAGTTCCTTCACCCCGTCCCCGCCGTGATCTACAGATAGAGCCCGGAGGACTCGTCGCGTTCTTGCTTGCGGGGGGCGTGCAACGCCCGCTTCTGCATCTCGGCGAGCTGGGTCTGGGCCGACATCTGCTGGCTCCACAGCGACGCCTGGATGCCGTGGAACACCCCTTCGAGCCATCCGATCAACTGGGCCTGGGCGACCCTCAACTCGGCTTCCGATGCGCCCTCGTCGTTGAGCGGGATCATGATCTCGCCGAACTCCTCCTGGAGCTCGGGGGAGAGCACGTCACGCAGCTCCTCCACGGATCGGGCGTGCACGGTGGCCATTCGCCTGCGGCCACCGTCGTCGAGCGGTGCCTGCCGTGCCTCGTCGAGCATGGCCCGGGTCATCGATGCAATCCGGATCAGCTTCGTGGGCTGGGTGACGTCCGGGCTGTCCTCCCGCGGCTCTTCGGCGGGCTCGGCCTCGACGACATCGGGTTTGAGCGACTCTTCCATTGGCACCAAGCCTATAGACCATGGAGAGCTGAACAAGTGCCCTACCTTGCCCCACGATGCGGACAGTGATCGTCTTCACGATTCTCCATACCGGGGTCTTGTTCGCCTACGGCATCTCGGTGGGCAGCCCGTTGACCAACGTATACACAGGAATCAACGTCGGTCTGTTCGTGCTCTTCGCCCTCATGTACCGCTGGGTCCGATGGCCGGTCAATGCCCTGTGGGCGGCGTCTCTGGTAGGCCTGGGCAACATGGTGGGTGGCGTGCTGCTGGTCGACGGGAACCCCCTCTACATGGCCGAGGTCCTCGGCCCGATGCGATACGACAAGGTGTTCCATGCTCTCGCCGCCGGTGCCATGGTGGTGCTCGCCTGGGAGGCGATGAAGCGGTGGTCCGACGGTGTCCGGCATCTCGGCGGCCAGCTGCTCCTCACCTGGCTGGTAGTCATGGGCGGTGGCGCCGTGGTCGAGATCGCGGAACTGATCGGCTCCACGATGAGCGGCGTCTTCGTCGGTGACTACGCCAACAACGCCCTCGACCTGGTGGCCAACGGGGTCGGGGCCGCCGTTGGAGTCGGTTTGGTCGGGTGGTCCGAGGTTCGCCAGCCTACGGCACCCACCACTCGGCGATCTCGGTGACTGCACCGCCGTCGACGGTGACCCAGATGCCCAGATACGACTCCTGGGTGGCCAGGAACGCGATCCACTCGGCATAGGTGCCGGTCACATTGCTGTTGGGATCTCCCGACGTGTACCAGGTGACCGGGGTGTCGGCGGGCACTGCCAGGATGCGCACCTCTTCGCTCTCGTTGCGCACGTAGTAGTCGTTCGGTGGGGGTGACTCCTCCTCGTCCTCGGCGGCAGCTTCGATCGCGGCGTCGCCGGTGAAGAGACACGCCAGGTCGAACGAGATCCCTTGCTCGTCGAAGGCCCTGACCCCGCCATACCACTCGCCGTCGGGGAGGATGGCGGTGCCGGGTGTGCATCCCGAGCCTTCGGGACCGAGGTCATCGACGGTCGTGGTGGTGCCGGCCGGGGGAGTGGTGGTCGTCTCTGGTGGTGCGGTCGTGGTGGCGGCTTCGGTGGTCGTGGTGGTCGACGGTTGCGTGGTGGTGGTCTCCTCGGCCGCCTCGCCGGAACAAGCCGCCAGCAGCATGATGGCTGCCAGCATCGCAGTGAGCCTTCTCATGACAGAAGATTCAATCAGGCTCTGCGGACAAAGTGAGCGAATCGGCGCCGACCGTCTTAACTTCGCTGCGCCGGTCACGTACGCTCACGTCGAGTAACGATGAGGACGACCAATGGCTGAGGAGTATCCCCCAATCCTCGACGCGGCGCAGGTGGCGGAGCTGCTGGGCATGAACGTGCAGATGGTGCGGCGCTACGCCAGGGAGGGGCGGCTACCCGCCTACAAACTCCCCGGTGGACGCACCTTCAAGTTTTTCAGGGACGAGATCTACCAGTTCGTGAAGTCTCATCCCGCAGTGTCCGCAGAGGATGAGATCAGCGATGCTCGGACGACCTCACGACAGCCAGGATCAAGTTCATAGGCACGATGAGACGTCGCCCGTCGACGTCGCTGACCTCGACATGGTCCTCGGCCACCACCGCAACCTTCCCGATCACCATATCGCCGCCCGGCAACGCCAACCGGCCCACCTCTCCCGATGCCGAGCGCTCGTGGAGCAGCGCCCGGAACGACTCGGCCCCACCGTGACTCGTCTCGGCGGGCTGGTCGTTGGTGATCAGCGACCAGCGGGCGGCCTCGAGCCTGATGTCGGCGGTCTGCCCCGGGCCCTCGACGGTGGCATAGTCCTCGCCTGCCCAGGCCACGGCGCCGCCGAAGCTGTGGCCTCCGAATTCGACCGAGACCCGGTCGCCCCGGTTGACCAACTCCTTCGCCTGATCCGACAGCGTGAGCCGTCGACGTCGATGAACCTCGGTGAGACGCTCGTCCTCGGCGGCCTCTTCGTTCCAGTCCCGGCCCGCTCCCTGGCGAAGCTCGGAGCCGAGATTCGGGTCTGGTTGTCGTCCGTATTCCATGGTTTTCGCGCTCTCGACATCGACCGGTGAACACGGGATAGGTTGCCGATTCGTGACCCTGTCACCCTCGACCACTCAGAGGGAAGCGGGCCCCCTTCAGCCGGCACGCCGGAGAATCCTTCGACGGCTCTCGGCCTCTCACGTGATCATTGCCATTGTCGTCATCCTGGCGTTCGTGCTCAACCTCTTCGTGCTCCACGACCGCGACTCGACGACGTTGGTGGCGGTGGCCGCCCAGCCCATCGCCGCGGGCTCATATGTCGACCCGGCCACCCTGAGACTGGTCCCGGTGGACAGCGGGTTCGAAGCACTGCCTGGATTGGTCACCGGAGCCGATCTCACCGGGATGAGCGGCTGGGTCACCTCGCGTTCGATCCCGGAGGGTGGTCTGATCGAGAGGGCCGTGGTGATCGAGCCCGGGTCGTCGCCGGGGATGCGGTCGATGAGCCTTCCCGTATCGATCGAGCACGCTGCCGGAGGCACTCTCGTGGCGGGTGACCGGGTCGATGTCATCGCCGTCTTCGATGGCACGGCGCGATTCGTGGCCAGCGACCTCGAGGTGACCTCGGTGGCTACAAGCCCATCCGGCATCGGCGCCGTCTCCTCCTATCACGTGGTCGTCTCGGTCGGAGCCGACGAGGCGCTGGCTCTGGCCCAGGCGCTCGACGCCGGCTCCGTCGAGATCGTCCGCTCCACGGGAGCGGAGCCGATCGGCGCAGGGTCCGAAGATGGGCCCTGATATCGCCCTGGCCGCTTCGGCTCGGGAGTGGCCGGATCGGCTCCATCGCTTCCTCCTCGACCACGGTGGTGGCCGCATCGTCGACCGGGTGATGGGGCCGGACCAGGCGGCCAGCGGCGACTTCGACGTCCTCCTCATCGACGATGTCTGCTCTTTCCTGACTCCCCGTCTGGTCTCCTTGCTGAAGCAAGGGGGAGCCGAGGTCATCGGGGTCTACATGCCCGAAGACGGCCCCGACGCCAAGCGCCGTCTCCTCGAATGCGGGATCTCCGATGTCATCGAGACCGAGGCCACACCAGAGGAGTTCCTCGACAAGGTCGGGACCGCGCTCTCCTACCGGAGGAACCAGCCGCCACCGGAGGAGTCGAAGACATCGACAGGATTCCGTATCGCGGTCACCGGTCCCTGTGAGGGCGTCGGGGTCACGGAGATCTCCATTGCCTTCGCCAGGTCCATCGCGTCCCGGTTGGGCACGGTGCTCATCGACATGGACCCACGATGGCCGTCGGTGGCCCAGCGGCTCGATCTTCCACTGCACCCCAACATCCGCACCGCCCTCGACTACGCACTGCACCGGACCGACCGTCTCGACGAGGCGATGCATCGTCTCGGTGACTTGAGGCTCATTGGGGGCAGGGCCGACGGCGGCCACGGGCCGGAGCTGAGCAGAGCCGACTCGCTCATGCTCCTCGACGCTGTGGAGACCACCTCGCGGGTCGTGGTGGCAGACCTCGGTCCCATCACCGAGTCGACCTCGGCACTGCTGCGCGAGTTCGACACGGTCATCGTCGTCGGGGTGGGAACCCCGGTCGGTGTGGCGCGGCTGATCAAGACCGCCAATGGTGTGTCGAGCTCGCTGCGGGGAGGCTCGGTGTTGATGGTGGTCAACAAGATCCAACGCGGGGGATATCGGCGGTCGGAGATCGTCATCGAGATCGGCCGATCGTTGCCCGGGCTGCCGGTGGTCACGCTCCCTCATGAGATCGGGGTGGAAAGGGCGGCGTGGGACGGCACGATTCCCACCGGCGGGCGGTATGGCAAGGCGGTCGAGGCGATGTCGGCTGTGGTGGTGAGGACCCTGGCATGACGATCGACGTCTATGAGAGCCTTCGCCGCCAGGCCCTGGCCCGGATCGACGGCACCGGGCTCGATCCCGCCGAGCAAGTCGACCAGGTGCGCGACCTCCTCGAGGCCACTGTCGATGAGTATCAGCAGAGAGCTCACCTCGGCGGGGGTCGCTCCCTCGTCGACCCATCAGCCACTGTCGATCGTCTGGTCATGTCGGTTACCGGCAAAGGCCCGCTGACCCAGCTCCTGGAGCGGGAGGACGTCGAGGAGATCTTCGTGGAGGGGGACAAGATCACCTACCTGGAAGCGGGTGGCGCCCTCAGGTCGTCGTCGTTACCCAGCACCGAGGCCGAGAACCGTCAGGCGATCGAACACCTCATCGCCGCCACCGATCGCCGGCTCGACGCATCTAACCCGATCGCCCAGGCGAGGATCCTGGGCGGCACGGCACGGCTCACCGCAGTGATCCCGCCTGTCGGCGACCAGCTCTCGGCGACGATCCGCCGTTACGCGCTGCGCCGCCAGACGCTCGACTCGCTGGTATCGCTCGGCTCGATCAGCAAGGCGGCGGCGAGCTTCCTTTCGGTGGCAATGGCCTCCAATGCCTCGGTCATCGTCTCCGGGCCGCCCGGTGCCGGCAAGACCTCGTTCCTCTCGGCGTTGATCAACGCCGTCCCGATCGAACATTGCGTGCGAGCATGCGAAGAAGTCCGCGAGTTGCACGTCCCGCTGATCCACGGGTCCTATTACGAGGCGCGCCCCGCTTCATTGGACGGGTCAGGCGAAATCACCCTCCGGGACCTGGTGAAGGTGACGCTGGCGATGCGGCCCGACCTGATCGTCGTGGGCGAGGTCCGCGGTGCTGAGGCCTTCGAGCTCACGAGGGCAGTCAACGCCGGGTGTGGTCTTGCCTGCACCATCCACGCCAACTCCGCCCCGGACGCGCTCGAGGCGCTGGTGAACGCGGCACTCATGGCTGGGGAGAACATCCCCGAGCGGGTGGTCAGGAAGGTGTTCTCGTCCTCCATCGATCTGGTGGTGCATCTCGATCGGGCGGCCGACCCCTCCGACGGTTCGATCATCCGCCAGGTGATGGAAGTCCGAGCGGTCGTGCCCGCCTTGCACGACGACTTCTCCTCCGAACCCATATTCAGCCGGTCCCGGCTCGGTGCTCCACTCGACTGGACCGCCGCCCTGCCACCAGCCGCCCTGCTCGACCGCATGGAGCGGGATCCCGCCGGCCGGAGTCTTCGGGCGCTGCTCGAGGAGGACACGGTCTCATGGTGACGTTGATTGCGTCGGCCGCGACCGCGGCCGCGGCCGGGCTCATCACATATCGTCTCTTCACCCGCCCCCGGGACATTCGCAGATCCCGTCGATGGGCGGCCTCCCCGATCCCGGGCCTCGACGTGACCCGGCTCCAGTTCTGGGTGATCGTTCTCGCGGCGGGTGCGCTCGCCTTCCTGGTCGTCTATGCCTTCACCGGGCTGGTCGCGGTCTCGGTCGTTCCCGCCGTGGTGGTTGCCACCCTGCCCAAGGCGTACCTGGTCCGGAAACGCTCGCTGCGGATGGCGGGAATTCAGGAGTCGTGGCCCGACGGTCTGCGTGACATCCTGTCGTCGGTGCGATCCGGTGCCTCTCTCCCATCCGCGATCGAGAACCTGGCGCTCTTCGGTCCGGAGCCGCTCCGGGAGGCGTTTCAGGGATTCGACGTCTATTCGCGCAGCCTTGGAGTGGTGCCGGCGCTGGAGATGGTGAAACAGGATCTAGCCGACCCGACCGCCGACCGGATCATCGAGGTGTTGATCCTCGCCTACGAGCGTGGGGGAGCGGTGGTGCCGGAGATACTCGAGGATCTCGCCGAGGCAACCACCCGCGACCTGTGGACGACTGAACAGGTACGAAGTGAGGCCTTGGAACAGAAGATCAATTCTCGAGTGGTGTTCGCGCTCCCGTGGATAGTGCTGGTGGCGATGACCTCCCGTTCTGGGGCTTTTCGCGACTTCTACTCATCGTCCGCCGGAATCATGGTCGTGGTTATCGGCGGCGTGATGAGCCTGATCGGCGTCGCCATCGCCTCCCGGCTCGGGGCCCTGCCTGGGGAGCCGCGTGTCTTCGGGGAGGAGGGTGGACCATGAGCTCTGCGATCGTCCTCGCCTCGACGATGACGGCACTGGCCGCAGGGCTGGTGATGCGTGTGGTTCTGCCCCCTCCGAAGCGGCTGCGGGCCCGGGTCGATCCCTATCTCTCCCCGACGCTCGCCGGGATCGATCGACCGGGACAGTCGGATGCGGTGAGCTCGGTATTCGGTCCGATCGTGCGCGACGTCGCCGACTGGATCGGGCGGAAGATCGAGAGATCCGGTGCCGGGGTCACTGCCCTGCGTCTGCGACAGGCCGGCTGGTTTCCCGGAGAGTCCGAGGCGGATGCGATCGCCGATTACCGGATGATGCAATTGAGAGCGCTAGGTGCCGGTCTCGTCACTTCACTCGCGGTTGGACACTTGCTCGGCGCCTCCGGCGGGGTCCGGGCGGTGTTGGTGGGCCTCGGCGTGGTCATTGGCGGGACTCGAACCAGGGGCCGTCTCGAGCGAGCCATCGAGTCGCGGCGGGCGACGATGAAGGTCGAGATCTACACCATCAACCAGCTGCTGGCCATGCGTGTTCGGGCCGGTGGTGGGGTGATGCAGGCAGTGATGACCACGATCGAGCGTGGTTCCGGAGAAGTAGTGTCGGAGTTGAGAGAGGCCGTTAGGTTGCACCGCAGCGGCTGGCGGGGAGCCGACGCCTTCAGACGCATCGCCGAGCTCACCCCGGAGCCATTTTGCGCACGCACCTATCGGTTGCTCGCTACCGCCGAAGAGCGCGGAGCCGACCTCGCCGGTGCGCTCCTCTCTCTTTCCGAAGACGTCCGTGAGACGAGACGCGAGTCGATCAAGAGGAATGCGACCAAGCGCAGGGCGGCGATGCTCGTCCCGACCATCGCCATCCTCGCTCCGGTGTTGATCCTCTTCGTCGCCGCTCCGCTCCCGTATCTGATCACTGGCTGGCAATAGAAGGAGGCGAGATGCTGCCGGCATTGAAGGCATGGTCGCAGGCCATGCGAACCGACGACCGGGGATTGAACACCGCCGAGTTGATGGGCAACGCAGCGTTGGCCATCGCCGCGCTGGTCGTCATCTGGGGCGCTCTGCAGGCTCTGGGTGTCGACATGGTCGGGTGGATTCGCGGCCAGCTCATCGGCGGATAGCCGATCGCGGTGTCAGTTCGGTCCAGTTCGTCCTGGCGGCCGCCTTCGCGCTGATCCTGTTCCTGGCGTTGGCCAACCTGGTCGTCGTCCAGTACGGCAAGGGTGCCGTGCGGTCGGCGCTGGAGCAGGGTGCCCGTGCCGGGTCGACCGGAGGGGTTGCAGCCTGTGAGGACACCGTGCGTCGGGTGGTGGACGACCTGCTCGGGGGTCGGATGTCAGACGGGTTGGTGTCCAACTGCGCCCTGTCGGATGGATACGTCGTGGCCTCGGCCTCGGCGGTGTTCGAGTCGTGGACACCGCTGACTCCCGACTTCACCTTCACCCTGTCGTCGTCGGCCGTGGTGGAACCGTGACCGATCGGGGTCATGCCGCGGTGGAGTTGGCTCTGGCGGTTGGAGTCCTCCTGTTACCGGTGGCACTGGCCGTGATCGGTTTCGCACCGTGGTCGGAGCGCAGGGTCGAGGCCGAATCAGTGGCGGCGGAAGCGGCCCGGTCGGCAGTGCTCGAACTGAGCCACGACGCCGGAGTCGCCACGGTCATGACCAACACCACGGCGTACGGGATTCCGTCCCAGCTGGTCCGGATCGGCTGGTGCGGGGCGACCCCAGCGCTGATCCCGGTCGGCTCCTGTTCCTTCGAGCGGGGTGCGGTGATCACCATCACCGTGCAGCTGTGGACCCCACTGGTCGACACCCCATGGGGTCCCATCGGTGGGCTCTGGGTGACCGGGGAGCACTCCGAGCCGATCGACCTCTACCGGAGCCTGGGATGACCGCCCGTCGCCGGCTATTACGCGAACCCCGGGTTCCTGGCCCCGCTCAGCGAAGTCTGGCGCCCTCAGTTGGCGACCGAGGTTCGGTCACCATCTGGGTGCTCGGCCTATCGGTGATTCTTCTCACGTTCGGCGGGCTGGCCTTGGACTATTGGCGGGCGCTCGCCTTGCAGCGAGAGCTGGCTGCGGTGGCCGACTCGGCGGCCATTGCGGGGGCATCGGGAATAGATGAGGTGTTCTACCGCCAGACCGGTGAGGTCATCCTGGAGCCGGAGCGGTCTCGTGGGCTCGCCGAGGCCGCGGTCATCTGGCAGGGAGTCGACGTCACTTTCCTGGATGTCGACGTTCACCAGACTGCGGTCACCGTCAGCGTCGAGGGAGAGGTTCAGCTCGGACTGCTCGGCGTGTTCGTCGACCAGAGCGAGCCACTCACGGTGAGGGCCCAGGCAACGGCGTCGCCGGTCTTGGTGCCCTAGCTGTCAGAGATGGCCGAGCGGGTGGTCGTCGTCTCTGACGATCTCGGCCCCGCAGTACTGGCAACTGGCCAGGCCGGCGGGAACCTTCGAGTCACAAGACGGGCAGTCCGTGGGCACACGCCGGATCTTCCCGTCGGCGACACCGTCTCTCATGTCGAGCTCTTCCAGCTTCGCCATCAGCTGCTCGGTGGTGACGCCGCCCTCCTCGAGGAGAGCCCAAATGCCGCGCAGGATCAGCGCCAGCTGATCGATGCGCTCATCCAGATCCTCGATGCGATTGGCATGCCGTGTCCCGTCGGCGACAGCGGCGTCGCGGGCCAGTGCCGCGGCCCGGGCCGCGGTGCGTTGCCCTGCCGTGTGACCGAGCACGAATTCGAACATGCGCCACTATCGGCAGACCTGTCCCTCATCCTGATATCTCAGTCGATGGGGCGGCGACGTTTCGAGGAGATGACCCCCGTGTTGAAGCCGGCGAGATGGAGCCGACCCGAGAAGCGGGCGTGCTCGATCTTCAGGCAGCGGTCCTGGACCACTGTCAAACCGCCGTCCACCGCCTTCTGCGCAGCCTTCTCGTGACGCAAGCCCAGCTGCAGCCACACCACCTTGGCCCCGACCTCGATGGCCTGGTCGATCACCTCGGGGATGGCCTCGTGGCGGCGGAACACATCGACGATGTCCGGTGTCTCGGGCAGGTCGTAGAGGGTGTCGTATGTCTGCAAGCCGAGCACCTCGTCGTACGCCGGGTTGACCGGGTAGGTGCGGAACCGGGTCCGCACCAGATACGAGGCGACGAAGTTCGACGAGCGGATCGGGTTGGCGGAGACACCGACCAGGGCGACCGATTCGGAGTTCTGGATGATCTGAAGCCGCTCCAGCGCAGTGGCGTCGGGGACTCTGGTCGCCATCGTCACTTCGTCTGCTCCAATGCCTGGTCGAGGTCGCTGATGATGTCGTCAACCGTCTCGATGCCCACCGAGATGCGGATCATGTCGTTGCCCACCCCCATCCGCTCCCGGTCGTCAGGGGGGACCTGCTGATGGGTGGTCGATGCCGGGTGGATGACGAGGGTCTTGGCGTCGCCGACGTTGGCCAGATGCGAGGCCAGCTCGGCGCTCTCGATGAACTTCACCCCGGCCTCATATCCCCCCTTCAACCCGAAACTGAATACCGCCCCCGGGCCCTCCGGCAGGTACTTCCTTGCCAGGTCGGTCCACCGGTTGTCGTCGAAGATGGGGAAGCGAACCCAGGCCACGTCGGGATGTCCGGCCAGGTGGTGGGCAACGGCTCTGGCGTTCTCGACATGACGCTGCATCCGCAACGACAGCGTCTCCAGGCCCAACAGGAGCAGATACGAGTTGAACGGCGAGATCGCCGCTCCGATGTCACGCATCACCTCGACTCGCGCCCGCATCAGATAGCCGTACTCCCGGAAGTTCTCCCAGAAGTTGAGGTCGTGATAGGAGGGAGAGGGCTCGGTGAGGATCGGGAAGTTACCGTTGTCGTAGGGGAAGCCACCTGATTCCACGATGACGCCGGCGATCACCGTGCCGTGGCCACCGATGAACTTGGTGGCCGAGTGGATCACGATGTCGGCTCCCCACTCGATGGGGCGGCACAGGTAGGGGGTGGCGAAGGTGTTGTCGACGATGAGGGGGACGCCGTGCTCGTGGGCCAGCCCGGCGTAGAGCTCGATGTCGAGGATGTCGGCTCCGGGGTTGCCGATCGTCTCGCCGAACAGGGCCTTGGTCTGGGGAGTGATCGCCTGCTTGACGCGGTCGGGGTCACTGAAGTCCACGAAGGTGACATCGATCCCCATGCGGCGGACGCTCACGTTGAACTGGGTGAACGTGCCTCCGTACAAGGCCCGGGAGGAGACGATGTGATCTCCCTCCTGGGCGATGGTCAGCAGTGCGGTCAGCTGGGCCGACTTGCCCGACGCAGTGGCGAGGCCACCGAGACCTCCCTCGAGGGAGGCGACCCTCTCCTCGAAAGCGGCGGTGGTGGGGTTGGAGAGCCGAGTATAGATGTTGCCGAAATTCTGCAGCGCGAAGAGGTCGGCGGCGTGTTGGACGTCTTCGAACACGAACGAAGTCGTGGCGTAGATCGGCATCGCCCTCGCCCCGGTCTCGGGATCGGGGCGTTGACCGGCGTGGATGGCCCTGGTGTCGAAGCCGTACCTGTCTTCAGAGATCATGTTGGTTCGTCCTGACTCGGCCGGTCCCCGCACCGGGGTGAAGCCGGCGGGGGCGGCCCTTGCTATCGAGCGCACACGGGCGCGCTCGGATGTCTGCGTAGAAGGGGATCGTCCGGGGGTCTACCGGAGTCCTGTCAGGACATCTGACATCGACGGGGAAGGACGCGCCGCGCCGACGATCTGTCGATCGACTGCTCCACCTCGCTTCTCCTTTCACTCGCTGTTTTCACGCGCTCTCTTGAAGCGTGCGCGAGCGGGAGAACCCGTCTCGGCTGCTCATCGGTCAGGCATTGGCACCGTTGACACGGTTGCCGCGGCTTCACAGGGCCTGTCCCTCCGCCGCTCTAGATGAGCGCGTCTATGTGGCCATCTAGTAGAGCGGTTCGGCCCGCCGCCGTCAAGGCTGCGGTCCCGGAACTCAGGAGATCGGTTCGAGCCGCAATGTGGTGTCGAGGACTTCGTCCCTCGTCATTTGATCGAGCGATCCTCCCGGTGGGTACTTGTCTCTCAGGGCCTGGGTGACGGCCTCGATCTCGCCCGGACCTTCGACAGACACGGCGCGAAAGTCGATGGCGTGGTCACCTACGTGGATGCTCACCCGCGGATTGGTGAGGGCCCGCTGGTACCAGCGCCCCGGTTCGCCGCGAACCGACCTCACATAGACCTGACCGTCCACGACGACGATCCAGATGATCGTCTTGGTCGTCCCGCGGTCGGAGCTGGTTTCGACGTGCACCTCTTGGGTCTCGTCGAGGAGGGCGAGTTGATCGTCGCTGATGGCCATGGGATCGAACCTACCCGAACTCGTCGACTGCGCGTCAACGGCACCGCAGGTCTTGACTCCTGCGCCAAACCCTGCTCTATTATCGCCTTCAACAACGCGCTCATCTAGAGCGGTGGAGGGACAGGCCCTGTGAAGCCGCGGCAACCGATTCGACCGGTGCCAATGCCTGAGACGATGAGTTCCGCTGTCGGCGGTGAACCGCTCGCAGCGCTCTCTGAGCGCGTCAAGCGAATAGGAGTTCCCATGGCACCGCACGACAACCGTCCCGCCCTTCGATCGACACCCGGGCTCATGTGTCTCCGCTCCCGGGTGGTCGCACCGACCGTCTAGGTCGCAGACGCCAACCACCCAGGGAGCCCTTACCGGGCCATGGCCCTATTCGGCGTATCCCGACGATGCCCGACCTGCGGGCGTCTCCATCAGATGACATCGACGAAGGAAACCAGAAATGACAACCACACAACGACCACCGGTTAGCAACGGAGTCAACGTCCAGGCGTTGCTCGATGCCAGGAATGCCCTGTCGGATGCTCCCGAAGCAGCCCAGTTCACCTGGCGGGCCACCAACGAATGGGCCGGAGGCACCCACAGCAAGTCGACGGTGGAGGAGTTCTACGGTTTGGGCGACGACCAGACCCACCGGACCAGCTTCGAGTTCTCTGCCGATCACCCCGAGGTGTTCGCCTCCGAAGACCACGGGGCGACACCGGTTGAGTTCGTGCTGGTCGGGCTGGCCAGCTGCCTCACTGCCGGAGTGGCGGCGGTGGCCCAGAACCGGGAGATCCAGCTCAACTCGGTGAAGGCGACCATCGAGGGCGACATGGACATCCTCGGGATCCTCGGTGGTGACCCCGAGGTGCGCAACGGGTTCAGTGGCATCCGGGTGGCGTACGAAATCGATGCCGACGCCAGCCAACAGGAGATCGAGGCGTTGGTGGCCCAGTCGCAGAAGCGCTCGGCGGTCTTCGACATCGTCACCAACCCGACCAACGTCACCGTCAGCGTCAACTGAGCCGGCGAAGGTGAGTCCCGGTCCCGTGATCCGTATTCCGACCGTGGTGATCGGGGCCGGGCATGCCGGTCTCTCCGTCAGCAAGCTGCTCGCGGAGCGCGCCATCGACCACGTCGTGTTGGAGAGGGGTGAGGTGGCGAATACCTGGCGCACCGAGCGGTGGGATTCGTTGCGGCTCCTCACCCCCAACTGGCAGACCAGGCTGCCCGGCTTCGAATACGACGGTGACGACCCCGATGGGTTCATGACCATGGGGGAGGTAGTCGAGTTCATCGACGACTACGCCTCGCTGATCGAGGCGCCGGTGGAGACCCACACCCGGGTGCGGAGCGTGCGTCGTGACGAAGGGCGACATCGGGTGGAAGCCCACGGGAAGACCTGGGATGCCGACGCCGTGGTGCTGGCCAGCGGAGGGTTCAATCTCGCCAAGCTGCCTCCGTTCGCGGCCGACCTACCGGAGAACGTCGACTCGGTCACGCCCCTCGAGTACAAGCGTCCCGAACAGCTGCGCAACGGAGCTGTCCTCGTGGTTGGAGCCTCGGCCACCGGGATCCAGGTCGCCGACGAGATCCACCGGTCGGGGCGCCCGGTGACGCTGGCAGTCGGAGAGCATGTGCGTCTGCCCCGGATCTACCGCGGTCGTGACATCCAGTGGTGGATGGACCGGCTGGGACGGCTCGACGAGAGGTACGACGAGGTCGACGACATCGTGCGGGCGCGTCATGTGCCGTCACCCCAGCTGGTGGGTACCCCCGACCGGTCGACCATCGACCTCAACGCCCTGACGACACAGGGGGTGAGGCTGGTCGGTCGGCTCAGCGCCATCACCGAGGGCAAGGCACACTTCTCGGGTTCGTTGCGGAACGTCTGTGCCCTGGCCGACCTCAAACAGGTCCGTCTCCTCGACGAGATCGACGTGTGGGTGGCCAGCAACGGGCTCGACGGTGAGGTGGGTGCTCCGGAGCGGTATCCCGACACCAGGGTCGAGGACGATCCCGTGCTCCGCATCGACCTCACCGACGGGGAGATACAGACCGTCCTGTGGGCGACCGGGTATCGCCCGGACTATTCGTGGCTCGAGATCCCGGTCCTCGATCGCAGAGGTGAGATCCGCCACGACGGCGGCATCGTCACCGAGTCACCCGGCCTCTATCGGATCGGGCTCAACTTCCTCCGTCGCCGCAAGTCGTCATTCATCCACGGGGCCGAAGACGACGCCGTCGACCTGACCGATCACCTGGCCCGTTATCTGAGCAACCACTTCGCGACCACTTCGGAGCGCAGGGCCGGCTGATGGCGCTCGTCGCCCATTCCGCACTCCCGGCGTTCGAGTCGATGAGGGCAGAGGGCGTCCGTGTAGTCGGGCCGGAGGGTGCCGGTGGCTTGCCTGCGGTGGCGGTGGGTCTGCTGAACCTGATGCCGGACGCCGCTCTGAGAGCCACCGACCGGCAATTCATCCGGCTGCTGGCGGCCGCGACGGAGGACCTCGACATATGGGTCTACCCGTTCACGGTGGCGGCCGAGCATCGGGGTGTTGAAGCGCGCCAACACGTGGCCGACCACTACTCCACGTTCGACGGGGTGGTCGAGAGAAGTTTCGACGCTCTCATCGTCACCGGGGCTAACCCGGCCCAGCACCGGCTGGAGCGAGAGATCTTCTGGGGCGGTCTTGAGGAAGTGCTCGACTGGGCGACGGCGTCGACCCGGTCGATCCTGTGCAGCTGTCTGGCCACCCACGCCGTACTCCAGAAGTATCGGGGGCTGACCCGGACCAAGCTGCCCCAGAAGCGTTGGGGGGTCTACTCCCACTACGTGCTCAAGGATCATCCGCTGCTCGACGGTCTCGACGTACGTGTCGAGGCACCGCATTCGCACTGGTACGACGTGACTCGGGAGGAGTTCGAGTCGGTGGGCATGACCGTCGTGCTGGAGAGCGAGGAGGCCGGGGTGCACATGGCGGTCGACGACGACGACTTCTACGTCTTCTTCCAGGGTCATCCCGAGTACGACCTGGTCAGCCTGCTCAAGGAGTACCGCCGCGAGCTCGGGCACTATTGGCGAGGGGAGCGCGACGACTACCCCCCAGTCCCGGAGCACTATTTCAGCGAAGATGCTCTGGAAGTGCTCCAGGAGTACCGGCCGGTGCTGGAGGCGGCCAAGACCACCGGCCGGCAACCTCCACGTCTAAACGAGGCGGAGTTGATGCCCAAGGAGACCCACTCCTGGAACGAGGAGGGGAAGGTCATCTACCGCAATTGGCTGCGTCACCTGGCCGGTTGACGCCCTGGCGGCGACTTCACAGATCGGAAGGGAGGCGATTATCCTGGTGGCTACCCCGCACGCTCTGATGAGTGTGCGCGTTCGGGGGTGGTGTAATAGGTAACACGACAGGTTCTGGCCCTGTTATTGAGGGTTCGAGTCCTTCCCCCCGAGCCAGGGCCGACTCGCGTTGGCCTTGAATCTGGTCCCGTCGTCTAGGGGTCTAGGACGCCGGCCTCTCAAGCCGGAAACGGCGGTTCGAATCCGCTCGGGACTGCAAACCCCCTGGTCACAGGGGTTTTCTAAGCGTCTTCTCTCAATCGGTCCCATCACCCCCAGCGGAGGACTTCAAACTCTTCCCCATAGCGATCGAGTGTGACCAGGCAGAACTCGAGAAGATCCTCGACCCGTCGTCCGCTGGGATGTGACGTCGACCACAACTCCAGGTTGCCGAGACGGTTGTCGGCCCGATCTCCGTTGATGTGATGGACCTGCTCGTCTGAATCGAGTGCGCGACCGAGATGACGCGCCATGACGAGTCGGTGCTCCCCAACCCAGGTCGCTCCCGCCGTGAGATGTCTTTTCTCCCGGGGAACCGGAACATGGCGATACCCGTGATGTGAGATTGTGCCTTCGCCACGTGTCTCTCTTATCGGTATGTGCCCAAGTGGATCTCCGTGGGCTAGCACCCGTTTGTAGTGAGCTGCACAGAGACCCTTGGAGCGGTGTGGCCGCTCACATGTTTCAACGGAACAGGTTCGTCCCGGCTTCCGCAGTGGCGTTACCAGCGGGATGGCGCTCTTCCGGAGCACTCGCTGGTAATGGCCGTGACAGAGGCCTTTGGCGTCGACCTCCTGTTCACAATCGTCGATCTTGCAGATTCCTCGGCTCCGCAGGGTTCCCGACGGCCCCGGATCTCCTGTCCTGAGACCCTCCGGTAGTGCATCTCGCAGTAGCCACGTGTCGATCGGGCGCGATCGCAGTTGGGAACCTCGCAGCGAGGTCTCATGGCCCAAAGGTAGAAGACGGCTGTGACAGGAATGACGGATCAGGGCGGGGCGACCCAGATCCCTCCGACAGGCGACAACTCGTGGTGGCTTCTGAAGCCGGCGATCAGCGGTCTCCCCTTGGTGATCGCCTCCTGAACCGACGGGAGCTGCAGCGAGGCTTTGTGTGCCTCTGCGCTCTCCCATATCTCCGTCACCCAGATCACATCTGGATCCTCGCGGTCCACGGCGACGATGTAGTTGAGGCAACCCGGCATGGGCGCCACGTGGGCGAGGACCTCGGCGAGCTCCGCGCCTTTGCCCGCCACCGCATCTATCTCTCCGATCAGTCCGTACACACTTCCCTTTCGCCCTCGCGGCTTCTCGGTCAGAGCTCGAGTTCCCAGTACTGTCCCACCAGGTCGTGTCCGAAGCTGTGGTGTCGCTCCTCTTCGACCAGCTCGAACCCCACCGCTTCGTAGATCCGTCTCGCCGAGACCAGTACATCGTTGGTCCAGAGGACCATCTTCGCGTACCCCGCCTGTCGGGCGAACTCGATACACCGGTCGACGAGTGACCGGCCGATGCCATGGCCCCGGGCCCAGGGCTCGACGAGGAGGATCCGCAACTGCGCGGTCTCCTGGTCGCGCCGACAACAGAACACGCAGCCGGCACGGGCTCCGTCGAGCTCTGCGATCCACGCGTTCTCGCGCTCGGGGTCCTGGTCGGCTGCGTAATCGGCGACGATCCGGCCCACGAGAGCCTCGAACTCCTGATCCCATCGGTACTCGTCCCAGTAGAGGGCACCGTGACGTTGCACCACCCAGCCCAGATCCCCCGGGGCGAGACCGCGCACCGCCAGATGTCCAGTGGTGCGACCCGGGCGAATCAGCCGGGAGATGATCGTCATCGACTCGAGGAGGATGTCGACCTGATCATCGGTGAGTGGCGCCAGCAACTCGGTCACCTGGTCTGAGGAGCGCTGGTTGAGAAGTACGAAGGCCCTTCTCCCCGGGTCGGTCAGCCGCAGGTCGAGTGCCCGCCCGTCGCTCATCGACTGGCTCGACTCGACCAGTCCCTCGTCCTCGAGACGTCGCAACACCCGGGTCATGAAGCTGGGGTCCATCCCCAGCCGTTCGCGGAGGGCAAGCCGTTCCCACGACTCTCGCTGTGCCAACTCGAAGATCACCCGGGACTCGGCGAGGGTGTATTCGGTATCGAGCAGCCCGCGGTCGAGCAGGCCGAGGACCTCCGTCCAATCCCGGTTGAACTCCCGGACCCGGGCCACTGCCGTGTCGGCAACCACGACGATCATGATAGTGGACTGAGTCCACTATCTGGGCTGAGGATCGACTCCCGCTCGGTTCGGCCTGGAATGAGACCGGTACCTATACTCCCGCACCGCTCCGATCTACCCGATCCTCCGGAGGGACTGCTCATATGACGGACACGATCCTGTACATCGCGCTCGTCGCGGGCGTGCTGGCCCTGGTGCTGGCCGTGTACTACACCCGCGCCGTTCTGGCTGCACCCCAGGGCAACGAGCGCATGGTCGAGTTGTCGGCCGCGATCCGGCAGGGCGCGATGGCCTTCCTCAAACGGGAATACACCTGGGTCTCGGTATTCGTGGTGGTGATGGCGGTGCTCATCGCGGTGCTGTTGGAGTGGGGCCGCCCCTGGGGATCGGTTGCCTACGTGTTCGGTGCGGTGCTCTCGGCCCTGGCCGGGTTCGTCGGCATGCGGATCGCCACCGCGGCCAACGCCCGGACCACCGAGGCGGCGCGCACCGGAGGGATACCCGCCGCCCTCCCCGTCGCTTTCCGTGGTGGCGCGGTGATGGGCTTCACCGTGGCCGGTCTCGGTCTTCTCGGGGTCGCCATCGCCATCTGGCTGTTCAGCGAGGGAGGTTTGCTGGCCGACCCCGACTGGGTCGACATCGTCACCGCCATCGGCCTGGGTGGCTCCTCGATCGCCCTGTTCGCCCGTGTCGGCGGTGGTATCTACACCAAGGCCGCCGACGTCGGTGCCGACCTGGTGGGCAAGGTCGAAGCCGGCATCCCCGAGGACGACCCGCGCAACCCGGCAGTGATCGCCGACAACGTGGGTGACAACGTGGGTGACGTCGCCGGCATGGGCGCCGACCTCTTCGAGTCGTATGTTGGGTCGCTGGTTGCCCCCATCGCCTACTCGATCTTCGTCTTCAGTGGCGATGTGCGAGCGTCTGCGATCATCTTCCCCCTGGCGGTGGCAGCCCTGGGCATGTTCGCCTCGATCATCGGGTCGTTCCTGGTGAAGACAAAGGACGAGTCGCACCTCGCCGCCGCCCTTCACCGCGGCACCAACTTCGCAATGATCGTGACCGCCATCGGCGTCGTCGGGCTCACCTACTGGATCTTCGGTGACATCGCCGACAACTGGCTCGGGCTCTGGGTCGCCGTGGTGGCCGGTCTGATCGTCGGGTGGTTCGTGGGGAAGATCTCCGAGTGGTTCACCTCCGATCACTACAAGACGGTCAAGGAGA
Source organism: uncultured Acidimicrobiaceae bacterium (assembly GCA_964558575.1). Lineage (GTDB taxonomy): Bacteria > Actinomycetota > Acidimicrobiia > Spongiisociales > ZC4RG35 > JANQRA01. The sequence continues at coordinate 67,459 of CAZLEQ010000006.1, read as the reverse complement.
TAGCCCGTCAGGCTCAGACCGGGCCGGCGACGGTCATCATCTCCGGAGTCGCCGAGGGAATGCGATCCGCCGCCTACTCGGTCATCGTCGTGGCCGGTGGTATCGGGGCGGCCCACTGGGCCGGCGACTGGGCGTTGGGCGACGGAGGCGGCATCTACGGCGTGGCCATCGCCGCCATCGGGGTGCTCGCCACCCTCGGGATCACCATCTCCGTGGATGCCTATGGGCCGATCGCGGACAACGCCGGCGGCATCGCCGAGATGGCACACCTGCCACCGGAGGTGAGGGAGGCGACCGATGCCCTCGACTCGCTGGGTAACACCACCGCCGCGATCGCCAAGGGTTTCGCCATCGCCTCGGCTGCAGTCACCGCGCTCGCCCTCTTCAGCGCGTTCACGCAGGCGGTGAATCTGGAGACCATCGACATATCTTCGGCCCCGGTGACGATTGGCCTGTTCCTCGGGGCGATGTTCCCGTTCCTCTTCGCGGCCATGACCATGAACGCGGTCGGTCGGGCGGCAGGCAAGATGATCGACGAGGTGAGACGTCAGTTCCGTGAGATCCCCGGTCTCCGGGAGGGCGACCCGGACGCACGTCCCGACTACACCACCTGTGTCGACATCGCCACCGCCGGGGCGCTGCGGGAGATGATCGTCCCGGGCTCGCTCGCCGTGGCCCTGCCCCTCATCGTCGGGTTCATCCATGTCGAGGCACTCGGTGGGCTCTTGGGTGGCGCGCTGGTGACCGGGTTCCTGCTCGCCATCTACATGGCCAACGCCGGTGGTGCGTGGGACAACGCCAAGAAGTTCATCGAGGCCGGCGCCTTCGGCGGTAAGGGCAGTGATGCCCACAAAGCGGCGGTCATCGGCGACACGGTGGGCGACCCGTTCAAGGACACCTCCGGCCCGGCGATGAACATCGTCATCAAGGTGATGACCATCGTCTCGCTGATCTTCGCCTCGGCCTTCATCGCCTAGATCCGTCGACGCTGCACCAGGGCTCGGTTTCCGCTCCCTGGTGCAGCCTCGACGGTCAGTGGTCGTCGTTTTAGCGTGACACCGCTCCCCTCGTAAGCTCGACAGGGCATGTCAGCACAGCCCTACCCGATAAACGACGAGTGGAAAGAGATCGTCCTCATCCGTCATGCCGAGTCGCAAGCTAACCGCGACGGGGTCTGGAACGGGCGCTCGGATGGTCCCCTCAGCGACGCCGGGGAGGCCAGTCTGGAGTCCCTGGGGCGTCGTCTCTCCACGTGGGTCTTCGACGCGGTCATCTCATCGCCGCTGACTCGCGCCCGAATTACCGCGGCCGCCTTTTCCGAAGAGGTGGAGGTCGACGACGACCTAGTGGAGATCGACCTCGGAAAATGGGAGGGGATGCGCTTCTCCGATGTCCAGGAGGAGCACGGCGACGAGTTGGCCGAGGCGATCAGGACCAGGACGCTGCCGATGGGAGGAACTGGCGAGACCCTCGACCAGGCGGGAAAGCGCGCCATCGGGGCAGTCGACAGGATCTTCGACACCATGAGCCGCGGCCAGCGGGTGGCCGTGGTCACCCATGGTGGATTCATGCAGGCAGTGCTCCACCGCCACCTCGCCGGTGACGGGCGTCGGGTCCATGCCTTCGTCGCCAACACGGGGATAACCCGTGTCGTCCAGCAGTTCGGCCGCCCCCGTCTCGCCTCTTTCAACGATGTCGGGCATCTCGGGCCCCGCCCTGCAGCTCTCGACGACCATCTGGCGAGAGGAGACACAGTCGTCACCCTGATCCGTCACGGACGGACCCGGGCAAATGTGGAGGGTCGCTGGCAAGGGAGAGGTGACTGGGACCTCGACGAACTCGGTCGACGCCAGGCGGAGGCGCTCGGACAGTGGTACGGCCGCCACCCCGTGGTCTACAGCTCACCCTTGAAGAGGGCCGCCTCCACCGCCACCTACGTGGCCTTGAACGGTGTCATATCCGTGGACGACTTCATGGAGATCCACATGGGCGAATGGGAGGGGATGACCACTGCCGAGATCGCTGAGAGATGGGCCGACGAGATGGAGAAGATCTACCGCCACGGGCACGACCTCCCCCGTGGCAGCACCGGAGAGACCTGGACTCAGCTGACCAGGAGGTTCGCGGCCGCGGTCCGGAACCTGGAACACTCCGACGACGGTCTCACGGTGGCCGTGGCCCACGGTGGTGCCATAAGGTCTTACGTCTCGTCGCTCACCAAGACGACCGACACCCACTCCGAATCACTGTTCACCCCGGCCAACACCTCGCTCACCCACATAGCCATGACCGACCTTGGTCCGGAGATCCTCGACTACTCCGTCGCCCCACATCTCGAATCGCTCCGATAGGCTTGGGAGGTTGACCACCTACGACTCCCGTCGTTATGCCCTCCTCAACCGTTGGGATCCGTCTCATCTGCAGCGCGTCGATCGCCTGTTGTCGATCGGGCCCGGAGATCGAGTTCTCGAAGTCGGATGCGGCCAGGGTCATCTGACCGAGGCAATCGCGTCACGTGGCGTCGACATCGTCGGCATCGACGCCAACCCCCGCGCCCCCGAGGTCGCCGAGAACGGCCGAATCCGATACATGAGCGCCGAATCCCTGGAGTTCGAGGACGAGACGTTCGATGCGGTGATATCGGTCCACGCCATCGAGCACATCCCACGACTCGGTCAGGCGATCGAGGAGATGGTCAGGGTCTTGAAGCCGGGAGGGCATCTCGTGTTGGTCTACCCGGCCGAGCCCATACAGGGCCTCTATGCGGTGCCCAGTTCCATCGTGTTGCACGGGACTCCGTTCCGGGCCCGGGACGTCCACTGCCACCAACTGTGGCCGCGAAAGTTGAGACGGATGCTGGAGCCGATGGGCATGAAGGAGACGGCCAAGGAGTTCAGCTTCTTCAAGACACCCCAGTTCAGCTCAGCATTCGAGAAGGTCGACTAGGACCTTGTACACCTGTCAGACCTGCGGCACGGAGTTCGGCCTGCCCCAGCACGTCCTCGACCGCTACCCAGGATGGACCCCGAGGCAGTGCCTCGATTGCCGCAACGGCCCCGGATCGGCCGGATCGAATCCCGGCAGCGGAAAGGCGGCCGGTCGCCCCAGTGTGTCCAAGGGTCGAGACCTCACCCTGGCCGAGGTAAAGGCCAGGTTCACAGATGGCCCCCAGACGGGAGTGTTCACCGACGGTGCATCTGAGGGGAACCCCGGACCGGGGGGATGGGGTGCGGTGCTGGTGGTCGACGGACAGGTGGTGACCCAGGACTACGGGAGCGAAGCCCACACCACCAACAACCGGATGGAGCTAACCGCGATGATCGCCGGGCTGAAGATGCTGCCTGCGGACACGCCCACCAACGTCTACACCGACTCCCAGCTCGTGGTGAACACCCTCACCGAGTGGGCGAGGGGGTGGGAGGCGCGGGGCTGGACCAAGAAGTCGTCCGGCCCCATCGCCAACCTGGAGCTGGTCCGGGAGGCGTATGAGCTAACGAAGACGAAGCCGAACGCCCGGATCCAGTGGATTCCTGCCCACAGCGGCTATCGGTGGAACGAGTACGCCGACGCCCTGGCCACGGCATACCGACGCGCCACATTGTGACCGAGCCCCTGACACCCGAGGCGGTGAGGACCTGGCTGCAGCACGCCACAGGTTCCCCGCTCTACTCCCACCTCATGGGTGTCATCGCCGGCGACGACCAGCTGATGGCGGTGCTCAACCGGATCGAGCACAAGCCCCAGCCCAACGTTCTCCTCGCCGGCATCCACAGTCTCCTGATGCAGGATCCGGCCCAGCAGCTGGCTCGCCACTACCCCGACCTGAGCGACGATCCCGCCCCGGTCGAAGAAGTCGCCGGGCCGTTTCGGGAATTCGTGTTGGAACATCAGGCCGAGCTGGTGGAGATCGGCCGCACCCGTCACACCCAAACCAACGAGGTCAGGCGGTGCACCGCCCTTCTGCCCGCGATCTGGGAGACCGGCCTCAGCCGATTCCATCTCATCGACCTCGGCACCAGTGCCGGGCTCAACCTGGCCATCGACCGATATCACTATCGATGGGACGGCCTCGAGTGGGGCCCAAGAGCTCCGATCACCCTCGATTGCTCGCTCCGGGGACGGGCTCCCGCACCGGAGGAGATCGAGGTGCTGAGCCGCACCGGCCTCGACCTGAATCCGCTCGACCCCTCCGACCCCGGCGACCGTCTGTGGCTGGAGGCTCTGATCTGGCCCGAGCAGACAGATCGGCGACAGCGCCTCCAGGCGGCCTTCGACATGTACCCGGCGACGGACGTCGATCTGGTCGCCGGTGACGCGGTGGAGACTTTGGGATCGACTCTGTCAGGGCTATCGGGAGACGAACCGGTGGTGGTGATGCACTCTTTCGCCTTGAACCAGTTCAGCCGGGAGCAACGGTCGGTCGTCGACGAGGAGCTGTCGGCTGCCCGCCGGGCACGGCCATTGTGGAGAGTATCGATGGAGTTGCTCGACTGGAGTGACGAGGCGGCGAAGCTCACCCTCGACGATGGCAGCGGGCCGGTCGCCGTTGGCACTGCACAGCCCCACGGGGAGTGGTTGGAGCTGAGTTCCTAGGCCCTGCCGTAGACCGGTATCAGTGCACCGTTCATCACGCTCGAGTCTTCGCTGAGCATGAACTCGGCGACGGCGGCGATCTCGTCGGGAGTCGGCCAGTTCACGTAGTCGGCGTACGGCAGGGATCTCCGCGTCGCCGGGGTGTCGATGACCGAAGGCACGAGGACATTGGCGGTCACGCCGGTGCCGTCGAGCTCGGTGGCCAGGCTCTGGCCCAGGGCGGCCACTCCGGCCTTGGCGATGTTGAAAGCGGCCTGCGCTTCGAAGAAGTCGACGGCGCCGCGGCTCCCCACCAGGAGAATGCGGCCCCATTCCGCCTCTTTGAGATGGGGGATGACGGCGCGCACCGCGTAGAACGCCGATCTCAGGTTGAGGTCGAGCATCCGCTCGAAACGGACGTCGTCGGTCTCTTCGACGTCGCGACCGCCGGCCCAGCCTCCCACCAGTGAGCAGAGGCCGTGGATCTCCCCCCAATGGTCGGCCACTTCCTTGACATAGCTGTTGACCGCTTCGGCGTTGGCGCAGTCGACCCGGGTGAGCATGATCCTCTCCTCATCCACCTCGAACTCGGTCTCGAAGGACTGGGCCTCGTCGGGGAGCAGATAGGTCACGGCCAGGCGATGGTCTTTGGCGATGAGCCGTCGGACCAGGGCTGTGCCCAGTCCTCCGGTTCCGCCGGTGATCACAAACGTCTTGGTCACGGGGTCATAGTAGATATCGACCCGCCCTCTCCGCCCCGGTTTCGCTCGACGAGCTCTCCGACCCATTTTCCCCGAGCCGTGGTCGCCGCGGATTGCAGATCGAGCGGGGAGTCGAGGTCGAGCAGCAGGCCCGGTCGGGCCAGCACCGCGGGTTGGTCGAGTCTCCGCAGATGCCGATGGAAGCTGGAGAGTCCAAAAGAGAAGGGAAACACCTCCCGGCTCCCGATGGCAGATGTGCCTCCGTCGGCCGAAGGGGCGATGACCTCTCCGCGTGTCTCGAGGCCCGACACGAGAGCCCTGACATCTGCGGCGTCGACGAGGGGCAGGTCGCTGTGCAAGATCATCCAACCGGGCGAGAGGTTCCGCACCCATTCGACGCCGACTCGGGCCGCTTCGTCGAGGCCAGTACCGGGATCGGGCAGGCTGGGGAAACCCGCCCGCGTCGACCACTCCGCCACCTCCGGCTCCGCGGTGACGATGAGCGGGGTCAGCCCGATGGAGGCCACGGTCGAGGCGACGTGCTCGGCGAGACCGCGTACCAGACTCGCCCGTGTCCCCGCATCGATTGCAGCCGCCAGGCGACGCTTACCCATAGTGAAGGACTTGACCGGGATGATGACGGTGTTGAGCACTTCGGCGAGGGTAGGGAATAGCGCTCCGGGGGGCCTTGTTCGAAGCGACATGGTGAGAGCAATCCTCAATGGTGTCGTCATCGCCGAGAGCGAGGAGACCGTGATCGTCGAGGGGAACCACTACTTCCCGCCACAGTCGGTGAACCTGGACTACTTCTCGACTTCCGAGAAGATCACGGTGTGCGGTTGGAAGGGGACGGCCAACTACTACGACGTCAGCGTCGGCGACACCACCAGTCACGCCGCGGCTTGGTACTACGCCACTCCGAAGAATGCAGCCAGCGCGATCAAGGACTACGTGGCCTTCAGGGGAGTGGTGAGGGTGGAATCCTGACGGCTAAGGGACCACCAGAACCGGGCACTCGGCCAGGTGCGTCAAGCGGTCCGCGGTCGAGCCGAGTATCACCCTCTCGGCGAGTCCCGCACCACGGCGGCCGATGACCAGCATGTCGGCATCGCTGGCCTCGCAGACGACGAGGAGGCGAGTCACAGGGTCACCGAGCTCTGCGACCGTTTCGTAGTCGACTTCATCGAGGTCGAGCTGCTGCTCGAACTCACGCAAGATCTTCTGTTGCCCTTCGACCAGAGCCGTCGACAGCGACTCGGGGCTGGGGGGCGCGCCGCCGATTCCCCACCAACCCTCGGGGGTGCGCACCACCGTCACCAGCTTCAAGTGAGCTGCCCAGTGATGGGCGATTGCAACACCGTGCTGCGCGGCACGGAGGCTCCCTTCTGACCCGTCGACTCCGACCACGACCGTTGAGATATGCCAGTCCATCATGGGAATCTAGAGCAATGCCTCCAGTAGGTGTCCGGCGGCGAGCCCGTAGAGTCCCGCAACCACGTCGTCGGCGGTGACGCCGACCGCACCCGGTAGTCGCTCGGCACGGGCCACGCCCGGAGCGAAGTTCTTGAAGATGTCGGCGGCCCGAAAGACCAACCATGCCACGATCGCACCGGGCCAGATTCCGAGCCCGATCACGGCGATGAAAGCTCCCGCCGCCTCATCGACGCAGATCCAACCGGCATCACCCTCGGCTCCCACGAAGGGCCCTGCCGACCACACACTGGTAGCCACCACCACCACGGCAGCCGCCAGCTGGCCCTGCCACCCGAACCAGTTCCCCACCAGCAGAGCCACCGGAAGGGCGAACAACGCTCCAACGGTGCCGGAACCGAGATGGCTCCCCCGAACGCGGCCGAGGATCAGGCCGGTGCCAAACCACGAAGCCACCACCCGATGCATCGGGGCGACACTAGGGAGGATCGTTCCCCCGATCCGGGTTTCCCCAATGCCTCGCTGCGTATAGCCTGACCTGATGGAAACGGCATCACATATCTGGAGCGACGGCGAACTCGTCCCCTGGGACGACGCCAACGTCCACTTCCTCTCCCACGCCCTTCAGTATGGAACTGGCGTATTCGAGGGGATCAGGGCCTACAACACTCCGGAGGGGACTGCCGTATTCAGGCTCCACGACCACATGCTCCGTCTCGACGCCTCGGCGCGCGCCTACGCCATCCCGATGAGGTGGTCGGTCGAGGAGTGGAAAGAGGCCTGTCTCCATCTACTCAGGGAGACCGGGCTCGAGTCGGCTTACATTCGCCCTCAGGTCTTCTACGGCAACGGCGCCATCGGGATCAACCCGGCGAAGAACGAGGTCATTGCGATGATGGCCGCCTTCCCCTGGGGGGCCTATCTCGGTGATGACGCCGCCGAAAAGGGCATTTCCACGATGGTCTCCAGCTGGCGGCGCATCTCCCACACCTCGCTGATCCCCACCGCCAAGGGCTCGGGCGGATACCTGAACTCGGTGCTGGCCAAGCAGGAGGCGGTGGCCGCTGGTCATGAAGAGGCGATCATGTTGAACGACGCCGGTTCGGTATCAGAGGGCACCGGGATGAACATATTCATCGTCAGCGGCGGATTGGTCTACACGCCTCCCGTGTCCGCGGGCATCCTCGAAGGAATCACCCGCAATTCGGTGATGGATCTGTTGCGCGATGACGGGGTCGAGGTGCGTGAGATCGACATCGCCCGTGGCGCCCTCTACACGGGCGACGAGATGTTCCTCACCGGCACCGCTGCCGAAGTCACCCCGATCCGTTCGGTCGACGGCAGGTTGATCGGCGACGGCAACCGGGGCCCGGTCACCAAGAAAGCCCAAGAACTGTTCTCCGCCGCGGCGGCGGGCAAGCTCGACGACTACCGGCAGTGGCTCGAGTTCGTCTAGTGGCGGGCGACTGATGGCACAGCAACCAAACGTCGAGATCACCGCCGCCGAGCGGCCCCGTCCCATCCCTCAGCCGGGAGTGGCGGTCAAGTGGCGAGCCGACAAGCCGGGGATCCCCACCGGGCCCACGGCTATCCCCGGAGGGGGCTACTACGGGACCACCGGCCCCGACCCCGGGTGGGGGATGAGGCTGGTCAACAACGCCGATCTTCCCGACGACGATCCCGACGTTCGCAAGGTGCTCTCCGGTCTGGTGATGGCACGCGCCGCCGCGCTGGGAAGAGCTCCGTTCAAAGAGGACCTGGAGGCGGCACTCATCCTCTGCGGCTATGACGAGGACCCCCCCGCCGACGTCGTGGCGCGTCGGAAGCGCTGGCTGGATGCATCTCCTCACGAGCAGCGTCCCGGGGCCACCGCGGTGGCTGAGGTGGACAAGGAGACCCTGGTGATGAAGCCCGAGCGTCTCCGTCATGCCCTCCGCCATTCGAGGTAGAGCCCGGTCGTTCTGTAGGTTCACGGTCTCATGAAGATCGTCCGCATCAAATCCGGAGACGACATCGCCTACGGGGTTGCAGACGCCGAGGGTGTGCTCGTGTACAACGGCTCGCCGTTCGTGGCCTGGGAGCCAACCGAGGTGGTGGTGCCCTGGCCCAAGGTCAGCCTGCTCTCCCCGGTGATCCCGACCAAGGTCCTCTGTGTCGGCAAGAACTACGAGGACCACGCCGCCGAGTTCGGCGGTGAGGTCCCCGAGGAGCCACTCATCTTCATGAAGCCGGCGACCTCGGTGATCGGGACCCACGCCAACGTGATCCATCCCACGTTGTCCCACGAGGTGCATCACGAGGCGGAGTTGGCGGTGGTGATCAGCAAACCGGCACGCAACGTGAAGGCGGAGGACGCCTCGCAGTACATCTTTGGATACACCGCCGCCAACGACGTCACTGCCCGCGACCTGCAGAGGAAGGACGGGCAGTGGACCCGGGCCAAGGGGTTCGACACCTTCTGCCCGCTGGGTCCTGCCATCGAGACCGAGCTCGACCCACTCGAGCGCCTTGCCGTGATCTGCCAGGTCAACGGGGAGGTTCGTCAGGCCGGCTTCACTTCCGACATGGTCTTCGGGGTCGCCGAGATCTTCGAGTACATCAGCGCCTTCACCACGCTCCTCCCCGGAGATGTCATCCTCACCGGAACACCGTCGGGGGTGGGGAAGGTGGAGCCGGGCGACCTCATGGAGGTGGAGGTCGACGGCATCGGCACGCTCACCAACAGGGTGGTGGCCCCGGCATGACGGTTCGGGTGCGCATGGCTCCCTCGCCGAGCGGGTTCCTCCACGTCGGGACGGCTCGGGCAGCCCTGTACAACTGGCTCTACGCCCGCCACACCGGCGGGACCTTCATCGTCCGCATCGACGACACCGACTTGGAACGGTCGACAGGAGAGTACGAGGAGGAGATCCTCGAGTCATTCCGCTGGCTCGGGCTCGACTGGCAAGAAGGGGTCGAGGTTGGCGGTCCATACGGCACCTACCGACAGTCGGACCGTCTCGATCGCTACGCCGACATAGCGAGCGATCTCGTCGCCTCGGGTCACGCCTATTACGACGACCGATCCACCGACGAGCTGGAGGAGCTGCGCCGGCGCGCCCAGAAGGAGGGCAGGCATCCCGGCCACTACATACGTCGACCCGACCGGGAAACAGACTCCGGCGTGATCCGCCTGTCGGTGCCACAGGATGAGGTGGTCGAGTTCCATGACGTCATCCGCGGCGACCTCTCCTTCGCTCCGGCGGACCTCGACGATTTTGTGATCATGAGGAGTAACGGAACGCCCACTTATCACCTGGCCTCGACCGTCGACGACATCGACTACGAGATCACCCACGTCGCCCGGGGAGAGGACCTGCTGCCCTCCACGCCCAAGCACATCCTCCTGATCCGCGCCCTCGAGGGCTCCGAGCCGATCTATGCCCATCTGCCGTTGTTGCTGGGGCCCGATGGCAAGAAGCTCTCCAAGCGTCACGGAGCGACCGCTCTTTCCGAGTACCGGAAGGCGGGCTACATGGCCGATGCGATGTTCAACTATCTCGCCATCCTGGGCTGGTCGCCTGACGGGGAGACCACGATCTTCAGCCGTGAGGAGGCGGTGGCGAAGTTCGATCTCGCCAACGTGTCGCGCAACCCGGCAGCGTTCGACCCCGAGAAGCTGGCCTGGATGAACGGCGAGTACATCAGGGCGATGGATCCGGGTCGCTTCACCGAGCTGGTGAGGCCCCACGTGGAGGCGGCGGTCGACCGCGAGCTCGACGACTCCGAGTGGGAGACCTTCAGTGAGATCGCCCCATTGGTCCAGGAACGCACCAAGCTGCTGCCCGAAGCCGGTGGACAGGTCACGTTCTTGTTCCAGGACTTCGACACCTTCGACGAGGCGTCCTGGGACAAGGTGATGACTAGAGAGGGGGTTCCCGATGTGCTCGACGAGGGTGCGGCGGTGCTCGACAATCTCGAGACCTGGGATGTGGAGTCGATCGAGACCGGGCTGAGGACCATTCCAGAGAAGCTCGGCATTGGGGCGGGGAAGGCATTCCAGCCACTGCGGGTGGCCGTGACCGGGTCCTCGGTCAGCCCGCCACTCTTCGAGTCGATCGCCGCTCTGGGTCGAGAGAGAACCCTGGATCGGTTACATCGCGCCCGTAAGGAGTTGGGCTGATCCCGACCCGGGCGTGGGTCGTGGGTCGGCTACGAGATGAAGGCGATGCTCGCCAGCGCTCCGACGACGGCGACCAACAGGGTGAGCATCCAGTTGGCCATCGACGTTCGCAATGCGCCGATCTCTGCGTGCATCTCGGCCCTCAAGTCAGCAATATCGGTCTTGAGTTCCGTCCGCAGGTCGGACATCTCGGAGTCGACGATGTGAGTTTCGGCGCCCTGGATCGAGGCCGAAAGGAGTTGGGCTGATCCCGGTCCGGGCGTAACCTTACCCATAGCGCACCCGGTCCCGTCGTCCAGTGGCCTAGGACGCCGGCCTTTCAAGCCGGAAACGCCGGTTCAAATCCGGTCGGGACTGCCACTCCTTCCCCCTGGTCAGGGGGTTTTCGGGTGAGGTCTCGCTGTCCTCGTCATCGGTTTGGGCCGCTCCTGGGCCGCTCCAGGACCCGGCCAGCTCGTCCAAACGGTCCGCGGTGCGGCTGTCCAGACCCTCCATGAGATGGCCGTATCGGTCCATCGTCACCTGGATCGAGGAGTGACCGAGTCGGGTCTGGATGGTCTTGGGATGCTCGCCGGCGGCGATCAGCCATGACGCCTGGGTGTGGCGGAAATCATGTGGCACGCATGGTTGGCCGACCGATTCGGCGACGGCCTTGCGCCAAACTCTGCTGAACGAGCCCCTCCGGAGCAACCCGCCTTGTTGGGTGGTCCACACCAGACCGTTGACCGGAGGATGGGAGTGGAAATGGATGCCCAGGGTCTCGGTGACGATTTTGGGCAGGGTGATGGTGCGTTCTGACGCGGTCGTCTTCGGTGATCCGAGTCGTGGCGGTACTCCCGCCGCCTCGATGAGAGAGGTGCGTACCGTGAGACGACGTCTCAGCATGTCGATATTGCCCACGAGCAAACCGGCGAGCTCACCCCAACGGAGTCCGGTGTAGGCGGCGACAATCGGAAACGACCGGTATCGGTCAGGCATCGCTTCAGCGAGTAGCTCGACCTGCTGTGGGTCGAGGAGACGCATGTCGGAGCGGCGAGGTACTGGCAGCTGGATCCCGTTGGCCGGCGAGGTGACAATGCGACGGTCTCTCACCGCCTGGTTCAGGGTGAGCCTCACCCACCGCATGGTCTTGGCCACGGTTTCGGGAGCGTATCCCGCCTTGGTCAGGTCGGCGATCACTCCCCGGAGCAGCTCGGTGCTGAGTCGGTTGAGAGGGATGTCGCCGATGAGTGGCACGGCTCGAGCGTGGCAAGCCCGGTAGGTCTCGGCGGTCCGGTCGGCGACATGGACGCGGCTGGCCTGGAGGTGTTCGGAGTACTCGGCCCAGGGGACCCTTCCTAGGTCGGGGTCGACCCACTCGCCTCGATCGAGTTTGACGAGCTGTGCGCTCAGCCAACGTTCCGCGTCGATCTTGCGGTCGAAGCTCTTCGACCGCTCCCGGCCGTCGAGGCCGTAATACCGGGCCCGCCACTGCTTTGACCGGTCCGGTCGATGTTGGATCCATCCTCTCATGGTCCCGCCAATCCCGGCTGATGGCGCTCCGTGGACCATACCGCTTGACGGTCGAGGTAAGGCGGGCTCGGTTCGCAGCTCATTGCTGATCCTCCAGTTGACGTTCGATCCAGGCTTCGACGTCGCGGCGTCGGTAGCGGAGGTGGCGGCCAACTCTTAGTCCGGGTGGTCCCTGGCTGCGGTGCCGCCAGGTGTAGATGGTGGTCACGGGAACCCCCAGGTAATCGGCGAGCTCCTGGACGGAGAGCAGCCGATCGAGAGGCTTCATCTCAGAGTATTCCATAGCACTCATATCTACTTTATTGAATCCTAGTTATCATAACACTAACCAACTAGTCTGGGAAGGGACATGTCTCCCGTTCACCGTCGTCCAGTGGCTCCCTCGCCCCGCTGAAGACGATGTCTCCCTCGTCGATCACCCGGTTGTCGTCGCCAGGTCGATCTTTCCGCACACATATGCATCATCGGGATGCGGGGGGTTGAGGGCGGTGCAGTCGTTGGGGAAGCTGGTGGCGTCGCAGGCCTCTTACTACACCGAACAGCTCAGGCACTCTGTGGGCGAGGATGTCCCGGTTCGCCGCGGCCGGGCGGACTACTACGCAGGGCATGAGTCACCGTCGCGGTGGATGGGTTCTGGCCTCGGCCGTCTCGACCTGAAGCCCGGCGCTGCGGTGGATAACGAAGTGTTCACCGGTTTGATGGCCCACCGCACCCCGGACGGCGAGAAGATGACCGTTGCGCGGAGTCACGGCAAGGTGGCTGGCTACGACCACACTTTCTCGGCGCCGAAGTCGGTCTCTCTGCTCTACGCCTACGGCGATGACGAGATCCGGGAGGCGGTGGTGGCCGCACACCGGCAAGCTGTCTCGGATGCGTTCGCCTACATGGAGGAACGCTGTTCGATGTCTCGGGTCAGCCACCGTTACACCGACTCGAGCGGGGAATCGAAGTTCTCATCACAGCAGGTGGGGTCGGAAGGATATGTGGCCGCGGGGTTCGACCACTTCACTTCCCGGGCCAACGACCCTCAGGTGCACACCCATGTGGTGGTGATCAATCGGGTGTGGGCCGAAGGTGGGTGGAGGGCGATCGACGCTCAGGTTGGCTACGCCCATTTGAAGGCCGGGGGCACCGTCTACCAGGCGAGCCTCCGCAAGGAGCTCACCCAACGTCTCGGCGTCGCCTGGCAGCAAGTCCACGACGGTATGGCCGACATCGCCGGCTTCTCACCGGAGCTGCTACGCCACTACTCGACTCGACGGCGGGAGATCGAAGAGGCCGTGGAACGGTATGTGGCGGCGACGGGGCGGGAGGCGCATCCTCGGGTGTATCAGAAGTTCACGTTGGAGACCCGACAGCCCAAGGCCTATCCGCGGGGTGAGGCGGCGGTTACCCAGGAGATGAAGGACTACGGGATCACCACCGACATCGTCGACCACTGGAACCAGCTCGCCATCACCGCACCCGAAGACGTCGAAGCGGTCGTCCGTAACTCGGTGGGAGTGGCTACACCGACCTCGAGACCGGTCGAGGCTTATCGGTGGTCGGAGACACCGATCGTGGAAGAGATGGCGGACCGGCGGGCGGTGTTCACCGAAAGAGACCTCCTCCCCGAAGTCGCCGGTTTCCTGCCCGAAGGCGCTACTCCGAACGAGCTGGTCGGCTCGGCACATCGGGTATTGGAGGAGGGTCTCGAGTCAGGTCGCATAGTCCGGGTGATACCGCATCGGGGGGCAACTCTTCGGCTTCCCGAAGGTATCGCCCTATCAGAGGACGAACTGGCAGTCGTCGAATCCCTGACTCCCCGGATCGATACGTCCGCGCGTCATCTAGATCGGGTCTTACATGGGGAGGTCCGCTACACGACCTACCTCCAGTTGCAGCGGGAGCAGCGGATCCTCGACGCGCTAACCACAAAGTCACCGGTGACCGTCGACCAGGAGACGCTCGAGTCAGCGATCACGACCCGTGGTCTGGTCGGCGCGCAGGCCGCAGCCGTGAGACACCTGGCTGATCTGGACAGCCGGTTGGTGGCGCTGGTGGGTCCGGGTGGCTCCGGCAAGACCCGAGCCGTCGGCGCCTACGCAGACGCCGCCCAAACAGCCGGCCACCATGTCATCGGAGTGGCCACGTCGGCCACCGCTGCACATCGACTCGGCGAAGAGCTGTCAGGTGGCTGGTCGGGGACCATCGCCATGATGCATCACCAGCTCGACAGCTACGACATCCGCCTCCCCGAAGGCACGGTCATCGTGGTCGATGAAGCGTCGATGGTCTCCACCCGGGATCTCACCTGGCTTGTCTCCCAAACAGAACAGTGCGACGGGGAGATCGTGTTGGTGGGCGATCCGAAACAGCTCCCCTCCATCGACTCAGGCGGGCTCTTTCACTGCATCGTCGCCGACGGCCAAGGAGTGGTCATAGACCTCGCCGTTGTCAACCAGCGGCAGACCCTTGACCTCGACCGTCATGCTCTCGACCAGCTCCGCCAGGGTCAGGTCGCGTCAGCTGTCCACGAATACGGCGAAGCCGGACGACTCCACCTCGGCGGAGACGAATACACCACCAAGACCGCACTGGTCGATGCCTGGTGGGCCGATGCCCAAACCCACGGCGTCGACCAGGTACGGATACTCGCCTCACGACGGGACGAGGTGGCGCTGCTCAACCAACTCGCCCGAGTTCACATGCAAGCCGAAGACCTCCTCGAAGGGCCGACTCTGGTCAGCCGATGGGGTACAGAATTCCAGGCGGGAGACCGGATCGTGGTCCGGGACAACTGGTACGCGCACTCCGATCTCCGCAACGGCCAGACCGGAACCATCACCACCATCAAACCCGCCACCCGAACCGTCACATTCCTGCGCGACATTGATGGAGTGGTCGTCGAACTGCCGGGGTCGTATGTGGATTCCAGTGTCGACCACGCCTACGCGCAGACCATCCACACCGCCCAAGGCCAGACCTTCGGTACCACCCACCTCTACATCGACACCGGCGTCGCCGCCGAACACGGATACACGGCCCTGTCCCGGGCTCGGGACGAAACCCACCTGTGGGTCAATACCAGCCGGAACGTCGACGGCCGCTGCGTCCAACCCGGACAACCCTCCTACGAAACCCCAGTCGAAGGCCTGGTCCGCCAGCTCACCAGATCCGTCGTCCAGCCACCCGCCCTCACCGAAGGTGTGGCCCTGGAAAACGCCACCGACCAACAACTCCACCGATCCCTCCAGAACCTCGAACACGAGATCCACAGATTGGACAAGACCTTTGAGCGGGTGCAGTGGATCGAAGACCACGCCGACCTCATCCACACCTACACCGCCATCAAAGACGAGCTCGCAGCCCGAACCACAGCCCTGGCCATCAGCTACCAGATCAACCCACCAGCCGACATGCTCGAGGTGCTCGGCCGTCGACCATCTGATCCTGTTGACGCGATCCGCTGGGACACAGCAGTCAGCCGATATGCAGCCGCCCGGGTCAGTCTCGGCCCCGACCCCGGCCTCACCGACCCCTCTACTCCGGAAGCTCGACTATGGCAGACCGCAGTCGACGCTTACCATCCGCTCCCAGAACTCGAACAGGCACCAACGCTGATGATGGTCGGATGAACAGGAGAGGTGGTCAGGCAGCCGGCTGGTCGGCAGAGTCGAAATGACGTGTCGCCACCTCGACGTCGCTTTCCAACATCGCTGTGAACATTTCATCGAGACGGCCCGCCGTCTCCCAGGACAGCCAACGGTCCCCACAGGAAGGACACTCCTCCATGGGAACTTCGAGGACCAACGCGACCTTGCCCTCCGACTCGGTGACCTTGGCTCTCCGGACCGAAACCCGATCCTGTTGGCCGCAGCGTTCACATGACATCAACGTCTCTCACGATAGTCGGCCGACCACCTGTCTCCATAGGGCTCATAGACAGTGACTATCCGCTCCTCACGACTCCGGGCGTCGACGACCACCACCACATGAAGAGGGCGTCTCCAGTCGACCAACAACAACAGTTCCTTCAACACGTCCGGATCGAGGGTGGTCTCTTCGATCACCTCAGCCGACTCGAGCGCCAGCTCGAACTCGGAGAACGTGCAGTCGATCAGCCGCAGCTTGTCGAAGGCATGCTCGCTGATCCACTTCGGATACTCCCAGACCTTGCCACGGGGAACGCCAGCCACCCAACCATCATCGCATCAGTCCTCCGTCCGAGGTACGTCACCCCATCATCGTCTACGTGTGTTCAAGGTTGTTCCGTTCCGTCCTAGCCTTCCGTAACATCGACGCAGTGACGAAGCCAGACCTGCCACAGGAACTCCTCGACGAAATCCGCCGCGACTATCCCCCAATCCTCACCACCGCCCACGTCGCCGAGATGATGCACTCCACCATTGGCGACGTCCGAGACAAGGTCCACCGAGGCGACCTCCCCGCGGTCAGGTGGGGACAGCAGTTCCGGTTCTTCAGAGAAGAAGTCCTCGCCGCCATGACGCGATTCCGACCCGGCGACACAACACCAGCCGAAGAAGAGCCCAAGTCGGCGGGCCACGAATAGAAAGTGCATGAGATCGAGTACGAGGACTGGTATCCCGAGGTGCCACCCGTGATGGACACCAAAGACCTTGCCGAGCTCCTGCACACCAACGAACAGATCATTCGAGCCTGGGTTCGAGAAGGGATCATCCCCGCACACCGCAAGCCTGGTGGCCGCAAGTTCACCTTCCTCCGCCACGAGATCTTCGATTGGCTTGTCGCCAACCGGTACCAACCTGGAACCGACCTCAGCTAAGTGACACCTTGCTGAACGTGCGCAACGAGTATCGCTACTCAACAAGACGACGGCTGTCCCGATGACGGCGACGACAAGGAGCAGTTCGAAGAACGAACCAAGGAAGAGGCTCATGTCGGACCCTGCTCCGAGGACATAAGCGGGATGTAGACCATCCCCTGTTGTGTGAAGGTTTGCTCGACCTGCCACCGCATGAGATCTAGATCCATTGATACTTGCCGAGGACCGTTCGCCTTCCTAGGCTCCCGAACCACAAACGCCGAACTCGATCGTGTTGGTCGAGACGGGGGACCCACTGGGTGACCACCCGACTGGGGCGAATCCCGGCATAAGCCGGGTAGGGCAACTTTCCAGCCCGAGCCCGTCAGCTAACCCCGCAGGCGCTCAGGAAAGGATGACAGCGATGTACAGCTGTTCAACGCCCCTACGGGGCGGTGGTTGCTTATCCAGGTACGACCGCGACCCGATCCCCGTGCTGTCGCCGATCGATGGGGGCATAGCGTGAGCCCGTCGACCAAAGAGGACAACGGAGCGCAACGCCCCGGTGGTTCGTTCGGCTCGACCGGCCGTAGTCGGATTCTGGTCTTATACCTCGGGATGGTGGTGTTCATCATCGCAGGCATGAACTTCCTCCTCAGGCTCGGACGGGGGAGCGAGGGCAGGGAGGTCGTCGCCGGCGGGGAAGGTGGAGCAGTCGGCGAGTCAGCCGGCCATGTGCTCGCCAACCTCCTGCTGGCGATCATCGTGATCGTGATCGCCGCCCGCTTGATGGGCATGGTCGCCCGGCGACTCAGACAGCCCGCGGTCATCGGTGAGATCGTGGCCGGCATCATGCTGGGCCCGTCTCTTCTCGGGGCGGTGTGGCCGGAAGCGAGCGAGTACCTGTTCCCACTCGAGATCATGCCCTTCCTGGACGTGCTCGCCAACGTCGGGCTGATTTTCTTCATGTTCCTCGTCGGGCTGGAACTGGACGTGCGGCTACTTCGCGGACGGGGCCACGCCGCGGTGTGGGTGAGCCACGCGAGCATCATCGCACCGTTCATGTCGGGGATCGGGCTCGCACTTCTTCTGTTCCCCCTGCTCGGTTCCTCCGACGGCTCCTTCACACCCTTCGCCTTGTTCCTGGGTGCAGCCATGAGCGTCACGGCGTTCCCGGTGCTGGCGCGGATCCTCACTGAGCGAGGCCTCTACAAGACGAAACTGGGAGCGGTCACCCTGACCTGCGCCGCCGTCGACGACGTCACGGCGTGGAGCATCCTGGCCGTGGTGGTAACCGTGGCACAGGCCAGCGGCCCGGGCGGTGCCGCGTTCACGATCGTCCTCTCGATCGTGTTCATCCTTACCATGCTGCTCGTCATCCGCCCGCTCCTGGGACGACTCGCCGACTACCATCAGGAGCGTGGCCACTTGAGTGCCGGAGTCCTCGCCGGTCTCTTCACTGCGGTATTAGCAAGTGCCCTGATAACCGATGTGATCGGCATTCACGTGATCTTCGGAGCGTTCCTCGCAGGGGCAGTGATGCCTCATCGGCCAGCGTTCATCAACGAAATCGTGGAAAAGCTGCACGACTTCTCGGTT
Source organism: uncultured Acidimicrobiaceae bacterium (assembly GCA_964558575.1). Classification (GTDB taxonomy): domain Bacteria; phylum Actinomycetota; class Acidimicrobiia; order Spongiisociales; family ZC4RG35; genus JANQRA01. Next base: position 48,717 of record CAZLEQ010000006.1, on the reverse strand, counting down.
CTGCTCCTGCTGCCGATCTTCTTCACCTTCAGCGGCCTGCGCACCGAGATCGGCCGCATCGGATCGCTGGAGATGTGGGGGCTCACCCTTCTCATCCTCGCCGTGGCAGTGTTCGGCAAGTGGGGCGGATCGGCTGTGGCTGCGCGCATGGTCGGACTCGGTTGGAGGGAGTCGTCGGCCCTCGGTGTGTTGATGAACTGTCGTGGCCTCACCGAGCTCATCATCCTCAACATCGGCCTCGAATTGGGGGTCTTGCCACCCACCCTCTTCGCCATGCTGGTGATAATGGCGGTCGCGACGACGGTCATGACGGAGCCCCTGCTGGCACTCCACTACCCGCGAGATGAGCAGCGGCGAATGGCCGAAGAGGCCGGAGAGGAGTCTGAGGGGCTCGCCGAGGAGAGCCCGCCACCTCGAACAGCGGCCACGGTGTTGGTCGCCGTCGCCAACCCGGCTACGGAGTCGGATCTCGTGGAGACCGCGTGCGTGATCGCTGACGGCAGGGATGGCCGGCCTGCCGAGATCGTGCTGTTGCGGATCGTCGAGCTGCCGTCATCCACGTACCGGATGGGTCCGGAACTCCAGGAATCCGAGTTGGAACGAACTGCTAGGGGGCTCGAACCGCTAGCAGACCAAGTTCGGGCGCACGGGCTGGAGGTGAATACCGAAGTTAGGGCTTCTTCGACGATCGGGGAGACCATCGTCAACGTGGCGTCGGACGTTGGTGCAGACATCATCGTCATCGGCTACCACAGGGCGATCTTCGGAGAACGGCTGCTAGGCGGCACAGTAGGCGTCGTGCTCGAGGACTCCCCCGCCGACGTGGTGGTCGTGGTCACCGAACCGGGGCGTCCCCTCGATATCAACGCCATCCGCGAGATCGTCGCACATCACGGGCCGGGGTGGAACCAACGCGCCTCAATGGAACTGGCCACGATCCTCGCCGAGCGGGTCGGCGCAGAACTGACACTGGTCGGCACGGACCGCCGAGCCAAGCGTCTGGAGAAGGAAGCGAACCGGATCGAGTTGGACACAGGCGCGTCGGTTACCGCGGTTGCCGCACAGGACGCCGTGGTCACACTCGCCCACCACGGCGAGCGAGCGGGACTGACGGTCATCGGCCTCAGCGATAGGAGACGATCCCTTCGACCCCGTCGCCGCCACCAGCAGATGCTGGAGTGGATGCCACACCCTCTTCTCATCGTACGCGCCGGGGCATCCAAGTTCTTGACAGGGAGGACCACACGTGAAGTGATCGACTCCTGAGGCGATTCTCGCTCTTGGAGGCAACGCCGCATGGTCGTAGACACCTTCGATGAGGAGGGGCTCGCCGAGTGGGGACCCCCCTGCCAAGCTGCCCGTGTCAGAGGCTGGTGCGGACTGAGGGGAAAGTCATGCGTGATGCGGCGTCGGGCCAGGTCGGAGTCTCGGTTTCGCAAGTGGAGGCCGAGCCAGAAGGGTCAGGTGTTGACCACGACAACGGGGCACCTAGCCTCCCGGACCAACTGCTCCACACTCGGCCCGAGGTGGAGACGGATGGTCCCGGCCCTAACCTCGGTACCCAGGATCAAGAGGTCTGGTGGTAATTCTGCGATGTAATCCAGGATCCCTTCCTCGGCTGAATCGCCGTCGCGCACCTCGGTCCGCGGCATGCGTCCCAATGCGTCGCCCATCTCCTCAATCTCGGCGGTTACCTCTTTCTCCATACTCCGATCCACACGACGGCTGTTGGCGGTGACGATATGGAGCCCTTCGACCTGACCGTCCTCAGCCGCGATAGCGAACGCCAGTTCGGCCGCTCTCCTCGCCGCCTGAGTGCCGTCCGTGGGCACCAGGATCCTCTTCGGCTGCCATTGGACTTCGCTTTGCCTCCCTCTAACCAAGAGCGTCGGGCACGGAGACAACTTCACCAAGTCGTCTAACAACGGCCCGAACAGGTTTTCCGGAGAGGATTCGACTGACGGCGTGCCCAGGATCATGAGGTCGTAGTCGCCTTCAGCCTCCTGGAGAATGGCGCCGGCGATGTCGTCGGACACCGTCACTCGGACGTCGACCGACTGTTTGAACTTCCCTTTGAGCTCCGTCAGGTAGGCCGCAGCCTGCTGTCGTTGGTCGGACTCTGCCACCGCGAACAGAGAGATCGCCATGTCCTGGACGCCGGCAAGACGATTGACGATTTCGACCTGCATCGCCCGGGTATCGCTTTCTACAAGTGGCAATGAGCGCACAGGCAATAGGATCCGCCGGATCCCGCCCAGGAACGAGCTCTCGAGCACCGCCTCCACCTTGAGTCGCCGCTCCTCCTCGTCGTCGAGTTGCACCCGCGCCACCGTGTAGCGCAATGCGAGTGGAGCCATCAGGGAAGTGGCGATAGCCATCACGACGATTATGGAGAACATCGATTGGCTCAGGATCCCCAGCGACAGGCCAATCGTGGCAATGATTATCTCGAGGGCTCCCCGTGCGTTGAGCCCGGAGCCAAATGCCAACGCCGACCAGTGACCCTGGCCTGAGAGCCACCTCGCTCCGGCATAAGCGCCCATTACTTTTCCGAACGTGGCAACCGCGATGACGACCAGTGTGATCACCATCAAACGGGGTTCGAGAATCGCCGGAATATCGACCTTCAGGCCGGCGACCGCAAAGAAGATCGGCGCGAACACGGCCAGAGCGATGCTCTCTGTCTTGCGGATGGCGTCTGCCGGGAGCCGAGGCGAGCGCCCAAAGAGGATTCCCACGGCGAAGGCACCGAGAACCGGTTCGAGGTGCAACGCCTGGGAAAATGCACCCCAGGCAAAGGCCAAGACCACGACCAGGGTGAGTATCTGGTCATGACCCCGGAAATGATCTTGGACCAGGGCGAGGCCGCGATTGACCAGCCACACGCCAACGGTTGCAGTGCCGACCAGGAATAGGATCACCATCCCGACCGTTTGCAGGACCGTTCCCGCTGTGATCGCTGAGGCGCTCGCGAGAGCAGTTACCAGACCTAAGAGGGTCCATCCGGTGATATCGTCGATCATGCCCGACGCCAGCAGGGTCTGGCCTATGTCCCGGCGCATGAGGTCGAGGTCGATGAGCACCTTGGCCAACACCGGGATCGCTGAGATCGAAAGGGAAGTCGCGACGAACAGTGCGAATACGGTTCGCTGCGTGGGATCCGCCAGCAGGTCGTCCGGCAAGGCATATCCAAGAGCGAGACCCGTGGCGAAAGGCAGCAACAGGCCTCCCGCGGCGACCCCCAGGGCAGTCCGAGCCTTCCTGCGGATTAGGTCGAGATCGGTCTCCAGGCCAGTGACCACGAGGAGAAACATGACACCGATCAGTGCTACCGCCTCGAGGAGGTGACCCTGCACCTGGGTCTGGGGGAGGATCCAGTTCCCCACCGAGGGCACCAGCCCCGAGAGCAGAGAAGGGCCGAGGATCACCCCCGCCAGTATCTCACCCACCACCGCAGGCTGGTTCAACCGTTGGGCCAGCCCTCCCAGTACCCGGGCCGTGAGCAGTAGGGCGCTGACCTGGACTACGAGTTGCAGCACTTCGTCATGAGAAGCTGCACCGAACGTTTCCAGCATCGAGTTCCTCCTTTCATGTGCTCTAGTGGGCTACTGGTGTCACGACGCATCGAGAGCACGGCCCCACGGGGCCGGGATGACGCCGGGGCTCCCCCATTCGCTGCTCAAGGCCCCTATCAGATCTCCCTGGGGTGTGAGCAAGGACGTACCCCCGTCGACTTCGAATCCCTCGTCCCGTAGAGCCAGACGCACCGCACTGAGAACCTCATCGTCGTCTTCGACGATGAGGATCCTGTCGAAAGCCCGCTGGCGGGCTGTCAGGTCTTCCATGCCCCTCCTGATCCTGCCCCGCTGTATTTCCTAGACCGGTACCCAGTCAGACGAATGCATGTAACGGCTTCCATCTGTCAACCGCGACGTTACCGGCCGCCGCCTCGCATGGATGAATGTCACATGATCGTCATACAGGCAATGCGAGTTCGTCACATGGGTGGCGTATACTCGTGGCATGGGCCGATCACCTCGTTGGTGGACACCTCGGCCGGAGCCCGTTGCGGGCACCCAGACCGGTGCGCCGGCTTGTCGTGCGGGCCGAGGCCTGACCGATCCAAGTCACATTCCGGGGACGTGATCATGCATCCGGCCAATCCCGTTGAGCGCGTGTCGGCCTCCGATCCGGATCAAAGGGAGCGCCCCGGAAGCCGGACCCGGATCTGGCGTCTCCAGTACGGCCCATGCTGGTGTCGGACGCAGCCTTCAGCCACCGCATCGTTCGACTTCTCTCGTCTACGTACGACAACTGCCGATCTCGGCAGAGCCGAGGAGAACTTCCTCATCGTCTCCGAGCGAGTGATCGATGGCACGAAGCAAGTCTTCCGCCAGCTCTATGCCGATGTTCCGGAGCCCAAGATCATCATCTCGGCGGCGGCCTGTCCGGGGGCTCTTCTGTTTTGGGACGAGCTACCGGCGGGATGGACACCGGTCGGGGAGATCCTCCCCGTCGACATTCACGTCGAGCAATGCGTTAGCGGCAATCCGGAAGAGTTGATGGCGGCGGTACTCAGCCACCTCCTGACCAGGGAGTGGTGGCCCCACCAGGGGGCCGAGGAACGAGCGTTGAGCCTGGATGACTGATCTGGACGCCAACGGGACGCCGAATCGGGGTTGCAAAGACTCGCCGCGACCGACCCTGACCTGGTGCTGGTGGACATCATGCTCCCCGGCGCCAATGGACTCGACCTGTGCCGGGCCATCAGACAAACCAGCAAAATCCCGATCATCGTCATCACCGCACGTGACGACTCGCACGACGTCGTTGTGGAGTTCTACGACGGGCATTGTGGGAGGAGCGACGGCTCTGCAGAGAAGCGTGCTCGGCCAGGAAAGTCACAGTCTGAGTGGGATCCTACAGTAGTCCACGATGCAGCAGCCACGATCAGGTTCGGCCTCTCGGCTGGCCGCCCCGACCCGGGCGTCTTCTAAGGGCGCACCCGCTATCAGAAATTGAATGGACGCATCCGCGCCTGCTCGCCACCGAGACAATGGAAGTCCCGGCGACTCGACCAACCGTCTAAGTGTTGATCACCACAACTGGGCAGGGGGCGTTCCGGACCAGGTATTCGACTCTGGGGCCGAGGTGGAGGCGAGAGGTTCCGGCGCGGACACTGGTGCCCAGCACCAACATCGGCGTCGAACTCGACCACCGCCGCCATGATGCCGGCCTCGGGCTCTGGCGCCCGGCGGATGTGGGTCCTGGCTTCGCGCCCGAGGGCGACGCCGACCTTTTCCAGCTCGGCCGTAATCTCGGTGGCGACGGCCGAGCCATCCCCCTGGGTCTTCGCCACCTTCTTCGCGCTCGCGCTCAGCGTCTCGGCGCTACTCGTGGTCGGCAAGATCCTCTCCGACCTCGGTGTGATGCGTCGCAACTTCGGCCATATCACTCTGGCGGCGGCGATGGCGAAGGACGCGATCGGGTGGCTGATCCTGGCAGTCTTGTCGGGGGTGGCCGTCGGAGGGGTTCAGCTCAGCGGAATCGCTGTCTCCTTTGGCGGGCTCGCCCTCTTCGTCCTCTTCATGTTCACTGTGGGCAGGTTCCTGATAGACGGAGTCTTCCGTCAGGTGCTTTCCCGAGGCTTCAACATCATAGCCGGCCTCTCGATAGCCATGGCGGCAGGCGTGCTCGGCGGAGTCGTGACTCAGGCACTACACGTAGAGGCGATTCTCGGCGCGTATCTAGTCGGGCTCACTTTTTCCAGGATCCGGCACCAACTTCCTCAAGTTCGGGAACGGCTCGAGGGTCTCACCGGAGCCTTCTTCGCCCCGGACTTCTTCGCAGTCAGCGGCCTCCGAGTGGACGCGACGGCATAGGTCGATTGGGGTACGGCTCTCTGGACGGTGGGTGCCAATCGCCTTGGCGGTCACCTCCAAGATCCTGGGAGCCGGCCCGCGACCAACCGTCCATTCTTCGGGCACCGGATCAGCTATATGGCCGAGAACACCACACTGCCATGGTGATTGTGGCGTTGCCCTCCGTTCGCGGAACGTCGTAGACGCCCTCAGTCCTGGTCGAGACGCTACTTGGCGTAAGCAACCGAGGGCGAGACGGGCAAGATGGCCATCGCCCCGTGGCGATGGCCCCGCGTCGCGGTCGGTGAGCCTGCGTTTGTGCTCTGTGTGGCGACGGGAGACCAGAAGTCTTTTCGCACAGCCGCCGGAGCCACGCACAGCTGTCTGCAGCGCTCATCCTCCGACAGGTTTTGAACGAACGTCCGAATATCCGTATATTCAGGAGGAATGCTAGACGTTTCGATGTTCGACGCCTTCGTTCTCGTCGCGTTAGGTCTCTTTGCGGGCTGGCTCGGCGCGGTCATCGGGATTGGCGGCGGCGTCATCGTTGTCCCAGCGATCGTCGTTGGGTTCGGCTACGACATCCGGGTGGCAGTGGCAACCTCGCTGGTCACCGTCGTCGCGACCAGCACGGCGGCGGGCAGCGCCGACGTGGGTAAAGGTCTGGCGAACATGCGGCTAGGCATGACGCTGGAGGTCGCGACGACGATTGGTGGGATTACTGGTGGCCTCGTCGCCGTGCTGGTGGCGCCCTCGGTCATCTCGGCGCTCTTCGCGGCGATGATGATTGTCACGGCTGCCCTGGTGCTGCGCAGCAGCGACGTGCACGGCGTCATCGTGGACGAGGACGCAACCCAGACCGAGCCCGGCGACGTCGTGGAGGGCTACGAGATACCGGGCCGGCTGGCGGGTGCCTACTTCGACCACCACCGGCGGAAGACGGTCGGCTACGAGGCTGAACACCTTGCCACAGGCGCCTCGCTCTCGGCGCTCGCTGGGGTCGTGTCGGGCATGCTCGGCGTGGGAGGAGGCTTTTTGAAGGTGCCCGCAATGACTCTGGGCATGCGGGTGCCGATCAAGGTGGCCGCGGCGACCTCCAACTTCATGATCGGCGTCACCGCCATCGCGAGCCTCTTCATCTACTTTGCGCGTGGCTATGTACATCCGCTCGTCGCCGCCCCCCTCACTATGGGCGTGGTGGTGGGCGCGCTCGGCGGGGCCCACACGTCGGCGAAGGTATCACCGATCGTCCTCCGCCGGATCCTCGCCGTCGTTCTGCTGTTCGTTGCAGTACTAATGGCTCTCGAGGCGTTCGGAGTCCACGTTGGGCGATGACCTTCCGTCCGTTGGCGGCGACGTGACGCTTCGGGAAGCGTGGATCCGCCGCAGCATCCAACTGGTCCTCCGCGGCGGGCTGGCCATCGCATTCGCTCTCATGGCGATTGGGCTGGCTGTGAGCTTCGCTGCGGGGGAGCGGACCGCGCCGGCGGTGCGATTGTTCGACCTGGGGCACCAGACCGCCGGTGAGACGATCATGGCTCTTGGTGTGCTGGTGCTGGCGATCACGCCTCTCCTACGAGTGCTGACACTGATCGTCCTCTGGGCCTGGGAACGCGACCTGCGATTCGTCGCCATTGCCATCGTTGTTCTTGGCGTGCTGGTCACCTCAGTCGTGGTTGGTGAGGGATGACTGCGTCGCCTGCGCTCGATCGGTCGAACCCCCTCCCGCTGTGCCTACCTCAACCGGGTGCCGGATGCAGATCTTGATAGGGTGCTGGCGCTGATACTCATCCTGGTTGCCATCGCTGTCTTGTTGACCCTCCTTATGTCGTTGATGTTGGGAGAAGGGTGAGTGATGGTCGATCGGGCAAGCCCGACACCATTGTGGGCACAGATCGAATCCGAACTACGGGCGAGACTCCTTCGCGGTGAATTCGACGAGGGTTTCCCCACTGAATCCGAGCTGATGTCGGCTTATCAAGTCAGCCGATCCACAGTTCGTCAGGCCGTAACCGCCCTGGAACGCTCCGGGCTTGTGGAACGCCGGCGTGGCATCGGCACCAGGGTGACCGAGCGCCCGCTCATCGACTCCATCGCCAGGATTTATAGCCTGGCCGGGTGGATCACCGACACTGGCCTAGCCGAACGGTCCGCTGTACCGATCTCAGTGATAACCGCGCTCCCCGAGGACGCGGCCCGACATCTCGGCCTCGCTCCGGAGGAAGAATGCGTCCACATCATGCGAGTCCGGTATGCCGGGGACGAGCCGATCGCCATCGACAGATCATGGCTCCCCTCTCACATCGGACAGATTCTGCTCGGAGAAGATCTCACCACCGGATCTCTCTATGACCGCCTCACCATGGCGGGCATAATCCCAACCTCGAGTGTCGAACAGATCCAACCCCTCGACCCCGATCCCGACGACCGAACCATGCTCGACCTACCGCCATCAGAGTTGGCGTTTCGGCTCCTGCGCACCGTCCACGCCGAAACCACACCGATTGAACACCGCATCAGCATCATCCGCAGCGACAGATACGCTCTCACTGCGACCTGGGGCTCCCCACCCTCATCCCAACGCCGAGGCAACGAAGGAAGCGAAGCCGACTGACAAAGCCGATTGCCCTGAGCTCCCCCGTGTTCCCGGCTCCTGTTGCTGCTGGTCAGAGCCTGGTCTACATGGGCGGCTGTTTGTGGGACCTACTCAGGTCAGCATCTCCGGCAGCCTTGCCCTTGACGGGCAGTGTTGCCCTCGAAGTCAGAGAGCCGTGACGTTGGCCGGCGCTGGTTCGACATGTTGAAACGTAGACTCATGGAATGGCACGAGGTGAGATCGAACGCCAAGAGACAAGTGCCAGGATCTGGGTCCTTCAATGTGGCCCCTGCTGGTGTGGGTCCACACCTACCGAGGAGAGCACGTTCGACTATCTCAGGTTTCGCAAGACTGTTACAGACCTGGGTCCTCAGATTGAGAACCTGGTCATCGTCTCGGAGCGGGTGATCGACGGTACAGCCCCGACACTCCGCCAGGTCTACGAGGATGCGCCGGAGCCGAAGCTAGTGATATCGGCTGGACCATGTCCTCTTGCCTCCCAGTTCTGCGATGCGTTGCCTAACGGCTGGGACAAGGTCGACGGTACAGCCCCGACACTCCGCCAGGTCTACGAGGATGCGCCGGAGCCGAAGCTAGTGATATCGGCTGGACCATGTCCTCTTGCCTCCCAGTTCTGCGATGCGTTGCCTAACGGCTGGGACAAGGTCGATGAGGTCCTCCCAGTGGACATCCACGTTGAAGACGGAGCTTCCCCCGTTTACGCGGACACCGTGAGGTCTTCGTATTTGGTCGGGCTTGTGTAGTCGAGGGCCGAGTGGTGTCTCCTTTGGTTGTGGAAGTTGATGTGGTCGAATAGAACGCGTTGGGCCTGGGTTCGAGTGGTGGGCATGGGATGAGGGTGCACGGCTTCATTTTTGAACGCGAGAACCATGATTCGATGAGGGCGTTGTCGTGGGCCGCTCCCACCCTTCCGATCGATGGTCTCAGGCCAGCGGCTTCGACCGCTGCAGTCCATTCCCAACAGGTGAACTGATAGCCACGGTCAGAGTGGACGATGCCACCCTGAGGAGGTCGACGACTTCTGACAGCTTGGTCGAGGGCGTGGAGAGCGAGGTTGCCGGTGCGGTGTTTCGACGTAGTCCAGGCGATGATCTTCCGGCTGTACACGTCGATGATGACCACCGCATATAGCCATCCCTGACGGGTACGGATCTGAGTGGTGTCGACACACCACAGCTGGTTGGGCCAGTCGGCCTTGAACCGTCTCTGCACCAGGTCGGGGACTTCGGGACGACGCCGAGGGGATGCTGATCGAGGCCTCGCTCTGCGCCGGCCTCGGAGAGCCTTGATTCCGTGTTCTCTCATGAGACGAGCCACCCGGTTCACACCCACCTGCTGGCCCCGCTGACAAAGAACCGCTCGGATCCTTGTGACCCGTAGGCAGGGAATCGTCGTGGATGGCTTTATCTCCTCCAACAGCTGCTGGTTGGCTATCTGGCGTGGCGACTCGGTGTGGAGGCTGTTGCGCCACGCGTAGAAGCCTTGCCGGGACACACCGAGAACACGGCAAACAGCGGCCACATTCAGACGCTCGTTGGTTGCCTTCTCCGCCTCGATCCAGCGTAGATCACTCCTGGTCCGCCCTCCGGACGAAGAAGGCCAGCTTTTCCCAACGTGTCCAGCTTTTCGTCTCGCTGTTTGAGAAGACGCTGCAGCCGAGCAATCTCCTCCTTATCCGACAGCGCCTCCTGAACAGGGTCGATGCCGCTGGCAAGACGAGCACGACGTGCCCAATTCGTGACGCTGGTTGGTGAAATCCCGAACTGGTCAGCCAACTGCTTGGCCGACACCCCGTCGCGATACAACGCAACGACCTGAGCCCGAACTCGGGTGGATACCGATCTGACTTGAGCTTTCGCTTCCTTCACCCGGGAGGCTATCCCAGGACAAAGATGTCCATCAGAACGGGGGAAGCTCAGACTGCATAACCGGCTGGGAGCGATGATCCTTGGTGGCGCCACCGGTCGGGCGGTGGATCTCCGGTTGAACTGATTGACCCAATTCGGTCGGGTCCGTTCCGCCGTCCCGGTGTGCGGCCACCCCTTTGCCCCGTGTTTAGAGAAAGGGGCGGCGATGGGAATCGTAGAAGTGGTTGGTGGTGTGGACACTCACGCCGACTTTCATGTGGCGTCTGCGGTGGATACCAATGGCGGAGTGCTGGATGTGGAGCGGTTTCCGGCCGGTGACGAGGGCTACGGAGGCCTGCTGGTTTGGCTAGCGGAGCTGGGTGAGGTGAGGAGGGTTGGTGTCGAAGGAACCGGTTCGTATGGAGTGGGTCTGGCGCGTTTCCTCACCGAAGCCGACATCGAGGTGGTGGAGGTTGACCGGCAGAACCGTCAGGTCCGACGCAAGAAAGGAAAGTCGGATCCGACTGATGCGGTGACAGCAGCTCGAGCAGCCTTGTCGGGTGAAGCAGCGGTGGTCCCCAAGCTTCGTAATGGTCCCGTGGAACAGATGCGTGTCCTGTTGGTGGCTCGCCGGTCGGCACGGTTGCAACGGAGCCAGAGCCTGACCCAGCTGCGGCATCTCGTGTTCACAGCACCCGAACCCATCCGAGTCCGGTTCAAAGACCGACCACAGATCGGACTGGTCAAAGGAGCAGCAGCAATGCGGCCAAACCCGACATCAGACCCGGTGACGTATACGACCAATTTGATGATCCGCAACCTGGCGAGAAGGATCCGAGCTCTCACCGGCGAGGTGAGAGACATCGACTCGATGCTCAGAGACCTCGTCGTACAGACCGCACCAGACCTCCTCGACGTCTACGGGGTCGGACCAGACGGAGCCGCCACCCTCCTGGTCACAGCAGGCGACAATCCGGAGAGAATCAGATCAGAGAGGTCATGGGCCCACCTCTGCGGAGTGACACCGATCCCCGCTTCGTCAGGCAAGACCATCCGACGCTCAACCGGGGAGGTGACCGTCACGCCAACTCGGCGTTGCATCGGATCGCTTCACCCGGATGAGCAACCACCCCGAGACTCGGGCTTACGTGGCGCGGAGACGCGCCGAAGGACTCAACAGTTTCGAGATCATGCGATGCCTGAAACGCTACGTCGCCCGACAGGTCTTCAAACACCTCACCATGGCTGCATGAACCTTTGGTGGGGTCTGACCCTATAAACCGGCTGACGAGGCCACCCGCCTCTGTCCTCAATGACCTGTCGACCCCACCACCCTTTGGCGGACCGTGTGACCTAATAAGAGCCTGCCCGCCAGACGGTGTGGCCCATCCCAGTCCTGTCCACAAACCGCCGGCACCTTGACATAAGAGATACATCCCGAAGCGCTGCTGGCGGCGGTCCTGAAACACCAACAGGAACAACTGAGTCATCGTTAGGGCAGCCACGGATGCATGACATTCTGATGCTCCCAATGCGTGGTCGCTGAACCTTGCTGGGTTGTTCCGCTCACGTTTAGGCTTCGTGGATGAGCGGAGAAGAACGCGACTACTCGCCGGGACTGAAAGGCGTCATTGCCGGGGAGACTGCTCTGGCGCTGGTAGACGGGGAGAGAGGACGGCTCCTGTACCGCGGCTACCCGATCGGCGAGCTCGTCGAGCGCGGCACCTACGCCCAAGCAGCGGAGCTGTTGTGGACCGGGGAATGGCCCGAGGTGGCGCGTCTGCCCTGCGCTTCTCTCTCCGATGGGGTGGTTGAGGCACTGCGCCTTCTTCCACCCGAAACCGGGGGCATGGATGCGTTGCGCACCGCCATCTCGGTTTGGGGAGCCGAGGAGGGCACAACCTGGCCGCCCTCCGTCGAGCAGGCCCGTGCGGTCACGGCTGTGGCCCCATCGGCCCTGGCCGCCTTCGCCCGGCTTCGTGACGGGAGCGAGCCGATCGACCCGGACCCTTCTCTGGATCTGGCGGCCGGTTTCTTGTACCAGCTCAGCGGTGAACGGGCCGACAAAGCAGCGGCGAACGCCCTCGACGCTTATTTCATCGTCGCTGCGGAGCATGGCTTCAACGCGTCCACATTCACGGCACGGGTCGTCATCAGCACCCATTCCGACATCGCCTCGGCGGTGGTCGGCGCCATCGGGGCATTGAAGGGTCCCTGGCACGGCGGCGCCCCCTCGGAGGTCGTCGACCAGCTTCACGAGATGGGCACGGTCGACCAAGCAGAGCAATGGATCCGGGAGACCCTGGCCAAAGGCGAGAGGCTGATGGGCTTCGGTCATCGGGTCTACCGCGCATACGACCCCAGGGCCACGGCTCTGCGCCGGGAGGCCGAGGGGCTCGTCGGAGTCGCCGACTGGCTGGAGAAGGCGGTAGCGGTCGAGGAGATTGCCCTACGGCTCCTGGCCGAGCACAAGCCCGACCTGGTGATCAAGACCAACGTCGAGTACTACACCGCGGCTGTGCTCCAGGGCGTCGGTCTTTCTCCCCACCTCTTCCCGGCCACCTTCTCCGTGGCCCGTCACGCCGGCTGGACCGCCCACTGTCTCGAACAGGCAGAAGCCAATGTCCTGGTCAGGCCCGACGCGCTCTATGTGGGACCGGGGGAGCGCCACCTCCCTAGTTAGTTTTCTGTCACCGGAGCGCCCGCCGTATGCGTCTAGGGCGCGGCCGATCTCTATCGGCGGTCGGGAAGAAAGGAGAGCGCATGCATAGGCCACCGGCGAAACTCTCCAACGGCGAGCTCGTCGTGGTCTTCGGAAGATCAGACCTGGCGACACCTCGTCCCTGATCTCTGGAGTGTCCATGGGTGGGAGCACCGGACCTGAATGTCTGACACACAGCGTCGGATCAACCGTGGTGCTTCGCGGTTTGGGCCGCTCCTGGGCCGCACGAGGACGGAAACGAGGGTGAGACGACGCGAGATGCTGCGAAAGGACGACCGCGCATTCTCCCAGGTCAACACTGTTTTTCGGCTATTTGCGCTGATCGTCGTTAGGCTCCGTTTCGCCCTGGCCCGGCCTTTCAAGCCGGAAACGCCGGTTCGAATCCGGTCGGGACTGCCAGTTCTTTCCCCTGGTCAGGGGCTGTTCCGGCGATGTCTTTGCTTCCTCGTCGTCGGTTTGGGCCCCACTGGCTGGTTTAGCGACCAAGATCGCTATTTCCACGTCCTAGTCGCCATCGGAAAAGACGCTTCCAGCGAAGACACTGCAGCCATCTGGAACGTCCTCGACAAAATGGAAATACAACCCTGGAACTGACCGACCTCCGACAACAACCGGGCCGGAGCCAACGGTGAGTCTTTGGGAACACTCCAGGCTGGTCTGCCCGCGGCACGTGGATGATCGAGTAGAAGGCAACCACCGCATCGAACTCTCCCGCCGGCACATCCAGATTGCGCATGTCGGCTGTGAGAAAGCGGGCGCCGGGCACGTTCCTGCACGCAATCGAGATCATCTCGGGCGACACGTCGACACCCAGCTAGTCGTGGCCGCTGGCGAGCCTCGAGGCCACGGGACGTCCCGTTCCGCTCTCAAGCTCGAGAACTTGAGAGCCGTCAGCCAGGCGGGCTTCCAGCCAATCCAAATACCGCTATCGGAGCCGAGGGGTCACCGCATCCGCGAACGTATCCCACCAGGCAGCAAGCCGGTCGTATCCGAGCGCGACGATGGCAACAGGGTCAGTCCCGGGCACCGCCACCATGCTACGAGGCACAGATCACCCAATACCGAGCACGAACGAGCATTGACCGGAGTGCTCTTGATCGGCACGTCGTGAGCGTTCGGAAGGGGTGGCTTGCGATTTGCAGGATTGTCTGATCTAGTTCTTAAGGAAGGTCCGGATCGTTTCTAGTTCTTAAGGAAGGTCCGGATCGTTTTCACGAACGCCTCGGGCTGGGTTTCGTGGATCCAGTGGCCTGCTTCGATGGTGATCAGCTTGCCGTTCGGGAGCCTTCTAGTTGCCTCCTTCAGCTCGTCATCGTTTGCTGAGCCGGCAATCACGAGGGTGGGCGCGGTGACCTTTTCTAGATCAGCCCACCACGAGGGGTCGGGGGAGTTCAGCTGCCGGAACAGCTGACGGCGGGCCTCCCAGTCGTAGCTGACTGGTTCGGGTGGCGTGTCGGAGACTTCTGGGTAGACGTGGCGATCGGACGGGGGTGGAGTGTCCTCGACCACCAACCCCTGCAACCGCTCGGGTGTCCTCTCAGCGAACAGCCATCCGACCGTGCCTCCCATCGAATGGACCACCAGGAAGAAGTGATCCAACCCAAGCGCGTCCACGAAGGAACGCACGTCCTGCTCCATCGACTCGAACGCGTACTCGTCGCAGCGGACGCTGTCGCCGTGGCCGCGCTGGTCCAGCGCCAGGCACCGCCAGCCATCGGACATCGCCTCGATCACAGTTGTCCAGTCGGCGCCACTTCTCCCCAGGGCATGAAGTAACACAACCGGCTCGCCGTCACCTTCCTCCAGGTACGAGAACTCACCTTGAGGAAGGCTCAGCGACGACCTCGTGATCACATCCTCCACCGTACTGGCAGTCCGGTTCGATTATCGGTCCAACCACACAGACCACTCGTTCTCGGCGCGTAACGCCCTGTTTCTCTAGTGCTCGCGAACGGCACGTATGGGCGCGGGGCGCGGGAACGTCGAGCACCGGATCCAGGAATGGTTGCCGCCGAGTCGTGTCCGACTTCTTGCGCGTGATATGTGCTGGTTTCGGTGCCCGCCCGAGAAAAGTTCCTGAGGTGAGATCAATGCCCCGCTCAATCCAAGAGATACTCGACCAAGCCGACGAACTCGCCAAGAGGTTCGAGGACTATGAACCAGGCGCGGGCGATCAGGTGCCTGTTGAGGAGTATCTGCTGCGACGTGCTGCCCTTGCCCGGGCCCGAAGCGAACGTGAAGTTGTCGACGCGGTCACCGCGGCACGTTCAGCTGGCATCACTTGGAACAAGATCGGTGAGATCCTCGGAACGTCGGCTCAAGCGGCCCAACAGCGGTACGCAGCCGTCGTAGAGCAGACCTGAGACCAGTTTCATCCGAACCCTGGACCTGCGCGCCGACGTGCCGTTCCTCAGCACATTCGGAACAGTGCGTTACGCGCCCGAATCAGGTGTTCGGGCCTGCCCATCGCGAGACTTCCCATGGGTCACGACAGCGAAGCCGAGCGCGTCGTCATCCTTTAGATCGAGCGTCTCTCGTAGGTGGACCTCACACAACAACTCAACGAGGTCGTCCGGGTAGCCGGGCTCGTCTGCTTGGGCGACCACCCCCCGGTACCGGCCGGCAATCAGCACCCGGCTCCAGAAGTATCCGGCCTGGGCGGTTCGGTCCCGCCATCCGGGGGCTATCTCTCCGGCTGCCAGATACCAAGGGGTGAGGGCACGGTCCCAGGGCATGGAGAGACGGAGGTTGAGGGTGCCTGGTTCCACAGGGAATCCCAGCAGGTCCTCCAGACGAACAAGGACGACCGGGTCTGCCATCCGCGCGGCTCCGAGCCCGCGCCCGGCCTCGACCACACCCGTGAACTGACGGTGTGAGGTCACCACTTCGGCTGCAAACTCAGCGTAGTGGCGACACCCTACCGGGTCCGCTGACGGCGAGGTAGAACCTTCTGAACACAAGTGCACACCTCGTCATTGGACCGGTGCCCGCGCCGAGGCTAAGAGCAACACTCACACCCCCGACGGGCCGATATCGGACGGTTTCGATATGGGCGGAAGCGGCCAGGATCAGTTGATCGGGGCCAGCGGCTCCGCCACTAGGCCACGTCGAGGAAACGGCGCAAGGCGTCTCGGATGGCTCAGTCGTTGTGGTGCGATCAGCCTCAGCGCGGGCTTCAAGCCAACGGGCAGAGACGGCCGGTCAGTTCGGTCCTGGCAGCCACTTCAGTAGCGAAGCGCGAATCGGCTCTCGGGTGACCAGTTCACAGTCACGCTCGGCGAGCAGACGCCGGGCCATGCTCTCCACATCCTCGGGAACGACGCCGCTGTAGTCGTTGTCCGACCGGTAGGCGAACCACTCGTCAACGCTGGGAAAGTGGGTGAGCAGGTCGAAGGTTCTGCGAGTTTCCGCGGTGAACCAGCCGTCTCTTTCCATCAGGTCCATTCGGGATTCCGCCTGCGTGACATCGCTCATGTCCTGTTCGTCGACGACATGACCGATCAAGTCTCTCGTCTCTCCGCACCACACCTCCACCGCCTCAGGCTCAGGCTGCGGATGGAGGTCGAGTAAGACCCCGCTCGGCCGTAGCGAGTGATGAATCCTCCTCAGGGCGTCGACCACGCCCTCGAGCTCGATGCATCACAACGAGTGAGACAGGATGGCGATGTCGAAGTTCTCGGAGGGCAGTTCCACCTGGCCTATATCCGCTTCTACGAACCTCACCTTGGAGCGGAGATGGGCAGGCGTTGCTTCGACGGCTTGCTCGATGTGATCCCCATCGAGGTCCAAGGCCAGGACCTTGGCGGTCTTGTTGGCGTACCGCCAGGTCATCCTTCCGTCGCCACAACCGACCTCTAGGACGTCGGCGCCGGTGAAATCGACCAGCTCGTGGAGAACTCTCGTCTCGGCCCCGGCGGGATCCAACTTGTAACCCATCGGCTTCCTCCTTTTCGAGCCGGAAGACTATCGGATTGTCGAGACCGAGCCCTGGGTCGAAGTTAGGGCGCGAGTGAGGCCGCCGCACGACAACACGATGCGAGAATCCAAGTGACGGGTGGCACGGACACTGGACGCACTGCAGGGAGCGCACAATGCCGATCTAGTGCGATCTCAAACCTGAGCGCTTCTGTTACCGATTTGCCGATATGTGTGGCCAGGCCCTTCAAGGGCTCCACCCAGCCACGTACCGTTGCATAGATGGTCGACCTA
Source organism: uncultured Acidimicrobiaceae bacterium (assembly GCA_964558575.1). Taxonomy (GTDB): domain Bacteria; phylum Actinomycetota; class Acidimicrobiia; order Spongiisociales; family ZC4RG35; genus JANQRA01. Next base: position 31,461 of record CAZLEQ010000006.1, on the reverse strand, counting down.
CCTCCCAGCGGCACTCGCGGTGCCGAGTTCCCCAAAGCACTTCGCCCGCTGATGAAGGCCATGGGATGGACGGGGAGTCTCATGTTCCGCTTCGGAGCAAAGGTCCAGGGACGACCCCTTCTTCGCCTGACCACGAAAGGAGCCAAGTCAGGAAAACGCCGAGAGACGGTGCTCGGCTGGTTCTCCGATGGAGACCGAGACGATTCGTGGTTTGTCGTTGCTTCCAACGCTGGATCCGCCCGTCATCCAGCATGGGCCTTCAACCTTGTCAAGAACCCGGGCGATGTCCTCGTCGATTTCGGTGATGGAGAGTTCCCAGTCGGAACAGAGTTGCTTACTGGGGCCGAGCGCGATTCTGTTTGGAGCCAGGTCGTGGAACTTGCTCCAGGCTATGGCCGTTACCTCAAACAGACTGACCGCGAGATGCCGATCTTCAGGCTGATCCGACGCCCGGAGCACGGCTGAGTTGGAACACGGGCTCCGACGGACCCAGACGCACTTGAACTGGCATTGCACTATTGGTGCTCGTCCCCATGAGCGCATACGTGCCGTTATCTGCGGCTTGTTGCTCGATATCGGAGTTACCTCTTCGGCGATGTTGTGGCCCCGAAGGCCGAGCGTTCGAGTTATCGGTAGTCTTCACACAAGGCCATTGGGAGGTCGGGAATGCCGCTTTACATGGACCGTCACGACGTTCCCGGCGCCACGGCCGAGGAGACCGCCAGAAATCATGCGGCGGATCTAAAGGTCGCTGGGCAGTTCGGGGTCGAATTCGTCTCGTACTGGCACGACTCGACCCGAGGCCTCGTCTTCTGCTTCGCCTCGGCGCCGGGAGAGGAGGCAGTGGCACAGGCGCACCGGGCGGCGCATGGGCTCGTGCCAACCGAGATCATCGAGGTCTCTGAATCCGACGTTGTCCGCTTCCTCGGAAAGGTGCACCACCCCGTCGATGCCAGCGATGTGACCAGCGCTTTCCGGACCATCTGCTTCACCGATCTGGTGGGTTCGACCGAACTCCTCGACCGCCTCGGCCAATCTGAATACATGGTGCTGTTAGCGGAACACGATCTCATCATCCGGGAGGCCCTGATCAGATGGAAAGGTCGGGAGGTCAAGCACACTGGCGACGGATTCATGGTGGTTTTCGAAGACGCGGACAAGGCTCTCGGATGGTCCCTCGATGTCCGCGACTCCTTTGAGCAACGCTCCGATCTCGATGTGCGCTTGGGTATGGCGGCTGGCGAGCCGGTAGACCAGGACGACGACATTTTCGGGGCTGCCGTAACCATGGCAAACAGGATCTGCTCCTCTGCAGGACCGGGACAGATCTTTGTATCCGATGTCGTCCGCGACCTGGGCGTCGAAAACGGCTTCAGATTCGACGGTGGACAAACCGAGGTGCTGAAGGGATTCTCTGAACCGGCAACCATGTACGAGTTGCTCGGCATCACATGAACGAAAGCCTCACCTTTGCTGAAACGTAGCTGTCCCCAATCCGGTGAACCGGAAAACGAGTGGAATGCATCAAACAAGGGCCGCCCATACCCGCATCATGTGTGGGCACAGGATGACCTACCGACCGCTCCGTTGGACTCGGTTTGATCAAGCGAACGACCTGCGATGTCTGTCGTGCCGACTCGTCGGTTCGAGCTCTGACGAGATTTGGGCCGCTCCAGGCCGCACGAGGAGGGAAATCACTAAGTGTTGATGCAAAGGACCGCGAAGCATGACCCTGGGCATATGCCCAGGTCGAGTGCTGTTTTGCGTTTATTTGCGTTGATCGTCGTTAGGTTGTGTTTTCCCTTGGGCCGGTCTTTCAAGCCGGAAACGCCGGTTCGAATCCGGTCGGGACTGCCGATCGACTAACCGTCGAACGGTTCTGAGCAGGTGATGATCGACGGCTGGTACTCGTAGCCCGTGGCCGTCACCGCAGTCACACAGAAGCTCACCACCTCCACGTTCGGCGGGAACCGGTTCTCGATGACCACATTGCCCAAGAGGCCGTCGACCGGCTCGTCGCTGGTGACTCCCGAGTCGGTGGTCGTCCTCTCCCGGCCCCGCCGGTCGAGATAGGTCCACACCCCCTCGACCAGGGCTCCACCGATGAACTCGCCGTCACCGTCGAAGACGCCGATCGAGACCGAGGCGTTGCGCCCATCCACCAGGATCGGGTAGACCGCGGCGGTTATCACGGTCGAGCCGACCGGCTCGGTGACGTTCACACTTGCGGTTGCCGTGTCGGTGTCGGTGCCGTCGTCCGCCGTCAGCGTCACCGTGTAGGTGCCTGCCGCGGTGTACTCGTGCGACGGATGCGTCGCGGTGCTGTTGGTGCCGTCTCCGAAGTCCCACCAATATGTGAGCGGGTCGCCGTCGGAGTCGATAGAGGTGTTGACGAAACTGCATGAGAGATCGGTGCACGAAGCGGTGAATGAAGCTTCGGGCGGCGTGTTGGGCTGCGTCGCGTCGGTCACCTCCACTTGCCGGCTACTCATGCTGGAAGCTCCCGCGTCGTCGCTAACTGTGAGCGACACGTTGTACGTCCCCGGCTCCTGGTAAGTGTGAGTCGGGCTCTGCTCGGCGCTGTCGGCCCCGTCACCGAAATCCCAGCTGTGCGAGACGATGGTCCCGTCACTGTCCGTCGAGGTGTCGGTGAAATCACATGTGAGGTCGTGGCACTCGAAGCTGAAGTCGGCGACCGGTGGAGCATTTACCATCGAGCCGTCCTCACAGCTGCCGTCACCACCGAAGAGCGGTCCGTTGACGAACAACAGAGGCTCGGGGCTCGAGTCGACGTCGGTGAAACCACAGCTCGAGTCCTGGGGTACGCCGGCTCCGATGATGGCGGCCTTGATCGCCTCGACGTCGGCCCGGTTGTGGGTTGGCGCTCCGCTCTCGGCGATGTAGCGGGCGACGGCCCCGGCCACGAAGGGGCTGGCCATGCTGGTCCCGGACAACGTCGCATACCCGTCGTCCAGCCAGGTCGAATAGATGCACACACCGGGGGCGGCGATCTCCACCGCCGGGCCGTAATTGGAGAAGTTGGCGAGGGTATCGTCCTCGTCGTCGCGACAGGTGGGGGAACCCAGTCCCCCGGGGAGCCCGTCGAAGTCGGAGATGGCCGAGACCGTGATCACGTCGGGACCGTTGGCTGGACTGAACCCCGAGGCGTCGATGCTGCTGTTTCCGGCGGCCACCACAAAGGTCACTCCCACGTCCGTCGCTGCCGCGATGGCGTCGTCTATGGCCTGGGATGTGCCCTCGAAACCGAGACTCATGTTGGCCACTTCGATCTGATCCGCGTTGGCGGCGACCGCGTCGATGCCGGCAAGAATCATCCCGGTGGTGCCGGTGCCGTCGGCCTGCAGCACCTTGAACGACCAGAGCGTCGCCCCGGGAGCGACGCCCAACGTCCCGATGTCGTTGTCCTTGGCCGCGGCGATGCCGGCCACGTGGGTGCCATGACCGTGATAGTCCTGGAAGTCACCCGACCCACTGCAACCGCCAAAGAGCGGATAGAAGATGGCGCCGGTGCAGTCGCTGACGTATCTGAGATTCAGGTCGAGGTGCGATCTTGCCGTCCCGTCTGGGTTCTGGCCGACGTACACGCCGGTGTCGAGGATGGCGATGTCCACGTCCATCGGTACCGACGGAGGATTGAGGTCACCCTCGATCCGGTCGATGCCCGTTGGTATCGATTGGGTTCCCGTCGTCTGCACTTCGTGTACCGGCTCGATGTAGGCCACGTTCGGATTGCGCTCGATGGCATCGGCTGCTCGTTCGGGGACGGAGATGGTGAAGCCCTGCAGAGCCGTGGTGTAAACGAACCCCACCTTGCCGCCGTGCTGCGACGCCAACTGCTGTGCGATGTCGCCAACCGCCTCGCTGGTGGGGTGGAGAACGACGACGAATTCCCGATGTGGTCCGGAAGCGATGGCGGGTGTGGCGGCGAAGACCATGGCCGCCACAGTCAACAGGCTCAGTATTCGCTTGTTCATCCTCGTCCTTCCGCCGTAGAGCCTATCCGTTGACCACTCCGCGTGAAGGGAAAACACGGACCGAGGCAAATCGACTCTCGACGATCGTCGCCGCCATGGGCAACGGAAAAGGGGCCAAACGACTCTGGTCGGAGGCTCCTCGAAGTCAGATGATGCAGGAACCAGACCCGGTCGGACCGGGCCGCCGCCGGGTGAGTAGTCAGGCCCGGAAGGAGATGGAGCAATGGAACTCAAGTTGTGGGCACCCTTTGTCGACATCGACAAGGAGTGGCGATTCGATCTCCCACGGCTCATGAAGGAGACATCCGGCTTCCGTCCCTCGATGGACGTAGTGAGGACGGATGGCCACCTCGTCGTGACCGCGGAGCTCCCCGGAATCTCACCTGATGACGTCGACGTGTCGCTCGACGGTGACATCCTCGTCATCAAGGGAGAGAAGAACGAGGAGAGGGAGGTCTCCGAGGATGACCACTACATGCACGAGAGGACCTTCGGCTCGTTCCAGCGTCGGATCACGGTACCCGATGGGCTATCGGCCGACGCGATCGAAGCCAGCTACGAGAACGGGATTCTCACCGTCGAGGTGACCCTCCCCGAAGAGAAGCCGGCCGAGTCGAAGCGGATTCCGGTCAGCACCAAGTAGGAGTCGTCGCTCGGGGACGACGAAGTGGGGGCGGTTTGTGAATCGCCCCCACTCTTATTTTGACCTAGCGCCTCTCATCTTGACCTGGCGCGACGGTCGATCAGGCCGATTGGGACAAGACAGCCCTACTCGGCTGGACTGCAGTCCTCATCTGACGCAGAGTGAGGATCCCTTCTTCTTCGTCGATCTGGGTGAAATCGGCGTACGCCTCACCGATAGCATGAAAGGGCGAGGGGGTGTCGAGCACTATCACCTCGTCGGCTATCCGTTGCAGGAGCAGGACCGTGTCCTTCGCGGCCACAGGTGTCGCCACGATGACACGCTCGGCGCCGAGGTCACGCGCCACCCGTATCGCGGCAGTGGCCGTCGATCCAGAGGCGATCCCGTCATCGACGATTATCACTGCCCGGCCCCGGATGTCGAGGCGGGTCTGCTCGGCACGGAATCGGCGAACTCCTCGCCCGAGTTCGAGCCTCTCCTCGTCGATGACACGTTCCAGATCGGTCGCGCTGACTCCGGCATCGGAGACGGCTTGCCAGTCGACGAGTCGGACGTCGCCTTCGCCCATGGCACCCATCACGCACTCCGGGTGAGCGGGAAGCGCCAGCTTACGGACGACGATGACGTCAAGTGGGGCGTCTAGGGCCCGAGCCACCTCTGCCGCCACGGGCATGCCACCGCGCGGAAGCCCAAGGATCACCGGCTTCTCGATCGCGAGCTGTCTGAGTCTTTCGGCGAGGAGGCGTCCGGCCTCGATGCGATTCTCGAACATGATCCGCCTTTCCAATTCCATGCTGGGGGACCGGTCGGCGGTTGCCTAGAGGCAACAGTCACATGCTCTGATCGGCTCGAGCCGTCGCCGGGTCAGTCCTCCGTGTCGGGAGCCTTGACGATGAGCACATCACATCCAGACAGGTGGATGGCCCGATGAGAGGTGCTTCCCAGGATCAGAGATGCCAATCCACCGTGACCGCGGGTTCCGACGATGAGGAGTGATGCGTCAACGTCGGTCGCGTATCCCACCAAGGCGTCGGGTGGATACCCATCGAGATCGATTCTCTCCACCTCCATATCAGCCTCTTCGATGAGGTGGTTGATCCCGTCCCACACGGATTCGCGTTGAGCTTCCAACACTTCATCCCAATTCACCATCGCCTCCGTGTAGATCATGGGCATGTAGGACACGAAGACGATGTGGAGGTCGGTGTCCCTCCACCGCGCCTGCTCGATTCCCCTCGCCACCACCAACTGGGATACCGGGGACCCGTCGATTCCGGCAACGACGCTCACTTGGGCTCCTTCCTTCTCATATATCGGAACATCACGGATTTCACGCCCTTCGGGCACGGCTCGAAGTCCCGGGTTGCGACGACCAAGGACCGGTCCGACAGAAGGGACATCCTCCCCTGTCACGCGGTGCTCGCATTGCCATCCTGACGTAGATAGTGGTGATCGGGGGCTCGGGCGCCGAGATGACCATCTACCTGAACCACCGGACACGTGGGATGCCGGTACGGACCGATCAGCCGACCAGCTGCGGGCCCGGCCGGCGCGCCCGACAACGAGGAAGACTCAGCGAGCGGTGGGCTTGCGGCGCTTGGGCTCGACGACGATGTCCGGCCCCGGGTACACGAGGCTCTCGTGCCCGTCGGGCCACCGCACGTAATACGGCGGGTCGCCGCCGTCGCCGCGCACCTCGAGGATCTCCGCGTATCGCGCCGACTCACCTACCCGGTGCCCGGAAACCTTGAGATGATCGCCTGGTTTGGCGTGCATAGATACCTCCAGTGGGTCGTTGTCTCTGATTTTCGGTCCGAGGTGTCACTCCTCATAGGGCACAAAGACCCAAGCCGTATCTCTTCGCCGGGGAACTACCAACTCTCCTCTTCGTCCTCTGTCCGGAACTCTTCGTCTTCCGGGCTCAAGCCGGCGGAGAGGAACTCATGCCCCGGAGGGCCCTCTTTGATCGCGGCGCCCGGCAGGGTGGCATCGGGGTCCTCGAAGACCTCGACACCCTCGGCTTCCTCACGTTCTCTCTCGAGAAGAGCGCCGCGGTCCGGGCTCTCCAGGAGTTCGGTTCCCTCGGCTTCCTCTCTGGCGTGTTCGAGGAGCGGGTCTCGTTCAGCTTTCCTGGTCATCTGAACCTCCGTTCAGTCGGGGGACGGGAGCAGCGACCTTGGTCACCTTGATTCGAATTGTGCCTGCCGGGCGCGGCCCCCGGTAGAGGATTAGTACCCCTTACGGCGATACTCCATGCGCGTAGCATCGTGATATGACCTTCTCCCCTAGTGGCGTTCACCCTCAGTCGTATAGATGAGGATGTCAAGGAGGTGACGTGATGTCAGCAGAGAGAGTTCGTAGCTACCTGACGGAACACGGCGTCGAGTATGAGATCCATCCCCACACCGTGGCCTACACGACCAGCGAGGTCGCCGAAGCCGAGCACGTTCCCGGCAGGGAGATCGCCAAGGTGGTGCTGTTGAAGACGGGGGAGAGTCTGGCGATGGTGGTGGTCCCCGGTGATCAGATGGTCGACCTCGAGAAGGCGGCTGCCGCCCTGGGTGTCGACGATGTCCGTCTTGCCGAGGAGAGCGAGTTCGGTGATGTCTTCCCCGATTGTGAGACTGGCGCCGAGCCACCTTTCGGCTCCCTCTATGACATGCCGACCCTGGTTGCCGAGAGTCTGAGCAGTCCGACTATCACGTTCAAGGCGGGGAGTCACACCGAAACCATCACCATGGCTCTCGACGACTATCTGGATCTCACCAAGCCGGAGCGGGCCGACCTAGTGATCGGCAGCTGACGCCCGACGTCCTCACCCCGTCGGTGGGTCGACGTTTGATAGCCGAACTTGAGGCTTTCAGCCGCTCACCACGTGCTCGACCAGATAGCTCACCGCCCCATCGATGGTGAGGAATCTGGACACATCCCTCTGCGGGATGTCCACTCCCGTCCTCTCGCTCAGGGCGATCATCCAGGTCAGATAGTCCATGGAGTCGAGGTCGAGCTGTTCGGTCAGGTCCAAGTCGTCATCGACACCGTTACGGTCGACCTCGGGGGCGATGTCGACCAGGACGTCGAAGATGAGCTGGCGTGCTTGCTCGCGGGTCATAGTTCCTCTGGGTTCTGCAGTAGCCGGTCGAGTTCGGTCAGGAAGAGGCCACCGGTGTGACCGTCGGTAACACGGTGATCCGCGGCCAGGGTGGCGTGGACGACAGGATGCACCACCGCCTCACCGTCGACGGCGACCACCTCCTCGACCACCTTGCCGAAGCCCACCATGGCCACCTGGGGCGGGATGATCACCGGGAATGCGGCGTCCACACCGCGATCACCGAGATTGGTGACGGTGATCGTCGGGTCGGACATCTCGGACCCCCTGAGACGCCAGGAGCGCGCCCTGGCCACGAGATTGCGCAGTTGCTCCATGAGCTGCCCGAGTTCGAGCGTGTCGGCGTCGTGGATGGCCGGGGCTACCAGACCGCCTCCTCGCAACGAGACGGCAACGCCCAGGTGCACCGGCTCCGAGGGTGCGAACCCCCCGTCGTTCCAGTGGCCGTTGAGGTCGGGGACCGCGCGAGTCGCCCTGGCGGTCGCCTTCAGGAGTAGCGCCGCGGGCAGGATCCTCTTCGTGATCGATTGCTCGGCATTCACCGCCTCGAGCCATGTCAACGCCCGATGCATATCGATCCGGGTCGCCAGGTAGTAGTGGGGGATCTCCCGCTTGGATCGACTCATCGAGCGGGCGATCGCTCTTCGCATCGCCGCCAGCTTGTCCTCCTCCACCGGCGTCGCAGCTCCCTCGAGGTCCCGGTACACGATGAGATCATTTGGCCCGGTGGGGGAAACAGTCCTCATGTCCACACCCAGTTCCGATGCCCGGGCCCGTGCCCGAGGAGACGCCTTGATTCGCCCGGCCTCGGGCTCGAGCGGTGTCGCACTCGGCGGCGCCTCGAGGCGGGCTGCCCTCTCTATGTCCTCCCGGGTAACTGACCCATCGGCTCCCGTCCCGGCGATCTGGTCGATGTCGACGCCTTGGGTGTGGGCGAGATGACGGATCGGGGGTGGAGCCGGTCGCCCCGGTCTGGTTGCTCTCCGGAGAGGGGGAGCGGATGGGGAGGGTGCCGCGGAGGGGGGCTCGACGACGTCTTCGGCATCGGTGGCGATTCTTGCGAGGGGGGTGCCCACCGCCAACTTTTCCGGGCTGGGTTGGCGCAAGAGCTCCTCGATCAGGCCTTCGTGCCAGCACTCGATCTCGATCACACCCTTGTCGGTCTCGACTTCAGCAATGACCTGTCCGTGCTCGACGCGATCACCGGGCTCCACCAACCAGGCCACGAGCATCGCCTCGTCCATGTCGGCGCCCAGGGAGGGAAGCACGAAGTCGGTCGTCATCCGACCAACCTCTTCGCCGCTTCCACGATTCCGGACACCTGGGGGAGAGCAGCCTGCTCCATGTGGTGGGCATAGGGAATTGGGACCTCCGCAGAGCAGACCCGGGCGATGGGGGCGTCGAGCTCCCAGATGGCTTCTTCGGCGACGATGGCAGCGATCTCGGCCGAGATACCACCGGTCTTCCAACCCTCATCGATGACGATCATCCTGTGGGTGGCGGCCACGCTGCTCAGAATCGCGGTCTTGTCGAGAGGCCGGAGCACCCTGAGATCGAGCACTTCTGCTGAGATCCCCTGCTCCTCAAGTTCTCCGGCGGCGTCGATTGCCTTGGGCAGACTTCCTCCGTATGTGACGAGGCTGACGTCTCTTCCAGGACGCCGGATCTCTGCTGTGGTGATGTCAACGGGTCCCCTGGCGGCGTCGGATGTCTCACCTTCGATGTTGTAGAGGCCGACATGCTCGAAGATGATCACCGGGTCCGGGTCGTCGAGAGCCCGGGCCAACATCCCGCGGGCATCTGCGACCGTTCCTGGAGCGAGAACTCTCAGCCCAGGGACGTGGGCATACCAACCCTCCAGCGAGTGGGAGTGCTGTGCGGCCAGTTGACGACCGGCTCCGGTCGCCATCCGGATGACGAGGGGGACGTTGAACTGACCCCCTGACATGTGCAGGTAGAGCGCGGCGGTGTTGACGATCTGGTCGAGAGCGAGCAGCGAGAAGTTGACGGTCATCACCTCGACGATGGGACGCATCCCGGCGAGAGCGGCACCGATCCCGGCGCCTACGAAAGCCGACTCGGAGAGCGGGGTGTCACGCACTCGCTCCGGTCCGAACTCTTCGAGCATTCCCTTCGACACTGCGTAGCAGCCGCCATATCGGCCGACGTCCTCGCCCATCAGAAACACTCGGTCGTCCTGTCTCATCGCCTCGCACATGGCCTCGCGAATTGCCTCGCGGTATGTGGTGATGGCTGGTGGCGCAACGAGATCGGTCATCACGTTCCCACCTCCGAGTAGACGAACCGGGTGAGGTCTTCGACGGGCTCCCAGGTCCCTGCCTCGGCGAATGCCACCGCTCCACCCACCTGCTCGGCGACTCGCTCTTCCAGATCACTCCAGGTCGCATCATCCAAGAGACCTTCGCCGGCCAACGTCTCGCGCAGCGACTCGATGGGGTCTCGGCCCTTCCAGTCCTCGACCTCCTCCTTCTCCCGGTACAGCTCCGGGTCGAACATCGAGTGGGCCCGGAAGCGATAGGTGCTGAACTCGAGGAAGTGGGGTCCACCGCCGGCTCGCACCGCCTCGGCGGCCTTTCGAGCCGCTCCCTCCACGGCGATGACATCCATCCCGTCGACCTCCCATGCCGGCATCTCGTAACTGGCCGCCTTGAGCGTCAACCGGGTTTGTGAATGAGATCGCTCGAGGGCCGTCCCCATGGCGTAGAGGTTGTTCTCGCAGCAGAAGAGAACCGGGAGGTCCCAAAGGGCGGCGAGATTCATCGACTCGTGAAACTCACCTTCGGCGACGGCACCCTCCCCGAAGAAGACTGCGGTTACCCTCGGGCGGTGGTTCATCTTGTCGGCGAGGGCGAGGCCCACCGCCAGGGGCAGCCCCCCACCGACGATGGCGTTGCCCCCGTAGAGCCTGGTGGATGCGTCGAAGAGATGCATGGAACCTCCCCGGCCACGACTGCAGCCCTCCACCTTTCCGAACATCTCGGCCATGATGACCCGCGGGTCCACCCCCCGGGCCAGGGCATGGCCGTGCTCACGATAGGTGGCCACCACCGCGTCGTCAGGCTCGAGTGCTTCCATGACGCCGGTGGCCACAGCCTCCTCACCGATATAGAGATGGAGGAAGCCCCTGATCTTCTCGGCCTGGTAGAGCTGGGCGCATCTCTCCTCGAAGCGCCTGATCAGCAACATGCGCTCCAGGAGGTGAAGCCGGTTCTCGGTCATCTCGTCTCCTCGCCTTCCAACGTCGAGGTGTCACCGGTTGGGAGCCCCAGCTCCCATGCCTTGAGCAGTCGACGCATGATCTTTCCCGAGCGGGTGTGGGGGAGGTTCTGGCAGAGCTCGATGTCGCGCGGTGCCACCGAGGCGCCCAGCCTGACCCTGCCCCAGGCAATCAGTTCCCTCCGCAGGTCATCGGACCATTCGTAGCCGGCATTGAGAGCGACGAATGCCTTGACCACCTCTCCGGCGACGGGGTCGGGCGTGCCGATGACCCCTGCCTCGGATACCGCCTCGTGCTCGATGAGCGCCGACTCGACTTCGAACGGACCGATGAGATGCCCCGCCGACTTGATTACGTCGTCGCCGCGGCCGACGAACCAGAAGTAGCCGTCCTCGTCGCGCTCGGCGAGGTCGCCGGTCCGATACCAGCCGCCAACGAAGCTCTTGGCATATCTCTCATCCATCCCGATGTAACCCCGGAACATCGCCGGCCACCCGGGACGGAGTGCCAGCTCTCCTTCGGTCAACGGTTTGCTTTCCTCCTGTGCGGTGCCGTCGGGGTTGAGCCGGACCTCTCCGAGGCTGTCACGTCTCAGGATCGTTGCCGCCACGCCAGGGAGAGGACGGCCCATCGAACCGGGGCGGATCGGCTCGCCGATGAAGTTGGCGATCATGATTCCCCCGGTCTCGGTCTGCCACCAGTTGTCGTGTATGGGCAAACCGAGTGTCCGTTCCCCCCAGACAACCGCCTCCGGATTCAACGGCTCTCCCACACTGGCCACGAAGCGCAGCGAAGAGAGGTCATATTTCTCGGCCACCGACTCTCCCGCCATCATCAGCATTCGGATGGCGGTGGGCGCGGTGTACCAGACGGTCACCCGCTGCTCCTCGATCGTCCGGTACCAACGGTCGGGGTCGAACTCACCCTCGTCCACCACCGAGGTCACACCATGGGAGAGGGGGGCGATGATCCCATAGGACATCCCGGTCACCCATCCCGGGTCCGCGGTGCACCAGTAAGTGTCCCCCTCGCGGAGGTCGAGGGCGTACCGGGCGGACACGTGGTGGTGGAGCACAGCCTTGTGAGCGTGAACTGCTCCCTTGGGGGCACCCGTGGTGCCACTGGTGAAGTGGAGCAATGCCATGTCCTCGCCATCCATCGGCTCCGCAGTGGCCGTGGGGTCGCCGTCCTTCAAGAGGTCTTCGAAAGACACCGTGTCGGGCGTTGGTGACCCGACCACGATCACATGCTCGAGTCCCGGTAGGCGGTCACGTATCGCGGCCACCTTCCTCTTGTAGAGAGACTCCGTGGTCACCAGCGCCTTTCCTGCCCCCAACGACAGTCTGGTCTCGATCGGCTCCGGGCCGAATGCCGAGAACAGCGGAGATGCGACGCTGCCGTTCTTCAGCGTGCCGAGAGTGGCCACATATAACTCGGGGATCCTGGTCGACAGGATGAAGACCCGATCGCCCTTCCCGATTCCGATGTCGCGCAGGCCGGAGGCGAATCTCGAGGTCAGTTCGGCCAGCTCTGCGTAGGTATATTCCCTGGTGTCGCCTCTCCGCCCCAACCAGCGGATGGCCACCCGATCGCCGGCGTCCAAGAGATGACGGTCGACGGCCTCATGGGCGATGTTCCACTTCGCGCCGGGGAGCCCGGCGAGATGACGCGCTGCGTCCTCCCAGCTGAAACGTCGTCTCGTCTCCTCGTAAGAGCCGAGGTTCGACGACGCCGAGAGAGACCCCGGTTTCTCGATCACCGGATACTGGGTCTTCATGTCTCGAGGGTGCCATACCGCCAGTTCAGGCGGCTAGGGTCGAAATGCCTCAGTTGGGCACGAAGGTCCCTTTCCTGTCGTGCTCGCTGGATTCGATGTCGGGCCGTGGAAGACACCGACTCTTGTCTCCCGGTAGTGGGGCTTTAGGCCCTAGCGGGCGGGGACTGTCTCGGCGAGGATCGACGGGGAAAGGACAGAGCATGAATATGATTCTTCTCGCCATCGATGGCTCCGATCACTCAGAGCGTGCAGCACGGGTCGCAGGGGAGTTGTCTCAGGGTTTCGGCGCCCCCGTCGATGTGGTGAATGTGGTATCCGAGAGCAGCCTGGTGACCGCCGGCCCGATTCAGGACTATGCACGCGCTGAGAAGATCGCCATCAGCCAACGCGAACTGCTCCAGGGCATGGGTGCGGATCTGGTCGTCAATGCAGCCAACATCGTGCGCGAGACTGGTGGTTACGTCAGAAAGACCGATGTGCTCATCGGGGCGCCAGCCCACCAGATCGTCAGCTACGCAGAGGACCAGGACGCCGACTGGATCGTGATGGGACGTCGCGGCCTCGGAGACCTGGGCGGAATCCTCATGGGAAGCGTCTCCCACAAGGTGGGCCATCTAACCTCGCGGACCCTGGTGACCACCGAATAGGCCCGCGAGAGCGCGGGTAGCGCAACCGGGGGCACGAAGACCGCTCGCGAAGCGCGGCCCGTCCCTACGAGCCGGCTCCCAGGGCACGATGTTCGAGGAAGCGGACGATCGTCTGCGTGCCGTCTTCATGTTGGATGTTCATCGATTTCACGGCTCCGGGCTCTTCTTCGACCCATATCCTCATGGGACTGTGGACCTCGTGGCGGAACACGACTTCCAAATTCCTACCGCGCGCACCCACGGACAGCTCCAGGACCTTCTCGGTCTCGTCATAGATGAGCGCGTGCCACGGGAGTCGCTCCACCTGGATCTGGTCTCCGATGTCCTCACCGATGACCTCTATGGTCACGTCTGCGGTCCCGGGCTGGGGAAGTCGGCTAGCGAGCTCGCCAATCGAATCGATTGGCAGCTCTGTGGTCGTTGACATGTGCCCTCCTTCGGTCGTCTGTGATGAACATGGCGATCGAGGGCGAACCGCGCCAGAGGCGAAGGTCCCACGGCTTGGGTCCCTCAGTCCAGCTCGACAGGTGGAGTGCCGTGGGTGTGGAAGGTCTCGATCGTCTTCAAGCCCCACGCCTGGCCCTTGGCCCGCTCCTCGGGTGTCCAGGAAACCGGGGGCCAATCGGGCGCCAGCATCAATCTGGCCCCGGCGTTGCACAACTCGATCCGGTTCCCACCCGGCTCCCAGACGTAGAGGAAGAAGGTCTGTTGGATGGCGTGCTTGTGGGGGCCGGTCTCGATGTGGATCCCGTTCTCGAGACAGACGTCGGCGGCGCGGAGGATGTCCTCCCTGGTGTCGGTGGCCACGGCGATGTGATGGAGACGCCCCATGGTCCCGGTGCGGTCCACGGTGTGGACCACGTCGTACGACTTGTCGCTGAAGGTGACCCAGGTCGCCGCCGTGGGGCCCTCCTCGGAGAGGATCTGCTCGGTGAGCATGCCTCCCAGGGCGTTGGTCATGAAGTCGAGGTTGGCCGGGATGTCGACGGCGAGATAGTTGACATGGTCGAGCCGTCGGATGTTCGCCCCGCGCCCGGGGAACATCGCCGCCTGGTTCTTCAGAGAGGGTTTCAGATCCGGCGACGCCTCGTAGCGCTCGGTCTCCCAGTAGAGGCCGATTTCGTGCCCGTCGGGGTCCTCGGTGAGATAGATCGGGCCCAGTCCCAGCTCGTCCTCGACCCAGCGTCCCCCGCTCCCGTGGCTCTCCAGCGCCTCTACGCGTCGTTGCAGGGCGTCGGGCCCGGCAGCTCGCAGGTACATTCGACCGATCCCGGCGGTGTCCCGGGCAGTGAGTTTGACGGTGAATCGCTCGTAGTCGTCCCAGGCGTGGAGATACACCGAGTCTCCCCGGCGGCCGACCTCGTCCATGGCCATGAGGTCGACGAAGAACGACCGGCTCTCTTCGAAGGTCGGGGTGAAGAGCTCCACCGATCCAACGTGGGCGATGTCACGGGATCTCGGATCCTGGGTCATGGTCATTCCGCGGGTTGGTCGGCGACGGTCGGTCACCCTAATCAGTGGAGACGATGGCGATGGCGGAGACCCCATAACCACGAGGTCCGGCGAATATGGTGGCCGACCGTTAGATGACCCAGAACGCAATCTTCCTCTACAGCACGATCGTGGCCCTCCTCGCCCTGGTGGCGCTGCTCACCGCCGCCGGTCTGCTCGCCTACCGGGTCGCCCGTGGACCGGAGGCGGCCACTCTCTTGGGAACCAAGGCCATATGGCTCGCCTGGATCGTGGCCCTGGTCGCCACGGTCGGCTCGCTGATCTACTCGGAGGTCATCCACTTCCCGCCCTGCCGGTTGTGCTGGTTCCAGCGGATCGCCATGTATCCACTGGCCGTCGTCCTTCTCGTGGGGGCGATCAGGAGGGAGTTCCAGGTCAAATACCACGCCCTGCCCCTCGCCCTGATCGGTCTCGGCATCTCGATCTACCACTACATCCTCCAGCGGGTGCCCAATCTCGAGAGCGGCGCTTGTGACCCGTCGAACCCATGCTCGGCGATCTTCGTCGACATCTTCGGATTCATCAGCATCCCGTTTATGGCCGGTTCCGGGTTTATCGTGATAGCCGTCCTACTGGGTTTCTATGTCAACAAGAACAGCATCGAGCAATAAGCAGTCTTCGAGCAGCAAGAGCCTGATCTACTGGATCGTCGGCGGTGTCGTCGGTCTCGGGCTCATCGTCTGGCTGGCGATCGCCATTGCCGGAGAGGGAGCCGTCGAGGAGAGCATCGCCTTCGGCGAGGTCACCGTCGAGGGAGAGAACCTGCCGGTTCTCCCCTCGGGCGCTGCCGACCCTGCAGTCGGGTTCACCGCCCCCACCGTCACCGGAGAGAGTCTCGACGGAACCACGATGACGATAGGGCCCGACGGAAGGGCGAAGATCATCGTCTTGCTGGCCCATTGGTGCCCGCACTGCCAGGTCGAGGTTCCGGTGATCCAGCAGTGGGTCGCCGGCGGTGGGCTTCCCGAGGGTGTGGATCTCTACGGGGCCACCGTTCTCACCAATCGTGTGCGTGATGGCTCCACCTGGCCTCCCCAGGACTGGCTGGACGGGGAAGGCTGGACCAGCCCGACGATCAAGGACGACCAGAGCGGCAGCATCGTCGCGGCCTACGGGATGACTGGCACGCCGACCTATGTGATCTTGGGACCGGACAACGAGAACCTCGGTCGCCTCTCGGGTGAGATCGGGCTACAGGGTCTCAACGCCCTGGCCGGTCTCGCCGCCTCCAGCCTCGAGGGGTAGCTACCGCTCGAGGTCAGCCCTCGAGAGCCCTTATCTTGTCGAGACGTCTCATGTGACGCTCGTCACGCGAGAACTTCGCCGCGATGAAGGTCTTGACCAGATCCTCGGCCAGCGCCTGGCCGATCACTCGCGAGCCGAGGGAGAGGATGTTGGCGTCGTCGTGCTCGACCATTTGGTGCGCGGTGTAGCTGTCGTGGGCGACCCCTGCCCTGATCCCTTGAAACTTGTTTGCCGCGATCGCAGCGCCGGCTCCGGATCCACACACGATCACGCCCCGGTCGGCCCGACCATCCAGCACCGCCTGCGCCACCGCAGCCGCGTAGTCCGGGTAGTCGACCGGGTCCGAGGAGTGCGTCCCCAGGTCGTAGACGGCGTGACCCGACTCGGCGAGCCACGAGGCGAGATGTTCTTTCAACAAGAATCCGGCATGGTCGGAACCGACAGCAATTCTCATGTACGGGCGGCAGCGTAGCGAGGCGGACGCGTTCGGCGGTCACCCGGCCTTGGCATTCGGCACAGGTAGATTCACGGGAATGTCCAAGATCTTCGTCGAGGGCGGAGCGCGCCTGACCGGCACCGTCAGCACCCTCGGCGCCAAGAACGCGGTTCTCAAGGAGATCGTCTCCACCCTGCTCGCCCCCGGCAGGCATCACCTGACGAACGTGCCCTCGATTCTCGACGTCGATCTGATGGTCCGAGTACTCGAGCACACCGGTTGCCGGGTGGAGCGGTCCGATCATGAGATCTGGGTGGTCGTCCCCGACGAGCCGCGGCCCGAGGCACCCATCGAACTGGTCCGGCAGATGCGGGCTTCGATCGTGGTCCTGGGCCCGCTGTTGGCCAGATGTGGCGAGGCACGTGTGGCCCTGCCAGGGGGAGACGACCTCGGAGCGCGACCCATCGAATGGCACACCCATGGGCTTGAGCAGATGGGGGTGTCTTTCGACTTGGTCCATGGTGAGCTGGTGGCGACGGTGGACGGGCGGCTGAAGGGCACGGAGATCGAGTTGCCGTTCCCTTCGGTGGGGGCGACCGAGAATCTCCTGTTTGCCGGTGTTCTCGCCGAGGGGGAGACCGTCATCGTCAATGCGGCGCGAGAGCCCGAGATTCAGGATCTGATCGCCCAGCTCAACGCGATGGGGGCCGAAATCGAGGGTGCGGGCACCTCGCTCTTGACCGTCGAGGGGGTAGACCGCCTAGAGCCGGTCGAACACCGGGTCGTCCCCGACCGACTCGAGGCGGGGACCTACGCGGTGGCTGCAGCCATCACCGCAGGTGACGTGACCGTGACCGGTTGCCATCCCGACCACCTCAGGATGGAGCTGACCAAGCTCGAGGCGGCCGGGTGTGACGTCGAACGCGGAGATGGCTGGCTGCGTGTGAAGGGCCCGGAACGCCCGCAACCCATCGACTTCGCCACCCTGCCCTATCCCGGGTTCCACACCGACATGCAGCCCCAGATGGTCGCCCTGTTGTCGTTGTCGACCGGGACATCGGTGATCACCGAGAACCTCTACGACGCCCGCTATCGCTATGTCGGGGAGTTGCTGCGCATGGGGGCGAATATCTCGATCGAGGCCCAGCACGCCATCATCCGCGGCGTCGATCGTCTCTCGGGTTGTCCCGTCCTCGCCCCGGACATCCGGGCCGGAGCGGCTCTCGTCCTCGCCGGTCTCGCCGCCGACGGCACCACCGAAGTCGGCAATGCCTCTCATATCGATCGTGGATACGAGGACTTCGTGGGGAGTCTGTCCTCCCTCGGAGCCCAGATCGAGCGCAACTGATCGACCGCTTCCGACGGGTTGTACAATCGGGAACAACAGGCGAGCCCATTCGGTTTCAACCAGAGAATGACAGAAGCAACACCGGTTTCGATCGCGCCCTCGTCAGCGGCTGACGGGCCCATCGACCTCGACAAACTCAACGAGGCACTCGACTACATACGACCTGCCGTCCAGGCGGACGGGGGTGATCTCGTCCTGCTCGGCGCCGAAGACGGCAAGGTGAGCCTGCAGATGGTGGGAGCCTGTGGAGGCTGTCCGCTGTCGATGATGACCCTCAAGGCAGGGATCGAGAGGATCCTCAAAGACAGGGTTCCCGGTGTGAACGAGGTCATCGCCGCGGCCGACGCCCCCGGCACCATCGAAGAGGCCACCGAAGGCGTGGGCATCTCCCTCCCCACGCTCTGAACTGCCCTTAGGCTCCGCTCGATGGACGCCACCCTTCTCGATCTGGTCCGGTCGGGAGACCGACGCGCCCTGTCCCGCGCTATCACCCAGGTGGAACAGAACCAGTCGTCGACGGGGCTCCCCGCGCCCAAGAGTGTGGTGGGAATCACGGGCCCACCGGGGGCGGGCAAGTCGACGCTCATCTCGGCCCTCATCGACGTGATCAGATCCCGTGACGAGACGGTGGCGGTCCTCGCCGTCGACCCGTCGAGCCCGATAACCGGTGGTGCCATCCTCGGTGACCGAATCCGCATGCAGGGCCACACCGACGACGAAGGTGTCTACATCCGGTCGATGGCGACCCGCGGCCACCTCGGCGGCTTGGCCACAGCCACTCGGGAGGCCGTCGCACTCCTCGGCGCCTCCGGCTTCGACCGCGTGATCGTGGAGACCGTCGGCGTCGGCCAATCAGAGGTGGAGATCATGACCCTCGCCGACATCGTGGTCCTCGTCGTCGGTCCCTCCTGGGGAGACCAGGTCCAGGCCGACAAGGCCGGCATCGTCGAGATCGCCGACGTGTTCGTGGTCAACAAAGGCGACCGTCCCGGGGTCGACGACGTCAAACGTGCCCTGCGGGACACCGCCGACGCCAGGGACGTCAAGGTGTTGATGACCACGGCCACTACGGGCGAGGGCGTTAGTGAGCTCCTCTCAGAGATCGACCATCTCGTCGTCCGCTAGCTCGGCTTGCGCTGCGGCGAGACGAGCTCCTTCGACTCGCGGAGGACTGCAGGACACATAGTCGAGACCGAGACCGTGGACGAAGCGGATCGACTCTGGATCGCCGCCGTGCTCGCCACAAAGGCCCAGCACGAGGTCGGGGTTGGCCCCCCGGCCCTCCTTGCAGGCGACCTCGATGAGCCGCCCGACCCCTGCCTGGTCGATGGTCTGGAAAGGGTCGGAGGGGAGGATCCCTCTTTCGAGATAATCGCGGAGGAACAGACCTTCGGCGTCGTCCCGGCTCAACCCATAGGTCATCTGGGTGAGGTCGTTGGTCCCGAACGAGAAGAAGTCGGCGACAGTGGCGATCTCTCCGGAGGTGAGAGCGGCGCGGGGCAGCTCGATCATCGTCCCGATGTGGATCTCGAGGTGGTCGGCGATCTCCTCTTCGATCATCTCGCGCATTAGGCGCAACTCCTCGACCTCGGCGACCAGGGGGATCATGATCTCCAGCTTCGGGTCGCCCCCTGCCTCCAGCCGTCGCTCGTAGGCCGTGACCGCGGCCCTGGTCTGCATCCGATACAGGTCGTCGACCATGAGACCGAGACGCACACCGCGCAGGCCCAGCATCGGGTTGTCTTCCTCCCAGCGGGCCACTTGCTCCGACATCGACCGGAGGTCGTCGATGGGCCGACCGGCGCGGACCCGGCGTAGGGCCTCTTTCTCCAGCTCGAGACGGCTGGGTAGGAACTCGTGGAGCGGGGGGTCGAGGAGGCGCACCACGACCGGCAGTCCGTCCATCGCCTCGAGCAGGCCCTCGAAATCGTCGATCTGCATCTTTTCGAGACCGGCGAGGGCTCGCTTCCGCTGGTCGTCGTCCTCAGCGAGGATTATCTGCTGCACGACCTCGAGACGCTCCCCGAGGAACATGTGCTCGGTGCGGGCGAGACCGATCCCCTCGGCACCGCGCTCCCGGGCCGCCGAGGCGTCCTCGCTGGTGTCGGCATTGGCTCTCACGCCGAGGGTGCGGACCTCATCCGCCCAGCTCAGCAGCTCCCCGAGTTCGTCGAGTGCTTCGGGTGGGATCAGATCGACCTCGCCGATGTAGACCGAGCCGCTGGTCCCGTCGATGGTGATGGCGTCGCCTTCGTGGATGTCGTGGTCGAGCACGTGGGCGATGCCGGCATCCACATCGACCACCAGTCTGGCTGCTCCGGTGACCGCGGGCTTGCCCATTCCACGGGCCACGACGGCGGCATGCGAGGTCTTTCCTCCCTGGCTGGTGAGGATGCCCACTGCCGCGGCCATCCCGTGAATGTCGTCTGGAGTGGTCTCCGGGCGAACCAATACCACATCCTCGCCGGTGCCGGCCACCGATACGCAACGGTCCGACGAGAAGACGACCTTGCCGGTCGCGGCTCCGGGCGAGGCGGCCACACCACTGACCACGGGGTCCGGGGCGACGTCCGTGTCGATCTTGGGACGGTGCAGTTGCTCGAGCGCCGCCGGCGGCACCCGCTTGATGGCGGTGTTGCGGTCGATGAGCCCCTCTTTGACCATGGTCACCGCGATACGCACCGCCGCCTCGGCCGTTCTCTTCCCCACCCTGGTCTGGAGGATGTAGAGCGTGTCTCTCTCGATGGTGAACTCGATGTCGAGCATGTCGCGGTAGTGCCTCTCGAGGCGATCCATGATCTCGAGGAGCTCGGCGTGGCACTCCGGGTGGATGTCGGCGAGTTCGTCCAGGCTCAGGGTGTTTCTGATCCCAGCGACGACGTCCTCTCCCTGAGCACGGGGAAGGAAGTCCCCATATGACAGCCGCTCGCCGGTGGCGGGGTCGCGGGTGAAACAGACCCCGGTACCCGAATCGTCTCCCAGGTCACCGAAGACCATCATCTGGACGTTGGCGGCGGTTCCGAGGTCGTCGGGGATCCGGTTGATCCGCCGGTAGTCGACGGCTCGCTTGTTGGACCAGGAGTCGAAGACCGCGGCGATGGCACCTCGCAGCTGTTCCTTGGGGTCGGTGGGCATCTCCCCGGGGCGATGCTCCTCCACGATTGCCTGGAACTCGCGGGTGACCCGCTCGAGGTCGTCGGCGGTCAGCTTCGAGTCGTCTTCTACCTCACGTTCCTGGCGAAGTCGGGTGAGGACCTCCTGGAAGTTGTGGTTCGGGACACCCAGGACGACGTCGGCGTACATCTGGGTGAAGCGACGATAGGCGTCCCAGGCGAAGTGGCGATCGCCGGACCACGAGATGAGATCCTCGACCAGTTCGTCGTTGACACCGATGTTGAGGACAGAGTCCATCATCCCTGGCATCGAGAACTTGGCGCCGGAGCGAACGGAGAGCAGAACCGGCTCGGGTCCCGACCCAAAGGTTCGCCCCGTAGCCTCTTCGAGGCGGGCCACCGCGGCGTCGACCTCGTCCCAGAGGTCGTCGGGCAACGACCCGGTGTCCATGGCCTCTCGACAGACGTCGGTGGTGAGGATGAACCCAGGGGGGACCGGCAGTCCCAGGTTGGTCATTTCGGCCAGGCCGGCACCCTTGCCGCCGAACAGGTCCCTGTTGGAGCCGTCGGCGTCGGCGAAGTCGTAGAGATGTGGCAAAGAGAGCTACTCCCAACTGGGTAGGTGATCGAAAAGCTACCAAGCCGTGCCGCCTGCTGGCGAACCCCCCCACCGTACTTCCCCGGATCTTTGGTGGGTAGCCTCCCCTGGCTGATGACGGTCTATTTCTCCCACGCCACTTCGTTCTGTGGCGCCGTCTGGGACCCGGTGCGTGCCCTACTCGACGAGGTCGACACGTTGGCCTGGGATCATCCCGGCCACGGGCGGGGCCCTCACCTCCGGCTGCCCGTCGATTGGCGAGTATTCGGCGAGTACGTCCTCGAGATCTGCCAGCCTGGGGGCATCGGGGTCGGCCATTCGATGGGGGCGGCGGCGCTGGCCATGGCCCAGTCGGCGGATCCGGGGCGATTCCGTGCCCTGATCCTGATCGAGCCGATCGTTTTCCCGGGGCCGTACCGGCGGGAGGACCGAGATGCGATGGCGCGAACGGCGGAACGCCGGAGGCCGGGGTTCCGGTCCCGTCAGGAGGCGGCGGAGAACTTCAGGGGCCGTGGCCCTTTCCAGCACTGGGTGGATGCCGCATTCGATGCCTACATCGCGTGCTGTCTCGTGGGTGAGGACGAGGTGATGCTGGCATGCCCGCCCGAAGTCGAAGCTGACATCTATCGGGCTTGGAAGGCACACGACACCTGGGAGCGTCTCGGCTCGATCGACATCCCGGTGCTGGTGATGGCGGGGGAGCACTCGGACACGATCACTCCGGACTTCGCCCGCAGACAGGCAGAACGGTTCCCCCGGGCGGGGGTCGAGATCGTTCCCGACACCGGCCACTTCCTCCCGATGGAACGGCCCGACCTGGTCGCGGACCGAGCACGTCGCTTCGTCGAGGTCATTGGCGTCGGCTAGGAGAGGAGGTCTTTCATCTGGCGGTAGATGAGATGAGTGGATCGGCGCGGTGCCACCCGGTTCATCAGGTTCATGGTGCGGGCGTCGCGCCCCACGTAGATGTGGAACTTGTCGGCCTCGATGCCGTCGAGAACTGGGTGGTCGGGGGCGGGGACGGCCTGACCGCCCTCAAGTACCGGCCAGTCCGGCATTTGGGGTTTCTCTGCCCGCCCCCGAGAACGATCGCGGTCAGAACGCTTCGACGGGTGTCTGTTGATGCAAGAAGAGCTTCCACTCCCCGCGAACCCGAACGTAAACCGACGAGATGAAAGCGAAGTAGCCGGGTGATTTGTCTTTTCGGAAGGCTTCGGCTCGGTAGCTGAGAGCCGCCTCGTCGTCACCGAGGTCGAGCGTCCTCACCTCGTGGAGTTTGAACTCGCTCCAGGGCTCGGCTCTAGCTATCGCCGCCACCGTCGCCTCTTTGTCCAAAACCCCCACCGGGAGCACGCATAGCCCGTCAGCGGCCATGTGCTCCCGGTAGTGATCACCGTTACCTGCGTCCCAGAAGCCCTCCTCCAATTCGAGGAGAACCTCCCGCAGGAGACCGTCGGTCATCGATCGATGATGGTCACGTCTCGGTCGCTGCGTGCAGCCTCGTCGGCGCTAGCGGTCAGCAACAGAGTCAAAACCAACCCGACGGCACCCACGATCATCAGGATGAGCCCCATCGTGTTGATGTTGAAGCCTTGCGCTTCGACCGAGACGGCCCAATACAAGATGGCACCGAGTGCCACGAGGAAGAGACTTCCTCCAATTCCACCAGTTCTCACAGTTCCATTCCTTTCGGTCTTCGTGCTCGTGGGTGTACCCGGTTGGGGGAACGGTGAAACCTATGTCTCCGCCCTGAAGGTGAGACCTTCGTCGCCCCGGCTCCACATGGTGAGACGGTCGCCTTCGATGTCCACCCTGAAGCCGTCTCCTATCACGCTGAGAAACAGACCGTCCTGATCGGCAACGTCGGGCTCGCACTCGTGCCCGTCGGCGGCAAGTTCGTTGATCAGCACCTCCGCACCTGAGATGATGTATCGACCCGAGAATGGACGGCAACCCGTGTCACCGGTCACCGATCCGTCGGAGGAGATCTCGATCGCGCCTTGGGCGCCGGCGACGGGGGTGGACACGGCATCTCCCTGAATCAGCCCATCGAGCACCCACCTGACCCCCGTGAGCTCGGCATCGGGTACGGGTTCCAGCGCTTCGAACACCAATTCGACTCCGTCACCTGACAGGGTCAGCGTCCCATCGAGAGAGAGGGTGCCGACCCGGGTGATCGCCCCGGTGAACAGGGCCTCGGCACGCATGGTCTCCTCGGGGAAGCATGCCATCTCGGTCATGGCCAGGTTGCTGATGGTGATTCTCGACCCCGACAGGGAGAAGGTGCCGCCGTAGCTGTTGCATGCCGCGGTTCCACCCACCTGATCACCCTCGAAGTCGATGGTGATCGGATGCGAGTCGAGCAGCGGGATCTCCTCGCCGTCGACGGTTCCCGACGTCATCTGCCACTGGCCCTCCACCGAGTCGGCGAAGTCCGAGCCGAGACAGGCGGATGCCACCAGGACGAGCACCGCCAGAAATGCGATTCTGTTCATAGGCCGCTTAGACGTCGTCGCAGGTGGCTGCGGTTTCACGGAACGAAGGCCACTGCCCCGGCCACTGCCACGCCCACCCAGAGGTGGAGCCTCGCGGTTCCCTTCAAGGCGCGGATCAATGCGGGCCCATCGGTCTTCGCATGGACGATGCGGACGGGAATGGCGGCGAGCGGGATCAAGAACCCGGAGAACAGAGTGGAGACGGGCGCCCAACCCACCGTCCCGAAGACCGCGATCGCCAGGAACGCCCCATAGACGAGCATGGCGAAGAGGGTGCGGGTTCGCTCACGGCCCATGACGACTGCCAGAGTCTTCTTGCCTGTCGCCCGATCGGTTTCCATGTCCCGGTAGTTGTTGGCCACCAGGATCGCGGTGACCAGCATCCCGATCGGGATGGCGAGCATCCACGCCGACAGCGGTGCCTCCTGGTCATGGACGTATCGTGAGCCGACTGTTGCCACCAGTCCGAAGAAGACGAAGACGAATACCTCGCCGAGCCCCCGGTAGCCGTATGGAGCCGGGCCACCCACATAGCCCAGCATGGCGACGACGGAGGAGATCCCGATGACCAGGACAACCCACCCGGCGATCAGTGTCAGGAAGACCCCCGCCACCGCTGCCACTCCGATCGCGGCCCAGGTGCCAGCCCACATCTGGCTGGAACTGATCACCCCGAGAGCCACCATCCGGGGTGGGCCCAGCCTGTCTTCGGTGTCGGCCCCACGCCGGGCGTCGGAGGCATCATTGGCAAAATTGGCCGCCACCTGGATGGCGAGTGCGCCGACCAGTGCCCAGAAGAAGGCGTCGCACCGAAACACTCCCTCCCCGTAGGCGAGCCCACTCCCGACCAGGACCGGAACGACCGCGGCGGGGAGGGTGTGCGGCCGCGCCGCCGTCTTCCAGGCCTGAAAACGGGTCACGGGGTCAGTAGTGCCATGGAAAGTCGCGGTAGTCGGCCTCCCGCTTCTCGAGAAACGAGTCCCGGCCCTCTTGGGCCTCGTCGGTCATGTAACCGAGACGGGTGGCCTCGCCGGCGAAGATCTGTTGTCCCACCAGTCCGTCGTCGATCATGTTGAAGGCGAACTTCAGCATCCGCTGCGCCATCGGGCTCTTGGCCACCACCTCCCGGCCCCATTGCAACGCCACCCTCTCCAGGTCATCGTGGGGGACCACCGCGTTGACCATCCCCATCTCGTGGGCCTCGTGGGCGGAGTAGTCACGCCCGAGGAAGAACACCTCCCGGGCCCGCTTCTGGCCGATCTGTCGGGCCAGGTACGCCGACCCGTATCCGGCGTCGTAGGACGCCACGTCGGCATCGGTCTGTTTGAAGATCGCGTGCTCTTCAGAGGCCAGGGTCAGGTCGCAGACGACGTGGAGGCTGTGTCCGCCGCCCACCGCCCAGCCGGGGACGACACAGATGACCACCTTGGGCATGAACCGGATCTGTCGCTGCACCTCGAGGATGTGGAGCCGCCCCGTGCGGGGGGAATCCACTTCCTCCCTGTCGGCGTACTGATAACCGTCCCTGCCCCGGATCCGCTGGTCACCACCGGAGCAGAACGCCCAGCCCCCGTCCTTGGGTGAGGGGCCGTTCCCGGTGAGGAGGACACAGCCGACGTCGGTGGCCTGTCGGGCATGGTCGAGGGCGGTGTACAGCTCGTCGACGGTGTGCGGGCGAAATGCGTTGCGCACCTCGGGCCGGTCGATGGCGACCCTGACCACACCGACGTCCTTGGCGCGGTGATAGGTGATGTCGGTGAAACCGAAGCCGGGAACCTCGTCCCAGTCGGAGCTGTCGAATATCTGAGAGACCACGAAGCGAGAGCATAAGGGGCACAATCGGTCTGTGATCGAATGGTTACGCCGGGTCGATCCGGCAGGAAGGTTTCTGAGCATCGGCGATGAGACCTGGACCTACGGCCAGGCAGTCGAATCTGTCGAGGAGCGGATGACCGTGGCACCGCGCATCGTCCGACCCTCCTTGTCGCCAGAGGCGATCTTCGAAGTGATCGCCGGCATCGCTGGTGGGGGAGCGACAGTGGTCGGCCCCGAACCGGCGACCACCGTGCCGGGGGACGCCGACCTCGTGATGTTCACCTCGGGGAGCACCGGTGCGCCCAAGGGTGTCCGTCTCACCATGACCAATCTCACCGCCGCGGCGTGGGCCTCCGCCGAGCATCTGGGTCACGACTCCGAAGACGACTGGTTGCTGGCCATGCCGCTTCATCACGCCGGGGGTCTCTCGATCGTCATCCGCCAGGCGTATGCCGGCGGTGCGATCACGCTGCTTCCCGGATTCGAGGGCCATTCCTTCGCCGCGGCCATGAAGGGCGGGGTGACCATGGTCTCGGTGGTGCCCACCATGCTGCGCCGTCTTCTCGAGCACGGCCCATTCGACGGCCTCCGGGCGGTGCTGGTCGGCGGTGGGCCGATCCCTCCCGGGCTCCTCGAGGAGGCCTCGCAACATGGCCTGCCGGTGCTGCCCACCTACGGGATGACCGAGACCTTCGGGCAGGTGGCCACCCTCCGTCCCGATGCTCCTCTCGATTACCGAGCCCATCCCCTCCCCGGGGTCGAGCTGCGCACCGGGCCCGACGGACGCATCGCGGTGAAGGGCCCCCAGGTGTCGCCGGGCTATCTGGGCCGGTCCGACCGTTCCGACCCCTGGTTCGTCACCGGCGACCTGGGGGAAATCGACGAAGAGGGCGCCCTTCGGGTGCTGGGTCGGGCGGACAGTGTCATCGTCACCGGTGGAGAGAATGTGAGCCCGGAGCGAGTGGAGGCGGTGATACGGGGTCACGCCGACGTAGAAGATGCCGTGGTGGTCGGGGTGCCGGACTCCGAGTGGGGCGAGATGGTGGTCTGCGTCTACCAGGGAGAAGCCCACGGTCTGGCCGATTGGGCATCACAACGGTTGCCCACGTTCATGGTGCCGAAGCGCTGGGTGCGCGTCGATGACATCCCGCGCACCTCGATCGGCAAGCCCGATCGGAAAGCAGTCCGGGCTGCCCTAGTCGAATAGGTCGACCACGGCGGTCCCGAAAGCGAGGTCCAGGACCTGGCCGATGGCCAGAGGGATGATCAGGAACGGTGCAGCCTTGAGTCCGATTTTGATGACATCCCCCGGGGTGACGGACGACTGGCCCGCTCCACGGGCATGTCCTTTCTCCTGGAGCACCCTGACCTCACCGATGCCGACGCGAACCGTGAGGTTGAACCCGATGAGCAGTCCGACGAACAAGAACATGGCTGCGTTAGCCCCTTCCGGAGTGGTTCGTGGCCGACCCTAGGCTTCGGTGACGGCTATCGCCGGTTCCCGCCGGTCGCGTCGCTCGCGACTCATCCCCCAGGCCCCGACGACGACCGAAGCTGCCATGATTACACCGGCGATGACGAACGTGGTGTGCAGACCCGCCACCTGAGCCATGGGATCCGCGCCAGACGCGCCCTCGGCGGGTAGCGATCCGCCCGAAGCCGAAGCCACGCTGGTCGCCCAGATCGAGCCCAGCACCGCGATTCCCGTTATCTGACCGAGCAGGCGGGTGATGGTGAGGAGCCCTCCGCCGATTCCCAAGTACTCCGGGGGGACAGAGCCCATTATGGCGCTGTTGTTCGGCGAGTTGAACGCCCCGACGCCGATGCCCAGCGGGACGGCGATCAGCAGGTAATGGAGCGCGGTGGTATCGGTGTCGAAAGTGATGAACCCGATGTACGACCCGGCGATCAACACCAGCCCGAAGAGTGTCAGCCTCCTGACCCCGAGTCGATCGGAGAGGCTCCCCGAGATCGGGGAGACCAGACCCACCATCAGCGGGGCCGCTCCCAGCAGCAGACCGACCTGGCCGACGTTGAAGCCGAGCACCCCCTCGAGATAGAAGGGGAGCAGGAAGAAGGTGGCTGCCAGGCAACTGAAAGCGAGAAAGCCGGACACGACGCTCACAGTGAGCATGGGGCTTCGGAAGAGGCGCAGCTGCAGCATCGGTGACTGGACCCGCAATTCCACCATGACGAACGCGATCGCGGCAAGCGCCGAGATGACGAAGGCGCTGACGATCGTTGGTGAGGCGAAGCCCATGTCCTGGCCGAGGGTGAGGGCGAGGGAGAGGGCGAACAGCGAGATGCTCATGAGCAGGGCGCCGGCGATATCGAACCTCTGACCCTTGGGAGGCAGGGTGTTGGGGACGTACTTGAGGGCCAGGATGGTGCTCACGATGCCCACCGGGATGTTGATGAAGAAGATCGCCCGCCAGCTGAAAGACGAGATGAGCAGACCACCCAGCACGGGACCGCTGATGATTCCGACCGAGACCATGGTGCCGATCCAGCCCAGCGACTTTCCCCGCTCGCTGGGGGGGAAGCCCTCGACCAGAATGGCGGCGCCGAGGGCGAGGATGAGCACCGCTCCGAGCGCTTGCAGCACCCGGAATCCGATCAGCCAGGAGACGTTGGGGACCATCCCACAGAGTGCAGAGCCGACGGTGAAGATGACGATCCCGGCGACGAACAGCTTCTTCTTCCCGACGACGTCACCGAGACGCCCCATCCCCATGGTGAGCGTGGCGATGGTCAGCAGATAGCCGAGAGCCACCCACTGGATGATGTTGAACGAGGTGTTCAGCTCATCGACGAGGGTGGGGAAGGCGACGTTGACGATCGAGGCGTCGATGGTGGCCAGGATCGTGCTGGACGCAACCGCCAACAGGACCAGCCACTTCTGGCTGTAGTCGACTTCTGGCTGTTGGGTGACCGCGGGGGAACTCAAGACTACGGTCTGCCAACCCCCGCACTCCGGGAGCTATTCCCGATCAGGAGTTGCGTCGCGCGATCAGGACTCCCTCGCGCATCGGTGTGGCCACCGCCTCGAAGTCCGGGTCGGAGGCGATGAGACGGTTGAACTCGTCGGTTCCTTCTCCCTGGTCGATCCAGCCGGCACCAGTGGCGTAGACGTTGTCGGCCACGTAGAGACTGCCCACCTTCATCAGCGGTCGCAGGAGCTTGAAGTACTCGACGTACTCGGACTTCCTGGCGTCGATGAAGGCGAAATCGACACTCCGCGCACCTACCCGCCCGGCGATAGCAGGCAGCACATCGAGTGCCGCACCCCGGACGATCTCGACCTTGTCGGCCACCCCCGCCTTCTCGAATTCCCCCTGGGCGAAGTCGGCGTGCTCCTCTTGGTGTTCGACGGTGATGAGCTTGCCGTCGTCGGCGAGGCCTCGGGCGATCCAGATGCCGGAGTAGCCGGCCAGGGTTCCCAGTTCGATGGCCAGCTTTCCTTCGGTCAGTGACACCAGGATCTTCAGCAGGCGGCCCACGTCCGCCGACACCGCGATCGGTGGCATCCCTGCCTCGACGGCTCGGGTCATGAGGCCGGCGAGATGGTCGTCGTACTGACCGAACACGTCATTGGCGTAGTCGCCGATGTAGCTCCAGCGCTCTGGGGTCATGGGCATGTCCCGGAGGATATCTGCCCGGTCTCAGCTGTCGAGATCGGGTGGCTGGCGTAGCCGCTTGGTACGGGCTCTCGCCCGCTTACCCTCCAGCCTCCGTTTCTTCGATGACCGGGTGGGCCGGGTTCTCTTCCTCCTGGGAGGGTCGACCAGGGCCTGCTCGAGCTTCTCCTTCATGCGCTCGCGGGCGAGGGCACGGTTGCGGAACTGTGACCGTGAGTCGGCCGCGATCACCTCGGCGAACCGGCCCACTCTTTCGACCAGCTTGGCCCGGATATCGTCGGGGAGGGACGACTCGGCGATCTCGAATCGCAGTCGCACCGCGGTCGAGCTGCGGTTGGCGTGTTGCCCGCCGGGCCCGCCCGAGGTCTCGAAGGTTTCCTCCAGCTCGGTGGCGGGGATGGTGTAACGGCCTACGTGGAGGTCATCCATCGGGCAAGGTGAAGTCTCCAGCCGACACACAGTCGAGTTGGCGTCCTCACCCCTCGTCGTAGTACTCGGTGCCGAGATGGGTGATGAGGTCTTCGCCCATTATGTGACGCAGGTTGTTCTTCAGCTTCGTGAGCTGGACGAACAGGTCGTTTTCGGGATACACCGACTTGGCGTGCTGCGGGCTCTTGAAGTAGAACGAGAGCCACTCCTGGATGCCGCTCTTGCCGGTCCGCGCCGCCAGGTCCATCAAGAGGGCCAGGTCGAGAACGATGGGGGCGGCGAGGATCGAGTCTTTGCACAGGAAGTCCAGCTTGATCTGCATCCGGTAGCCGAGCCAACCGAAGATGTCGATGTGGTCCCAGCCTTCCTTGTCGTCTCCCTTGGGCGGGTAGTAGTTGATGCGAACCTTGTGATAGATGTCCCCGTACAGGTCGGGGTAGATGTCGGGCTGGAGGATGTGCTCGAGAACTCCCAGCTTCGATACCTCTTTGGACCGGAAGCTCTCTGGGTCGTCGAGGACCTCACCGTCCCTATTGCCCAGGATGTTGGTGGAGAACCACCCGTCGATGCCCAGCATCCTCGCCTTGAGCCCGGGGGCGATGATCGTCTTCATCAGTGTCTGGCCGGTCTTGAAGTCCTTGCCGGCGATCGGCACATTCTCCTGTGAGGAGAGCTCGAGCATCGCTGGTATGTCCACCGTGAGGTTGGGGGCCCCGTTGGCGAAGGGCACGCCCATCTTGAGGCACGAATAGGCGTAGATCTGCGACGGCGTTATCGCCTCGTCGTTGTCCTTGAGCCCCTGTTCGAAAGTGTCGAGGCTCGTGTGAACCTCGGAGGGCTCCTCGTATGCCTCGGTCGATCCGCAGAAGATGGCGACGAGCCGGTCGACCCTCTTCTCAGAGCGAAACCGATCGATGTCCTCCATCAGGGCTTCGGCGTTGTCCATGTGGTTCGAGCCCGACTTGACCTGGTCTGTCCTGTGCAGGTTCTTGACCCATCGCGAGGAGAACACCGCCGGCATCGGCTTGATCGCACGCAGCTCGTCTCCGATGCCCTCCACGTGGCGGGGGTCGAGGACTCCCGCTTTCATCGCCGCGGCGTAGGCATCGTCCGAATAGGGGTCCCAGCCTCCGAACTCGAGATCGTCGAGAGAGGCCAGGGGCACGAAGTCGCGGATCAGCGGGTTGCGGTCCTCATCACGCTTGCCGAGCCGGATGTGTGAAAGCTGGGTAAGAGACCCCGTTGGCTGGGCATAGCCTTTTCGGGCCGCGAGAACCCCGGCCATGAAGGTGGTGGACACCGCTCCCATGCCGGGGGTGAGGATGCCGAGTTTCCCCTCGGCGGGGGCGATTTCAGATGGTTGTGTCATGAGTGCTCCCGCCATGACGTTACCGGGAGAGGGTGGCAGGGCTCAATCGAA
>CAZLEQ010000005.1:0-93518 GCA_964558575.1 uncultured Acidimicrobiaceae bacterium | reverse complement strand
GGACACCCGTCTCCGCCCGGAGCCCTTGCGGGTGGATGTCCGGGTTGGCATGTGACAGGAGACAATACCCACAGATTCGCCAATTGCTGCGAATTGGCGAGCCCGGGTTGTAGGCACCACGCAAGCGTCGCTGCAGCGCGGTGAGATCGCCGGGCGGTGTCAGACTTCGATGACGATGGGGAGGATGACCGGGCGACGGGCGGTCTCGGCCCGGATCACCTTGCCGACCGCCTGGCGGACCGCCTTCTGCATCTCGGCATGGTCGGTCCGTCCCGAGTCGTGGGAATCGATGGCCGAGCGGACCGCGTCAGCGGCCTTGTCCAACACCGTGGTGGGGTCGTCCATCAGCCCATGGCTGTCGAGGTCGGGTCCCCAGACGATGTCACCGTTGTCGTGATCGATGCCGACGGTCACCACCACAACCCCCTCGTCGGCGAGGTGGGACCGGTCACGAAGCACCCCTCCCCGGACATCGCCCACCGCGGACCCGTCCAGGTATACGTAGCCCGCAGGCACGGCCCGCCTCTCGACGTAGGTCTTCTCACCGTCGACGATCACCCGGTCCCCATCCTCGAGGACATCCACCTGCGGCACCCCCATCGCCCGGGCGAGGTCGGCGTGGGTGGCGAGATGGCGGTACTCCCCGTGGACCGGGACGAAGGCCTTTGGTCTCACCAGGTTGAGGAAGGTGAGCAGCTCGTCCCGGGCGGCGTGCCCGGAGACATGGACGTGGGAGCTACGGCCGTGCACCACCCGAGCGCCGCGTCGTATCAGGTTCGATATCACTTTCGACACCGCGGTCTCGTTCCCGGGTATGGGCTTGGCCGAGATGAGGACCGTGTCTTCCTCGTCCAACTCGACGAACTTGTGCCGACCCTGGGACATCAGAGAGAGCGCGGCGAACGGCTCGCCCTGGGAACCGGTGGTGATCAGCAGCTGCTGGTGGGGTTGAAAGTCGGACATCTCCTTGATGTCGACGACGGAGCCCTTCGGCACATGGAGAAGGTCGAGCTCGGTGGCGAGAGTCGTGTAGCGGTGCATCGACCGGCCGAAGAACGAGATCTTCCGGCCCGCAGCCACGCCGGCATCCGCGATCTGTTGCACGCGGTGGATGTGGGAGGAGAAGCAGGCGGCGATGACCCGGCCGGGAGCGCCCCTGATCACGTCGGCGATGGGCTCGCCGACGGAGCTCTCGGAAGGCTCGAAACCCTCCTTCTCGGCGTTGGTCGAGTCGCTGAGCAGGAGCCGCACTCCCTGCTTGCCGAGAGAGGCGAAAGCAGGCAGGTCGGTCGGACGCCCATCGATGGGTGTCGGATCGAGCTTGAAATCCCCGGAGTGGAGCACGACTCCTTCGGGGGTGTCGAAAGCAATCGACGAGGCGTCGGGGACCGAGTGGCTCACGGGTATGAGCATGAACTTGAACGGCCCGTGGCTGACCCACTTCTTCTGCTGAATCGTGCGCAGGTCGGCCTCGACCCCCACCTCCTCGATCCGTCCTTCGGCCATCTTGAGGCTCAGCTGAGTCCCGTACACCGGTACCTGAATGTCGCGCAGGAAGTAGGCGAGGGCACCCATGTGGTCTTCGTGACCATGGGTGAGGACGACGAGTGACACGTCCTTCTTGCGCTCCACGAGCCACGACCAGTCGGGGAAGACCAGGTCGACTCCGAGCATGTCCTCCTCGGGGAACATGAGACCGACGTCGATGAGGGCGATCTTCCCCTCGACCTCGAGGGCAGCGCAGTTGCGCCCTATCTCCCCAAGCCCACCCAGAAACGTGACGGAGATGCTCACGAGGGCTGAATCGCTCCCATCGCCTTCTCCACCTCGGCGAGGGTATCTTCTCCGGCCGCCACCAGGGGGAGACGCACGTCTCCCACGGGCTTCCAGAACCTGCTCAGAGCGCCTTTGACCGGCGACGGGTTCGGCTCGAGGAAGCAGGCGTAGCAAAGCGGGAGCAGCTGGTGATGGAGATGACGCGCCCGCTCGTAGTCGCCGGAGTCCGCCGCCTTGAGCATGGCCTTGACCGTCGGCCCGGCGAGATGGGAGATCACCGAGACCACGCCCACCGCTCCCACCGAGAGCATCGGCAGTGTGAGACTGTCCTGACCGGAGTACACCGCGAGGCCGGGGACCAGGTTCACGGTGGACGAGGTGAACTCGAGGTCCATGACGGCGTCCTTCGTCGCCACGATGTTGGGATGAGCCGCCAACTCGACCAGCGTGTCGACCTCGATGATGCGACTGGTTCGCCCGGGGATGTTGTAGAGCATCACGGGGATCCCGACATCGGCAATCGAGGTGAAATGGGCGATGAGACCACCCTGGGACGGCTTGTTGTAATAGGGGGTCACGGCGAGGATCCCGTCGACGCCGATCTCCGCCGCCCGCTCGGTCGATTCCACCGAATGGGCGGTGTCGTAGGTCCCGGTTCCGGCGACGACCCTGGTCTGCTTCTCGGCGACGGCATCGACCACGGTCTTGAAGAGGGCCACCTTCTCCTGGTCGCTGAGCGTGGGTGACTCCCCGGTGGTGCCGGCGACGACGAGGGTGTCGGTGCCGTGCTCGGCGAGGTGGCGAGCCAGCTCGTGGGCCCGCTGGTGGTCCACCTCCCCGGAGTCGTTGAAGGGGGTCACCATCGCCGTGGCCAGGAGACCGAACGGTGCGTTTGGTGCTGTGGTCACGTCGGCAAGGTTACCGGCACACGCCACGGAAGCGGAGCAGCCTCGAAGTCTTGGGAACTCTGAGCAGCTCGTAGACTCGAACCATGGCTGTTACATCGACGATGCTCGAACTCGGCACCGAGGCACCCGGCTTCTCGCTGCCTGACGTGGTGTCCGGAGAGACGGTGTCTCTCTCCGATTACGCCGACAACACCGGGGTGCTGGTGATGTTCATCTGCAACCACTGCCCCTATGTGAAGCATGTCCGCTCCGAGCTGGCACGGATCGGGCGCGACTACGCCGACTCCGGGATCGGAATCGTGGCCATCTGCTCCAACGACCCCGAGATCTCTCCGGGTGACTCGCCGGAGTTGATGAAGGAGGAGGCCGAGACCCACGGCTACGTGTTCCCCTACCTGTTCGACGAGACCCAGGAAGTCGCCGCGGCGTACACCGCCATGTGCACCCCCGACTTCTTCCTGTTCGGCCCGGACCGCAAGCTCGTGTACCGGGGACGCATGGACGAGTCGCGGCCCGACTCGGGGGTCCCGGTCACCGGAAGGGAGCTGCGTGCCGCGATGGACGCCGTCCTCGCCGGCGAGCCGGCGCCCGACGAGCAGTACCCCTCGATGGGATGCTCGATCAAATGGGCTGAGGGAAACCAGCCCGCCCACTTCGGATAACCTGACCGGACTGGGGCATGCCGGTCACGCGGCAGCCCGCGCACACTCGACAGAAAGATCCCATGACCAAGCAGTACGACTCCGCGCCCGACATGATCATCGATCTCGCCAAGTCCTACTCGGCAACCCTCGACACCAACCACGGCGAGATCGTCCTCGAGTTCGACCCCGAGCGGTCCCCCCTGACCGTCAACAACTTCGTCTTCCTGGCCCAGGACGGGTTCTACGACGGGGTCGTGTTCCATCGGGTGATCGAGAACTTCATGATCCAGGGCGGGGACCCCACCGGCACCGGCCGCGGTGGCCCCGGGTACCGATTCCGTGACGAGACCGAAGGGCCGGGAGACTACTCCCGTGGGACGGTGGCGATGGCCAACGCCGGCCCGAACACCAACGGCAGCCAGTTCTTCATCATGCACCAGGACACTGGGCTCCCCCACAGCTACACGATCTTCGGAAAGGTGACCGCCGGGATCGACGTCGTCGACTCGATTGCCACCTCCGAGACCGACGCCTCCGACCGACCTCGCGAGGAAGCCGTGATCAACAAGGTGACCATCAACGTAGAGTGATCCGAACGGCTCGACAATGCTTGTCAGTCGGCCAGCCTTGGATTCTGGGTATAGGTGCCGGTGATCGAGGCTTCGGCGAGGACATGGCCTTCGATCGCCCTCCTGACGTCGTGCCCCGTGAAATCGCCTTCCACGTCTACCCGATCGACGTCGAGGGCATAGACGGTGAAAACGTAGCGATGGGGGATGGAGTCGTTCCAGGGTGGGGCGCAGCCGTCGT
Organism: uncultured Acidimicrobiaceae bacterium; assembly: GCA_964558575.1. Classification (GTDB taxonomy): domain Bacteria; phylum Actinomycetota; class Acidimicrobiia; order Spongiisociales; family ZC4RG35; genus JANQRA01. The sequence continues at coordinate 89,380 of CAZLEQ010000005.1, read as the reverse complement.
ATCCGTAATACTTGCCCTCCATGTCGTCATCTCCGGAGAACCAGTCGGTGAAGTCGTTGAGACCCTGTCGGGTCCCGTAGGGCCCCTCCCGAGCCTCCTTGCCGCCCGGCTCCACACCCTCGGAGAACTCCCCTTCGGCGATGGAGCGCTTGTCGGCAGGTAGATCGACGAGGACCCAGTGGAAGAAGTCGACCCGGGGAAGATCCTCGGGCACCTCCCGGTCGGGTTGGTTGACGTCGTCCGGCCTCGACGGGACGTCGGGGTCGTGAACGATGATGGCGAAGGACTCGGTCCCTTCGGGCACCTCCGACCACTCGAGATGCGGGCTGACGTTGTCGGTCAGAGTCACCCGAGTCTCGGGATGCGGCCGAGCCAGGGCGTATCGAGGCGGTATGGGGTCGCCGTCGTCGAAGCTATCACTGGAAAGTCTCATGCTGCGGACCCTATCGAACCAAGCCGACGATCTCGGCCAGTTCCTCGACTGCCTTGGCGTCGATCGGATCCAGCACCACCTGGAGATGGCCAATCCCTGACGCGGAGAACTCCGCCAGCTCAGCGGCGATCTCATCATGGCTCCCGGCGATGGGGACCGACTCAGGCTTTTCGCTGCTCCCTGCGCTGCGGCCCTCGCCCCGTGACATCTGGACGTAAACCGCCGCCGTCCGCTCGACATGTGATGGATCGCGACCAACATCCCGACAGGCCTGGTCCACCTGGTCCAGCAACGGCGCCAGCCCCGGGGCCCGATTGCCGTAGTCGTCATGCCAGGTGTTCCACATGTCGGCATGCGGCATGGTGATTCGTAGCATTCGGGGACCGTTGGACCCGACGAGGATCGGCAGGTCCGATCTCGCCGGTGGCAACAGCTCCAGGTCGCGGGTGGTGTAGTACGAGCCGTCGAAGTCGATCGCCCCCTCACGGACGAGGGTCCGGATGATCGTGAACGCCTCCTCGAACCGGGAGGCCCGGTTGTCGTAGGGGAATCCGAAGCCTTCGAACTCGACCCGGTTCCAGCCCGCGCCCAGCCCCAGGATGAGCCGTCCCCCGCTGATCTCGTCGACCGTCGCCGCCTTCTTGGCGATCATGGCCGGATTGTGGAACGAGGTGGCCGCCACCAGAGGCCCCAGCTCCACACGTTGGGTGGCCTCGGCCAGGGCGGCGAGCAGCGACCATGCCTCCCAAGGCCCTCGCGCGACGCCGTCGGAGTTGCGATAGAGGAGATGGTCGCCGACCCAAACCGAGTCGAACCCGCAGTCCTCCGCGGTGAGGGCGACGTCACGCAACTCCTGCCAACGGACCTCTCGCTCCACCTCGGGGAGCTGAACACCGATCTTCATAGTCGGATCGTAAGCTGAGCTGGGTGTTCCCCGCTGACGATCCCTCCGCCCTCAACCCAGCCCAACGCAGCCGACACCTCGACCGAATGTCTTCGGAGCGTTTCGACGTGGTCGTCGTCGGAGGTGGAGTCACCGGGACCGGCTCCGCCCTCGACGCCGCCAGCAGGGGCTTGCGCGTCGCCCTGGTCGAACAGCGCGATTACGCCTCGGGGACGTCCAGCCGCTCCTCGAAGATGTTCCACGGGGGTCTCCGCTACCTGGCGCAGTTCGATTTTCGCCTGGTCATGGAGGCTCTCCGGGAGCGAAACCTGATGCTCAACGAGCTGTGCCCCCACCTGGTGCGCCCCACTCCCTTCCTCTATCCGCTGAAGCATCGCTTCTGGGAGAGGATCTACGTCGGAACGGGGATATTCCTCTACGAGCTGCTCGCCCGGCTGGCCGACAACCCTCTTCCCTGGCATCGCCACCTGGGCCGGGAGGGCGTCGAGCGAATCTCCCCCGCCCTCGACGTATTCGGTGGCGTCGTCTATTGGGACTCGGTGGTCGACGACGCCAGGCACACGCTGGCGGTCGCCCGAACCGCCGCCGCCCACGGGGCTCTCCTCGCCAACAGCACCCGCGTCGTCGCCATCGAAGAAGACGGGGGGCGGATCCGGGCGGTCCGGGTGCGCGATCTGGAGACCGGCCGCGACATCGACATCGAGACCGACTCGGTGATCAACGCCACCGGAGTGTGGACCGACGACATCGAACAGCTGGCGGGTGGGCACCGAAACGACGTCCGGGCCTCGAAGGGAGTCCACCTGATGATCCCGGGCGACCGGATCGACTCCGAGACCGGGATCTTGCTCCGGACCGAGGCCAGCGTGCTGTTCGTGATCCCGTGGGACCGCCATTGGATCGTCGGGACCACGGACACTCCGTGGTCCCTGCACCGGGCCCATCCCGCGGCGAGCCGGTCTGACATCGAGTACCTGATCTCTTGGGTAAACACCGTCCTGCACCGTCCGCTGTCGATCGACGACGTGGTCGGTGTCTACGCCGGGCTCCGACCTCTGCTCAAGGGGGAGTCGGATCAGACCTCGAAGCTGAGCAGGGAGCACGCCGTCATCGATCGGGGCAACGGTCTCGTCTCCGTCGCCGGGGGCAAGTACACCACCTACCGGGTGATGGCATCCGATGCGGTGGATGCTGTTACCCCCTACTTGAAGCGCGAGGTTCGCGGCTCGCCCACGGCCACGATCCCGCTGGTGGGAGCGACGGCCCCACTCGACGAGCGCATCCACAGTCGGTACGGGAGCTCGAAGACCGACATCGGCGAGTCGATCGCGGCCAACCCCCATTACGGAGAGAAGGTCGTCGGCGACGCGCCCTACCTGGTCGCCGAAGTGGCATACGCCGTCACCCACGAGGGGGCGCTGCATGTGGACGATGTGCTCACCCGACGCACCCGACTCTCCATCGAGACCACCCACCGCGGTGTCGCCGCCTCGCCCACCGTGGCCGCGGTCATGGCCGAGATCCTGGGGTGGGGCGAGGACACCATCGAGCGTGAGATCCTCCATTACGAGGCGAGAGTCCGAGCCGAGCTCGACTCGCAACGACAGCCCGACGATCACACCGCCGACGCGGCTCGAATGGGCGCCCCCGATGTCCGCACCGGGAGCAGTGAGTGATCAGCCACCCAGCTCCGCTTCGGTGGGTATGGCGGCGGGATCGAAGTTGCTCATGATGTTCCACAGCATCCAGCCGGTGCCGGCGTCCTCGGCGGCCTGGATCGACCGCCGGATCTGCTGATTGGACCACCAGAATGCCTGCAGGTAGGGCCGGAGTTCACTTCCGTCCGCCATTCGCCGACTGGCGGAGGCGAGGGCGTCGGCGGTCACGTCATAGGGGTGGTCGTTCGGGTCTTCGAACCCGAGCCAGCCCGGCGAGTAGTGGCTCGGGTAGACCATCGGGCTGAGCGCATCGACCTGGGGCGAGACCGTCTCGGGCATCTGACCGATGCCCTGGTCGTTGGGTGAGGAGACGACTATGCCGAAGACCGCGGCACTCACCGCACACCCCATTGGATGGAGTAGCTGTCTCGCCTCCCGCAGGAAGCTGGCTATGGCGTCGACACGCTGATCCTGGGTCAGGTCGCGCTGGCCGGACCGCTCGGCGGTGCTCCCGGATGGGTAGCGGACGTAGTCGAACTGGATCTCGTCGAATCCGATCGCACACGCCTCCTCGGCCAGCTCCAGACTGTACGAGCGCGCCCCTGGCGCCACCGGGTCCAGCCATTGCCCCACCAATCTCTCCTCCGGATAGGCGGCGGCGCGACGGGCGTCCTCGAAAGTGACGATCCGCGTGATGGTGTAGAGACCGCGCTCATGGGCTTGAGCGATCCGCTCGATCGGGTCATAGAACTCCTCGACCGCCCCGATCCGGTGAGCGTCCGACACCCCGGTGTCGTACAGAACCCGCCCACCCTCCTGTTTGGTATCGAACACCAGGGCGTTCACGACGGTGTCGTCGGTCAGCGCCAACAGGCCGGCGAAGAACTGGTCGCTCTGGGCCGCCTCCGCCGCCACCCTGATGCCTCGGATCGTCCCCGGCTCGATGACCGCTCGATAGAACGCGGAGCCCTCCTCCCACCCGATCTCGGCGTTGCTCCATCCCGGCTTCGAGACCGTGATGGTCCCCGATGCAGTCGTCTGGAAGGAGAACCATCCGTCCGGGCCGGTGAGCGATCTCATCTCGCCCATCTCCACGAATGCTCTGGGCACCGGGGTGCCATCGTCTCTGGTGACCCGCCCGGAGACGTTCACCGCGGGGTGTTGGGTGGTAGTCGTGGTGGTGACGGTCGTGGTCGTGGTGGAAGACGTGGAGGGCAGGGTCTCGGTGATGTTCACACCACCACCGCCGGGAGCCCCGGTGCACGCCGCGACCAGGGCGAAAGACAACACGAGGCCTCGTCTCGGGATCACGAAGGCGATGATACGGGTCAGTCGAGGCGTAACACCATGACCGTGATCGTGACCATGAGGAGGAGTGTGTCGATCAGCCCCCATCTGGTGATCCTGGCCACCGCCACCCTGATAGCTGAGCCATCACCCGATTCGACCGCGTCTGCGGCCGCCTCTCCTCCGGGCCCGAATATCAGCGACCCCAGGAGGGCGCCCACCACGATCATGCCGAATCCGATGGTGACGAACGTGCTCCCGAACCCGTAGCGGGCGTCCTGGAGCACGAGAAGCACCCCGGTGATCAAAATGAGCAACGCCGCCGGGATGTAGAGACGTCGGGCCAGGACGGAGGTCAGGCGGTACCAGCCGGCGAGTGTGGTGGCTCCGGCTCTCGCCGCCGCCGGCGGCACCACGACCTGGACCATATTGGCTCCGAGCCAGGTCCCGGCTCCGGCGATGTGCAGGACGAGAAGGATGTCGCGATAGGTCAACGGGTCTCCTGCTGCGTTGGTGGCGACAACCTAACGGGTATCTGATCCTGATAGGCGCCAGACCGGTCATACGATCCCGGGCGTGGCCAAGAGTCCCGAGCCTCCAGGCTGCCGCGATGCGGCTATCGCCGCGGCGACCCTGGTAGCCGTCGCTCTCGTCTTCATGGGAGTCGGCCTCAGCCTGGTCAACCAGCCGGGATGTGCCAACGGCTGCGGGACGGTGGCCCTGACCCTTCTCTATGCCGGGCTCCCCGTCTCGGCCGTGTTCGGCGTCTTCTTCGGCGACCTGGTGGTGGCCTGGCCCCTCGACGTGACCATCTGGGTGGTGGTCGGCTTTCTCGTCGCCCGGCTCTCAGAGTCGCGGTCCCGAGGGGTGCTCTCTGGGGTCTTCGCCGCCATCATCCTCGCCCTCGGCTATGGACTAGTCCTTTCGTCGCTGGTTGAAATAGCCATTTAGATCCGGTCTACGAACGCGTACGGTGGTCGACGCATGCAGAGAGTGATCACACACCGTCTCGTCGGGCTGGGATTGGCCGCTCTGTTGACGTTGTCGGCAGCCGGGGGCGCTGTCGCCGTCTTCACGGCAGGGGGACCCGGCGAGAGCATGTCGCCGATTGGTGAGGCGGATGTTCTCATCCGCCTCACCCAATCGAGCGAGGCCATCCTCTGGACCTCACTCGCCGGCAACGTCTCCAAGGTGACGACCCTGGGTTGGCCGTCCTCCGACGGCACCCATGAGCTCGGCGGTGCCCTGATGATCGAGAAGCCCGCCGACCCGCTCGCCGGCACCGTCGACATCGGTGAGAAGCCGATGTCGATGGAATTCACCTTCGGGGGGTAGACGGACGACCCCCCGACGGCCGCTGCGACCCCAACCGGTCTGTCCAGGAGAAACGCCGGCCAAGTCGGCGGGCCATCAAAGAGCTAGGTACTGGTCCAGGTCGTGCTCCTCGAAGGGCCCAACTGCACCCATGACCCGGGTAGGGGTGCCGTAGACGTCTTCGGCGACCGCCTTCACCATGTCGAGATCGACGCCGTCCAGCTTCTCGAGACGCTCGTCGACGGACAGGTGAGGCATCCCGGCGAGCTCGTCACGGCCGAGCCTCACCATACGGCTGTTGGCGTCCTCGAGGGAAAGGGCCAGACCGCCGCGCATCGAACCCTTGGCCCGCTCCAACTCTTCCCGGGTGATCCCCTCCTCTACCACCTTGGCCAGCTCACCGCGGATCACGTTGAGAGCGGTATCCGTTTGATGGGGTGTGGTCCCGACGTGGACCCCCCAGGCGCCGTTGTCGGAGTACGCGAGCTTGAACCCGTATACGGCGTAGGCCAGGCCGCGCTCCTCGCGGACCTCACGGAACAGCCGGGAGGACATGCCCGAGCCCATGACGTGGTTGAGCACTTCGAACGCCCAGCGGCGCTCGTCGCTCCGGGCGAGTCCTTGGCCGCCGAGGACCAGATGTGCTTGTTCCGTCTCGCGTCTGGTCAGGTTGATCTTGGCTTCGACCTGAGCCGGTGAGGTCTGGTGGTCCACGGGATGACCCGACCAGTCACCGAAACGCTCTGCCACCATGTCGACGACCGCGCCGTGGTCCACCGACCCGGCAACAGCGACGACGAGTGAGCCTGCTCCGTAGCGCCGCTTCCAGTAGCCGTGGATGTCGTCGCGGGTCATCGAGCGAATCGAGTCCCGGGTTCCCAGCACTGGCTCCTGGAGAGGATGGCCGGCGAAGACAGCGGTGGTGAAGTTCTCGAAGACGACGTCGGTGGGGTCGTCCTCGTTCATGTTGATCTCCTCCACCACCACCTGGCGCTCCGAGTCGATCTCGCGGACGCGGAACGCGGGACGCTGGATGATCTCGGAGAGGACGTCCATGCCCACGGCGAGATCCTGATCCAATAGCCGCGTCCAGTAACAGGTTGCCTCCTTCGACGTGAAGGCGTTGGATTCGGCTCCGATGGCGTCGAGGGTCTCGTTGACTTCACGGGCAGAGAGCTTCTCCGAGCCCTTGAACAGCAGGTGCTCGAGGAAGTGAGAGACTCCTGCCTCGTTCCCGTTCTCATCCCTGGTGCCGGTGTCGATCCAACAGCCCATCGCCACCGACCTGAGCGACGGCATCGTCTCGGTGATCACCCTCAAGCCGCTGGGAAGTGTGGTGAAGTCATAGTGCACGCGGCGCAGGGTATAGGTCTCGGCGGGAAACCCGGAAGAATCATTGTGAATGGCTTGACGAGACATGAGACAATGAACGGCTTGTGCGCGCACGCGAACAGACTTTCCTGACCGACCTGATCGGCCCCGAAGACCAGGCCATCGAGGCCGTGGTGGGCCGTTATCAGCGAGTCGCCCCAGCGGTGACCCGTCTCGCCCGGAGTCTCTCCGAGAATCCCAATCTCAGGGTGCGTCTCGGGCCCGAGTCGTCGTCTTCGCCGGACGAGATCACCTGCGACCCCCGGATCTTCCAGGCGGCCTACCACCGGAATGCCCCCGTGACCCCCGACGAGGTGGCGCTCGCATCTGCGCTCCACGAGGTCATGCACCTGGTGTCCACCAATCTCGACGATGTCCGCACCCTGCCCGAGGACTGGCCGGTTGACAGCGAGTTGAAGACCGATGCCGAACTCGATCTGCTCACGGCGTTGGAGCGAACGGAGAAGCCGGTGGCGGAGGTCTTGTTCTTCTCCCTGGAGGACGCCCGTCAGGAGGCCCATGGGCTCTCCCACTATCTCGGAGCGCGCTCGGTGCTCCAGGACCTCTACCTGTCATCGCTCAGCCAGGCCATCTCCCGGTCAGGGGCCCTCAGCCAGTTCGTGCTGGGCTGTTTCCTCCTCACCGCCGGTTACGTCGAGCGCGATGTGCTCGAGAAGCGGTTCGATGCCAGGGCGGCGGTGGCCCTGGCCGACGCCACCGGTCACTGTGAGGAGGCGGCAGCCTCGGACGATCCCTGGTACGTCGCCCAGCTCGCCCTCGAGCTGGAGGCGATCGCCCGCGCCAATGGGCTGTTGACCGAGGTTCCCGAGACCGCGAACAGCGCCCAGCGCAAAGCCGCCCAGAAAGTGGACGCGGAGACGGCGGCAGAAGGGGTCGACAGCGTCCGCCTGGTCTCCCCCATCGTCACCGACACCGAGTCGTACCAGAACGCCAGGAGGGCTGCCGACTCCCGATCGGGTCCCTCCGACCGCAAGGGAGCCTCGGACCTCGCCGACGACGAGTCGACGAACCAACTGTTACGGGTGAGCCAGGCACCGCAGGTCTTCCTCCCCACCGGCCAGGGCGGAAAGTTGGTGGTCACCCCGATTCCCGCCGCATTCGCCGGCTTCGGCGCGGAGGGCATCGAAGCCATCGCCGAGGCATCGAAACGGTGGGCTGTCGACCAGCGCCACGTCTCGGGCGAGCTGTTCCCCCTCTTCGCAGCCAATCAGCGCCGGGGTTTGCGTTCCGGATTCGACCAGGGAGATGTCTCTCCGCACGCCGCCCTCTTCATCGGAGCCGGGCTCTATCAGCGTCTCTACGAGCGCAGAACCGCACGGACCCGACGTCGTTATGCGGTTTCCCTCCTCGTCGACGGATCGGCATCCATGCTAAGCCCTGGGCGCCGGGCCTACGCCGGGACTCAATGGGCGATGCCCGCCGCGGTCCTCGGTGCGTGGAGCATGGCCAGGCTGTGTGATGAGCTCCAGATCGATTTCGAGGTCGCCCTGTTCAATCGGGGGTTCGCCGCCAGGCACGACGACTCGGAGGAGAGCTATGTCCGGAGTCGGTCGGCGGCGACGGCGGGCCTGAAACGCTCGCAAGGGTCGGCCGCGGACCGGCTCACCTCGACGGTGAACCACTACATGGTCAAGCCGTTCGATCGTCGCTGGCGGGACTCGCAGAGCACCCTCGCCGGGCTCTTCTTCACCGCGATGAACCCGCGACGCGCCGCCACCATCGCTCGTCGTGACGCCCGCTCCGCCCCCCCGGTGTCCCTGTTCGAGAAGGCGGCCAACGTGGACGAATTCAACCTGGTGCACGCCGCCGAGCGAATGGGGCGACTCGGGGCCGACGTCCGCATCCTGATGGTGCTCGCAGACGGGATGACCCGCGGGTCGGTCGATGCCCTGGCCACCTCGGTGGAGTCGATCGAGGCCTCCGGGACCACGGTCATCGGCATCGGCATCGGCGACCACACCGTCGACCAGGCCTACCGACGTCATCAAGTGGTCGACCAGCCCGACCAGCTGGCCAACGCCATGATCGAAGGAGCACGGGGCGCCCTCAGGCGCAGTCTCGCCTACTCGGGCATGGACAGCTGGTGGCTGCGTGCCACTGATATTCAAGACAAGGACAAGGAGACAGCAGTTGCCTGACACAGTCGTGTTCGAAGACCCCCACGGCGAGGGACCGCCCATCGAGCTGGGGGGCTTCGACATCCCCGATGAGATCGAAGACGCCGGGCTGCGGCGCCGGAAAATCCCCGAACCCGACCCTCACTATGTCGACCTGGGGATGCTATACCGATTCGCCCAGGTGGAACAGGCTCGTCGCGCCGGGGCGGAAGGCTTGGTGCCGCTGCACGTCGCAGTTCGTGGCCACATGGGTACCGGGAAGGACCACGACATCGAGCAGTTCGCCGCCGCGATGTCGCTTCCCTATTTCCGCATCCCCCTCACCGGGGAGGTCCGCGATGTGACCTTGATCGGGTCGACGCATCTCCATGGCGACGGCAAAGGAGGGACCGAGAGCCGCTGGGAGGATGGGGACATCACCCGAGCCCTGCGCGGTCCCGCCTTGCTCAACCTGTCGGAGCTCAACGCCGCCGGTGCGGAGACTCTCTTCGCCCTGCACGGCCTGCTCGATCGTTATGCCGCCCTCGACCTCCCCAACGGGGAGACGGTGAGCCTGCGTGACGACGTTCGCATCTTCGGCACCATGAACCCGACCGACATCCGTGACTACGCCGGCACCCAGACCCTCAACAAGGCCTTCGCCGACCGATGGGCGATATGGGAGAAGTCGTTCCCGGTCGAGGAGCAGGTCAGGGCGATGCTGGAGCGTCGCTATCCCAGCCTCGACGACGCCTATGTCGGGGCGATCGCCCGACTCACCGTGGAGATCAACGCCTCCTTCGACGAGATGGACACCGGGACCCGCGTCGAGACCCCGCTCTCGCTGCGCTCGGTGCTCGACCGTCTTCCCACCGGCCTGCTGATCTACGCCGACCGCGATGACCCGCTCCGGGAAGCCTGGGAGGAGTTCGTGCTACCCCAAGTCGATCGTTTCGACCGCGATCACTACGAGACCGTGTGGAACGCCGTGGTCCGCAAGGGACCGTCGCAGAAGCCCTTCTAGGCAACGGCAGGTACGCTCGCACCCAGTGGCACTCGAAGCTCTTCGCACCGACGACACCCGATTCACCACGATTCCGGACTGGCCATACCAACCGCACTATCTGAATGACCTGACCGGATACCAAGGGCTGCGGATGCACTACGTCGACGAGGGCCCAGAGGACGGGCCCGTGTTCCTGTGCCTGCACGGCGAACCGACATGGGCCTACCTCTACAGGAAGATGATCCCCGTCTTCCTCGAGTCGGGCGGCCGGGTGGTCGCCCCCGACTTCTTCGGATTCGGCAGGTCGGACAAACCTGTCGAGGACACCGCCTACACCTGGGACTTCCACCGACAGGCCTTGCTCCGCATCATCGAGCGGCTCGACCTCGAGGACATCACATTGGTCGTCCAGGACTGGGGTGGTCTCATCGGTCTCACCGTGCCGGTCGACATGCCCGAGCGGATAACCGGCCTCCTCATCATGAACACCGCCTTCGCCATCGGTGCGGAGCCGACCGAGGGATTCGTTTCATGGCGTGACCACATGGCGAACACTCCGGACCTCGACGTGGCCCGGCTCATGATGCGGGCATGCGGACATCTGACGGAGGCAGAGGCCACCGCTTATTCGGCACCCTTCCCCGGACCCGAGTTCAAGGCCGGCGTGAGGGCCTTCCCCGCCCTCGTTCCCACCTCTCGGGACATGGATGGTGTCGATGTCTCCTCGGAAGCCTTGAAGTGGTGGGCGACCGAATTCGACGGGCACTCGTATATGGCCATCGGCGAGAAGGACCCGGTGCTGGCGTCGGTGATGCCTCTCATGCACGACATCATCAGAGGCTGTCCCGAGCCGATGCGACTCCCCGGGGCCGGACACTTCGTCCAGGAGTGGGGCGAGGAAGTGGCGCGGGCCGCCGTCGAGGAATGGAAGAGGTGACGGCGCGTGGCATATGACCTCGGCAATGAGGAATTGAACGAGCGCCTCCGCAGCCTCGTCGCCGACTCCTCGGACAACGACAACCAGGATCTCATCGAGGAGTTGATCGTCACCGTCCTGAAGATGCATAGGGACCGCGCTTCACGTGGCGACCTCAAGCTGATCAACACCGCGGTCAAGGAGATGCGCTACTCCAACCTGGTGTTCAACCGTCACCCTGAGCCCAAGGTCACCATCTATGGCTCGGCGCGGATCCGGGAGGACGACCCCAACTACCGGCTCACCGAGAGGCTCGCAGCCACGATGGCGAGTCACGGCTGGGGGGTGATCACGGGTGCGGGTCCCGGCCTGATGGAGGCGGGTAGTAAGGGGGCGGGCATCGAGAACTCATACGGGGTCAACATCCGGCTCCCCTTCGAGGCCTCGGCCAACGACTACATCGGCGACGACCGCACGGTCAACTTCAAGTACTTCTTCACGCGCAAGCTTGGCTTCGTCAAGGAGTCCCACGCTTTCGTGATCATGCCGGGGGGGTTCGGTACCCTCGACGAGGCGTTCGAGCTGATCACGCTGTTTCAGACCGGGAAGTCCGACCTCCACCCCATCGTCCTCCTCGAGGCGGAAGGCACCGGCTATTGGGGCCCACTCATCGCGTTCATCACCGACAAGCTCCTCGCCATGGGGCTGATCTCGGAGTCGGACCTCAATCTCTTCCTCCAGACCACGGACCTCGACGCAGCCTGCGATGAGATCTTCAAGTTCTACTCCAACTATCACTCGCAGCGTTTCACCGCGGGCAGGCTGATCCTGAGGCTCCGTCAGGGGCCTACGGACGACGAGCTCGTCGAGCTCAACGAGGAGTTCGCCGACATCGTGGTCGAGGGCGAGATCGAGAAGACCGAGCCCAATCAGACAGAGATCGAGGACGACGACGCCCTCAACACGGACCGGATCACCTTCTACTTCGACCGACGGCAGTTCGGCCGTCTCCGGCAGTTGATCGATCGCCTCAACGATCTGGCCAGCCTTCCCGAAACCACCGAGATCCCGGCCAGCATGAGCGAGGAGCAAGCGGAGAGACCCTGGTAAGAGACTCACGCCTTGGGGATTTCCACAGATTGGCTACTAGAATTGCCGGGTGCGCGACATCCTTTCAGACCTAGTGGCTGAACAACAGTTCCTGGATCAGTCTCTGCAGAGGATCCCGATCAAGGTCTGGGACCTGGTGACTCCGAACAAGCCGTGGACGGTGCGGGACACCATCTCCCACCTCGCCGACTTCGAGGACCTCGGCGCCGATGCGCTCCAGAACGGTGACGAGATCGAAGAATGGCAGGCCGCGGCCGACATCGAGCCTCTGCGGCAGCGTCCGATCAAGAAGGGCCGCAAGATGCGGCCCCAGGATGTCATCGAGTGGTGGCGGGGTGGTCGGGCCAAGGTAGTCGAGCCCCTTTCGCACATGAATGGCGAGGACCGCCTCCCCTGGATCGCGGGCGATATGAGCGCACGCACATTTGCCACGTTCCGGCTCACCGAGACCTGGCTGCACGGTCTCGACATCTACGCCACCCTTGGTATCGAGGTCGAGGACACTCCCCGGATCCGTCACGTGTGCTGGTTCGGTTGGAGGACCCTGCCCTACGCCTTCAAGCAGGCGGGCGAGCACTACGAGCCGGTGCGCGTGGAGGTCATCGGCCCCGGTTACTCGAAGTGGGTCTATGGCCCGGAGGACACCGACCAGCTCATCAAGGGGTCCGCCTCCGACTGGGCACGCATCGCCGTGCGCCGTATAGACCCGAAGGACACCAGACTCAAAGTCACCGGCGAGCACGCCGAGAAGGCGATCGAGCTGGCCCAGACCTTCCTGTGATCGAGCCGCTCCCCCGGCTCGTGGGGATGGTTCACCTCCTGCCGCTCCCCGGCTCGCCCCGCTTCGAGGGCTCCATCGATGACGTGGTCGCCACCGCCGCCTCGGATGCGCGTACCCTCGTCGGGGCCGGTTTCCCGGCTCTGATCGTTGAGAACTTCGGCGATGCTCCCTTCTACGCCGACTCGGTGCCACCGGAGACCGTCGCTGCCATGACCCGGGCAGTGCACGAGGTAGCCGAACTCGGCGTCCCGGTGGGCGTGAACATCCTCCGCAACGACGCCTTGGCGGCCCTCGCCGTCGCCGCGGTGACGGGAGCCCGATTCATCAGAGTAAACGTCCTCACCGGTCTCATGTACGCCGACCAGGGCCCGCTGATCGGCCGGGCTGCCGAGCTGCAGCGAGCACGGGTGGCGCTGGGCCCCCAGATCGAGGTGTGGGCCGATGTCATGGTCAAGCACGCCACGCCCCCGCCCGGCAGCGACATCGGCCAGACCGCCGTCGACACCGTTGAGCGTGGCCTGGCCGACGCCGTGATCGTCTCCGGTTCCGGCACAGGTGTCCCCCTCGACCTGGACGAGGCCCGTCTGGTGAAACAGGCCGTGCCTCCCGGGACCCGCATCGTCGCCGGCTCGGGTGTCGACTCCGGCAATATCGACCGGGTCCTGAGCGCGGTCGACACCATCATCGTGGGATCGAGCGTCAAGGTGGGACAACACCCGGACAACCGCCCTGACCCACTGCGCGTGAAGGCATTCGTCGAAGCGGCCGCCGAGAGAGGACTGGTGTGAGCATCAAGAAGAAATCCGACGCCGGTGTGATGACGGTGACATTGGCTGAGCCCGAGATCCGAAACGCCATCACCGGCGTGGACATGCTCGAGGCGCTGCTCGACGCCATGGACGAGGCCGAGACCGATCCTGAGGTGACGGTGGCGGTCATCGACGCCGAAGGCCCAGCCTTCTCCGCCGGCGGCAACGTCAAGGACATGGCGGCACGCGAGGGACTGTTCTCCGGATCCCCGGCGGAGATGATCGAGAAGTACCGGGACACCATCCAGCAGCTGACCCGGTTCCTGGCCACGACCGACCTGGTCACCATCGCATCGGTCGACGGCCCCGCCGTCGGTGCGGGTTTCGACCTGGTCCTCGGGTGCGACCTCCGCTTTGGCTCCCGCAACGCCCGCTTCGCCCACACGTTCATCGAAATGGGGATCATCCCCGGTGACGGTGGTGCCTGGCTCCTCCCCCGGGTGGTGGGCTGGCAGCGGGCTACCGAGCTGGCTCTGACCGCCCGCTTCATCACCGCGGCGGAGGCTGAGAAGTATGGCGTTCTGCTCGAGGTGGTCCCGGGGGACAAACTGGAGAGACGGGTCGACGAGGTGGCGAGGACCATCGCCTCCAAGCCGCGCCCGGCGGTGGTGCTGGCGAAGCGTCTCCTCCGGCAGGCAAGGAGCATGGACCTCGACGGCTTCCTCGAATTCTCTGCCGCGTTGCAGGCTATCGCCCACACCACACCGGAGCACGAGACGGCAGTCAGCGACTATCTCGAGCGGCTCCAGAGCCAGGAGTAGGGCACGTGCCACCGCGGGCACGAACCCCTCCCGGCCAAACTGCTGAGTCCGGGTCTATAGACCCAATTTCGATTTCGGCAGTATCCGAATCCTGCCCTGGTGACGTTTACCGGGGTGATGTTTACCGCCGACTGGGGAAATGGGACTGACGACTTATCAACAGTTGGACTGGTCCCGACGAAACTCTCCCCGTGGGTTATGGCATGAGAGACCTTCCTGACAACTACCTGATCAAGGTGATGGAAGACGTCATCGAAGACTTGCACGGCCACGTTCACCGCGTCTCCAACCTCGCCGTGGATCTTGGGCGCGGTCTCGGTCTGGGCGAGGACGACATCGATCGCCTCGCCCTGGCCGGGGTGCTCCACGACGTCGGGAAGATCCATATGGATCCAGGGATCCTGGGCAAACCGGGACCGCTCGACCCCTCGGAGCGCGACCTCATGGAGCGCCATCCGGAGTTGGGTTTCGCCATGACCCGCAACCGTCTCGACCCGAAGATCGCCGAAGCCATCCTCTACCACCACGAGCGTTACGACGGCGGGGGTTATCCGTTTGGGCTCTCCGGCGATGCCATCCCGGTGTTGAGCCGGATCGTCCTCGTGGCCGACGCCTTCGACGCCATGACGTCGAAGCGTGCCTACCAGCCGGCCCTCCCGGTGGAGTTCGCAGTGCACGAGATCGACAAGAACGCCGGCACCCAGTTCGACCCTGCCGTGGTCGACATCTTCATTGAGCTGGCCGTGGTCGATGCCCTCCCCGCGATGCTCTCCGCATAGGGAGTCTGCCTACTCGGCTCCGTCGGGGTCGATGTCGATCACCTCTCCTCGAATCGGCTCCCTCGTCACCGTCCGGTAGTTGGAGGTGAACACGGTGACCCGGTCACGGAACCGCTTCGTCACCGATCGGTAGATGAAGTCGCGGACGACGGGCACCAGCAGGAGGAAGCCGAGGGCGTCGGTGATGAAACCCGGGGAGATCAGAAAGGCACCTGCCACCAGAATGGCGGCTCCGTCGCTCAGCTCACGTCCCGGGAGCTCGCCGCCGTTCAGTTTCTGGCGGATTCGGCGCCACACCGAGAGACCGGCCCGGCGTACCAGGTACGACCCGACCAATGCGGTGGCGAGGGCGAGACCCAGTGCCCAGCCGAGACCGATTCGGGCGCCGACCCAGAAGAAGGTGAGCATCTCAGCGAGCGCCACCAGGGCAAAGAGGGTCAGGAATCGCATCGACTCCAACGGTACCGAACGAGGGTGTTAATCAGGCACGGAAATCGTTGATGGCCACCGCCCCCCGGATGAGGTCCTTGAATGCCTCCTCGTCGAGTTCATCTCCTTCACGGAGGTCGATCGCCCGTCTGGTGCCGCCTCCGAGACTCGCATTGAACAGACCCGAGGGGTCCTCCAAGGATGCTCCTCGGGCGAAGGTGAGCTTGACCTTGTCGTTGTAGCTCTCGCCGGTGCAGATGATCCCGTGGTGAGACCACACCGGGACACCGCGCATCGAGTTCGACGGCTTCCGCCACTTGACCTCCTCGATCACCTCGGGGTCTACCTCATTGATCAGGTCACGGACCCGAGAGATCATCTCACCCCTCCACCCCAGACCCTCGATCGCGGAATCGATCGTTTCCGAGCGGGACTCTTTCGACTGGCCCTTATCCATGTTCGCTCCCTGACTCAACCCGGCGTTGCCTGGTGATCATATGATCCGAGGCCGACCAACAAACGCATTGGATCCCAACCAGACGTTGCCGCCTCTACCTACGGGGATCGTCACCTTCATGTTCACCGACATCGAAGGGTCCACCCGCCGAAGCCGTCCCCGACGTCTTCCCCGAGGCCGAGGAGCGTCTCGTCGACATCGTCGAAGGACTGTCCGTCGCCGACACCGACAAGGCTGTCGAATACTGGCGGCAGTCGGTGGACGGACCAGGCGATCTCGATCCCGAAGTTGCTTTCGCCCGCCGTGCCTGTCGGTTTCGAAGACCAGCGGAGGGATGCGCCGGGTCGACGGATGGCTAACCGCCACCGCCGGCCAAACCCTCGAAACAGTCCTCCACAGCTTGATGGCACCACCGGACGAGACCGACACCAGAACCCCGCGACAGCGTCGCCACGACGCACTGGAAGACCTCGCCCGCCACTGGCTCGACCATGCCGCTACCCCTGTCGTCGGTGGCGAGAAGCCACACCTCATTGCACTCACCGACCTCAACGCCCTCGCCGGCATGCCCGGAGGCTGTCACGAAACCCTCACCGGTGACATCATCGACATCGACACCCTCTGCCAACTCGCCTGCGACTGTTCGGTCTCCCGCATCGTCCTGGGCCCCGACTCAGAAGTCCTCGACGTTGGACGTAAGACCCGAGTCTGGACCGCCGCCCAACGCCGGGCCATCATCGCCCGAGACCGCCACTGCCAGGCTCCCGGATGTCACCGCGACCACCGCTACTGCGACATCCACCACACCGACCACTGGGCAACCGGAGGCCAAACCACGGTGGACAAGGGCGTCCTCTATTGCCGATTCCACCACACCACCGAGCACCTGAAACAGGGACTCAGGCAAAAACGCCGATCACGAACATAGGGGTGGCCCCTTCCCCACCACCCCGCACCAACGTCAAAGGTCCGAGAGCAGCAGAGCTGGAAGGGGTCACGGCACCATCCTCCGGTCAGGACTTGTCACCGACCCCTGATACCTTCGAGCTGTGGACGCCTTCTCTCCGGCAACCCGAACCTGGTTCGAAGCCTCATTCGCCGCCCCGACTCGCGCCCAGGCCGAAGGCTGGCCCGCCATCGCCGAGGGACAGCACACCCTGATCCACGCCCCGACCGGATCCGGCAAGACACTCGCCGCCTTCCTCTGGACCCTCGATCGACTCCTCACCGACCCCGTCCCCGAGAAGTCGGAGCGCTGCCGGGTGCTCTACATCTCCCCGCTCAAAGCGCTCGCCCACGACATAGACCGCAATCTCCGCGCCCCGCTCACCGGAATCCGTCACACCGCCGAGCGCCTCGGGGCCCAACCGCTTCCGGAGCTGTCCACGTTCCTCCGCACCGGTGACACCCCGGCAGAGGAGCGGCGGAGGATGGAGCGCAAACCGCCGGACATACTGTTGACCACCCCGGAATCCCTCTACCTGATGTTGACCTCGGCGGTGCGGTCGGTGCTGTCCTCGGTGCGTTGGGTCATCGTCGACGAGGTCCACGCCGTAGCCGGCTCGAAGCGGGGAGCCCACCTCGCCCTCTCCCTGGAGCGACTCGAGGAGATCGCCGACGTCTCTCCACAGCGGATCGGCCTCTCTGCTACTCAGCGCCCCCTGGAGACCATCGCCGCCTTCTTGGGCGGTGGGACTGTCATCGACGACGTCTGGGCCCCCCGGCCCGTCACCGTCGTCGACGTCCCACACGACCGTCCTCTCGATCTCGAGATCGTGGTGCCGCTCGAGAACATGGACCAACCCGTCGAGCCGGACCCGCTCGATCCGGGCAAGACTCCGACCCGTTCCATATGGCCCGCGGTCTATCCCGCGTTGCTCGAGCAGATCAATGCCCACAGTTCGACCATCGTCTTCGCCAACTCGCGCCGTCTCGCGGAGCGGATCTGCTCGGAGATCAACAACCTCGCCGGCACCGAGATCGCCCGCGCCCATCACGGCTCCGTGGCCCGGGAGCAACGGCTGGAGATCGAAGAAGCGCTGAAGCGGGGAGAACTGAGAGCCGTGGTGGCGACGTCTTCGCTGGAGCTGGGAATCGACATGGGGGCGGTCGACCTCGTCCTCCAGATCGAGGCTCCCAACTCGGTCGCCTCGGGGCTGCAGCGGGTGGGTCGCTCCGGACACCAGGTCGGGGGTCTCTCCCGGGCGCGGATCTTTCCCAAGTACCGCGGCGACCTGCTGGTGGCCACCGTGGTCGCCGCGCAGATGGTCGAGCGCAAGGTGGAGTCCACCCGGATCCCTGCCAACCCCCTCGACGTGCTCAGCCAGCAGCTCGTCGCCCAGGTCGTCTCCGGCGACACCACCGCCGACCGACTATACGAGATCTCTCGGAGGGCAACGCCGTTCGCCAACTTGACCCGGGTCGTCTTCGAGGAGACCCTCGACATGCTGGCGGGTCGGTACCCCTCCGATCTCTTCGCCGAGTTGAGGCCCAGGCTGACCTGGGATCGGGCCAGCGGCGAGATCACTGCCCGCCCCGGAGCGCGTCAGCTCGCCGTCACCAACCCTGGCACCATCCCCGACCGCGGCCTTTATCGGGTCACTCTCCCCGACGGGAGCCGGGTCGGTGAGCTCGACGAGGAGATGGTCTATGAATCGCGCTCGGGCGACATCTTCCTCCTCGGGTCGAGCGCCTGGCGGATCAGTGAGATCACCCACGACAAGGTCGAGGTGGTCCCCGCACCCGGGATGCCGGCCAAGATGCCCTTCTGGCACGGCGACATGCTGGGAAGACCTCTGGAGACCGGGCGCGAGGTCGGACGATTCATTCGGGAGACGGCCGCCATGGAGCCCGAGGGTGCCATCGAGCGGCTGCAGGCAGACTTCGGGCTGAACGAGTACGCCGCCGGGAACCTGGTGGCCTACCTCGACGAGGAACGGGCGTCCACCGGGGTGCTTCCCACCGACCAGACGGTCGTCGTCGAACGTTACCAGGACGAGATTGGCGACTGGCGGGTGGTGCTCCTCTCTCCGCTTGGTGCCCGGGTTCACGCCCCTTGGGCCATGGCTCTCCGGCACCGCTTTCGCGCTCGGTACGGCGCCGACGTCGACGTGATCTGGTCCGACGACGGCATCGCATTCCGCTTTCCCGACTCCGACGAGCCGCCGGCATCCGACGACTTGATCCTCGAAGCCGAAGAGGTGGAATCGCTGCTCCTCGAGCATCTCGCCGACACGGCACTCTTCGCCGCGCGGTTCCGCGAGGCCGCCGGACGGGCCTTGCTCCTCCCTCGCCGACGTCCCGGGGAGCGAACCCCGCTGTGGCTACAGAGGCGACGCTCCGCCGACCTGCTCGGTGTCGCCAAGCAGTTCGGATCGTTCCCCATCTTGTTGGAGGTATACCGGGAGATCCTCCAGGACGACTTCGACCTGCCCGCCCTCCAGGATGTCCTGCGGGCGATCCATTCCCGCCGAATCCGGGTGGTCTCGGTCGAGACCACCAGCCCCAGCCCCTTCGCCTCGTCTCTGTTGTTCTCCTTCATCGCCGCATACATGTACGAGGCCGACGCACCGCTGGCCGAGCGTCGCGCTGCCGCCCTCACCCTCGACCGTGATCTGCTGCGCGACCTCCTCGGGGAAGGTGAGCTTCGGGAACTGCTCGACCCGGAGGTTGTGGCTGCGGTCGAGCTGGAGCTGCAGCACCTCACCGAGAACCGCCAGGTCAGTCAGCCCGACGGGATCCACGACCTGCTCCGCGATCTCGGGCCACTCACCATCGATGACATCGAGGTGCGGACCCGCGGCGTCGACGTGGGTTCCGCCCTCGAAACCCTGGTCGGGTCCCGTCGTGTCGTGGAGATCACCATGGGAGGCGAGCGCAAGTGGGCAGCCATCGAGGATGTGGCCCGGCTCCGCGACGGGCTCGGCATCCAGCCACCGCCGGGCGTGCCCCACACCTTCCTCGAGCCCGTAGACGACCCGCTGGGCGATGTGGTGGGCCGACATGCGCGAACCCACGGCCCGTTCCTGGCCGGCGAGGCCGCTGCCGCCCTCGGTCTCCCGGTCGGCGTGGTCGAGACGGCCCTCCGAGGACTCGAGCGGTCGGGCCGGGTGGGGCAGGGGGCGTTCCGGCCTGAGGGCCAGGACCGGGAATGGGTCGACGACGGTGTCTTGAAGCGCCTGAAGCGCCGCTCCTTGGCTCGGCTCCGCTCTGAGATCGAGCCCGTCGACGCCAGTGCTCTTGGACGGTTCGAGATCGCCTGGCAGGGATTGGGACGGGAGCCGCTTCGGGGCCGCAGCGCTCTCAATGACGCCATCCGCAGGCTCACCGGCGCCGCCATCCCAGCCTCGACACTGGAGCGCGACGTGCTCGCTGCCAGGGTCGCCGACGCGGGCACCGGCATCGACGAGCTGATGCTCGCCGGAGAACTGGTATGGGTGGGCGCTGGTGCCCTCGGCCAGAAGGATGGGCGAGTCGCCCTCTTTCCCAGAGATTCCCTGGCCACACTGTGGACCGGACCGGACCCGGAATTCCAACCCGACGACACCGGCGCCGCCATCATCGATGCCCTCGAGTCGGGTGGAGCCAGCTTCTTCCAAGACATCTACGACGCAGCCGGGGGCGGCGACCCCGAGGACGTCCTCGACTCCTTGTGGGACCTGGTGTGGGCCGGTCATGTCACCAACGACACCTTCGCCCCGGTGCGCGCCTACGTCTCCCGAAGAAGTGGGAGGACGGGGGCCAGACGCCCGATGTCGAGCCGGTTCCCCACTCACGCCCAGGGACGTTGGTCCCTGACCGGGTTCCTGGCGAGGGCCATGGCTTCCGACACCGAGCGACACGCCGCCTGGGCTGAGCTGCTGCTCGATCGACACGGTGTGGTTACCCGGCGCACCGTCCTCGCCGAGGGTTTCCCCGGCGGGTTCAGTGCCCTCTACCCGGTCTACAGCCATCTCGAGGAGACGGGGCGGATCCGGCGGGGATATTTCGTCGAGGGCCTGGGCGGGTCCCAGTTCGCCCTCCCTGGGGCGGTCGATCGTCTCCGCAGCGAGGCGCCGACGGGACTGACGGTCGCCGCCGCCACGGACCCGGCCAACCCATACGGGGGTGTGCTCCCCTGGCCCGAGGTCGACGACATCCGACTCGCCCGCGATGCCGGCGCCTACGTGCTCCTGCTCGACGGCGAATTGGTCGGCTATCTCGACAAGGGAAGACGGGGCCTGACCCTCTTCGACGTCACCGCAGAACGTTACGGGGAGATCTCTCGCGCTCTGGCCGAGGTGGCGGGCAGACACCGCCGTCTCACCTTGGTGACCGTCGACGGGCAACCGGCCCCGGTGTCACCCCTGGCCGCTCAATTGAGCGAGTGGGGCTTCGCCACTGCCCCGCGCGGGTTGACCTACCGGGGCTGACCACCGTTCTGTGAACGGATCAGACCACCGGGTCGAGGATCTCGTAGGTCGTGTTGCGGAGGGCCGGTGTTCGCCCGACCGACTCGATGGCCGCGACGAACTGGGCCGGGGTGACCTCCTGGCCGTGCTCGGCGCCGGCGGAGCGGGTGATGATCTCGCCCATCAAGGTGCCGCCCAGGTCGTTGCAGCCCGCCTCGAGGAGACGCACTCCCCCATCGAGGCCCAGTTTCACCCAGGAAGCCTGGATGTTGTCGATGAGGCCGTCGAAGGCGATCCGGGACACCGAATGGATCAGAACCGCCTCGTCCCAGGTGGGGCCGGGACGTGACCGGCCGCGCAGGAAGATCGGTGACCCCATGTGGACGAACGGCAGCGGCACCATCTCGGTGAAGCCTCCGGTGCGACGCTGGATCTGGCGGATCACCTCGAGATGGTTGGCCCAGGAGCGGGGATGGTCGATGTGGCCGAACATGATCGTGGAGGTCGCCCTCAGACCGAGCTCGTGGGCGGTGATCATCACCTCCGCCCACTGCGAGGTGCGGATCTTGTCCGGGCAGAGATGGGTTCGGATGTCGTCGTCGAGTATCTCTGCGGCGGTGCCGGGCAGCGTTCCCAGACCGGCGTCACGCAGTTCGGTCAGGAACTGGCGTACGGTGACGCCGAGGGTCTCGGCTCCCTGCCACACCTCCAAAGGCGTGAACCCGTGGATGTGCATTTCGGGCATCTCGGCCTTGATCGACTCGACCACCTCCCGATAGAAGTTGCCGGTGAAGTCGGGATGGATACCACCCTGCAGGGTCACCTCGGTGGCGCCGCGATCCCATGCCTCCCGGGCCAATCCGACGATCTCCTCGAGACCCATGAGATACGGCTCACCACGCAGATTGAGGGATTTGGGGCCTTTGGAGAAGGCACAGAACCCGCATTTGAAGTAGCAGAGGTTGGTGTAGTTGATGTTTCGGTTGACCACGTAGGTCACCGTGTCGCCGACTGACTGTTGCCTGAGGACGTCGGCGACATGAGCTACCGCATCGACTTGGTCACCACGAGCCCGGAACAGCTGCTCGATCTCCCCGACAGTGGGCGGAATGCCTTCCAGCGATCGCTCCAGGATCGGGGAGAGATCGCCGGCGCCGTCGGGGCCTTCGGGCGCCGCGCCATCGACCCAGACCGCGTCGGGCCACTCCGCGGAGAGCCGACGGGCAGGCACCGGTGGTGGCAGGTCCTTGCCCGGTGCCCACTCGTACCGGGGCCGCGCCGCCCCGGAGCCATCGACCTGGGACAGCCATGCGGTGAAGACCTCCCTGGGCAGGCTGTCACGTGCCGCGTCGATCTCGAGACCGACCGGGAACAGGGTGCGCTCGGTCAGCGGGACGTGGAGAGCATCGCGTAGCTCACCGATCCGCTCCTGGCTCCAGTCGCGGAGTAGGAGATCGGTGGCTCCCTGGCCCACGGCCTCGAGCGCCTGGTCCACGTCGTCGACGAACACCGACACCCGAGACCAGATAGAAGGGAGACGGGCCAGATCGACTGCCCTGGCGACGTTGGACCTGGTGGTGCGGAGATAGGCGGCTCTGGTTCGAGCGAGCGCTTCGAGGACGAGCTCCCGGGAACCGTCGTCAAGGATGGTGAGACGCCACGGCTGCGGAGACAGGTCTCGCGCCTGGGCAGGGGGGAGCACCCAGGCGGCAGGCTCGACGTCTCCGACACTTCGTGCTGCGACCAAGACACCCGCCTGATAGGCCGTGGAGAGATCGGACGGGGTCGGCGCGCCCATCTCGATCGCAGTGGTCCCTTCCCGACGGCGACTCACCGCGGTCGGCTCGGCGAGCATCTCAGCGGGCCTCATTCTCAGGTAGGTGACTGTCATCTCACTCCCGGCATCGTTCCGATTGCAGCGAGACCATCTTGGTCGCTCGCCGCCCTGACATCGACAACCAAGCCTGGGTCGATCCATTCCTCGTCGATGTACTCGGGATAGACCGGCAGCCGGGGACGCAGCTCAAAGCCCGCCTGTTCAGTGCGAGCGGACAGCTCATCGAGATGCGGCCACGGGGCTTCCGGGTTGACCCAGTCGATGGTCAGCGGTGACACCCCACCCCAGTCGTTGATCCCGGCGTCGAGGTAGATCTCGTAAGTCTCGGTGAGGTTGGGAGGCACCTGGATGTTGGCCTCCGCCCCCATGATCCAGCGAGCCAGTGCCACCGCCCGGGCGAACCAACGGGGCACTGGCTCGGCGCTGTGACGCATCCGGGTGTCGGCCTTGGCCCGGAAGTTCTGGACGATCACCTCCTGGATGGCCCCCGTTCTCTCGGCGAGATCACGCAATGCGAACAACGAATCGACGATCTCCTGGTTGTTCTCCCCGATCCCGACGAGGATCCCCGTGGTGAACGGGACCTTTTGCCTCCCAGCCGCCTCGATCGTGGCAACCCGCTTGGAGGGCGACTTGGTGAGAGTCCCGTGATGTGGCATCCCTCTCTCGGTGAGACGAGGCGAGATGTTCTCGAGCATCATCCCCATCGAGGCATTGGTGGGCCGGAGCCGTCCGAAGTCGTCGTCGGAGAGCAGGCCCGGGTTGGCGTGGGGGAAGAGACGGGTCTCCGCTCGTATGAGCGCTGACACCTCGGCTACATAATCGATCGTGGTCTCCAGTCCCTTCCCGTCGAGGAACTCCCTCGCCTGGGGCCAGCGCTCCTCTGGGCGGTCACCCAGCGTGAGGAGCGCCTCGGTGCAGCCGTGGGCGTCCCCGGCGCGAGCCACCGCCGACACCTCCTCGGGCTCCAGGTAGACGCCCCCCGCCCCTGGCGCCTTGGCGAAGGTGCAGTAGGAGCAGCGGTCGACACACAAAGTCGTGAGGGGGATGAAGACCTTGCGGCTGTAAGTGATGACACGCCCCTTGCCATCGTCACGCAGCCTGGCGGCATGATCGAGCAGCTCGGAGTCTCGGGTCTCTCCGGTCAAGTAACGGAGCGCGAGATCGGGATCGGGGGCTGGGTGAGTCACTACGAGATGCCGGACGAACCGGCCCCGGTCACGCCCCCGTCTACGGGGACTACGGCGCCCGTCATCCAACTCGAGGCGTCCGAGGCGAGGAAGACGATGAGACGGGCCACGTCTTCGGGCTCACCAACCCGCCCCAAGGGATGCAGGGCCGCGGTCGCTCCCTCGTCCTCGAGCAGCGCCCCGGCGAGCCGGGTTTTCACCACCGCGGGAGCCACGGCGTTGACCCGGATGCCGGGAGCCAACTCCAGCGCGAGTTGACGGGTCATGTGCACCAGGCCCGCCTTGGAGATGTTGTATGCGCCCATGAGGGGACTGGGGCGGAGACCGGCCACGGAGGCGACGTTGACCACCGCACCCCCATGCTCCCCCATCCAGACGGCATGGGTAGCCCGAACCCAGAGCAGTGGAGCCCGCATGTTGACGGCCCAGGTCTTGTCGAGCGCGCCGAGATCGACCTCCATGAGGTTCCCGAAGGCGGGGTTGGTGCCGGCGTTGTTGACCAGGATGTCGCACGAGCCGAAGGTCTCCACCGTTGCTCGGGCGGCCTGCTGGGCGGCATCCTCGTCGTCGGCCCGGGCCGCGACCGCCAGGATCTTGTCACCGTCGACTCCCGACTCGATCAGCTCGGCACGCGACTGATCGACGTTCTCCTGTTTGCGCGAAGTGATGACCACGCCGCGCGCTCCGCTGGTCGCCAGTTCCCGGGCGGTCTCCTGTCCGATGCCGCGGCTCGCCCCCGTGACCACGGCGACCTTGCCCTCAACTGAGATTTCCATGCCCTCTCCTGCCTAGAGACCGCCGCGCTTGACGCCGCCATACTTCATCCGGGTGTCGGATATGGCAGCGGCCCGCTGATCGCCGTCGTTGATCGCGGCGTCGACGATCTCGCCGAGAAACAGGGTGTGGGTCCCCAGGTTGATCGCCTGTCTCACCGCACAGTCCATCCAGGCGATTGCCTCCTCGAAGACCGGGGCGCCGGTGGTGGCGGTGGTCACCGGGCGACCGTTGAGGGTGTTGCCGTCACGTTCGGCGGGCTTGGAGAACTTGACGAAAGGCTTGGTGTCCTCCGACGACCAGAGATTCACGGTGAACGAACCGCCTTCTGAGATCAGGCGATGGGTCACCGCCTTGTTGTCGATACCGACTCCAATGATCACCGGCTCCATGGAGAGCTGGGTGATCCAGCTGGCGGTCATTCCGTTCCACTCCTCTCCCGACGCCGACCCGATCAGGGCCAAGGCATTGGGGATCTTGAACGTGACATTGTTGATGAGATCTGGGTCCACTTTCACCTCTGCGTATCCGGGCTCGCAACCCTAATGTTCCCGCGGTGCGGATCCTCATAGCCACGACTGGCGTGTTGCCCGCGGCTCCCACCGCTGAGTTCTGCCGGCAGCTGATCGGCAACGACGAGTCGGTATCGCTGATGACCGTCATCAGAGTGCCCCGGTCGTTCCTCGAGTCCCTCGACGACGATGTGAGACGATCCTTTCTCGACGACGCTCCTGACCAGAGCTCCACCGAGGAGGAGAAGGCGGCCGCATACCTGGAGGAGAGGGGCCGACGCGCCGTCGATCCGATACGCGCTGCCCTGGCTGCGGAGGAGATCGAGTCCGACGTCCACTTCGTCGAGGGTGACGACCCCGCAGAGGCCATCATCCAGACCGCGTCGGGGGTCGACGCCGAGTTGGTGGTCATGGGGGCTACCCGTCGACTCTTCACGGAGGAGGCTTGGCGGAGCGTGTCGGCGCGGGTCATGGTCAACTCACATCTCCCGGTCCTGCTGGTACCCGGGGCACGAATCGAGGACACCATGGAGATGCCCATAATCGAGCTATGAGTAACAAACCTCCCCCCAGACATGAGTGACAGGAATGCCCGCGTCATAGAGGAGTTCCGAGCCGGTGGAGGCCAGCCGGGCGGCCCGTTCGAGGGAAGGCCCCTACTCCTGCTCCACCATCGGGGGGCCAGGACGGGAATCGAGCGGGTGACTCCCCTGATGTACCAAGAAGTAGAGGGAGGCTTTGCCGTCTTCGCCTCCAAGGGCGGCGCCGACACCAACCCTGACTGGTACCACAACCTGCGCGCCCACCCCGACACCATCATCGAGGTCGGCACCGACGCGATCCAGGTGCGGGCACGGCTTGTGCACGGGGACGAGAGGGCAGTCATCTGGGAGCGCCAGAAGTCGGACCACGCCTTTTTCGCCGAGTACGAGCAGAGAACGACGAGGGCCGAGATACCGGTGATCGTCCTGGAACCGCTGTGAGTCAGTTCCAGCTCTCGGGGAGGTCCGTGGACTCCTTCTCGGCCTGGACGCGGGCCACGTAGGCTGCCGCCTCGCTGCGCCGGCTCATGCCCATCTTGGCGAGAACGTTCGAGACGTAGTTCTTGACCGTCTTCTCGGCCAGGAACATCTCCTCGGCGATCTGCTTGTTGGTGAGCCCGTCGGCGATGTGCTCGACGATCGTCCTCTCTTGCTTGGTGAGCTGACCGAGCAGAGGATCCTCGGACGACCCGGTCCGCAACCGCTGGAACAGCCGGTCGGTCATCTCAGGGTCGAGCAGCGACTCTCCGGACCCCACCTTGCGGATGTCGCCAATGAGGTCTTCGGTCTTGATGCGTTTCAGCACGTATCCCGACGCCCCTGCCAGGATCGCCGCCATCAAAGCCTCCTCGTCGGCGAACGAGGTGAGCATGAGGACTCTCACTTCGGGAAAGCGCTCTCTGATGTCGCGGCAGGCCTCCACGCCGCTCCCGTCGGGGAGTCTCACGTCGAGCACCACCACGTCGGGCTCGTCGAACCCCACACGACGCACCCCATCCTCGACAGTGCCCGCCTCACCGACCACGGTCATGTCCTCCTGGGAGTCGATGAGGGCTTTCAGGCCGGCTCGAACGACCTCGTGGTCGTCGACCAGCAATACTCGAAGCGCCATGGCGATCACGCTAGCTGGGGTTATCGTCGAATCATGACCGACAGGCGCGAACTGAGCCGAATCGCACCTCTCATCGCCGAGGCCGCCGCGGTGGAGGGCGAAGCCGATCTTGGCCGGGTCCTCCGCACGCTTGTGGCCGAGGTCATGGCTGCCACGGACGCTCCCTACGTGGCCATGGGCGTCCTCGGTGACCACCAGACCCTCTCCGACTTCGTCTACCAGGGGATCACCAGAGAGGAGGCCGAGCGGATCGGACATCCGCCCACCGGACGAGGCGTGTTGGGCACGGTGATACGGGAGAACAAGACCATCGTCCTCGAGTCGATCACAGATCATCCCGACTCAGTCGGATTTCCGGAGCACCATCCCCCAATGGGGACCTTTCTGGGTGTCCCCGTGTCCGTTGGGGGCGAGACGTACGGAAACCTCTATCTGGCCGACAAGGAGGGTGGATTCACCGACGAGGACATCGCGGTCGTCCAGGCCCTGGGGCGCATCGCAGGAGCCGCCATCCAGACCGCCCGTCTCCAGACGAGGCTCAGACACGTCGCGGTCATGGAGGACCGTCTCCGCATCGCGCGCGACCTACACGACTCCGTGATCCAGGATCTGTTCGCCGTTGGTCTCGGTCTCCAGGGTCTCGTCTCGCAGGTGGACGACCAGGGCGTCGCCGAGCTCCTCGACAGGTCCGTCGACACCCTCGACGAGGCGGTGAATCGCCTGCGTCACTATGTGTTCGAGCTGAGGGAGACGGTCCGACCCACCACCGGGCTCGATGACCGGGTCCAGGCGCTGGTCGCCCGAATGGGGTCTGTCTACCCGGCGCGGGTCCGGCTCACTCTCGACGCGTTCGAGAGCCACGATTCCGACGACGAGCTGCTCCTGATCTTGACCGAGGCCCTGTCCAACGCCCTCAGGCACTCCAACGCGGAGAACGTCGAGATCCGCCTCGGGCGAGATGACGACCACGTCGTGCTGCTGGTCAGCGACGACGGAATCGGGTTCGACGACGCTCGGCCCTCGGAAGCGGGGATGGGACTGGCGAGCATGCGGACCCGGGCCCACGGGCTCGGCGGGAGGATGGAGGTGCGAAGCACACCGGGCGAAGGGACCACCGTCGAGGTGCGTTTCCCGGTCAGCGACTCGCCGTCTCGGAACTGAGCGCCGTAGCGAGTCGCTCCATCCAATCGGCGACCGTGGCGTCGGCGACCCTTCCTAGCACGATCCGGTCGGCGAGCCGGCCCAGGGGTCCCAGTGGCGGCTGGTAGGTCCCGCGTAAGGTCAGGTGGGTGACCTGTGATCCCGACTTGGAGAGAATCAGGTCCGCGCTCAACTCGGGGAAGAGGAGACCGGCGCCACTGGCCGTCCAGTGGATTGGATAGACGAGACCTGAGCGATGGATCTCGGCGCCGCCAATCTTCAGCTTCACCTCCCGGGCGATTCCCGCCGACGGGCCGACCCGTGCCCTCAACTGCTCACCCTCCCGATAGGCGATGTCAGCCCACTCCTCCAGACTGGACCGGACCCGGTCGAGACTCTTCTCCACATGCGAGAGACCCGCCTCGACTTTGGTCGTGTACTCGACGAACAACTCAGAGCCTTCCCGGCTTGGTGCGAACATGCATCCCGCGGCCGGATGACATACCGGAGACGTGGTCGATGGGCACCTCGATCACTTGCGGGTCGCCTCCGAGAGGCACCAAGCCGCCACTCCGGGAGAGCGGTGAGCCCATCACTCGCTCGTACTTCTCGAAGAGCCGGACGATCGTGTCCTGTCTCACATCGGGATCGTCGACAAACCGTGCCGTTCCCGCCACGATCACGCTGACCCAGTCTCCGGTGTCTCGATCGAAGTGGGACACTTCGATGCACACCGACGGGTGGGTGCGGATCCCGTCGAGTTTCCTTCCGGGCATCGTCCGGAACAGGATCCGATTCCCGTCGGTCACATAGGACATGGGAGTGACATACGGCAGACCGTCGACGATCACGCCGAGATGGGCGACGAACTCGCGCTCGAGGACCTCCAATGCCTCCTCACGGGTCAGCTCATCCATGTCAACCGACCGAATCTCCGCTCAGCGCCCAGAGGATGTCCTTGATCGACACCATGCCGATGAGACGTCCCTGATCCATCACCGGAAGATGCCGATAGCCGGCGGCCAGCATCCACTCGGCAGCCTCACCGACCTCCATGTCGGGCAGGAAGGCGTCCGGGTACATCGTCATCCATTCGCCGACCGTCTCCGAAGCGGCGTCCTCGCCCGATGCGACGAGTCGTAGCACATCACGCTCGGTGAAGATCCCGCTGAAATCGTCGCCGGTCATCACCGCCAGCGAACCGACACCGGCCTGTTGCATCTGGATGGCGGCATCGATCGCCTTCGCCTCCGCGGCGATGGTCTCGATCTCGCCGCTGACCAGCTCCCTGAGTTCCATGTCATCCTCCTTGGCATCTGTGCCTCCATCTTCGGGCCCGCGGCGGTCTGCCACCACGGCCGAAAGTCCCCTATCCACGGGGACCACTGGGTCAGCCCCAATTCTGTCCCATCCCAGTCGTAGATTGTCGGACATGGACACGAACCAGTGGTGCGAGCACAAGCCGGTCTGGGTTGGGAGGGTTGCAGTCGCCGCATGCGAGGAGTGCGGGTCGGTCGACTGGCTCTCCGACCGCGGCGCCATCGACCCTGCCGAGGCCATGGCTGCCCTGTTCGGTAGCTATGACCTGGCGGGGTCGATAGAGGCGCTGGGCGCTCCGGTGCGGGAAGCCCTCGTCTACGTTCCCCCAACGGCCCGGAAGCGGCGCAACCTCGACGCCCTGCCCCGCCGGGCCTGGCTCAAGGCCGGTCCCCAGCTGTGGATGTCGACCGACGGCGAGGTCCTCCTGCTCGCCCCCACCCAGCCCCTGCTCTTCGAGAACCTGACCCGGGGAGCCTGACCGAACGGCCCGAAGATTGGGCCATTGTGCCCTTGCCCGATCACCCCGGTGCTGCATCATCGCGGCCATGAGCGAATTCCAAGCTGACGACATCAGCTGGCCATCGGACGATACCCAAGACCAGGTGGTCAGCCGGCGCCAGGAGCTCTACCACGCGATGACAGGTCTGGAGCGGGCCGTCGCCCGGCCCAGCGGCGCCGCCGATTGGAGAATGGACATCGAGACCGCTCTCTCGCATCTGGAAGCGGCACTGAGTGATCACACCGCCCAGATCGAGGCGGAGGACGGCTTGTTCGCCGAGATCCTCGACCGGGCGCCACATCTGCAGCCTGCGGTGGAGCGGCTCCGTGACGAGCATCGCTCCCTGGAGTCGGCTTGTCATCGGGCATTGAGTATGACCGCCGACTGGTCGACACAGATGCTGCGTCGCAGGGTGAATGCTCTCCTCGTCCGGCTGACACTCCATCGCCAGTCAGGGGCAGAGCTTCTGTTCGACGCCTTCAACGTCGATATCGCAGGCGGCGACTGAGCTCATCCGACACTGGTTCGGCTTCGCGCCCTCCGCCGCCGCGCCATCACCACGCCCAGTACCGGGAAGGCGACCAGAACCCCTACCACGATCGTGCCCAGGACGACACTCGCTTCGAAGATCTCCGCGAAGCTGGACTCGTAACCGCGCTCCAGGCCGTAGTAGATGACCAGGTTGACCGCCAGGATTCCACCCACGATCCCCCCGATCAGGGTGCCGACGACGACATCGACGAGCAATTGGCGAATTTCTCCGGGTCTCACCCGTCGAGCATCGCCCGCAACGGACGAGACGGCTATGGGAGCAGGTCCCGAATGCCGCAGGCCGGAAGCCCCTTCGATCAGAACACGGAGGGAGCAAGAAAGAAGAAGAGCCCGATGAATGAGTTCCTACGCCGGTATCAACCGGTTCAGGTTCTACGGTCCCGGGACTCCTATGGTCTCGGTCTCAACCAGGCAGTCACCTGGTACCCGTTCTCACACCTCGGGCTCTTCAGCTGCGGAACATACCAGCATCACCCCAAGTCGTCTAGGGCCGAAAGTCCCTGTTTCGTGGCGCGGCCCATGAGGTGACCGGACACCATCTACAATCGCTCGGCCGTGACGCAGACGACTTACTGATGGGCTCCATCGGCGTCCTCACCGCAGGGGGTGACTGCCCGGGCCTCAACGCAGCCATTCGGGCGGTGGTGACCAGGGCCACCGCCGAGGGGCGGGAGGTGGTCGGCATCGAGGAAGGCTGGGCCGGCCTCATGGAGGGGACGACCCGCCCCATGACCAGGGACGACGTGCGGGGCGTGGTGGGTCGAGGCGGCACGATCCTGGGCACATCGCGCCAGGATCCGTATGAGCACGGCGACGGCTATGAGTCCATTCGCAATACGGTGGAACAGCACGAGATCGACGCCCTGGTGGTGATCGGAGGGGACGGGTCGCTGCGCACGGCCATCCACCTGGAGCGGGAGGGGCTCCCCATCGTCGGAGTCCCGAAGACCATCGACAACGACATCGACGGGACCGACGTGAGCATCGGATTCCACACCGCAGTGCAGATAGTCGTCGACGCCATCGATCGACTGGCCACCACGGCCGAGTCACATAACCGGATCATGGTGATCGAAGTGATGGGCCGCACCACCGGGTGGATCGCCGCCGCGGCGGGGATGGCGGGAGGGGCCCAGGCCATTCTGGTGCCGGAGGTGGAGGTCGATTACGAAGACCTGGCCCGCAGGATCGTCGCCCGCCACGAGTCGGGGTACGACTTCTCCGTGATCGTGGTGGCAGAGGGGACCCCGGGGCCGAGCGGCGCAATCTCGGAGACGGGAACCGATCCCTATGGGTTCACCCGGATCGGAGGGGTCTGCCAGGAGGTGGCGTCCGAGATCGAGCGTCTCACCACGTACGAGGCCCGACCGACGATCCTGGGGTACCTCCAGCGTGGGGGAACCCCCACCGCATTCGACCGGATGCTCGGAACGCGCATGGGAGTGCAGGCGACCGAGTTGGCCATGGAGGGGAGGAGCGGGTTGATGGTTGCGCTCCGGGGCAACCGTATCGTCCCCGTCGACATGGCGGAAGCCGTTGCCAGGCCCCGACACCTCGACCTGGACACCTACCGGGAAGCCAGTTGGTTCCTCACCTGACCGGGAACGGGACGTCCCTCACCCGGAGCAATGGCCTACTTCTCCTCCGGCCATCAGGGGCAAACGGCAGGATTTCGGGAGGATGAACGAGGACGGACCGACCGACTCTGCCTGGCACAGACTGAGCGTCCAGGACACTCTCGCCCGTCTGGGCTCGAACCCGATTCGCGGCTTGAGCAATGCCGAAGCCACCGATCGGATCGAGGTTCACGGCCCGAATCGCCTCCGAGAGCCTGAGAGATGGATACGGATGCGGCGTTTCATCGATCAGTTCCGGGACGTGCTGATCTGGCTCCTCATCATCGCCGCCGTTGCCAGTGGAGTCCTGCTCCAGGCTTGGATCGATGCGGCGGCAATCGGTGCCATCGTCGTGCTCAATGCCCTGGTCGGCTACGTCCAGGAGACGAAGGCCAGGACATCTCTCGATCGTCTTCGCGACCTCGGGGCCTTGGAGGCCACGGTCGTCCGTGACGGAACGGTACGTCGGATACCTGCTGAGATATTGGTCCCGGGCGACGTGATCCTCGTCGAGGCCGGCGACCGCGTGCCGGCGGATGCCCGGATACTCGACTCGATTCGCCTGGTGGTCGACGAGGCCGCCCTCACTGGCGAGTCCGTGCCGGTGGCCAGATCCACGGAGCCCGCAGTCGTCGACGCCGCGATCGGTGACCGCAGCTCCATGATCCATGCCGGGACCACCGTGGTGTCGGGGAGAGCGCGGGCGGTGGTGACGGCAACGGGCATGACGACGGAGATCGGCCATATCGCCGAGCTCTTTGGCGACGAGCAACCTCGCACCCCCCTTCAGATCGAACTGGCCCGCATCGGGCGACGACTCGCCATGGTGGCGAGTCTTGCCGCAGTGCTGATCTTCTGGGCGGGCACTGCGCGAGATTTCCCCATCGAGTCGATGATCCTGACCGCGGTGGCGCTGGCAGTAGCCGCGATCCCCGAAGGGCTGCCTGCCGTCATCACAGTGAGCCTCGCCGGGGGTATGCAGAGGATGGCCCACCGCAATGCGATAGTGCGTCGGCTCCCTGCCGTCGAGGCGCTGGGCGCGGTCGACGTCATCTGCACGGACAAGACGGGAACACTGACCGCCCCCGACCTCGAGGTGGGTGAGGTGGTGATGGCAGACGGACGAGAGGGGCTGAGTCTCCTCACCCGGGACGATCCTGGGGTCGGATGGCTGCGAGCGGTCGCAGTCCTGGTGAACAACGCCTACCGAACCGAGCAGGGCTGGCAGGGCGACCCGACTGAGGTGGCGCTCCTCCGCTCGTTGGCCTCACCCGATTTGGTCAGCCAGCTGGTGAAAGAGCTGCCCCGGCGGGACGAAGCGGCCTTCGATGCCCGTCGGAAGCGGATGTCGACTGTCCACTGGGACGGCAGCCGATACGTCCTGTTGGTGAAGGGCGCACCCGAGGTGTTGCTCGAGCGTTCCGCTCGCCTCCTCGCCGATGGTGGCTACCAACACATCGCCGATCAAGGTAGCCACAGGATCCGTGAGGTCGCCGAGAGACTGGCAGCAGGCGGCATGCGCCCCCTCGCCTTCGCCATGCGAGAACTCGACGAACTCCCTGACGACCCCGCCGACGAAGAGTACGAACTGACCTTCATCGCCACTATCGGTCTCCGTGAGAAAGTGCGGGCGGAAGTTCCTGACGCCCTTGCCCGGGCGGCCCGAGCCGGAGTCCGGACCGTCATGGTCACCGGGGATCACGCGACGACGGCCACTGCCATCGCGGACGCGGTTGGCCTCGACCGGGGAGAGGTGATCGCGGGTGCCGAGCTTGCCAGGATGACCGTCGACGAACTGACTGACTCGGTCGAGCAGATTCGCGTGTACGCCCGGGTCGATCCCGCGGACAAGGTCAAGATCATCGAAGCCTGGCAGCGGCGCGGCGCCACGGTGGCCATGACGGGCGACGGGGTCAACGACGCCCCTGCGCTCCATCGAGCCGACATCGGGGTGGCAATGGGGTCTGGCACGGACATCGCCCGCGAGTCGGCGGCGATGGTGCTAACGGACGACAACTACGCCACGATCGTCGCCGCCATCGCAGAGGGGCGGAGGCTGTTCGCCAATCTGCGAAATGTGGTCCACTATCTACTGTCTGCCAACGCCTCCGAGGTCATATACGTGATGCTCGGCTTCTTGGTGTTCGGCTCACTCGGGGAGCCTCTGCTCGCGGTGCAGTTGCTGTGGGTCAACCTCGTTTCTGACTCCCTCCCCGCCATCGCTCTGGGGATGGACCGCCCCACCCGAGATCTGATGAGTGACCCACCCGGATGCGGTCGTGACGTCCTCAGTGCTCGGAACACGATCCTGCTCCTCATACAAGGTGCACTACTCGCATCGGCTGCGGTGGTGACGATGTCGATCGGAGCGTTCGCCCTGGGTCACAACCAAGCAACGGTCCAGACCATGGTGTTCACAACCCTCGTGCTGTCTCAGCTCCTCCACGCGGTCAACGTCCGGGCCGCGGCCGCCACTAGACATGGGGCGGTGATCTCGCTGCCCAAGCTGATGTGGACCGCGCTCATCGGATCCACGGCCCTCCATCTCGCCGTGGTCTACACGGAAACGGGCAACACGTTGTTCAGGACGACGCCGCTGGGGTTCGTGGAGATGGTTTGCACCGTAGGAGCTGCCCTTTTCTCGATGGTTCTGGTGCGGATTTCCAACCGGCCGCATCCGGATGGGCCAACATCACCGCCGCCACATGACTCTCCCCCTCGCAGCTCTCGTGTTCCTGGTCATGGCCGCCATCGTGGTGATGGCAGGTTCCAGGCTCGCCGCCTATGGCGACGAGATCGCCGAGCGGACCGGGCTCGGCGGCCTGTTCGTGGGGACTCTCGTACTGGCCTTCGCCACCTCGCTCCCGGAGCTGATCACTGACATAACCGCCGCCGCGGCCGGAGCTCCCGACCTCGCCGTGGGAGACCTGTTCGGGTCCTCCATGGCCAACATGGCCATCCTCGCGTTCATCGACCTCCGCCATCGGGGAAAGGTCTGGCCCGTGGTCGAGTTGGGACACGCCCGCGTCGCCGCGGTCGCCATCGTGCTGACCGCGCTGGCGGCTGTGGGAATGCAAAGTTCCTCCGAACCGGCGGTCGGCTGGGTGGGGATCACGTCGATCCTGATCTTCGTCCTCTATGTGATCGCGGTCGCCTGGTTCCGTCGCTCCCCCGCATTGCCCCGTACAGCCTTTCAGGACGACGCCCCCGCCCTGCTCCAACCCACCGGATTGCACGTGGACGAGGGCGAAGTGTCGGTACGGGGTCTGGCGATCCGATTTGGAGTGGCCGCGTCGTTCATCCTGATGGCCGCCCCTGTGATGACCCTCGGTGCGGAGAGGATCGCCGAGCTCACCGGTATCGCCCAGACCTCCATCGGAGTACTGCTCCTCGCCATAACCACATCGCTCCCGGAGCTCTCCGCGTCTCTCGCCGCGGTCAAGATCGGCGCATACGACCTCGCCGCAGGCAACCTCTTCGGCAGCAACGCCGCCAACATGTCGATCCTCTTCTTCGCCGACCTCGCTTACACGGAGGGGCCGATCCTGGCTGCGGTTTCTCCCGCGCTGGCAGTGGCGGCGTTGGGTGCCATCCTGCTCACCGCGCTCGCGGTGGCGGCGATCGTGGGAGGCACCGAGGCCCGGATTCGGCGACTGGAGCCGGACGCCCTCGTCCTCCTCCTCGCCTATCTCGGGGCGGTGGCCACGATCTCACTCGCCGCTTGACCGGCTCGCGCCTTCGTTGGGCCCTCCCGATGGTGACCAAAGGCCCTGTCCGGGGTCCGACAGACGCGGTCCAATCAGGGTGACGCGAGTTGGAGGCTACGGCTCCGATGAGCCGGTCACCGAAAGGAGTCGATCATGTCGACAACGTCTGAGCCGGTCGAGACCGACGCGGCCCCCCCCAGCGGGTCGCAGCCACGTCTCTACCGAAGCAGAGACCAGAAGGTCATCGCCGGGGTGTGTGGCGGGTTGGGCGACTACTTCGCCCTAGATCCGGTCTGGTTTCGGATCGGATTCGTGGTGCTGGCATTCGGCGGCGGGTCGGGTGTTCTCATCTACCTGCTGATGTGGCTGATCGTCCCTGAACAGCCCGCTGGGGACACCCCTCCTCCGGGGCCGGGGGCACAGGTCAGCGGAGCCGTCGTGATCGGGATGGTCCTGATGTTCGTGGGCACCATCGCCCTCGTGAACACCATGGCGCCATGGTTGGGTCAGTACTTCTGGCCGGTAATTCTCGTGATCGGTGGCGTCGCTTTGGTTCTAGGAGGTCTCAATCGTGACACTCGTTGACAAGCCCTCAGCCGAGGCCACGTCACCCAACAGGGCGGACCGGCACCTCCCACAGATCGTGGGCGGCGGAATCCTGGTCCTGATCGGCGTCCTCTGGCTATTGGAGCGCAGTGCGGTAATCGATCTCAGTGTCACCGCCGTGCTCGGGATCGCCACCACCCTGGCGGGGCTGGCTTTGATGCTCCTCGCCCGTCAAGGGGCACATGGCGGATTGATCGTCTTCGGGACGATCCTCGCCTTGGTCACCCTCTTGACTGCCGCCGCCCCCTTCGAGGGGTTCCAGGGGGGCATCGGAGACCGAACGGTGGAGATCACCTCGGTGGACGACATCCGCGCGGACTACAACCTCGCAATGGGAAAGCTGACCCTCGACCTGAGACAGATCGGCGACCTCGACGCCACAGGACTGAGGGCAAGTGTGGGTATGGGGGAGCTGATCGTGCGGATACCAGCGGGAGCAGAGATATCCGTGGAGACACAGGTCGGAGCCGGACAGGCGGAGATCCTCGACCGTTTCACCGACGGTGTGGGAATCAACGAAACATATCGATCACCCGGGTTCAGCAGCGAGGACGGCGGTCTGGGCCTCGATCTGCGGATCTTCGCGGGAAAGGTGGTAGTGACCGATGAATGAACGACTTCACGTGGGCACGTTTCTCTGGGGCTTGATCCTGGCGATCTCGGGAGCGGCGCTCACCGCGGTGGGTCTGGGATGGTGGGACATCTCCTCCATCGACCTCCGCCTCGTCGGGCCGGTGTTCGTCATCCTGCTCGGTGCCGTCGTCGTGGCCACCTCGATCGGACGCGCCATTCGTTCTGGCAACGAGCCCGGACAATAGAGGGGGGTTGCATTGACCTCTTCACATGGGGCAGGGCCCACCGTGCTGGTGTCAGCCGGGTCCAAGCATGGCGCCACGGCCGAGATCGCATCTCGCATCGCCGGCGCCCTGGGTCGGGGCGGTTGCCGGGTCATCGAGGAGAGACCCGATGACGTGGGTGACCTCGACAGATTCGATGCCATCGTCCTGGGCAGCGCGGTGTATGCCGGTCGCTGGACTTCGGACGCGATGGCACTCGCCCAGAGGGTGGCAGCCATGGAGCAGCCCGCACCGACCTGGATCTTCTCCAGCGGCCCGATGGGCGATCCGCCCAAGCCCGAGGAGGACCCGGTGGATGCCGCGGAGGTCCGCAAGCTCACCATCGCCCGTGACCACAAGGTGTTCTCGGGCAAGATCGACCGGTCCTCGCTGAGTCTGGGGGAGAAGGCGATCGTGATCGCCCTACGGGCCCCCGAGGGTGACTTCCGCGACTGGGACGCCATCGACCGATGGGGCGATGCCCTCGCCGCGGAGATCCAGACTCAAGCGGTGAGACCTCCGGCGAACTGAGTCCGGCTCAACTCGGCGTATAGGCCGCTGCGCCCCACGAGTTGCTCGTGATTGCCGCGTTCGACGATCCGACCCTCGTCGATGACCAGGATCTGATCCGCGGCCCTCACGGTGGATAACCGATGGGCGATCACGATGGAGGTCCGTCCCTTCATGAGCGTCTCCAAGGCCTGTTGGATCAAGGCCTCCGAACGCGAATCGAGATGTGAGGTCGCCTCATCGAGGATGAGGATCTTCGGGTCGGCGAGAACCACCCGGGCGATGGAGATGCGCTGCTTCTCTCCACCGGAGAGACGGTATCCACGCTCCCCGACCACCGTCTCATAGCCTTCGGGCAACCGCTCGATCATCTGATGGATGTTGGCCGCAGTGGCCGCCGCGATTAGTTCGGCATCGTCGGCATCGGGCCGCGCGTAACGGAGATTGGCCGCGATGGTGTCGTGAAACAAGTAGGTCTCCTGGGTGACCACTCCCACGGTGGCGGCCAGATCCTCGAGAGACACCTCTCGCACGTCAGCTCCATCGATGAGCACCCTTCCCCGGGTGACGTCGTAGAGACGCGGCACGAGGTAGGAGATGGTGGTCTTGCCCGCCCCCGACGGCCCGACCAGCGCAGTCAGGGTCCCCGGCTCGGCGACGAAGCTCACATCTTCGAGGGCCCAATCTCGCGACGACGGTTGCGGAACCACCCCTGGGCCGTCCCCCCGATGGTGCCAGCTGAACCTCTGCACCGCCTCCAAGCCCTCCGGGCCATCGCCCTGATAACGGAAGGAGACACCATCGAACTCCACTCTGCCCGCCCCGCTCAAGGGCTCGGGATCGGCGGGCAACACGATGTCGGTATCGAGGTCGAGGACCTCGAACACTCGCTCGAAGGACACCAGGGAGGTGGCAAACTCGACTCTGGAGTTGGTTATGGCCGACAGCGGCCCGTACAGCTGGGTCAACAGCGTGGCGAACATCACGATCGTCCCCTTCGAGATGTCACTCTCGATGACCATCAGCCCACCGACCCAGAACACGGCCGCCGTGCCCACCGCCGACACCAGGCCGAGGGCGGCGAAGAACCCCCGCCCCACGGTGGCCCGCCTGATCCCGTAGTCGCGGACATTGTCGGCGGCGTGTGAGAACCGGGCCATCTCCTCGTCCCAGCGGCCGAACAGCCTGATCAGTTGGGCTCCGGAGACGTTGAACGACTCCTGGAGGATCCCCGACATCCGCGCCTCGTGCTCCATTTGCTGTTGGGTTATCCGGCGCAGCACCTTGGCCACCCGTCGGGCGGGTATGACGAACAAGGGGAGCGCTGCGATGGCGAGCAGGGTGAGACGCCACTCCTCGCCGAACATGACGATCAGGATCACGGTCACCGACACCACATTGGAGACGATGGTCACGAAGGTGCCCGTGATCGCCTGCTGGGCCCCGACGACGTCGGAGTTGAGCCGATTCATCAGCTCACCTGTCTTGGTTGCGGTGAAGAAGCGCAGCGACATCCTCTGCAGGTGGGCATAGAGCTCGCGGCGCAGGTCGAAGATGATCCCCTCACCCACTTTCGAGGAGAGCCAACGCTGGACGATGCCGACGACGGCGTTCACCAGCGGGACTGCCACCATGCCCAGGCCGAGGATGGTCAGGTACCGGACGTCACGGTCGTCTATCGCCACGTCGAGGAGCTCCCGAATCAGGATGGCGGGGATGACCGAGACCGTGGAGATGACGACGATGGTGACCAGGATCCCGGCCAGCCCGCGCTGGTAGGGACGCCCGTAGGCCCAGACCCGTCTCAGCAGGTCCCTGTCCAAGTCAGGCCGGTCTTGCTCCTCGTCGTATCTGAGGTAGCTCCACCACCCACCGCTGTGAAAGATGATTCGTCTCCCGGAGAGGAGCCCTAGACCTTACGACGACTCTTCCACAATCGAACTGAAGGGGACCATCCCCGCGCTCATGTCACGCAGCACCCCGGAGGGGACGAAGGATCGGCCGAAGAGCTCGTAGCGGTGCGGCCCCTCAAACCACACCAGGGTCGAACCACCGGCCTGGGTGAGCAGCCAGGTGGGCCGATCGTCGATCGTCAGGATCTCGCACTGTGACGCGGTCCGGTCGGCGAATCGGTCACAGGTCAGGTCACCCTCACCGCTGGCGAGTTGGTTCGCCGCCTCGATATCGGTGGCCACCCTGAGGACCACCATCTGCGCCACGGAGCGGGAGCGGGTGTAGGGCTCGGCCGACCAGATACCGAAGGCGGCGGTGGGGTCGTCCGCGAGCGATCCATTGTTGTCGAATACCAGCTGGGACGAGACCCACTCCGCCCCGTTCGGCGCCTTGTCGGGGAAGGTCAGCTCCGGAAGAGCCACCGCGATCTCATATCGGCTCGCCTGGATGAACCGGTCCCCCTCCCGCCGGGAGAACACCTCGGCGAGCAGGGCGTTGTGTTCTCCGAGATTCTCGGTCTCGATGTCATCGTTGGCCCATTGCAATCGGTCCACTGCCACCACGGTGGGCGTGGTGGTGACGACGGGGACCGTCGTCGGGACCGTGGGCTCGTTGATCCACTC
Organism: uncultured Acidimicrobiaceae bacterium; assembly: GCA_964558575.1. Taxonomy (GTDB): domain Bacteria; phylum Actinomycetota; class Acidimicrobiia; order Spongiisociales; family ZC4RG35; genus JANQRA01. Next base: position 48,530 of record CAZLEQ010000005.1, on the reverse strand, counting down.
CGAGCTGCGCAGGCCGATCGACTCCAGCGGTGACCCGCCACACGCAACCAGTGAGGCGGCGAGCGCGATCGAAAGCAACGGAAAGAGCCTCGAGGGTGTCCCCGGGCTCGATCTCAACCGTTCCATCACGCCCACACAACGACTCAACACGTGATCTCCGTTCCAGGGGTCGTACCAATGATTCATTGTTGCCCTCCGTATGCTGAATCGGGTGAATTCGCTCACATTGATCCGCGCTAGCCGGCAGGGGCCGATGGATGTGGCGATAAGCCACTCGATCCTGGCTGCAGTCTCGGCCGGGGAGATGGGTGCGACGCTCCGGCTCCACATCCCGGGGGCGATGGTTGCCTTCGGGCGGGCCGACCGGGTCACCCCCGGCTACAAGGCCGCGGTCAGAGCCGCCCGAGCCCACGGTTTCACCGCCGTCGAGCGCTTGGCGGGCGGACGGGCGGCGGTGTTTCACGAGTCGACCGTCGCCTTCTCCCTGGCCCTCCCCGAAGCTGAACCCAAGACCGGGATCCACGACCGATTCGAGATGGTCTCCACCCTCATGAGCGAGGCGTTCGAGTCGCTCGGAGTCGATGCCAGGATCGGAGAGCTCCCGGGCGAGTACTGCCGGGGCCGGTGGTCGGTGAACGTCGGTGGAAAAGTCAAGGTGATGGGTGTGGGCCAGCGTCTGGTCAGACGAGCTGCGCACATCGGAGGAGTCGTTGTCGTCGACGACGGCGACCGCATCCGTAACGTCTTGATCCCGGTATACCGGGCGTTGGGCCTCGACTGGGATCCCCGTACCGCGGGGTCGCTGGCAGACCGCTCGCCCGGGCTCACCAACGATATGGTGGTGAAGAGCATCGAGGAGCAGTTCCAACGGCGGTTCTCCCTGGCCGAGGGCGAACTGCCACCCGAGATCGCCCGCCGTGCGGAGCGCCTCCTGGCCGAGCATCTGCCCGGGGTGGCTTGATGCGCCTCCTGGCAATCAACGGCCCGAATCTGAACCTGTTGGGCACCCGCCAGCCCGAGGTCTACGGGTCCACAGCCTTCGCCGAATTGGAGGAGCAGATCACCGCATGGGGAGTGGAGCTGGGCGCCGACATCGACACTGTGCAGTACAACGGCGAGAAGGACATCATCGAGGCGATCCAAACGTTCGACGGGGACGGCATCGTCATCAACCCCGGCGCTTTCACACACACCTCGCACGCCATCGCCGACGCCATCGCCGCAGTGAGCGCACCGGCCGTGGAGGTGCACATCTCCAACATCCGCCAGCGTGAGCCGTGGCGAGCGATTTCACTCGTGGCCGATGCCTGCGCTCTCAGTATCTACGGGCGAGGGGCGGCCGGCTACCGCGCCGCCATCCGGCACCTGGTCAATCGGGCGGAGGGGTCGTTCGAGACGGTGCGATACGGTCCCCATGAGGACAACATCGGCGATTTCAGGGCAGGAGGCCCCGACCTGGTGATCCTGGCCCACGGCGGGCTGTGGAAGCACGAGTTCGCCAGGGACCTGACCGAGAGTCTCGCCGTGGACCTGACCAAGCGGGGATACAGCACCTGGAACATCGAGTACCGCCGGCTGGGGGCGGGTGGCGGCTGGCCGGGGTCGGGTCACGACGTCCTCACCGCCCTCGACTCAACCCCCAGGATGGCAACCGATCTCCGCCGTCTGATCCTGGTGGGCCATTCGGCGGGCGCCTATCTGCTGATGTGGGCGGCCACTCGAACACGGGTACCGGTCGACGTCCACATCGCCCTGGCCCCCCTGCTCTCCCTCACCGCCGCCGTGGAGGCAGGAGATGTGGGGGCCGAGCAGTGCCGGGAGATGTTGGGCCAGGGAGCGCCCCAGGATCTTGGCCCGGGGGGAGTGGAGACGGTCCTGGTCCACGGTGACGACGACCAGATCGTCCCGGTCGCCAGCTCGGTGGCCTACGCCGGGCAACACGGCATCGAGCATCACCGCGCCTCGTGTGACCACTTCTCGCTGCTCGACCCGGCCCGGCCGGAGTGGTCCTGGGTGATCGATCGCTTGGGGTCGGGGTATGAACACCACGGCTGATCGTCTCCGTCGGCTCGGCGGCCTCAAGTGGACCTACTACGACGAAGACGTCTTGCCTGCCTGGGTGGCGGAGATGGACTTCGGCCTGGCGCCAGCAGTGAGCGAGGCACTCCACAGAGCCGTAGACGATGGCATCACCGGCTACCCTTACCCGGAAGCCGAGCAGGCGGTGGCCGAGGCCGCGGTCCACTTCTGGGCCGACTGGTTCGACTGGTCGGTCGACCCCACCTGGGTGTTCCCGGCCCCCGACGTGATCGAAGGTATCAGAAGGGCCATCGTCCACCTCACCCGGCCCGGGTCGCCGGTCGTCCTGCACACTCCCGTCTACTTCCCGTTCTTCTCGATGGTCGAACAGGCGGGTCGCGAGATCATCGAGGCCCCGAGCCGGGTCGACCGAAACGGGCGCTACACCCTGGATCTGGGTGCGATCGAGGCAGGTCTCGTCGCCGGTGCCGGCGCCGTCGTGGTGTGCAATCCCTGGAATCCGACCGGTCGGATGCTGACCTGGGAAGAGCTCGAAGAGGTTGTCGCTCTGGCGACGAGCCATAACGCCCGGGTGATCGCCGACGAGATCCACGGCCCGATCACCTATGACCGATCCCACGTCCCCGTCGCCATCCTCGACCCGGTCAACACGGTGACGGTCACGGCCGCATCGAAAGCATGGAACCTGCCGGGGCTCAAATGCGCCCAGGTGGTGTTGACCGACGAGGCCGACCGCAAGATATGGAAGGACTACTTCGCCCCCCACATGGTCGGGGTGGGGACACTCGGGCTCATCGCCGCGGAATCGGCCTACTCGAAGGGGCGGGAGTGGTTCGAGGAGGTCAGAGGACAACTCGCCGCCAACCGGGATCTGGTCATCTCGTTGGTGGCCGAACACCTCCCCCGAGCCCGCCTCACCCCGCCGGAGGCGACCTACCTCGCCTGGCTCGACCTCGCGGGGTACGGGCTCGACGATCCCTACCGCTTCCTGATCGACAACGCCCGAGTCGCTACCAGCGGGGGAGCCCACTTCCGGGGTGGGGGCGACCAGCACGTCAGGCTCAATTTCGCCACCGACCCCGGGATACTCGTCGAGATGATGGAACGCATCGGTTTGGCGCTGGAGACTGTCTGAACCGGGCGGCGGATGCACTTATCCACAGTGGCAGATGCATTGTTATCCACAGTTGGGTAGGGTTCGGGTCCCCTGGGTGTGGGTCACCGACCCACATGGAGTCAATGCTCAATGCGCTCTAAACGTCTCTCATTTGTCGCTGGGTGGGTAGCCGTCGCACTGCTGGCTGTCGCCGGCTTTGCCGCGTTCGGCACTTCTGGAGCCGATCCCGACGAGATGCAGGCGGATGCTGCGGCCGCTGCGATCGGACACACCGCCGGTGCCTATGCGGGACTCAACTTCGCGTTGCTCGGAGACGATGGGACCTCTGCCGCGGTGGCCATGACCGCCGAGTCCGCCGACACGGCCGAGAGCGCCGTCGTCGATGAGGAAGGCGAGGAAAGGGCGGAGTCCGCCTCCACCCCCATCACGCCACCAACCGCGGGTTGGCTGTCGGAGGTCGAGGTGCGGGCCCTCGCCAGCCTCTACTTCGAGCCCCAGGACGTGAACCGCGCCGTGCGCATCGCCTGGTGCGAGTCCCGCTTCGACCCCAACGCCGTCGATGCCCGCACCGGCGGGGTGGGCGTGTACAACCATCTCCCCCGCTATTGGGATGAGAGGGCTGACAACGCCGGATTCCCGGGCATCGATGCCACCGACCCGGAGGCATCGACCGCTGCTGCGGCGTGGGAGGTCTACCACGGGGGCGGTTGGGACATCTTCAACTGTCGTTAGGGCAGGCCGACTCCTGGCGGTTGCCTACGAGGATCTCGCCCGGGCCGCTGCCGGGCATTGACACTGAGAGCGCCTAGCGAGCTGTGATCCTCGCCAGAACAGACGCCGGTCGGCCTGCAGCTGCCGCGCTCGCTGTAGGCGTGCGACTGGCTACCCACCATCTACCTGAAATCTCGGGACCGGACGGTTGTCACCCCGATCGGATCGAAGTCACGGGCGACGATGTTGGTAACCCCGTCGTGGTACTCGAGACGACCATGGATCACCAGGGCGGGGCTCTTGCGGACGACACGACGGTGCCGGGCCCACACGTCGGGAAGCACCACGATGTTGAGAAGACCGGTCTCGTCCTCCAGATTGAGGAAATAGACCCCGCGCGCCGTCCCGGGCCGCTGTCGGTGGGTGACCACCCCGGCCACCTTGACCCGGGCCTGGTTGCGACGCACTTCGAGAGCCTCCGCTGCGGTGAGACAACCCACGAGCCGGTCACGGACGAAACTCATCGGATGACGGGAGGACACCGACGTCGACCAGAGGTCGGCCCGATGGATCTCCTCTTCGGTCATCCCCGGCAAGGTGGGCGCAGCCACCCCCGGAGACAGTGCGAGCCGCTCGGGGTCGATCTCGGCCAGCGCACCGGCGGCCCACAGACCCTCGCGTCGGCCCAGACCCACCGCTTCGAGTGCCCCTGACGCGGCCAGACCCTCCAGCGACGCCACGTCGAGACCGGTGCGGGAGGCCAGATCCTCCGGTGAGCTGAACTCGCCGCCCAGGATTCGCGCCGCCTCGATCCGGGTGATCTCCCTCTCCCCCAGGTTGCGGACGTAGCGGAGACCTATGCGCACCGCCACAGCAGGGCGGAGCGGATCGGCGACGTGGCCCCTCCCCCGCCGCCACTCCTGGCCGAGATGAGAGACCACGTCATCGGGGTCGGTGACCATCGGCTCGATCGTGCAATCGTGCCAGGAGAGGTTGACACACGGCGCCAGCACCACCACTCCGTGCCGCTGCGCATCCTGGACCAGGGAATTAGGGCTATAGAAACCCATGGGCTGGGCGTTGAGCAGACCTGCCAGGTACTCGGCCGGATAATGGAAACGAAGCCACGCCGACATGTACACGATGTAGGCGAAGCTCACCGAGTGGCTCTCGGGAAAGCCGAAGCTCGAGAAACCCTGCAACTTCTCCCAGATCTCATCGGCCGCAGAACCGACGATCCCGTTCGACGCCATCCCGGCATACACCTCGTGGCGCAGCCTGCCCATCGCCTCGGCTGATCGCTTGTGAGTCATGGCCTGGCGAAGCCGGTCGGCCTGGGAGCCGTCGAAGCCGGCACAGACCCGGGCGAGTTCCATGAGTTGCTCCTGGAAGATGGGCACGCCGAGGGTCTTCTCCAGGATCGGCTCGGTGGACGGATGGGGATAGCGAATCGGCTCCTCACCACTGCGTCGCCGCAGATATGGGTGGACCGACTGGCCTTGGATCGGGCCGGGCCGGATCAGAGCCACCTCGACTGCCAGGTCGTAGAAGGTCTTCGGTTTCATCTTGGGCAAGGTGGCCATCTGGGCACGTGACTCGATCTGGAACAGGCCAACGGTGTCGGCTCGGGTCATCGACTCGTATATCGCCGGCTCTTGGGGGATCCGGGCCAGGTCGATTTCGACACCGTGGGTCTCCTCGACCAGGTCGGTGGTCAGATGGAGGGCGTTGAGCATCCCCAGGCCGAGCAGATCGAACTTGACGATGCCGACCGCGGCCGAGTCGTCCTTGTCCCACTGGATGACCGTGCGACCCTCCATCCGCCCCCACTCGAGTGGCACCACCTGCCAGAGGGGCCGGTCGGCTATCACCATCCCCCCGGAGTGGATGCCGAGGTGCCGGGGAAAGCCGTCGAGCCGCCAGCAGATGTCGTAGATCATCTCGGAGGTGACCCCCTCGGGCAACGAGATGTCCATGTCACGCAATTGCGCGGGATCATGGCTGTCGACGTACTTCGACAGGCCGTCGACCTGAGCCTGGGTGAAGCCGAACGTCTTGGCCACATCACGGAGCACCGACCGGGCTCGATAGGTGATGACATTGGCCACCATCGCCGCCCGCTCTCTTCCGTAACGCCGGTAGCAATACTGGATCACCTCCTCACGGCGGTCTGCCTCGAAGTCGACGTCGATGTCGGGCGGCTTTCCCCGCTCCTCCGAGAGGAAGCGCTCGAACGGGAGTTGGAGCCTGATCGGATCGACCCGGGTCAGCCCGATGCAGCGACACACCGCCGAATCGGCCCCCGACCCTCTGATCTGGCAATAGATCCCCTGCTCCCTGGAGAAGTCGACCAGATCCTTGACCACCAGGAAGTAACCGGGGAACCCCAGCCTCTCGATGATGTCGAGCTCATACTGGAGACGGCGGCGAGCGGCCGGGTCGATGCCGTCATCCGATCCCGGGTAGACCTCTCCCGCCCCCTCCCAGGTGAGATGGCGGAGATAGTCCATCTCGTCGCGGAAATGTCCCGGCATGGGGAAGTCCGGGAGTCGGGGAGCCACCAGGGCCAGGTCGAAGGCGAGCCGCCGGCCCAGCTCTGCACTGCGCTCCACCGCTCCCGGATAGCGGGTGAAACGCCATTCCATCTCCTTGGGATGTTTCAGATAGCGCTCGTCAGTGGCCGGCCGGAACCCATCGGCCTCGGCCAGTGTCCTCCGGCCGCCGATGGCGGCCAGCACCTCGGACAGATGGGCGTCGGCGCGGTCGTGATAGTGCACCTGGTTGGTGGCCAGCGTCGACAAGCCCAGCTTCCGACCCACCTCCCAGATCATGTCATTGCGGGAATCGTCCTCGGGCATGCCGTGATGCCACAACTCCATGTGGAGCCGGGGACCGAAGATCTCACGCAGCCGGGACGTCTCCCGCACCACCGCGGCCAGGCCTTCGGAGGTCGCCTTGGGGACGGCACCATGACGGCAGCCGGTGAGGGCATGGACGGCCCGGTTGGTGGCGGCCACGGCGAGGTCGTCCCAGGTGTAGATCGGATGGTCCTTCTCTCCCAGCATCTGTGCCCGGGTGACGAGATGAGAGAGAGCCCGGTAGCCGTCGGGAGACCCCGCCAGCAACACCAGGTGGTCCGACTCGGGCAAACGGGTCGGCTTGACCCCGTGGGAGCGGACCGATCGACCCCGTCGCAACCGGCCCTGGCCACCCTTGCTCCGGCCATGACGCTTCCGGTCCCACTCCTCGGCACGGAAGACGGGGTCGGGGCCACCGCCCGGGTCGGGCCGCTCCAATGCGATCTCCACCCCGTAGATGACCGCCAGCCCCGTCTCCTTGGCCGCCTGCCATAACCGCGAGGTTCCGTAGAAGCCGTTGTGGTCGGTCACTGCCAGTGCCTCGTACCCCAGGTCCATCGCCCGCTGCACCAGGTCCTCCGGATGCGATGCCCCGTCGAGGAAGGAGAAGTTGGTATGACAGTGGAGCTCGGCGTATCGGGCCACCGCCCTACTATATCGAACATATGTTCGATTCCTAATGCTGTAGGGCCGATATACCGGCCCTGGTGAACAGAGAAGGCGCCGAGACTCGACCGGACACTTCCCCTTGCTGGGAGCCCGAATCCGGCCCCTGTGCATAGGAAGCAAAGTGCGGTTCTCTAGCGGCCGGTCACGGAGAAGTGCATCCAGTCCTTGAGGGTGTTCCAATCGCCGCCCCAGGTCCAGCCGATCTCGGCGAAGGCCTCGACCACCACGTCACCATCGACGATCATGCCCGGCCTCACGTGGTCCCTGTCGGTGTAAGCAGCGGCCAGTTCCGGGATCACCAGATCCCCCTTGAGATAGGGGTTGTGGAAGGGATTGACGTCGATGGCCAAACCAAAGGCGTGCTGTGACCAATTCGAGGACCCCACGGCAGGTCGACAGACGAACGACGTGGTCTCGTTCCAGTCTCCCGTCGGATGATCGTCGATCTCGTCCGCCCTGATGACCCGCATCTGCTCGATGGGGAAACGCGCCTCGTGGAGCCTGGCGAAGACGTCGACCACATCCTCGGCTACGTCGACGTTGACGATCATCTCCCCAGTGTGGAACTCCCCGTCGAAGCCATAGTGGCCGAGGGTCAGGTACCGCAGGTCATCCACCCCCACGGGACAATCGTCCTGCCAGCTGGAGCGGGCCAGCACATCGGGGGGGACCGGCTCGATGGTGCTCTCGAACCGCGACGTGGCCGGAGGGTCTAGAAGGTCGATGGTCCCCAGTCGACGGTCCACCAGCTCGTCCGGTGTGGGCTGGGCCTCGCCGTGGCCATCGGGACGCAGGGGCAGGGGATGTGTGCCCAGCCACTCGGGTCGTGCGAACGGGTTGGTGGTCGTGGTGGTGGGGATGGTAGAGGTGGTGGTGGTCGCGGTCGTCGTAGTGGACGTGGTCGTCGTCTCCCGTATCGCGATCGAAGTCACCGATCCTGCATCGGAGCCTGTGCACGCCACCAGGGCCATGGCCGCAACGAGGACCCCGACGAGCCGCATGCCCCCAAACTTAGGACACCGTCGGGTCTTAGTTGCGTCCCCTCCCCTCGGCGCCCACACTCAACGCCGTGACCACCATCGAGGGCGGACGGCTCGTCTCGGGCTCACGGCGAGACCTGCACATCGCAGACGGAATGCTGGTCGCTGACCGCCCGGAAGGGCAAACGGCCGACGCCAGCGGGCTCATGGTCGCACCGGGTCTCATCGACCTCCAGATCAACGGCGCCTTCGGCCACGACTTCACTCACGATCCGACGACGATATGGGAGGTAGGTCAACTGCTCCCCAGGCTCGGGGTCACTGCGTTCGCTCCCACGATCGTCACCTCCCCGGCAGAGGTCACCGATCTCGCCATGGACGTGGTGGCCAACCGGAGACCGTCCGACTACCGAGGCGCGGAAGTCCTCGGACTCCATTTCGAGGGACCCTGGATATCCCCTCACATGCACGGCGCACATGATCCGGCACACATCGTCGAGCCCGACTGGGCCACCGCACACCGCTGGGCGAGCTCCGGGACGGTCCGCATGGTCACCCTCGCCCCGGAACTACCCGGTGCCACCGAGGTGGGACGGTCCCTGGCTCGGTCCGGTGTGGTCGTCTCCCTCGGCCACACCGCCGCCACCTACGACACCGCCACGGGGGCCCTCGCCGCCTACGCGACGACGGTGACCCACCTCTTCAACCAGATGACCCCGATGGGACACCGCGAGCCTGGAGTCGTCGGCGCCGCATTGGCCTCCTCGCCGTATTGTCTCCTCATCGTCGACGGGATCCACGTCGCAGCCGGCGCCCTCGACGTCGCCTGGCGCGTGCTCGGACCGAGCCGCACCATCCTGGTCACCGACGCCATGGCAGCACTCGGGCTGGGACCGGGCACCTACCCGCTGGGCGACGGGCCGATCACGGTCGGTGACGACGGCCCCCGGACCAGCGATGGCCGTCTGGCCGGGAGTGTCGTCACCCTGACCCAGGCGATGGCTCACCTGACCACGTCCACCCCGGCGGCCATCGACGAGGCTCTGCTCTGCGTCACTCGCAACCCGGCCCGAGCCCTGGGACTGGAACGGAGGGGAAGCCTCGAGGTGGGCTCGCGCGCCGACGTCGTCATCTTGGACGAAGGTCTCGACGTCGTCGCCACCTACGTCAGAGGCGAGCGGCTCCACGGTTGACGGCTACATTCGGCTCGATGCGAGACGTCTCGATCCCGATCCCAGGCGGCCATGTCAACGCGTGGCACCGGCCCTCCGCGGGAGACACCGGTACCGCGGTCCTGGTTCACGGGCTCTCCGGAAATTCCCGTTGGTGGGGCGCGGTCATCGAGCATCTCCCTCCCCGGTTAGGGGTCATTGCCCTCGACGTCAGGGGGCGCGCCGGTAGCGCCCACGCCCCACCCCCGTACGACCTGACCACCGTGGCCGACGACATCGTCCGCGCGCTCGACCACTTCGGCTCCGATCGCGGCATCATCGCCGGCTATTCGATGGGCGGCTGGGTCGCCGCCCTTTTCGGAGCCAGACATCCCGACCGGACGGAGCGGGTGATCCTGGTCGACGGCGGGTTACCGATGCCGCGTGACCCCCATGCCGAACCTCAGGAGATCATCGACGCGATCGTCGGCCCCTCCTTGCGGCGACTCGAAATGGGCTTCGACAGCGAAAGGGCGTTCTTCGACCACTGGAAGAGCCACCCTGCATTCGAGAAGTACTGGGACGACTCGATGAGAGAAGCCCTCGGCCACGAGCTCGTCCCTGTCGGAGACGGCTTCGAGGTCATCGCCAACCCCACCGCCATCGAGATAGGGGCCCGAGAGATCACCGTCGGGACTGAGGCCAACCGAGCCGCTGCCGCCCTCGAGGTCCCCACTCACGTCATCGTGGTGGAGCGAGGAGCACTCGACCAGCCCGGGGGGATGATCCCCCGAGACGTCGCAGAGGATCTGGTCGCCTCGAACCCGAACCTGTCCATGCAGTACCTCCCCGGAGTCAACCACTACACGCTGGTACTGGGCAGTGGTGCCGCCTCCGTCGCCTCAGCGATAGCTTCGACCGGCTAGCTTCTCGCTCCACATGTCATCGATAACCAAGACGATCAGACTGTCGGGCACAGCCGGAGACTCGATCGAGGATGCGGTGCGCACCGTCCTGGCGCGCGCCGCCAGCACCATCTCCGACATCCACCGCTTCGAGATCGTCGAAGTCGGCGGGGAAGTGGACTCCTCGGGAGCCCCCACCGTGTTCTCGGTGACGCTCGACATCACCTTCGGGATCAAGGACCCCGTCGAACACGGCTAGGTCCGTCAGACGTTCAGCGAGAGCGCTCCCGGGCCACGTTGACCTTGATCTGGCGCCCGTCGATCTCGGAGCCGTCGAGAGCCTCGATGGCCTGCTGCGCCTCGTCGTCGGAGTCCATCTCGACGAAACCGAAGCCCCGGGAACGCCCCGTGTCGCGATCGGTGATCACCTGGGCGCGGGACACCGCGCCGAATCGGCCGAAGAGCTCCTCCAGCTCGGAGGAACTCGTCGAGAAGGGAAGATTCCCTACGAAGAGATTGGTTGCCATTTTCGCTCCTTTGGATCCCGTCGAATTCAACTGCACCGACCATCTGCGCGACCGTCGGCCGAAGCCGCCGATCGCCATGTGCAGTCTCCGACGGGTTGGAGCGCACAAGCCAGGCGTGGCACCGGATCTCACGGCGCCACCACAAAGCATAACGGAGCGCCGAGCAGGTCTCAGCCCCAATCGCGAAGAAACCAACCCGATGCTCGGCAGGGTGATCCATCCGACGCCAGGAAATCGCCCTCGCCTGACCCGCCAGACGCGTCGAGTTCGACATGCCACCCGATCGGCCAAGCAATCCGCGTTTACCATCCCCGCCCCATGAGCGAGACGTCCCTTCGTTCCCTTCGCCTCGCCATGGCCTCCCTCCTGGCCGTGGCCCTGGTCGGCCGGCTTGCGATCGGCATGAGTCGCGGCGAGACACCGCCCACCGAATTCCTCTCCTCTTTCACCGTCCTGAGCAACGTGCTGGCGATGGCGATGCTCGCCATGTATGCCGTCCGCCCCGGTCTCGGCGGGTCGAAGCGATTCTCGTTCTTCAGGGGTGCCGTCACCGTTTCGATGGCGATGACCGTCACACTCTTCGCCTCGCTCCAGACCTCACTCGGTACGGTGCCCGGATCCACGGAGCCATGGGTCGATTGGAGCCTGGGCTTTGTGGGCCCGGTGGCGGTGCTCGCCGACTGGCTGGCCTTCCCGCCCCCACTTCCATTCGCCGTGAGAGACGCCGCGGCCTGGACGGCGCTGCCGGTGCTCTACCTCGGTTACACCCTGACGCGCGGGGCGATGACCGACTACCACGCGTATCCGTTTCTCGATCCGAACGAGGTCGGCGGGCGCGGGGTGGCGATCTGGTCGGGTACTGCCCTGGCCGTCACGCTCGCCATCGCTCTCCTCAGCAGTTGGTGGGCGACTAGGCGCAGCCAGAAGCCGAGGAAGACATGAGCATCCCATCGCCACAGTCTCTGGGTGACGGGATTCACCTGATCCCGGCCCCACTCCCCTTCCAATCTCCAGCGTGGGTGAATGCCTACGCGATCGAAGACGACACCGGGCTGCTCCTCATCGACTGTGGCACGGATTGGGAGCCGGGCCGGACCGCGCTGCGAGAGGGGTTGACCTATCTCGGTCTCGACGAGTCCGCAGTACACACATTGGTGGTCTCCCACCTCCATCCAGACCATGTCGGCATGGCCTCGCGTCTGGTGCGGGAGCTGGGGTGCCGCTTCGTCATGCACGACCGAGCCGCCAAACTCGTCGATCGCTACAACGACACACCGGGGTATGCCAGAAGGCTGACCGGCATTGCCCGTTCCCACGGTGTCCCCGACCAGGTCATCGAAGCCACGACCCGCACCCGCCGGCCGGACTACATGCCGCTGATCGACCCGCCTGACCATCTGGTGGCCGATGGCGACGAGATCCCGCTCGGCACGGGTCGGTCTCTGGTGGTGGTGCACACCCCGGGCCACGAGCCGGCTCACATCTGTCTGCGCGACACCCGCACAGGAGTCTTCTTCTCCGGCGATCACGTGCTCCCCCGGATCTCTCCGGTAATCATGTACGACACCGATATCGGTGACCCTCTCGGCGACTACCTCGACTCGCTCCGCAGGCTGATCGCACTGGAGATCAGCCGCACCTACCCCGCCCACGGCACCCTCATCGACCAGGGCGATGAGCGGGCGAGACAGATCCTCCTCCACCACGATCGCCGCCTGAGGGACATGACCGACCTGGTTCGAACCGCCGAGACCACGGCCTGGAACGTGATGACACAGTCGTTTCGCCCCAATCTCGACCCCGTCGGGGCGCGTCTCGCCTTTCTGGAGACGGTGTCCCATCTCGAGCATCTCCGCCTCATCGGGCGGGTCCGCGCCTCCGAGCGCGAAGGGAAGACGCTCTACCGGGTTTGAGGGGTTGGCATGTCACCCGTCTTGGACGATCATGGTGGCTAGCGGTCAGTCCGCTCGTCCCTGGGAAGGAACAGGAGAGATGTTGTTTGCATACCTCGATGCCGGATCGGGAAGCCTCATCCTGCAGGCGCTTCTCGGTGGAGCGGCAGGAATACTCGTGGCCTTCAAGGCGTGGAAGGCTCGCCTCGTGGGCAAGGGTGCCATCGCCGAGGCCGAGGCCGAGGTCGACGAGCCCGCAATACCGACCGAGTCCTGACCCCCGAGATGCATCGGGCCGATCCGGGGTCCTTCCGCGACCCCGCATCGCACATCGTCTTCACAGGCGATCGGGTCTTCCGCTTGCTCGACGAGCGAGGACTTCGCTCCTGGAACGCCCTCTCCGCCACCGACTTCTTCGCACGTGCCATCTCCGAGGGCAGGCTCATCGGCTCCACGCCGGTCGAATACGAGGCGGAGGAAGTGGCCGGAGCGCTGGAGCACCCGCGCATCCCGTTCGTGTCCTATCCGCACGAGTGGACGTTCTCGATGCTGAAAGACGCAGCCCTCCTCCAACTCGACCTGTTGGCGGAGGCCCTCGTCGACGGGATCACCATCAAGGATGCCACTCCGTTCAACGTCCAGTTCGTGGATGGCCGTCCGGTGTTCCTCGACATCGGCTCGTTCGAGGAGTACTCACCGGGCGAGCCCTGGATCGGATACCGACAGTTCACCCGGCAGTTCCTCTTTCCGCTCATGCTCAGAGCCGACGCCGGGATCCCATTTCAGCCCTGGATGCGCGGGAACCCGGAGGGACCCACCGCCGCCGAGATGCGCAACGTCCTCGGGTTCTGGCAGCGTCTCCGACCTTCCACCCTCCCCCACGTCTCCCTCCAGGCGAGGATGGAACGGAGCATGTCGGGAGCCCCGGTGCGCAACCACCTGAAGACCGCCGGATTCGGTGCCGAGATGATCCTGGCCAATGTGAACAAGCTGCGAAAGCTGGTCGAGGGCCTGGAATGGGAGGCCGGCGCGGGGGGATGGGTCGGGTACGAGTCGTGTGATCACGTGGCGCGCGACCGCGACAAGAAGGGCGACTTCCTGACCCGCGCCCTCGAAACCCACCGTCCACGACGTGTCGTCGACCTGGGAGCCAATGACGGGCACTTCTCCGAGCTCGCCGCAGGATCGGGGGCTGTCGCCATCGCCGTGGACGGCGACGAGGCCGTCCTCGATGCGCTCTACCGGAGAGGCTCCAAGGTGTCCATCGTCCTCAGCGACCTGACCAACCCAACACCGGCACAGGGCTGGGCCGGGAAGGAACGTCCCGGCCTGATGGAACGCGCCGACCCAGACCTGGTGATCGCCTATGGCCTGATCCATCACCTGATCTACACCGCCAGCATTCCGCCCTCAGAGGTGGTGGCCTGGCTGGCCGCTCTCGGCTGCCCGGTGGTCGTCGAGTTCGTCGCGCCCGAGGACGAGATGGTGGCCACGCTGACCGCCAACAAGCTGGAGTCGGAGCTTCACCCAAACCGCTCGAGGACCGAATTCGAGGGGTTGCTCTCTACCCATTTCGAGACCATCGCCTCGCAGACCCTCGATGGAGGGACTCGGGTGCTGTACAGCCTGGCCCCGGCCCTCAGCGGGTGAGGGAGGCCGGGTCGGCCACCGCGGCGTCCCCGAACTCGGCGACGATGAGCAACTGGGCTATCTCGGGGGGGACCTCCTCGGCACTCACCTCGAATACGAAACCGGAGCGGAGCAAGTCTTCACTATCGAACCAGCGGACCACGTTGGCGTTGTCTTCGTTCGGTGGGCCCCAGGCCAGCAGCCGGTCTCCCGCGTAGACGTAGACCATGTCGGGCGTGGCCTTCGCAGTCACATCGGCGGCCCATCCCACCACCTCCCATCCGTTCTCGGTCTCCTCGACGGAATCGACCTGGATCCGAAGCGAGCCCTCGGTGCCGAGATCGAGCATGCGCCCGTCGGCGGTGACCAACTCGAGAGTGATGTCATCCCGAACTCCGGCAACCCAGCTTCCGGACTCGCCCGGCAGCAACAACTCGACGTCGTTGGCACCGTCCCGGACCAGCTCCTCGGCGATCAAGCCGATGACGGCGCCCCCGGACACGCTGTCGCGACTGAGGTGGGCGACACCGGCCACGGTGTCGTTGAGGACTATGAGAAGCCGATCGGAGTCGGGGAGACGGTCGGCCTCGACACGTCCGGTGATCAGGGTCTGCACCTTGCCCGACGTCCTGTCGACCGAGTCGAGGTCGGTGCCGAGCTCGATCGACCAACGAAAGCCGGCGTCAGAGCTGACCTCGATCTCTGTGACCGGGGTGCCCACCAGCGGGGCCATGGGGCCGATCCCGGCCACGCCCCTCCAGCTGGTCTGGTCCGGTATCCACTGGTGGTTCCGCTGCACTTGGGCGTTGAGGACATTCAGGTCGATGCTGGCCCCCTCCCCATTACAGCACCAGTGGATGGGCTCATGGGGCCGCTCGAAGTCCAGTTGGAGCAAAGAGATCCCGTCGAACTCCCAATCGGTCTCGATCTCGAGAGCATCGACGATGGTGGGGAGGAGATCGATGCCGAACGCCGGGAGGTCGATCGTCTCCCCGGCGGTCTGACCCGGATACTTGACGAAGAACGGGATCCGGTACAGGTCGTCGCGGTTGTCCTCGAACGGCCAGCGGCGATGCTCCCCGGGCACGAACGATGCCCCATGATCGGCGATGACCACGATCATCGTGTCGTCCCAGTTGCCCGCTTGCTCGACTCGATCGAGGAGACGACCCAGCATCGTGTCGAGGAACCCCACCTGATAGAGGTGTCGCTGGAATCCGAGGAGTGCCGGCCCCGGCTCAGGACCCCATCGCCCGTCGCCCTCGACCCCTTGTACCTCTGTGTACTGCTCGGGACGCTCGTAGTGGGTGCCCGACGGATTGGTTTCCCAGGGGACATGCGGCGCGCGTAAGTGGGCATAGCTGAGCGTCGGCGGGGTGTCGCGATCGATGCCGTTGATCAGTCGTTGCACCCAGTCGACCCACTCCTGGCGTTCATGGCCGGGTGGCACCGGGACACCGTCCACTGCGACGCCGACACCCTCTGCAGGCTCCTCCTGGCCGAGGAAACCGGCCCATGCGTTCCCGATGCTGGGCAACCTATCCCTCATCGCCCCGGGGAGGGTGAGGTGCCCATAGACCACTCCGACGTCCTGGAGGAGGTTGGAGAACCGCGCCGGGGCTCGACCGGCGTACTCGGGGCAAACGTCTTCAGGGCAGAGCTCGGCCACCCACTCGATCACATGCATCTCGTATGAGTCGCCCAAGAGGGTGAAGAGGTTGTCGGGGTGGTCCAGATACGACGGGCCGGCGTCCTCTCTTCCCCGGAGCCCGGTCAGGATCGAGGGGACGCTCTGAGTGGTGGCGATCGAGTCCGAGAGCGCATTGCGGTACCACGTGCCGTCGCCGGCGAGCCGGGCGAAGTTGGGAAACAGTGCCTGGTTCACCGTGCCGTCGGTGTCCATGATGGATGCCAGCGGCATCTCGTCGAGTTGGAGCACCACCAGGTGCGCCGGATTGCCCACTTCCTCCGCACCCTCAACGATCTCGGGCTCCTCCCATATCAGCCGTGCGGTGGCGGAGGTGCCGAGGAACATCACCACGGACAGGGGAATCGCCACCGCAGCCAAGAGAAAGAGAACGTCGATATTGGACACCGCCCAGTACACCAACACGGCAGCGATCACCGCCACTACGGCGGCGAGAACCGTGTGGTCGGGCTGCATCTGCCGGCTGATCACCAGTCCCGCCCCGATCGCCAAGAAGGCAACGAGACTCCGGTAGACGACATGAGGGAAGCGGCCTCCGACGGCGTCGGCCGCCGCCAAGGCGGCCCAGGCCAGAAGGGGGACGAGGAGCGCAATCCCGATGCCGAAGAGGAGGATCTCGTGTGCGCTCGACCTGTTGGCGACGAACACCTCGGGATTGTCCCCGTACAGGTCGAGGACCGGAGCGACGAAGGCAACCGCACTCAACCCGCTGATGACAGCGAGGCGTCGCCACATCGAGCTGGAGGGCATGTTTCCCAAGACCCGGAAGAAGGTACCGGCAATCGGCGTCAATCAGACATGTCGCGGACCCTGCTTTACTCTGTGCCGGGCGTCCATGAGGGAACCGTGCTCCGGTCGCGGAGCGTCTTACATCCCGAGGAGATGTCAGTTTGAGCGAAAGTCGACAGGGATTCCTCAGACGCATCCGCGCACGTATGCGTCTGGCCTGGCTGTCTGCCACCGCCCAGCAGTATGCGCCCTATCTCGGGATCGCAATCGTCCTCGCCCTCGGCGCCGACCGACTGACTTCCTTCGACCGCGGGCCGCTCTTCTCCGGTGCCCTGGCGGCCGGCTTCGTCCTCGTCCTGATCATCAGGGCGACGACACTTCGCATCACGCCCTGGGACGCGGCCCGGGCCGCGGAGCGTGGCCTCGGAGCCCGTGACGCCTTCACCACTGCCCTCGAGTTCGGTGACCCTGCCAATGGGGTGCACCTCGCCATCCAGCAACGTGCCGACTCGTTGGCCGTTGGCTCAAAGCCCTCCGCGGCAATTCCGATAGGTGCCAACCGCTCCCGGCTCCGCCAGTTCGGCATGGCTGCCGCCCTGGCCGTGATCATCGGGCTACTCCCTCCGCTCGGTTCGACACCTGCCCTGTCCTCGGATCTGGCGACGGCGATCGAGGCCGAGGCGGAACAGCTCGAGCGCATCGCTGCCGCAATAGAGGAGTCCGATGTGGAGACGGCCGCCGAGATCGCAGCCGAGTTGGAGAGACTCGCACAGGAGCTCCGTCAGGCGGAGTCCCTGGAGGAGGCGGTGCAGTCGCTCGAGAACGCCGAGAAGCGGCTGGACGGCCAGGTCGACCCCGACTTCTTGTCACAGAAGGCCGCGGTTCAGGGTCTGGCCCGCGACCTGGCGCTGCGACCGCTGTCCGACGGCGCCCCGCTCGACGCCGTCTCTCAGCTCGAGCATGTAGCCAACGAGCTCGGGGATCTCTCCGAGCCGGAGCTGGCCGCACTGGCCGATCGCCTCTCCGACCTCGCCGAGTCGCAGGCCGCGGGAAACCCTGAACTCTCCAGCGAGCTGTCAGACGCAGCCCGCGCCATCGACTCTGGTGATCTGGAGGCTGCGGCGCGGGCCTTGCAGCGCGCGGCCGGAGAACAGGAGTCGGGTATCGATGGAGCCAGAGGACAACAGGCGCTCAGCGAGACCCAGCGGGCCCTCGAGGGTGCCCGAACCCGCCTGGCCGGAGCCGGGACCTCTGGCCAGGGCGAGGGCGACGGCCAGGGGCAGGACGACGACGAAGGCCGGGGCATCGGAGAGGGGCGAGGACAGGGCCAAGGGCAGGGGGAAGGCCAAGGGCAAGGGGGCCAGGGCGGCGGCGGAGGCCAGCAGTCCGATGGCGGCAGCGGTGAGATCTCGAATGTGGCTCCCGGAGACGGCAACGCCTCCGGCCAGGGAGGGCAGGGCAACGTCGGAGCCGGCGGCACCGAGGACCACGGCTCCGAGGTCGAGACCGCCAACGTGTTCAGCCCGACCGAATCCGACGCACTCGCCGAACTGCTCCAGGTCGACATCGCTGGAGGCAGCGGCGACGGTGACGTTCTGGGGCGCGCCGATGGCCCCACCGCGCGAGGCGAGGCGATCGTCCCCTATGCACAGGTGCTTCCGGAGTATCTGAATCAGGCAGCCGACGCGCTCGGGGCACTCCAGCTTCCCCCTTCGATGCGCACCATCGTCCAGACCTACTTCGAACTACTCGCCGCCGAGGCCCGCTAGGAGGGACGTTGACCAATCTCGAGCAGACCGATCTCGACCGATACACCGAAGTCGCCGCGGACATCGAGTCCGCGGTCGGTCGGCGGATCGCAGGCCAGCCCGAGCTGATCCGCCAAACCCTCGTCGGGCTGCTCGCCGAGGGTCACGTGCTCCTCGAAGGTGTCCCCGGTCTCGGGAAGACGGAGTTGGTCAAGGCGTTCTCGGCGGCCCTGGGTGTCCAGTTCTCCCGGATCCAATTCACCCCTGACCTGATGCCCGCCGACATAGTCGGAACCCAGGTGTTGGAGGAGACCGAGACTGGTCATCGCCGCTTCGAGTACCAGGCCGGGCCGGTGTTCACCAACCTCCTCCTGGCCGACGAGATCAATCGCGCCACACCGAAGACGCAGGCGGCCCTGCTCGAGGCGATGCAAGAGAGTCATGTCACCGTGGCCGGCGAGACCCGCTCTCTCCCCCGCCCGTTCCTGGTTCTCGCCACACAGAACCCGATCGAGCTCGAAGGCACCTACCCCCTACCGGAGGCTCAGCTCGACCGCTTCATGTTCAAGGCAACGGTCAACCCCCCGACGGCGGAAGTGCTCGAGGAGATCCTCCGACGCACCACCACCGGGGCGGTGCCTGAGGTGCCCCTGGTGGCAGACATGGAGACCATCGAGTCGATGATCGGAATGACCCCGAGGCTTCCGGTGGCCTCGCATCTGCTCAGCTACGTGTCGCAGATCATCGTCGCCACCCATCCCGAGGGTGACAACGCCACTCCACCGGTCAAGCGCTACGTCAGATGGGGCTCGTCCCCCCGCGGAGCCCAATCCATCATCCTCGCGGCGAAAGCGGCTGCGATCATCGACGGCCGCCCCCACGTGACCGCAGAGGACATTCGCTGGGCCGCTCCGGCCGCACTGCGCCACCGCCTGGTGCTCGGTTACGAGGCAACGGCCGAGGGTGTCGGCACCGATGCCATCATCGACGAAGTCATCCATTCGGTGCCCGAGCCGAGACCGGAAATCCGGGGAGCCCCGTGACCACGCTTCTCAGCCCGGCATTGATGGCCAGGCTCGAGAGCCTCCAACTCGCCAGCCGACATCGTCTCATCGGTCGATTTGGCGGGGATCACAAGTCGAAGCGCTACGGAAACACCGTCGACTTCGCTGACTTCCGCGAGTATCACCCGGGCGACGACTTCCGCCGCATCGACTATCACGTGCTGGCACGACTCGACCAGGTGCTCATCAAGCTCTACGAGGCGGACGACGAGATCACCGTTCGCCTCCTCATCGACGCCTCGGGGTCGATGGCGGTGGGAGGGAAGATGCTTCAGGCGAAGCGGCTGGCTGCCGCTCTCGGCTTCGTCGCCCTCTCCGCCCACGACTCGGTCTCAGTGCACACCTTCCCCGCTCGAGCTCCGTCACCGCGTTTCGCCGGCCGCGCCGCGGTGCCCTCGTTCCTCGACTACGTCGAGGATCTCGAAGCCACCGGGTTGACCCCTTTCGCCGATGCGGCCCGTCATCTGCTCGGCCAAAGCAGTCTGCCGGGCCTCACCATCGTCCTCTCCGATCTGCTGACGACAGAGTGGCGATCCCTGGTCCAACTTCGTGCCTCCGGCTCTGACGTCACCATTCTCCACGTCCTCTGTGAGGACGACCTTGAGCCGGAATTCTCGGGGGATCTCGAGTTGGTCGATCGTGAGCTCGGTGAACGGCTCACCGTCAGCGTCACCGACGACGTGGCCGCCTCCTACCGGGACCGGGTGAGGGCCTGGCGCGATCAGGTGGCCAGGGCAGCACGCGGCGCCGGGGCCAGCTTCGAGGCAGTCGACGCCGACGACGACGTCGAGGCCTTGCTCATGAGGACCTGGCGCGCCGCCGGCGTGCTGAGATGAGCCTGCTGCTGCCGGTCGGCCTCACCGCGCTCCTCCTCGCCGCGCCGATCGTCATCCTCCACATGCTGACCCCCCGTCGACCGCCAACGTCGGTGTCCTCGCTGCTCCATTGGGATGGACTGAAGCACGCCATAACCGCGGCCGAGCCTTGGCAGAAGCTGCGCTGGAGCCTGCTCCTGATCCTCCAGCTCGCCGCGGTGGTGTTGTTCGCGCTCGCTCTCGCCCGCCCGGCCCTGCTCGAACAGGCCGACCTTGCCGAGCACACCGTCTTCATCGTCGACGCTTCCGCCTCCATGTCGGCCATCGACGGCGACCCCGACCGGCTCGGCTCGGCGGTGGCGGAGGCGAAACAACTGCGGGCGGAACTGCCCGACCAGGGAATCGCCAGCCTCGTGGTGGCCTCACCCCGCCCCACGGTCCTGGTGTCGCACAGTGACGATCCCGACGAGTTCTCCAAAGCCGCGGACACCATCCGGAGCAGCGGTGGCGGCGCCGACTTCGAATCGGCATTCTCCCTGGCCGAGTCCCTGGTGCTCCCCGAGCGGGAAAGCGATTTCGTCCTCCTCTCCGACGGTCAGCTCACCGAGCAGGAGCAGCGTCTGGCCCCACTGGGGACTCGTTTCGTTCCGATCGGACGAACCGACACCAACCGCGCCATCACCGACCTCTCCGTCACCTCGGGGCCGGGAGGGATGCAGGCCCGGGTCACCATCGAGTCGACCGGCGGGCCCGACGCCATCCAGATAGTCCGTCTCGACGTGGACGGGATCACGGTGTTGAGCCAGCAAATCGAGATCCCTGGTGGGGGCGTGGTGGAAGAGGCGTATGAACTGCCCACCGGCACGCGCGTCGCCGCCTACCTCGACGGCGAGGACCTGATGGCACTCGACAACCAACGCTACGTGAGCGCACCCGTGCTCGGCGCGCTGCGGGCGCGGGTGCACGGGGAGAGCCGTTTCTTCATCGACCGCCTGCTCGGCTCGCTCCCCGAGGTGGACTTCGACGTCGCCCCAGCCCAGGAGGTGGACTTCGAGATCTACGCTGGCGTCCCCGTTCCCCCCGACCCCACGATCCCCTTCATCGCCATCGACGTCCCCGGCGGTGCCCCCGGCGTCACTCCGGTGGGGCGGATCGAAAACCCCATTCCCACCCTGCGCGCCAACCACCCGCTACTCGAGGACATCGATGTCAGTCGTATCGCCATCGCCGAGGCTCAGGCTCTCGAGGTCACCAGCGGGGAGGTGGTGTTGGGGGCACCGGGTGCCCCTCTGATCGTCGAGGGGGATGCCTCGGGGGTGCCCTTCTACTATTTCGCCTTCACGCTCGAGCAATCGAATCTGCCGATAGATATCGCCTATCCGATCCTCGGGGCCCGGATGGTGGGCGCCCTCGCCACCTCCGAGGGCGTCTCCGAGCCACTGATCGTCGGTGAGCCGCTGCCGGTCGGGGCCAGTGGCGCCACGGTGACCGATCCGCGTGGCAACACCACGACGATCTCGGTGGGCGATTCAGCCCCGGTGGCCACGATGGCCGGCTTCTGGACGGTGGCCCGTGACGGGTCGGATCCCGTCGATATCGCGGTCAACACCGACCCGGCCGAGTCGGATCTCGCCCCCAGGGAGTCACTCCCCGGGCTGCGTCCCGCACCCGACGCCCAGCCCTTGGTCGACGCCACGACCACGATCGCCCGATCTCTCCTCCCCTGGGTGCTTGCTGCCCTCTTCGTGGTCCTGGCACTGGAGCTGTACATCAGCGCCCGGGCGAGAGGAGTGCCGTCGCGACAATGGCGCATCGGACTGGTCGTGCGCGCTCTCATCGTCGCGCTTTGTGTGCTGGCCCTCGTCAACCCGCCGTTCGTGAGGAGCTCCGATGACGTCGCCACGGTGTTCGTCGTCGACGTGTCGGAGTCGATGGGAGACGGAGGGCGCCAGATGGCGCGGGCATGGGTGGAGTCGGCACTGACCGACGCCGGCGGAGCCGAGTGGGCAGTAGTTGAGTTCGGGTCCGACGCGCGGGTAGGGACCCCATTGGGCACCGAGCCCTATCGCCGGGCCCGGGGGGTCGAGGCAGAGGCGACCAATCTGGCCAGGGGCCTGCGTCTCGCCGAGTCGATCCTGGCCGGAGACACTCGCCAGCGGATCGTGCTGGTCTCCGACGGAAGGGCCAACGCCGGAGATCTCCAGGCCGAACTGGAGCGGCTGGAGACTCTCGGCGTCGTCGTCGACGTCAACACCATCTTGGGGAGCACGGTGACAGACGCCGCGATATCGGCTGTCGACGTGCCTTCGTCGGTCAACGAGGGCGAGGCCTTCGATGTGTCGGTCGAGATCCTCTCGACCATCTCCGCAGAGGCCATCGTCGAGCTGGCCCAAGAGGACCGGATCGTGGGAACCCAGGAGATCTCGCTGACTCCCGGCTCGAACTATGCGGTGTTCAACGTGGAGGCCGGAGAGTCGGGCCTGCACCAGTACACCGCCCGAGTGCGGATGACCGGTGATGCCGTGCCCCAGAACGACACGCATCGTGCCGGGGTGGAGGTGCGGGGGGCCACCAGCGTGATGATCGTCGAGGGAGAGACCGACAGGGGGTTGATCCTCGAAGAGGCCTTGACCGCACGCGGTCTCGAGGTCGAGCGAACCTCGATCGAGGAGATGCCAGGGCTTCAAGAACTGTCGATCCACCGATCCGTGGTGCTGGTAGACGTGAGCGCACGCGACCTCAGTGACGAGAGGTTCTCGACTCTCGAGACCTTCGTGCGCGACCTGGGAAGAGGGATGGTCGTGGTCGGTGGCACTCATTCATACGGACTGGGTGGATACCGGGACACTCCCCTGGAGGGCTTGCTCCCGGTCGACTCCGACGCCCCGGACACCCAACGTGAGGCCGAGGTGGCCGAGGTCCTCCTCATCGACACCAGCGAGTCGATGGGAGCCTGTCACTGCACCGACCGTGGCATGTTCGCCGAGGAAGGAGGAGTCAACAAGACCGACATATCCAAGGCTGCCGCCACCCGGGCGATCGAGGCCCTGGGCAGCGGCGACGAAGTGGGGGTACTCGCCTTCAGCGGAACCACGGAGTGGGTGATCCCCCTACAGGAGTTCCCCGACCGGGCCACCATCGCGAGCGGCATCGGCTCACTGCGCCCATCCGGCGAGACCCGGATCGTCCCCGCGATGGACGCAGCCGCCGAGGAGCTCCTCGCCTCCGACAAGGAGCTGAAGCACATCATCCTGTTCACCGACGGCTTCACCACGGAGCTCGATCTGGGCGAGGACTTCGGCGGAGGCCCGTTCACCGCCAACCTGTTGGAGAAGGTGAAGGAGATCGCCGATCTGGGGATCACGGTCTCGGTGGTGGGCACCGGGGAGGGCGCCATCCCAGCCCTGGAGGAGGTGGCCGCCGCCGGGAACGGGCGCTTCTACCCGGGCCGAGACCTCAACGAGATTCCGGAGATCTTCGTGCAGGAGGCCCGTCTCGCCTCCAGATCGTTCATCAACGAAGGCCAGTTCTTCCCGGTGGTCACTTCGACGGCCGAGGCGGTGCGTGATCTGGCGGCGTCGCCGGCGATCCTCGGCTACGTGGCGACCACCCCCAAGCCGACAGCCGAGATCCAGCTTCAGATCGGGGAGATGAGTGACCCTCTCCTCGCCGCCTGGCGGGTCGGCCTGGGACGGGTCACCGCCTGGACCTCCGACGGAGGGGATCGCTGGGCGTCGGGCTGGGCCGGGTGGGAGGGTTTCAGTGATTTCTGGTCCACCGTGGTTCGCGACACGTTCCCGCTGAGCGGGTCGGAGGGACAGCGCATCGACGCCAAGATCACCGACGAGGTGATGAGCGTCACCCTCGAGGGAGCCGAGGAGTGGCCCGCCGGCACCGAGCCCCTCGCCCGGATCAGCTATCCAGACGGCACCTCCCAGGAGGTGCGTCTCGATCGGATCTCCGGCCACGAGTTCGGAGCGGTGGCGCCCGCACGCCAGGGCGGGACCTATGCGGTCGGGGTGCGGGTCGACATCCCCGACGGCGAGGCGGTGGTCCTCTCCACCCTCGCCACACGCTCCTTCGCCGCCGAGTTCCTGCCTGGAGATCCCGACGCCGAGCTGATGGCTGCCATCTCGAGACGTACCGGCGGCCGGGGAGAGATCGAGGCATCCCAGGCCTTCGAGCCAGAAGGGCTCACCGCCGGGGTGACCGAGAGCTATCTCCGCTGGTGGTTCCTCCTGATTGCAGCACTGCTGTGGCCAGTGGACGTCGCGCTGCGACGACTCCGCCTCTCCCGAAGAGAGCAACCAGACCCGCCAGACCCATCACGATCGCCCCCACCCAGACCCACATCACCAGAGGCCTCACGAACACGCTGACCTCGACCGTCTCACCGTCAGGGAACAGGAGAGAGATCGCCACGATCACATCTTGGGAGAGACCGGCGAGGAGGGCGGGCTCGGCCACGGGAAGAGCCTGCTGCTCGTAAGCGCGTATCTCGGGAGTCGCCGTCCGCCCCTCGATGTCGAAACCACCCCTCACGAAGAGGTAGCGATCTGCCTCGCCCAGCTCCACATACTCCAGACGCACCTCCTTCCCGGCGACGCTCACGCTATCTCCTGGTCGCATCGACCCGGTGAAGTCGTCGCCGAGGGCGCTGCCGCCCACCCCTACGAGAAACAAGGCCATGCCGAGATGGGCGAGACGGGAGACGAGAACCCGGGGGGCCGACCTCCGCCGCGACGCCAGGCGAGCGAGCAGCAGTGCCGAGGCCAGTGCCGGTGCGAGCAGGAACACGCCCGGATGCGGCCCTGAGACGAGCGTGGCCGCGGCCAGTGTCACCGCGGTGAGCCCGGCGAACAGCATGGCGCTCCGCCCCAGCGCTAGATAGACGCTGAACGCCACCACCATCGCAATGGGAAGCGCCGTCAAGACGAAATACCTGCTGTCGACGATCACCGACCGGTTGAGGAACACCGAGGCGAAGGCGGGATAGGCCGAGCCTGCTGTGACGAACACCAGCACCGCGCTGAGCAGGGCACCGTTGAGCGCCAGCCATCCGCTCCGATCGAGCCGAAACTGCTTCCACGTCTCCCCCGGTGGCGAGCGAAGCGCGCCCACTGCGGCCAGGATGATCGCAATCCCTGCCGCAACGAGGAGGACCTGTCCCACCACAGGGTCCTCGGCGAAGGAGTGGATCGAGCCGGTGACGCCGGACCTGGTCAGATACACACCGAGGACGGTGAGGGCGAATGGCAGGGCGGCGAACAGCGCGTTCCAACGACGCAACCGACCCGTCGACTCCTCCACCCGTGAAGTGTGGAGGAAGATGGTGACCGCCAGCCAGGGCATGAGCGCCGTGTTCTCGACCGGGTCCCACGCCCAGTAGCCTCCCCAGCCCAGTTCCACATACGCCCAGTTGGCGCCGGCGGCCATGCCGAAGATGAGCAGGGCCCAGGAGACGTAGAACCAGCGACGCACCTGCCCCAGCCAGCGCTCACGATCCGTGGCGCGGAGGAGGTGTGCCGCGGTCAAGGAGAAGGGCACCACCAGGACGGTCAAACCGAGATAGAGGATCGGTGGGTGGTAGATCATGGCGGGGTGCTGCAAGATCGCCAGCAGACCGACACCGTCGACCGCAGGGATGTCGGTGACCACGAACGGGTTGGCGAGTAGGGCAGTGATGAGAAGCAACCCCAGGCCGACGACCGAAGCAGTCCTGACGGCCACCGCGGCGCGCAGCGAGAGTGCCCCGATGACCAGCAGCATCGCGGTGTAGAAGAGCAGCGATCCGTCCATGCCCCCCCACAACGCGGCCAGCCGGTAGGGCCAGGGCGTCGCCAGGCTGGTGGTCTCCGCCACATAGGCCAGGGAGAAGTCCCCGGTGAGCAGGGCCGCGGTCAGGATGGCGGTGGCGCCGGCGCTCGACGCGCCCGCGGAGATGAGAGCCCAGCGATGCCCGGAGACGGTGGCGATCGCCGAGAAGGCGATCGCGGCCCAGAGGGCCACCGACCCTATCTCTCCGGCACTCACGTCCGAATCGTACCGACGGACCCTCCCTGTGCTCGCGAGCGGCGTGAGGGGGTTACTGTCGGATCCGATGACCGACCTGTTCGAAGCAAGGGGCGAGGACCTCGCCGCCCGTTCGGCGCCGCTGGCCACTCGGATGCGGCCCAGGACGATTGGAGAGGTCGCCGGGCAGCCGAAACTCCTCTCCGAGGGGGCTGCATTCCGTCACATCGTCGAGTCCGGCGAGCCCATCTCCATGCTCCTCTGGGGCCCTCCGGGCACGGGGAAGACCACCTTGGCGAAGCTGGTGGCCTCTCATGCCGATGCCGCTTTCCGGACGCTCTCGGCCACCTCGGCGGGGGTCAAGGACATCAGGGAGGTACTCGCCGAGGCGCGCCGCCTGCTGGCTACCGAGGAACGAAGGACCGTGCTCTTCCTCGATGAGATCCACCGCTTCGCCAAGAATCAACAGGACGCCCTCCTGCCGGGTGTGGAGGACGGCACGCTGATCCTGGTCGGAGCGACGACGGAGAATCCCTACTTCGAGGTCAACAGCCCTCTGATGAGCCGGATGACCTTGTTCCGGCTCGAGCCGCTGTCACCCGAGGACATCGAATCGCTCCTCCAGGCCGCGGTGGCCGACGTCGAACGGGGTCTCGGTCGGCTGGGTGTCGAGTTGCCCTCGGAGGCGGCTGGCGAGCTGGCCACCCGCACCGGTGGTGACGCCCGCCAGTCGCTCAACGCCCTCGAGGTGGCGGCACGAATGGCGACCGCCGAGGGCCGGCCGGTGATTGAGACCAACGACATCGCCGAGGCCCTGCAGAGGAGACTGATCCGTTACGACAAGGCCGGCGACTCCCACTACGACGTGATCTCGGCGTTCATCAAGTCGGTCAGGGGCTCGGACCCCGACGCCGCGTTGTACTGGCTGATGTTGATGCTCGAAGGCGGCGAGGACCCCGAGTTCATTGCCAGGAGACTGATCATCCTCGCCTCCGAGGACATCGGGCTCGCCGACTCCACGGGGCTGGGGGTGGCGGTTGCCGCAGCCGAGGCCCTGGCCTACGTCGGGCTTCCCGAGGCGATCTATCACCTCGCCCACGCCACCCTCTATCTGGCGACAGCGTCGAAGTCGAACTCCATTGGTCGGGCGATCGGAGCGGCGCGGCAACTGGTCGAGAGCGGCCCAACCCCATCGGTGCCACTCCATCTTCGCGGCAGCGGATATCGCGGCGCCGCCGAGATCGGGCATGGTGAGGGTTACGAGTACTCCCACGAGCACCCGGGTGGCGTGGTGAGACAACAGTATTTCCCCGACGGAATCGAGCCGAGAGCCCTCTTCAGACCGGGGGATCTCGGTGAGGAGGCCTCCCTTGCCGAGAGGCTGGCCGCCATCGACCGCGTGCTGGGACGGGAGCGATGATCTCCCGTCCGACTCAGGGGAGCGGGCGCGACCCTCTGCGCCGCCGCCTTCGCCCCACCTGACGCGCTTCGTCGGTCACTTCGGCACTGACCTTGTCGATCCGCTCCTGCACGATGAAGTCCTCGACGATGATCTTGACCAGCGCGGCCAGCGGCAGAGCCAACAGGGCACCCAGCAGCCCGGCGAGACTCCCTCCCACCATCAAGGCGATGATCACCGTTGCCGGGCTCAGGTCCACCGCCCGGTTCATCACCCTGGGAGCGATCAAGAAGTTCTCCACCTGCTGGTAGACCAAAAGGAGCAGCATCGCCCAAAAGACCGTCTCGGGAGCCTCCACGAAGGCGACCGCGGCCACTCCCGCCGCTCCGAGCAGCGCTCCGAGGATGGGGATCAGATCGGTGATGGCCACCCAGGCGGCGAGGGCGAGGGCATATGGGACCCCTATCAGGGTGAGCCCGACCCAGGTCACCAGACCTGCAATAACGCTCACCACCAGGTTCCCGATGATGAAGTTGGCGATCAGGTCTGTCGACTGGCCGAGCAGACCAATGAAATCCTCCCGATGGCGCGGGCGAAGCAGTCGGACCAGCCACCGCTTGATGGCGGGCATGGACATGGCGAAGTAGGGAGTCACCAGCAACACGGTGAGGAAGTTGAAGGTGAATCCGGCCACGCTACCTACGATCTCCAGCGCGGTGGCCGGGTCCGCAGTCGCCTCGGTCGTCATCCGGTCGAGGTCGATGAGCCCGGCCACTCGGGCCAGGAGACCGCCACCTGCCTGGAGACGCTCGACGAGCACCGGGAATTGGCCCACGATGTCACCGACCTGGGACAGGATCAGGGGCAGCGCCAATGCCAGCAGGCCTCCCACGACCACGAGAAAAGACATGAGGACGAGCCCCAGCCCCAGGCCACGGCGCATCCCCCTGCGTTCGAACCACGAGATGGCCGGCTGGAATCCGATGGCGAGGACGAAAGAGGCGAATATCACAAGGAGGATCCCCTGGAGGATCCCGAGCAGGAAGAGGGCAACGACCGCACCGATGAGGGCGAGGCCCACCTTGATCCAGTAGGACGGTGGCGGCCAGTTCTCACGCCACACCTCGGGCTCCGGCTCGTTGGCCGCGGGAACCTGGCTCGTCCCCCGACCCGTCGGTTCTCTCGTCACCGGCGACAGTTACCCACGGGGAGGCTGGTCAAACCCTGTTCCACCGGTGGACCTGATTCCGTTCTGAGACCCGTTGGCTCAGCTGCTCGGGTCCTGAGCCAGCCGGCTGACGACCGAGAACTCCCCCTCCGCATACTCGATGGCGGAAACGCGACCCGCGGCCAACAAGTCCGATTCGGCAGCCCGTGCCCTGTCGATCAGCTCCCCGTCCGCGGTCACGTCGACGTGCTCGATCTCGGCCCGCATCGATGCCCTGGCGTCAGACTTGGCCCGTCTGATCTCGCCGAGGACTCTCGAGACGGCCCCGAGGACCTCGACGTCTCCGGTGAGACCCTCGAACTCCGTTGTCGAGGGCCACGAAGAGAGATGAACCGACCCCTCCTTCCACCAGCTCCACACCTCTTCGGTGACGAAGGGCAGGAACGGTGCGAACAGACGCAGATAGACACCCAGGGCGAACTGCAGTGTGGCGTGGGCCGAAGCCGCCCCGGGGCCGACGTCGTACGCCCGGCTCTTGACCAGCTCGACGTAGTCGTCGGTCCAACCCCAGAACGACTTCTCGGCGATCTCGAGCGCCCTGGTGTAGTCGTACTCGTCGAAGGCAGCAGTAGCGCCTTCGACCACCGCGGCAAGGCCCGCCAGCATCGAGCGGTCCAGCGGCTCGGTGATCGCGGATCGGTCGACATCGGTCTCCGCAAACCTCAGTGCGAACCGAGAGGCGTTGAGGATCTTGATGGCGAGACGACGTCCGATCTTCATCACGCCATAGTCGACCGCGGTGTCCACCCCCGGTCGTCCGTTACACGCCCAGTACCGCACCGCCTCCGGCCCGTACTCCTCGATGAGCGGCATCGGGGTGACCACGTTCCCGATCGACTTCGACATCTTCTTGCGGTCGGGATCGAGGATCCACCCGTTGATAGTGGCGGTGTGCCAGGGAAGGGCACCGTGCTCGAAGTGCGAGCGAAGTGTCGACGAGAACAGCCAGGTGCGGATGATCTCAGGCCCTTGAGGCCGGATGTCCATCGGAAACACCCTGGCGAAAAACTCAGGATCGTCCACCCAGTGGCCTGCGATCTGCGGAGTCAGTGACGAGGTCGCCCAGGTGTCCATGATGTCGGGATCGCCGACGAAACCACCGCGTTGGCCACGCCGTGACTCGTCATATCCCTCCGGAGCGTCGGAGCTGGGATCGATGGGAAGCTGGTCATCGCCGGGGATGATCGGGTTCTCGTAATCGATGTGGCCGTCCTCGGTCACCGGGTACCAGAGCGGGATCGCCACCCCGAAGTAGCGCTGACGGGAGATGAGCCAGTCGCCGGTCAAGCCCTCGACCCAATGCTGGTAGCGAACTCCCATGAACTCGGGAACCCAGTCCAGTTCCTCACCCCTTACCAGCAGCTCCTTGCGCAGCTTCTCCTCACGACCCCCGTTGCGGATGTACCACTGGCGACTGGTGACTATCTCGAGGGGACGGTCGCCCTTCTCGTAGAACTTCACCGGATGCATGATCTGACGCGGCTCCCCGTCGAGGTCGCCAGACTCGACGAGCATCTCGGCCATCTTGTGTCGGGCTTGATTTGCGAAGAGCCCGGCTATCTCCGAGTAGGCGACCGCTCCCTCACCGTCGAGCCACGCGGGAGTCTCCTCCTGGAGACGGCCGTCCTGTTGGATGACCGCCCGGGTCGGAAGGTCGAGCTCTCGCCACCAGGTGACATCGGTGGTGTCACCGAAGGTGCAGATCATGGCGACCCCGGTGCCCTTCTCCGGGTCAGCCAGCTCGTGGGAGACGACGGGCACCTCGATGCCGAACAACGGAGTCGTGACAGTGGTGCCAAAGAGGTCCTGGTACCTCTGGTCCTCGGGATGAGCGACCAGGGCCACGCAGGAGCAGATCAGCTCCGGTCTCGTGGTCTCGATGTGGACCGCGGAGCCGTCGGGTCTGCGAAAAGCGATCTTGTGGTACGCCCCACCCTTCTCCCGGTCTTCGAGCTCCGCCTGGGCGACCGCGGTCTGGAAGTCGATATCCCAGAGCACGGGGGCATCCTGGGAGTACGCCTCGCCTCGGGCCAGGTTGTTGAGGAAAGCCTTCTGGCTGGTGCGTTGACTCAGCTCGTCGATGGTGGCGTAGGTCTGGTGCCAGTCGACCGAGAGTCCCAGGGTCCGCCACAGGTTCTCGAAGACCTTCTCGTCCTCGGCGGTGAGGATGTGACACAGCTCGATGAAGTTGCGCCGGCTGATCGAGATCGGGGGGTCGTGGGGTTGTTCGGGTGGGCTGAAGTCCCGGTCGTAAGGCAGCGATGGGTCGCAGCGGACCCCGTAGTAGTTCTGGACCCGGCGCTCCGTGGGGAGGCCGTTGTCGTCCCACCCCATCGGGTAGAAGACCTCATTGCCGGACATCCGCCGATATCGGGCATGAGCATCAGTCTGGACGTAGCCGAACACCGACCCCATGTGCAGCGAGCCCGACACCGTCGGGGGCGGGGTGTCGATGGCAAAGATCTCGGGTCGGGTCTTGGTGACGTCGAAGCGGTAGGTGCCGTCACTCTCCCAACGCTCGTCCCACTTCGTCTCGAGACCTTCCAGGCCTGGCTTGTCGGGAATGTTCCTGGTCATATTCCCCATCGAGGCTAATGGGCCACCCGCCCCGACACGGAACCGAGTCCGGGGGGACCAGCCGGCCACGCCGGACCACGCGAGTGAGTCCTCGGCCAACTGTCGACCGCACGGAGCTGACCCGTCGAACACCGGGCTTCACGACCCTCTCCACGTCCATGGACGCGCACACCGTTAGGAAGGCGGAACCCGTAGGGCGGTCGGCATCGTCGAAGAGCCGTGAGAAAGACGACGATCGCTCTCAGCCTGTTACTGGTCGCCACGGCATGTGGTCCCGAACCCTCCGCTTCGCCCGAGCCTCCTCCGCTGACCGAGCAATACGGTTGTGGCTTCGGGTTCTACCTGGGCTCTTCGGACGAGACTGCTGGCCTGTTCGTGCACTTCGAAGACTTCGAGGCGGCCCAAGCGGGTCAGGTCCCTCCGTCTTCGGAGCTTGCCGGTGAAGCTTGGAGGGCGCAACTCCAGTTCGGCTCCGACCTCTTCGCCAACTGGTGCGACGACGTCCTCGAGCCAGACGAGCCCACTCCTGAGATCGATGAGACCTGGGACGTGACCGGGACGATCGACATCATCGACCTCGCCGATCCGGGTGGGTGCGGCCCCGCCACCGCCCGCCTCGGTGACGTCGAGGCACGGAGTCCCGACGGAGAGGTGGCGACCCTCGGCGACTTCGACGTCGTGAACGAGTTCTGGGGCTGTTTCGCCGGGTGAGCGGCTTAGGCTCGTCTCATGGAACAGAGACTGAGTGTGGTGACATTGGGCGTCACCGATCTGAGCCGATCGAGGTCGTTCTACCACTCGCTGGGTTGGAGCGAGGATCCGTCATCCGCCGACGACGTCGTCTTCTTCCAGGTAGGCGCCATCGTCTTCGGTCTTTGGGACCGCGAGAGGCTGGCGGAGGACAGCGCCATCGAGGACCCGGGAGGGTGGGGCGGGGTGACCCTGGCCCACAACACCCGAAGCCGGTCCGAGGTCGACGAAGTGATCGAGGAGGCTCGGACCGCTGGAGCCACCATCAGCCGCGAGCCGGCGGATACCTTCTGGGGCGGATACTCGGGTGTGTTCATCGATCCGGACGGTCACCCATGGGAGGTCGCCCACAACCCCCATTGGCCGATAGACGAGGCGGGTGCGGTGAGGCTGCCCGAGGGGTAGCTGCAAACTGGTCAGGTGTCGGGCTCCCCGCCACCCGGTCTTGTGCGAGTCCAGATCATCTTGCCGGATATTTCGAGCGGCTTACCCCGCCGCCGGCTACGCCGAGGCTATGGGGCGAACGGCGATAGCTCCTAGAGCATGCAGGTCGGCTTTCAGCCTCGTGCCCTGAATAGGGGTGAGAAGAAGCAGGCGCTCCATTTCTAAGGCTTTGCGGACCAGGGGGCGCAGACCCTCTTCATCCACAGCACTCTCGTAACTCAGGTACGTATCCTCTGAGTCGAACCGTTCATTCAAGTAAACGAGATCGGACTCGTCGACGAAGGCCTCCCACACTTCGGCCCCACGAATGCCCGCGGCCACAGCACTCACTCGGCGGAGGACGTCAAGTGCAGCCTGCCGGTCTTTCATGCGAAGGATCGCGACAACTCGTACCTGGGACACTCGCTCACTCCTCCGGTTGACGCTCCGGTTGGGAATCTATCGGAACGCCTCGTCACGCAGGCGCACATATCCTCACGTACTCTCGGATGAAAGCATGCCCAATGACCCGACCTGTCAGGGCTTGGGGACCTGGACGACCGCTTCCCTTCGAAAGGAGCTCCGATCACGCCGGTGCGATCGTGGCGCGCATCACACAGTGGTTCTTTCCCTTGGGTCTCTCGTACGCGAAGCCGGCCTGCTGGAAGAGAAGACGGGTGCCGTTGTACAGAAACGAGGCGTTGGCCCTGTCTCCCTGAGTGTCATAAGGGAACCCATCTACTACTCCACCCCCGGCCTGGGCGATCAAGTCGAGAGCACCCCGCAATGCCACCGCCGACACACCCTTCCGCCGGTAATCCCGGTCGACGAAGAAGCAGGTGATTCGGTAGTCCGCCGGCTCGACGAGACCTGCCTCGTACTCCTTGCGATGGGTGATACGCGGCAATTCCTCAGGAGAGCCGAACTGGCACCACCCGATTGCGCGATCGTCATCGAAAACGACGGCGGCATGCGCCTGCCCGTCACTGACCAGACCCTGTTTCACCGCCCGGTTGCCCGCGACGCTCTGACCCATGTGCGGAGTCCTGGCGTGATACGCAAGACACCAACACCCGCCCCAGACACCGTTGTGGCGCTCGACCAACTCGGCGAACGCCTCCCACGTGTCAGATCCCAGAGGCTTGACCCTGTACTCAGCCACCTCCGCAGCCTAAACCCGGCAGCGGTCAGCTCGTGTCCGTGTAGGGCCGGCCTACATGTTCCGTCGATACTGGCCGCCCACCTGGTAGAGGGCCTGGCTCATCTGGCCCAGTGAGGCAACCTTGGCGGTCTCCATGAGCTGTTCGAAGATGTTCTCGCCGTGCACGGCCACTCGCTGCAGCTCGGCAAGCGCCTCCTCGGCAACGTCCTGGTTACGCTCCTGGAAGGCACGCAAATTGGCGATCTGGCGCTTCTTGGCCTCGTCCGTCGACCTGATCAGATGCTCGGGGATCTGGAACGGCGACCCCTCCTTGGAGATGAAGGTGTTCACCCCGACCACCGGGTACTCACCCGACTCCTTCATCTGTTCGTAGTAGAGGGACTCCTCTTGGATCTTGGTGCGCTGGTACTGGCGCTCCATCGCCCCCAGCACTCCCCCGCGACTGTTGAGCCGCTCGAACTCGGCCAGCACCGCCTCCTCGACCAGATCGGTCAGCTCCTCGATGATGAAGCTGCCCTGGAGGGAGTTCTCGTTCTTGTTGAGGCCCAGCTCCTTGTTGATGATGAGCTGGATCGCCAGCGCACGGCGCACCGACTCCTCGGTCGGGGTGGTGATGGCCTCGTCGTAGGCGTTGGTGTGGAGGCTGTTGGCGTTGTCATAGAGGGCGTACAGCGCCTGAAGGGTGGTCCTGATGTCGTTGAAGCCGATCTCCTGGGCGTGCAGGGAGCGGCCGGAGGTCTGGATGTGGTACTTGAGCTTCTGGGAGCGCTCGTTGCCCCCGTACTTGTCCCTCATCGCCTTGGCCCAGATACGGCGGGCCACTCGTCCGATCACCGCGTACTCGGCGTCGATCCCGTTGGAGAAGAAGAAGGAGAGGTTGGGGGCGAAGTCGTCGACGTCCATACCCCGGGCCAGGTAGTTCTCGACGAACGTGAACCCGTTGGCCAGGGTGAAGGCAAGCTGGGTGATCGGGTTGGCCCCCGCCTCGGCCATGTGATATCCGCTGATCGACACCGAGTAGAAGTTGCGGACGTCGTCGTCCACGAAGTACTGCTGGATGTCTCCCTGCATGCGGAGAGCGAACTCGGTGGAGAAGATGCAGGTGTTCTGGGCCTGATCCTCTTTCAGGATGTCGGCCTGGACCGTCCCCCGCACAGTGGAGATGGTCTCCGCCTTGAGCCTCTCGTAGACGTCGGGCGGGAGGACCTGGTCGCCGGTCACGCCGAGGAGACGCAGGCCGAGCCCGTCGTTGCCCCGCGGTAGGTCACCGTGGTACTCGGGACGGGGCCGGTCCCCGAAGATCTCGTCGATCTTCTCCTCGACCTCGTCCCACAGGTCGTTCTCGCTGATGTAGGTCTCACAGGCCTGGTCGATGGCTGCGTTGAGGAAGAAGGCGAGGATCATCGGCGCCGGGCCGTTGATGGTCATCGACACCGAGGTGGCGGGATCGTCGAGGTCGAACCCGGAGTAGAGCTTCTTGGCGTCGTCGAGGGTGGCGATCGAGACCCCGGAGTTGCCTACCTTCCCGTAGATGTCAGGACGCTCGTGTGGATCGTCACCGTAGAGGGTCACCGAGTCGAACGCCGTCGACAGTCGCCGGGCCGGCATCCCCTCGGACAGATAGTGAAACCGGGCGTTGGTCTGTTCCGG
Source organism: uncultured Acidimicrobiaceae bacterium (assembly GCA_964558575.1). Classification (GTDB taxonomy): domain Bacteria; phylum Actinomycetota; class Acidimicrobiia; order Spongiisociales; family ZC4RG35; genus JANQRA01. Next base: position 12,786 of record CAZLEQ010000005.1, on the reverse strand, counting down.
TGGACCCTCGCCGGCGAACATGCGGGCCGGATCCTCGCTGGCCCGCCGAAAGGGGAACACCCCGGCGGTGTAGGGGAACTCCCCGGGCACATTCTCCTGGAGCAGCCAGCGGAGGCGATCTCCCCACGACCGAAGACGCGGCAGGGCGACTCTGGGCACCTTGGTGTGCGACAGGGTCTCGGTGTGGAGAGGCACCCTGATCTCGTGGTCGCGTACCCGGTAGACGAACTCGTCACCCGAGTAGGCACCCACCAGGTCGTCCCAGGACTCCAGGGCGTCGACACTCTCGGGGTCGAGATCTTGTTTCGCCGCGGTGAGGGTTTCCTCGAGGTCGATGCCCTCTTCGCCGGCGCCCTGCAAGCGATAGACCTTCTCAGCGACTTCCGCCTGCTGCTCGGCCCAATCGTCGTAGCGGCGGATCTCTTCGACGATCTCGGCCAGGTACCGGCTGCGCTCGGGCGGCACCACGTGCTGTTTCGCCGCGTCCTCCAAGGGGAGATCGAGGCTGGTCTCGAACCCGAGACGCTCGACCAGCGCCCGGTAGAAGCGGTTGGTGCCGGGATCGTTGAAGTCCGACGCCACCGTCAGGTGGACCGGCAGCTCGTCGTCGGCGGTGTCGAAGGCGAGACGGTTGCGCTTGTACTGCTTGCGCACGTCGCGGAGGGCGTCTTCGGCTCCCTGCTTGTCCGCCTTGTTGATCGCCACCAGGTCGGCGAAGTCGAGCATGTCGATCTTCTCCAGTTGGGTGGCCGCCCCGTACTCCGGGGTCATCACATATAGGGCGTGGTCGGCGTGGTCGACGATCTCGGTGTCGGATTGGCCGATCCCCGATGTCTCCAGGATCACGAGGTCGTATCCGGCCGCCTTGACGATGTCGACCGCCTGACGGACATGCGGCGAGAGCGCCAGGTTCGACTGCCTGGTGGCCAGCGAGCGCATGTAGGCCCGGGGATGCGGCAGCGAATTCATCCTGATGCGATCACCGAGCAACGCCCCTCCGGACCGACGCTTGGAAGGATCGACCGAGATGATGGCGACGGTCCGGCCCCCAAAGTCGGCGAGGAGACGACGGACCATCTCGTCGACGAGACTCGACTTGCCGGAACCGCCGGTGCCGGTCACCCCGATGACCGACGCCGGAGACTCCAGCGCCCGGGCCTCGAGACGCTCCCAGACATCGGCGTACTTCTCGGTGTAGTTCTCCGCCGCCGATATCAACGAGGCCACCAGGGCGGGTGTGTCGGTGCCGAGGGCATCGAGATCGAGGTCGGGGTCGAGCTCACCACGCGGGTAGTCGGAGCGAGCGAGCATGTCGGCCACCATCCCGGTGAGGCCCATGGAACGCCCGTCGTCCGGCGAGTAGATCCTGGTGACCCCGTACGAGGCCAGTTCCTCACCCTCGTTGGGGAGGATGGTCCCGCCTCCCCCGCCGAATACCCGGACGTGGTCGGCGTCTCGCTCGACGAGCAGGTCGCGCAGATAGCGGTAGAACTCCATGTGGCCACCCTGATAGGAGGTGACCGCGATGGCATGGACATCCTCCTGGATTGCTGCATCCACGATGTCGACCCCGCTTCGGTTGTGGCCGAGGTGGATCACCTCGGCCCCCGAGGCCTGGAGGATCCTCCGGAAGATGTTGATCGAGGCGTCGTGGCCGTCGAAGAGGGAGGTGGCGGTCACGAACCTGACCTTGTTGGCCAACTGTTGGTCCGACATGTTTGCCATCAGGATATGGAGCGAATAGTTTGATGTCAAAGGAAATGAGCGAGCCCGGAATCAGACTGCGTGATCCCATCGCCGAGGCGCGACGCCAATGGGTCGCCCATGGCTGGGAAGAGGCCGCCTCCGGCATGGCGGCGGTGACCACCATCACCAGGGTGCAGCAGATCCTCGCCGGTTGGGTGGAGGAAGTGCTGGCTCCACTCGGGCTCACCTTCGCCCGCTTCGAGATACTCCGACTCCTCGGATTCAGCCGTGTCGGCAGCCTTCCCATGGGCAAGATCAGCGACCGGCTCCAGGTGCATCCGGCGAGCGTGACCAGCGCGGTGAAGCGTCTGGAACGAGAAGGGCTGATCGAGCGGGTCATCGACCGGACCGACAACCGCGTGGTCCTTGCGGTGCTGCTCCGCAAAGGCCGGGAGGTTCTGGAGCCGGCCACGGCGGCGGTCAACGAGGTCTTCGCCAACCTCGGTCTCTCCGACCGCGACCTGGACCACCTGGTGAGGTTGCTCGTTCCCATCAGACACGCCGCCGGTGACGAGGTCGTGCCGAACCCGATGACTAGTCACTTGCCGGGGTAGATGATCGACCCTCCCCCACGTCGATCCCACCCGACTAGATTGGAGAGCGGGATGGCGCAATTCACCGGGCGGCTACAAGGACCGAACCTCGAACCGAGCAGTGTTCTGATCGACATCGCCGATGGCCGATTCAGGATCGCTGCAGGGAGACGTCGCCTCGGTTCCTGGTCGTTGGAATCGGTCACGGCCGAACGCACATCGATATACAAGTTCTCGTTGAACATCGACGGCGAGAGCTTCGACTTCTATCCCGACGATCCGTCGAACTTCTCCGACGAGGTCGGAGCCGTCGTCGATCTCACCGAAGCAAAGGGCCGCTTCGGCCTGCGCGAGAGGATCGAGCGCGCTGCCGGCAGCTAGAGAACGGCTCTGACCCTGGCAGAATGGAGACGATGGTCGGGCGATTGTTTCGACGCGGAGCGATGGCGGGGATCACCATCCTCGGGCTGGAAGTCGCCTATGCGCTCCTGCGTCCCGCGCCTGCCCTCGAAGAGTTCGATCCGTCGGGTGAATTCGGAGATCCGTCCCATCCCACGCTTCGCATCGCCGTCCTCGGTGACTCCTCGGTGACGGCCCCGGGAGTGGCCGGCCCCCATGAGATCTGGGTCAGCCGGGTGTGCCAACGTCTGTCCGAGAGCCGGCATGTCGTGCTTCGCTCGTTCGCCGTCGGGGGATCGCGGGCCAGCGACGTCATCGAGAGCCAACTCGAGCCCGCCATCGCCTTCCAACCCGACCTGGTCTTCGTCTCGGTGGGTGCCAACGACGCCATCAAAGGGGTCCCCCTGCGCAGGTTCGCCGCCGACCTCGAACGTCTGATCGGTGCCCTCGCCGAGAGCGGGGCGACAGTGGTCCAGAGCGGCGTCGGCGTTCTAGGGACTATCCCACGGCTCCACCCCCCGTTGAGCAACCTGATGTCGAGACGGGCACACCGTTTCGATCGGATCCACTGGGAGGTGGCGGCCAGACACGAGACCGCGGTGGTCGACCAGCGCAGCGATGACGCCGCCACCTGGAACCGCGACTCCACCCTCTGGGCTGCAGACCTGTTCCACGTCAGCGGCTTCGGGCACGCCCGTTGGGCCGAAACTACGTGGCGAACAGTCGAGCCGCTGTTGAGCCCGGATGGAAGAGGCTGAGGCACGGGCACTCCTGGCGGCCGCTCGGGTCGCTCATCTGGCGACGGTACGACCCGACGGCAGACCACATGTCGTCCCCGTCACTTTCGCCGTGGTGGGGAACTTCGTGGTGACCATGGTGGACCACAAGCCCAAGACGACCACCCGTCTACAGCGACTGGCCAACGTCGCGGCCCACCCCTCGGCCTCGCTGCTCATCGACCACTGGTCGGAGGACTGGACGCAACTCCTGTGGGTGAGGGTGGACGGACCGGCCCGCATCCATATTGACGACTCCATCTGGTCCGAAGGAGGCGCCGCCCTCACCGCCAAGTATCACCAGTACGCCGACCGCCCGCCCGCGGGGCCGGCGATTGTGATCTCGATCGATCGAATCAGTGGCTGGTCGAGCAGGGCATGACCCCTTCTTCGGTGGCGACGAGGTCGACCCGACGGTCGTGGGACGTCATCGGCACCTCATCGACGACCCGACGGGTCACCGTGACCCCGACGGCCAGGGCATCAGACCTCATCCCGTCGAGCGCCCGGTCATAGAAACCGCCCCCCTTGCCGAGACGGCCACCGCAACGGTCGAAGGCGAGGCCCGGGGTGAGAAAAACGTCGATCTCGTGAACCGGGATCGACGGCCCGGACCCGGTCGGCTGCTCCATGCCGAGACGGTGGCTCTCCCGGGGCAGGTCACGGTCACGGAAAGTCATCGACCCGTCTCCCTCGACCCGGGGCAACAGCCAACGCCACCCGGGGAGACGGGCGAACAGGGGGCTGAGGTCCACCTCATCGGGCATGGCCAGGAAAGCGGCCGCGGTCCCGGGTAGGCGCGCCGAGAGCCAGGTGAAGAGGGCCTCCACCACCAGCCGGTTCTCTTCCGGATCGACCGGAGGCTGGGCGCGCATCTCTTTCCGCAACGTCTTCTTGTCCACCGGCGGCAGGGTAGACCGGCCACTAGCCTCGCCCCCTGATGCGCTGGGCCACCATCCTCTTCCGCACCATCCTCACCTGGATGGTCGGCGTGCTCGTCACCATCGTCGGAGCGCTGTCGGTGATCGCCCTCGTGATCACCAGACCGGACTCCCCTGCCATCGAGAGGGTGATCCGATGGTGGTCTCGGATGTGGTTGTTGGCATCAGGCACAGAGCTGACCGTTGAGGGTGGTGAGCATGTCGACCCCTCCAGGTCCTATGTGGTGGTGGCCAATCACCTCTCGACGCTCGACATCATGGTCTGCTTCCTCGCCGTGGACCTTCCCATCCGGTATCTGGCGAAGAAGGAGCTGTTTCGCATTCCGCTGCTTGCCCAGGCGATGCGGGCAGTCGGCATCATCGAGGTCGATCGGGCGGCGCGGGGAGCGATCCACAGTTCTGTGAACCAGCAGGCCCGAGAGCTGATCGCCCACAACCGGAGCCTGATCATCTACGCGGAGGGCACCAGACCGCGAGACGGGGTGATGAAGCCTTTCAAGAAGGGCGCTTTCACCATGGCGATCGCCAGTCAACTCCCGATTCTCCCACTGTCGATACACGGAACCTACGAGGCGGCCGTTCCGGGAAAGCCGTGGTTCCGGGGTGGGCCGGTGACCGCCATCCTCGACTCTCCCATCGCCACCGCGGGGCTGACCCAGGCGGACGCCGACAGCCTGCGCGACCAGGTCCGCGACCTCATCGCCAAGAGGGTCGGCGACCTGGGTGGCCCGGTGGGCTGATCAATCGTAGATGCCGGCGAGGAAAGCCCGGCCCCCGGACACCACACAGAGGAAAGCGCCTACCGAGGTGACCATCTGGTAGCGGTCCGCTTCACCATCTCCCCCCCACCACCGGCCGCTCAACCTCCAAGGCCCACTCCAGGTGAGGACCGGCTCCCACCTAGACCCCAACCTGATCCGGGCAGGCATCCCCCCGTCCCACTCCACCTCGATGGGGTCGAGACGGGGAGGCACCAGGGCTGGTGCAGGTGATGGTGTCGCTCCCGGCCACGGCGCACCGGAGTCGCGATCCTCCGGGGTGTCCGGCTCGCCCCAACGCGACCAGATGACCCGCTCTCCCGGCATTCGTCCTCCTTGCGCCCTCGCCTGGAGGACGGCGTCAGGGCCCAAGATCGCCTGAGCTCGGGCGAGGGCGCGCTCGGTCTCGACCAACGACGACTCGTCACTGAAGAGCCCGAGCTGGCGACCTTCCCCGGAAAGCTCGGCCGGGACGATGCACAACGCGGTGATCCCGCCCGGGATCCCGGACGACTCCACCCATGCCCTGAGCTGCCACCACACCCGGTCACTCAGTTCCCTGCCCGTGAACGGGTCGGCCGAGCGCCATGTCCTCGACCTCGCCGTCCCCAGTGCAGACTCTGCGCTGATGGTCACCGCGTGAGGTGCCAGCCCGCAGGGACGGAGCTTCCCCAACAGCTTCTCGGCCAGATGGCGGCCGGCGAAGGCAACCGCGTCGAGACTCTCCAGCGGATCTTCGAAGGCCAGCTCCACCATCAGGTCACCTGGGATCTCCCGTGGCTGGATCATGCGGTCGTCACCGCTGGCGAGACGGTGAGCCAGCAGACCCGGGTTGCCGAACCGAGAGGCGAGAGTCTCGCGGGGCAGGCGAGCAAGGTCACCGAGAGTCGAGATGCCCAGCCAACGGAAGGTATCGATCATCTCCTCACCACCCATCGCCTCCCGAAGGGCGCTGAGATCGAGCTGGGAGAGAAAAGAGATGGTGTCGGTGACGATCAGAGGCTCTCCAGGTGAGGCAGTGGCGGCCGCCCATCGGGCGGCAAAGGGACCGTCCGAAACCCCGATCCTGAAGGTCCAGCCTCCTCCTTCGCTTCGCTCCTGGGGGAGGAAACCATTCATCACCTCATTCACCTTCCTCGCCAGCGCCTCCTCACCGCCGTAGAAACGGACCGCACCGCTGATGGGGACGAAGAGCAGACCAGGAGCGACCACCTCGACCTTGGGCACGAGATCTTCCACTGTGGTGACCACCGGCTCGAATCTGCGGGTCTCCTCCTCCACGTCTCTCGTCATCACCGTGGCGAAAGGAGCCAATGCCTCTGCCGCGCGACGGGGCATTCCAGGGCTGACCCCGACGGAGAGCACGTCGTCAGTGGCCGCGGCCACCACGCGATCGTCCACCACCAGTAACGGCTCACCCGACGGCGCGTCTGGCCTGGTCAACGACCACATCGGAAACCACACGCACAGAGTCCGCACCTTCATCTTCGACCTCGTATCGACGTGACACCCCCGCTACCCCCTTGCCCGTGGCCTCCAGCACGAGACGCCGCCGGGTCAACCTCCCATGACCACGGTCCGCCCCCTCCCAGGTGACCCCGAGTGCGCGCAACCTGAGATATGCGATACCCCCGGGCAGACCGTCACGTAGCGGCCTCATCGCCACCGCCACCCGACGGGCCCGGGCCAGGGCGGCGAGACGTCGCAGATCGCGCTCTCCGGCAGGGGAAGGCACCTCGACGTACATGGCACGCACTCCCTCGAGGAGTGCTGCGGTCACCTTGGGCCACAGGGCGGAGTCGTTGCACCTGACCACCACCAGCCTCTCGGGGATCACCCCGGTCTCCCATGCCGCCTCCGGTGAGATCCAACCTCTGACATCGAGCGCCACCACCGGCGCCGCCCGGGAATGGGGAGCGATCAGCCTCAGACCCAGACGCGTCAAACCGGTCCCGGGGGCCCCGACCAGCTCGGTGACCCGCCCGGGCTGGAGGTCGAGCAACCTCTTCTCGTCGGCCGCATGTGCGACATCGACTGTCGCAGTGCCCTCTGTGTGCAAACTGACTCCGGTTGTGGGGCGCCCATCTTATCGAACGTATGTTCGATGGCAACAAGTCGTCAACCTCCCCTGACCGAGCATCACATGACCATTACGATCACGATCCTGGTGAGCGAGAAGAAGAGAATCCTCGTCGCCGACGACTCCGAGACCATCAGAGCACTGCCACAGACCGCCCTGGAGAGCGCCGGCTACGAGGTGAACACCGCCGAGGACGGATTGAGTGCCTACGAGCTGGGCAGCGCCGGTGAATACGACTTGATCATCCTCGATCAGTCTCGGGATGGGGTTGCTCAACTCGCTGATCGCCCTCCTCCTCGACGAGTCGTTCGGGTACTTCAACAGCCCGGCTGACACCGCGCGTCTGATCACAGTGGCGATGCTTGAGAACCTCGGGCCCCGGCAACTCACCGTGCTCTGGCGGATCCGGGCCCTGCTCGGCGGCGAAGCGACCCGCGGCTGGGGCAACATGGAGCGGCGCGGGTGACAAACCTGGCACCGAGTCACAGTGAGCCGGTTCTTGCACGACTGCCGACGCGATTCGCGAATAGAGTCGACCGGCACCTGTCGCCTCTAGGAGCGAGTCATGACCGACGAGTCACACAGAACGGAACCGATCCCCGAGCCCACTCCTGGGGATGAGCGCGACAACGTATTGGAGGGAGCGGGCGACTTCACCAGCGGTGAGGGCTTGGTGGCGTTCGCCGGAATGGTGGTGATCGCCTCTTGGATCATCTTCTCGATAATGGCGAGGGAGTACTTCTTCGAATTCTCGATCCTCCTCCTGGCCCTGGCGGCCGCCATCCTTCCCCGCGTCGACCGGGCCACGTTGGAGAGAGTCCATCCGCTGCCGGTGCTGATGAAGACACTGGGTTATGCCATCGCCATCCTCGGAGTGTTCACGCTGTTCGAGGACGTTCGCTTCGGCATACTCGACGAAGTGTGGGCGGTGATCGGGGGTCTCATCACCTATGCAGCTGCAGTGATGGCCTTCATCGGGGCCCGCCAGATCGAGATCTGACCTATCCCTCTTCCATCTCCTCGAGGGTCTTGGGCCAGTCGTCTTTGAGGATGCGGGAGAGCGACCGGTCGGCGAGCAGCTTGCCTCCGGTCTGGCAGGTGGCGCAGTAGTTGGTCTCGTTGTCCGAGTAGACGATTCGCTGCACCTTCGACCCGCACCGGGGGCAAGGGCCCCCGAACTTTCCGTGCACCGCCATCTCTTCCCGGAAGGCGGTCACTCTGGTCGGCCAGCCCTCTCCAACCTCCTCCCGAAGAGCCCGGGTCCATGACTCCAGCGAGCCGACCACCGCATCGTGGAGATCCTGCACCTCCTCGTCGCTCAGCTGCGAGGTCCGCTTCACCGGTGAGATACGGGCTGCCCAGAGGATCTCATCGGAGTAGGCGTTGCCGATCCCGGAGAAGATGCGTGGGTCGGTCAGCGCCCGCTTCAGGGTCCTGTTCTCTGATCTGAGGGCGGCGGCGAACTCGGCGGTCGAAGCCTCCAGGGGCTCGATGCCGCCACGATCCAGAGAGGCGACGCCCTCCCGGTCGGCGAACACCCACATCCCGGCGCGCTTGTGAGTCCCTTGCTCGGTGAGGATCAACGACCCGTGCTCGAAGTCGAGTGCGGCGAGACCCACCTTCTTCGGTATCGGCTTTCCCGGTGCCTCCCACCGCAGTCGACCGGCGACCATGAGGTGGATGACCAGGTGGAGGCCGCCTTCCGTCCCGAACACGATTCGCTTGCCAACCCGGTGCAGTCCCACGACGGTCTTGCCCACGAGGGCGTCGTGAGATGGGTCGTAGGTGCGAATCACAGCCGGTGACACCACCCGCACCCCGATCACCGTCTCGCCTAGGATCCGTCGCTCCAGGGCCTCGATGTAGACGACGATGTCGGGCAGCTCTGGCATCGGGGCCCCGAACGTCAGTCGGACTGACCCATACTTCCGCTGAACAGCACCGCCACTCCGATGACCAGGCCACCGGCGATGAACCCGAACGCGGTCAGTTGGCTCAAACCGGCGTCGCCGACCCTGATCGCGAGGCCGAAGAAAACCACCATCGCCGTGAGCGCCACGGCGGCGAAGACACCCGCCAGCCGACTCCCGATCGACATCACATAGGCGACGCCGATCATCAGGGCTCCCCCGATCATGAAGGCGACCCAGAAACCGGACTCGCCGCTCCACCAGGCACCGGCCACGCCGGAACCCCCCAGATTGAGGAAGGTCCCGCCCAGGACGATGAGGGCACCGGCCACGGCAAAGCCGATGGCGCCCAGGTTGGAAGATATCGCCGGTGGATCGGCGGGCAACTCCCGCTCGTCGGGGTTGTGTCGCGCCGCCAACCTCCTGGCGAGACGCGGCGAGGCTGCGGCCACGCCCAGCTCCTCGGCGAAGGCGACATCGTCGTCGGTGCGGAGGATGAACTCCTCACCCTCGGCCTTGATGTTGAATCCCTCCTGGAGCGAGCTGATGCCGATGTCGGACACCCGCCAGTCACCGACCAACTCGTTTCCGGCCACGAGCCGCAGTCTTCCGTTCTCGGCGAGGACCCGAACGGAGACACCGGGACCGGTGTCTCCGCGCATCCTGACGTTGCCGTCCAATTCGACAGCCATGGAACTCCGATTTGCTGGGCCTGTCCAGGTGCTTCGATTGTAAGGGGTGTGCCATGAGAAGGGCCGATCCGGAGATCGACCCTTCTCATCTGGTGAGCGAGTGTGTTTCAGTCCTGCATCTGCTCGAAGGCCTCGGAGAAGCTCTGCGCGGCTTTGCGCCGTCCCTTCGCCGACTTGTCGTCCGAGCCGTTGTCGTCCCGTCTGCCGTCGCCCTTGGAGCCACTCTTGTCCCCCCGACTCCGGCCGCCACGGTCGCCACGGTCGCCACGGTCGCCACGGTCGCCACGGTCGCCACGGCTCTGTTGGCCGCGATCGCGATCGCGACCACCGCCACTTCCGCCGCCACCTGAGGAGGAGTCGCCGTTGGGGAGAGTCGCTCCCGGAAGCGCCTCCACCAGCTCGAGACTGACCTTGCCGCGGTCGATCTCGCGCACCCGGACTTCGAGCTCGTCCCCCTCCGACAGATAGTCCTCGACCCGCTCGACCCGCTTGGAGCCGTCGAGTCGGGAGATGTGCAGGAGACCGTCACGTCCGGGCAGGATGTTGACGAACGCACCGAACTTGGTGATGTTCACCACCTTGCCCTCGTAGGTCTCTCCCACTTCGGCCTCCGGCGGGAAGGCGATCTGGGTGATCCTCTCCTTGGCCGCGGCGAGGGCCTCGCGGTCGTTGGAGGCAATGCGAACGATGCCGACCCCGTCGCCCTCCTCGATCTCGATCTTGGCACCGGTCACCTCTTCGAGCTCGCGGATTACCGCGCCCTTGGGGCCGATAACCTCGCCGATCTTGTCCTTGGGGATCTCGACCGACTCGATACGCGGCGCCCACTGGTTCATCTCGGCGCGCGGCTCCGGGAGGACCTCGGACATGGCGTCGAGTATGAAGTGCCTCGCCTCACGGGCCTGGCTCAGGGCCGACTGGAGCACCTCGGAGGGGAGACCCTGGATCTTGGTGTCGAGCTGGAGGGCGGTGATCATCTCGGCAGTCCCGGCCACCTTGAAGTCCATGTCGCCGAGGGCGTCCTCGGCTCCGAGGATGTCGGTGAGGGTGACGAACTCGTCACCTTCGTTGATGAGACCCATCGCGATGCCGGCAACGGGTGCCGCAATGGGCACCCCGGCGTCCATGAGGGACAACGACGAACCGCACACCGACGCCATCGACGACGATCCGTTCGAGGCGAGCACCTCGGATACGAGGCGAAGGGCGTAGGGGAAGTCGTCCGAGCTCGGGATCACAGGTAGCAGAGCCCTCTCGGCGAGCGCACCGTGGCCGATCTCACGACGCTTCGGACCGCGCATGAAACCGGCTTCGCCCGTCGAGAACGGCGGGAAGTTGTAGTGGTGCATGTACCGCTTCGCCTCGGCGATGTCGAGCGTGTCAAGCATCTGCTCCATCTTGAGCATGCCGAGGGTGGTGATATTCAGCACCTGGGTCTCCCCACGCTGGAACAGCGCCGAGCCGTGAGTCCGCTCGACGGTACCGACCTCGATAACGAGCGGCCGGATATCCGAGGCTGCGCGTCCGTCCAGACGAACTCCGTCGTCGACGACACGTTTGCGGGCGGCCTTCTTGAACATGCTGCGGTAGGCGTTCTTGACCTGCTTGAGGGTCTCAGAATCCTCCTCCCCGACGCCCAACTCGGCCACGATCGCGTCGAGGAGCTCCGCCTCGGCGTTCTGACGATCCTGCTTGCCGGGGATCTCGAGCACCTCTCTGATCCGGTCACCGGTTGCCGACTCCACCCGGGAGAAGATTTCCTCTGAGTACTCCACGTTGGGAGTCCAGGTGAACTCAGGAATCTGCACCTTGGAGACCAGCTGGTCCTGCAGGTCGATGAGGTCGGAAATGTGCTGTTTCGCCTCCTGGAGGCCCGCGGACACTGCCGCCTCATCGGAGGGAGCGTCACCGTCGGTGACGAACCGGTAGCCATCTTCGGTTGCGCCGGCCTCCACCATGACGATGTCAATCTCGCCGGCGTCGTTACGACGCCCCGCGACGACCATCTCGAATACGGACTCGTCGAGCTCGTCTTCGGTGGCGAAAACCACCCACTCGCCCTTCTTCAGGGCCATGCGAACTCCACCGAGAGGACCCTCGAAGGGAAGACCACTGACGCTGAGCGCTGCGGAGGCGCCGTTCAGGGCGATCACGTCGAAGGGGTTCTCCTGGTCGACCGAGAGGGTGGTGACCACGATGTGAGTCTCGTTGCGGTATCCATCGGCAAAGGACGGGCGCAATGGACGATCGATGAGTCGGCAGGTCAGAGTTGCCTGCTCCGAGGGACGCCCCTCGCGACGGAAGAACGATCCGGGAATCTTGCCCACCGAATACATCCGCTCCTCGAAGTCGACGGTGAGTGGGAAGAAATCGACCCCTTCCCGGGATTTTGTGTTTGCGGTGGCGGTCACCAGCATCTCGGTGCCACCGATCTTGGCGACCACGGCTCCATTGGCGAGATTCGCCATCTTGCCGGTGCTCAGGACGAGCTCCTTGCCGCCGATGGTGCCTCTTACTGAGGTTTCGGGCACTGTGTGCTCCTTCTTTCCATGTTCTGGAGCCTGCGCCCGTTGGCAGTGGTGATGTCTCGATCTCCCGAGCGATCACCACTGACAACCGACGTGACTCTCTTTCTTTGGGCCCTTTTCGGCCCCGTTACAAATGAGGAGCGGCAGAGCCGCTCCTCGATGTCTCAACGCCGCAAGCCGAGCTTGGCAATGAGGTTCCTGTATCGCTCCACGTCTTGTCGACGTAGGTAATCCAGGAGCCTCCGACGCTTGCCGACCATGAGCAACAGACCACGACGGCTGTGGTGGTCGTGCTTGTGGTCACGAAGATGCTCGGTGAGGTGAGTGATCCGCTCGGTGAGCAGAGCCACTTGCACCTCCGGAGAGCCTGTGTCGCTCCCGTGGGTACCGAACTCTTCGACGATTTCAGTGGTTGTCTTCATT